>JBBRFL010000041.1:0-29598 GCA_038224325.1 Thermoanaerobaculia bacterium | reverse complement strand
GACCGCCTCTTCGCCGGCAAGGGCGCGCCCGGCGTCTACAACTACTACGATCCCGGCTGGCACCCGTACTACCGGCGCACGCGCCTGCACACGATGCAATCGATCTCGAAGAGCGTCACGTCCGCCCTGATCGGGATCGCGATCCGCAGCGGCGAAATCCCCGGCGTCGACGCGAGGGTGATGCCGTACTTCTCCGCTTACCCGATCGGCGCGGATCCGCGCCGCGACAAGATGACGCTGCTTGACGTGCTGACGATGCGGACGGGCATCCGGTGGGACGAGGAGTCGGCGGCCTACACCGACCCGGCCAACAACTGCGCCGCCATGGAGGGCAAGGAAGACTGGGTCCGGTACGTCCTCGAGCAGCCGATGGCGGAGGAGCCCGGCACAGTCTTCGTCTACAACAGCGGCGCGACCGAGCTCCTGTCCTACGTGATCCGAAAGGCGACCGGGATGCCGGCCGACGACTACGCGAAGGTGCATCTCTTCGCGCCGCTCGGCATTCCGTTCTACTGGAAGCGCACGCCGACGGGCCTCGCCGACACGGAGGGCGGGCTGTACCTGGAATCGCGCGACCTCGCGAAGATCGGCTACCTCTACATGCAGGACGGCGTTTGGGACGGAAAGCGCATCCTGCCCGAGGGTTGGGTGAAGGCGTCGACGCAGTCTGCTATCGAAAGCAGCGAGAAGGGCTTCGGCTACGGCTACCAGTGGTGGGTGCCGGTCACGGCTCCCGGATCCTCAGACGGCACCTTTGTCGCTTGGGGCTACGGAGGGCAACTCCTTCTAGTCGCGCCCGGCCGCGACCTGATCGCGGTCTTCACCGGCTGGAACATCTATGACAAGCCCGAGCTCGACCCGCGCGTTGCGCTCGCGAGGATTCTCGCCGCAGTCGACGGCAAACCTTAGTCCCCGTTACTTGACCGCGACCGCCAGCGTGTCGTGATGCAGCGCGATCAGCGTCCGTAGGTACGTTCCGATCCGGCTCGCGCCCTCGAATCCCGCGGCCTTCGCGGCCGAGTCCTGGCGGGCGGCCGGGACATCCGCGCCCTCGGCGTAGTGCTTGATGTCCCGATAGCCGCCGATCGTGAAGAGGTCCCAGTGCGCGCCCGAGTCGCGCACGAAGATGAGGTTCTCGGGAAGGCCCAGGGTGGCCGAGTACGCGTTCTCCATCTCCCGCTGACGGTAGAGATCGCGTTGTCGGCCGGGGAGCGACTCGAACATCTCGACGTGGAAGAAGCCGGCCTTGCCGAGCTCGCGGACGCGCGCGAGCGGCGGCCCGAATACGAGAACGTCCTCCTGCCACGCCACATCGTCGCCGAGCTTCTCGAGTTGGGCCCGGGACGCCCCGCGCGCACGGACGCGCCGCTCGACGCGGTCGGCCGAGTAGAAGGCCGCAAAGCTCTCCATCGGATAGAGCAGCAGGAGGTCCCAGCGGTCGCCCTGGCTGTGACGCATCACGAGCGGGACCTCGTCGCCCCCCTCCGTGACGGCGGGCCAACCGGACCGCGAAATCTCCAGGATTTCCAGAAGCTTTCCCGGCGCGGCCTGGAGCAGTGTCGCCCGATAGAGGTAGGCGTTCGGAACCGGCGTCGGGCCGGACGCGACCTGGAGCATCCAAAGCAGGCTTGCGAGCATCGGAGAGCCCTCCTTCGGGCTCCTATTCTAGGGATATCGGACTCATTCCAGAGGAGTTCCGGCCCCCGATCTGTGCTAGAATACCGAATTACATCTATGAAATTCAGCCATGTGGTTGCTCGCAGCTTTTCGACGGCCGAAGCAGCCCGGCTGACGAGCCTCTCGCCCCGGCAGCTGGATCACTGGGATCGCCTGGGATTCCTGCGACCCTCTCTCCAGCAGGCCTCCGGCTACGGCTCGAACCGGAGGTATTCGTTCGCGGACGTGGTGAGGCTGCGCGTCGCCGCGAGACTGCGTTCGCACGGGCTCGGGCTCGCCCGCATCCGCCGATGCGCCGAAGCGCTCGAGCGGCTGGACCCCTCCGCGGATCTGGGGGGAGCGCGGCTGATGGTCGTGGGGAACACCGTTCTCTGGGCCCGATCGGACCGCGAGGTCGTGGACCTGCTCCGGGACGGGCAGCTCGTCCTCGTCTGTTCGCTGGGCGAGGCGGTGGCGGATGCCGCCGGCGCCGTCGCGCGCCTTTCCCGCGATACGGAGCGGCCGGATGCGCCGGCGAGTGCTCGCGGGAAGCGCCGCTCGCGGGTCTGATGGCGAGCGCCGGGTCCGCCGTCGACGGCGGAAGAAAGATGCGAAACGAGGCTCCGGATCAAGCCGCCCGCATCGGCCGCCTCGCGCGCCTGGGTCGTCAGCGCGATTTTTCCATCGCGCGATTCGACAAGGCTCTCGGCGCGATCGCCCACAACGGGGACCGCGCGGATGTACTTCGCCAGCTCCTGACGGACTGGACGGGACTGCCTTTCGAGGCCGAAGACGCCGCGCAGCGGTGGGCCGACATCGAGCGGGCCCTTCCGGGACTGCGGGAGCGGCTGGGCTCGCCGCTGGGGCTCCAGACGGTTCTGCTCCACCTCCTTCACAGTCAGGAGGGCCTCTTGAAGGAACCCCGGTTAATGTCGGAGTCCGATCTCGACGTGCTGCGCGTCAACGCGATCACCGACCCGCTGACGGGCCTGTACAACCGCCGCTTCCTGACGGAGCACCTCTCGCGCGAGATCTCGCGCGCCGAGCGCTCCGAGGGGATCGTCTCGACCGTCATGATGGACTTGAAGGGGTTCAAGGCGATCAACGATCGTCTCGGGCATCCCGTGGGAGACAGCGTGCTCGTGCGGACGGCGAGAGTCATCCGCGAATCGCTTCGGGCGATCGACGCGGGTGGGCGCTGGGGGGGAGACGAATTCGTGCTCGTGCTTTCGGGCACGGACATGATCTCGGCGCTCGCCGTCGCGGAACGCGTCCGGAGCCGCATCGCGGCCATCCCGCTGTCCTCCTCCCGCCGAGGCCCGGACATGGACCTCCACTACGGGGTCGCCTCCTACCCGCACGACGGCAAGAGCCCGGACTTTCTGCTGAAGATCGCGGACCTGCGGCTGTACCAGTGCCGATCCCAATCGACCTTCACCGCCGCCGCGCACCGGATGCATCCGCGATTCGCGCCCGACGACATGTGCCTGCGCATGGAGCTGTCGGGCGAAAGCCGGCCGTTGACGGCGCCCGTCCTGGACGTGAGCTTCGGAGGGATCGCCTTCCGTTCTCGGAAGCGCGAGCGCTGGCCCAAACGCTGGAAGGCGGAGATCCTCCAGAAGCACGATCCGGAGCGGCACGCCATCCGGCTGCGCCCGTTGCACTACGCGCCGCTCCCGGGAGGCGGGGTGCGCGTGGGATGCACCTATGTCTGATCGGAGAGGGCGAGGATGGGTCCCGCGTCGGGGGCGCCGCCAGGGCCGCCCGGTGGCGCGCGTTTGAAAGAAGCGGCCTTCGCCGCCCACCGCGCCGCCGCATCCGGTCTCTTCACGCTTTTTGCTCTCTTCGCCATCGTTCTCGGCCTGGGAGACCCGCGGATGCTCGCGCTCGCGATGGGCGGCGCTCTCGTCTCCCTCTTCGCCCTGACTCGCCCGGGAATCCGGGAGTCTCTCGGTCCCTTCGCGGCTCCCCTGGCGATCCTCGTCGATCTCGGCCTGCTGTTCTGCGCGATGTCGCTGACGGGCGGAGCGCTCTCTCCCTTCGCGCTGCTTCTCCCCGCCGGGGCCGCTCTGTCGTGGCACTGCGAGGGAAAGGCCGCCGCACGATTCTTCGCGGTCGGGTCGGTACTCGGCGTCGCCGCCCTCGTGACCCTGGGCCACCTCCCGACCTCGAGCGGCGCGCACCTGTTTCCCCTGGTCGGCGTCGCGCTGGCGGCGCCCGCGCTCTTGATCGCGCTGGAGGTCGCGGGCGCGGCGCCGGCGCGGAGCGGCGCCTCCCCGATGCTCCTGACCCTCCCGTCGGCCGCCGACGCGCCGTCGCTGCGCCCCGCCGTCGCCCCGGCGGCGGTCGAACGCGACCCCGAGGCGGAGCTCCTTCACGACCTGCGGTCGCCGCTCTCCGTCATCCGCGTCTACACGGACCTCATCCAGGAGGCGGCGAGACGCGGCGAGCTCCCCAATCCGGAATACCTCTCGAATCTCGCGCGTGAGATCGAGCTCGCGGAACGCCTCGTCGGCACGCCCGCGGCCGAAGTCGAGCCGCCGGCTCCCCCGCCGCAGAACGCCGATCTCGTGGAGATCCTCGGATCGCTCGCGACGGCATATCGTCTCGCGCACGGCGGCCGCATTCGCATCGAGTTCATCGCCGAGCGGCCCCAGCTTCCCGTCGCGGCGGATCCGGTCGCGCTCCAGCGCGCGTTCCGCAACGTTCTCGACAACGCGATCAAGTACACTCCCGAGGGCGGCGAAGTGCGCATCCGCGCGGGCGGCGCGGGCTCTCAGGCGTTCGTCGTCGTAAAGGACACCGGAATGGGCATGAGCCCCGAGGAAAGAACGCGCGCGTTCGACTACGCGTTCCGGGGCGCCAGCGCGCTGGCTTCGGGACTGCGCGGGAAGGGACTGGGGCTGGCCGTCACGAAGGAAATCCTGGAAGCCAACGGGGGCAAGATCAGCCTCTCGAGTGAAGCGGGCTACGGCTCCGAGGTCACGATCATGCTGCCCTCGCGGAGGGCGCCCCGGTGAAACGCATCGTCGTCGTGGACGATGACCGCACCATCTCGACGGCCGTGCGCGAGCTGCTCGCGCCGGAAGGCTTCGCGGTCGACTGCCCGGCCGATTCGAAGACGGCGCTCGTCGAGACCATCCGCGAGACTCCCGATCTCGTCATCCTGGACGTGAACATGCCGGGGATGACCGGTTGGGAGTTCTGCGCGATCATGCGCCGGCAGTCCGCGACTCGAGAGATTCCCGTCCTGTTCCTGACCGGGCGCGACGAGGTCAAGGATCGCATCACCGCGATGCAGCTGGGCGGATCCGACTACCTGGCCAAGCCCTTCGGGGCCCAGGAGTTGCGCGACAAGGTTCGAGCGCTGTTGCATGAAGCTTGAGTCAGGAGGAAGGATGAGGGTGAGACGCGGCGCCGAACCGGAGATCCTCGCGGACGCGTTCGCGCCCGACGCGAGCAGCGACGCGGCGATCGAGGAGCTTCGCCGCCAGCGAATTTTCTACGACGGCGTGACGGGCCTGCCGATTCATCCGTTCGAGACGCCCGAGCGCATCGACGAGCGGATCGAGCATCTGGGCGTGATCTATCTCCAGATCGGAAAGTTCTTCGGTTTCGAGGAGCTGTTCGGCTGGGAGTACTACGACCGCATCCTGGCGGCGGTCGCGGAGGTCCTTCAGGACGACGTGCGCGGTTCCCGCCTGTCGCCCCACGTCCACTCGATTCGATTCTCGGGGGCCGATGGGTTCTTCATCCTTTACGCGCTGCCGCCCGCGGGCCGCAACCGGCTCTCGAGCACCCTCGAGGAGGAGTCGGCGCGCCTGCGCGCGAGCGTCGGGAGACGCCTGCGCCAGGCCTTCGAGGGCCAGACGGCCGACTACATCACGGTCCTGAGCTCCAGCCTCACCGCGGTGGACAACGCGCGCGTGCGTCCGTCGCGCCACGTCATCCGGACGCTCCAGGAGGCGGTCAAGATCGTCGCCCAGCGGCAGACGCACGAGAAGCTCGAGCTGTTCGCCGGACTGAAGAATGTCATCGGGAAGAGGCAGCTGCGGCCGGCATTCCAGCCGGTCCGGCACCTTCCGGACGGCAGCATCATGGGCTACGAGGCGCTGATCCGCGGGCCCCAGGGCACGAACCTCGAGCCTCCGACCGTGCTCTTCGCGGTGGCGCAGGAGAACGAGATGGGGGTGGAGCTCGAGACGCTCTGCCTCGAGACGATCTTCGCGAACCTGCCCCGCGCCGTCGGCGAGAGGACGCTCTTCGTCAACGCGTCCGCGATGCTGCTGAGGCACCCCATCTTCCTGGACGAGCGCAACCTCGCCGGGATCAACCGGAGCCATGGCGACGTCGTGATCGAGATCTCCGAGAAGGAGATGGTCCAGGACTACGACTCGTTCCAGGACGTCCTGCAGCTCGTGCGCAAGTCGAACCTGAAGATCGCAATCGACGATGCGGGCTCCGGTTACTCCGGGCTCGAGTCGATCCTCCACCTGAAGCCCGATTACATCAAGGTCGCGGATACCCTCGTGCGCAACATCCACAACGACCCGATCAAGCGCGAGATCATCAGCAGCCTCGCCTCGATCGGAAATCGCATTGGCGCCGCCGTGATCGCGGAGGGCATCGAGGTCGAGGCCGAGCGAAAGACGCTCGTCGATCTGGACATCGCGTTCGGCCAGGGATTCCTGCTCGGCCGGCCCTCGTTCCAGGTCCCCGCCCGGGCGCCCCGAGGCTAGGCCCGGGACGCCGGCGGGTTCGGCGGAAGCCCCCCTTCAGACGTCGCGCAGCCGCAGCGAAGCGGTCGCCGGGACGGGCTCTTCCGCCGCGACCGGGCCGGGCCCGGGGCGCGACTCCCGCTTCTCGCCTCTCCCCTTGCGGCGGTTGAGTCTCTGCTGGAACTGGTCCATCCAGATGTAGAAGACCGGCGTCACGTAGAGCGTCACGGTCTGCGAGAAGAGGAGCCCACCCACGACGGCGAGGCCGAGCGGGCGGCGCGACTCGGCGCCCGCGCCAAACCCCATCGCGATCGGCAGCGTTCCCATGAGCGCCGCCATCGTCGTCATCATGATCGGCCGGAAGCGGACGAGACAGGCTTCGTAGATCGCTTTGTCGGCGGTCGCGCCTTCGTTGCGCTGCGCCTCGATCGCGAAGTCGACCATCATGATGCCGTTCTTCTTGACGAGGCCGACGAGCATGATGATGCCGACGAAGGCGTAGATCGACAGCTCGGTCCGGAAGAGCATCAGCGTGACGAGTGCGCCGAAACCCGCGAACGGCAGCGCGGTCAGGATCGTGATCGGGTGGATGAAGCTCTCGTAGAGGATCCCGAGCACCATGTAGATCACGACGATCGCGACGAGCAGCAGGATGCCGAGCCCCTGCACGGAGCTCTGGAACGCCTGCGCGGTCCCCTGGAAGTTCGTCTGGACCGTCGCGGGCAGCGTCTGGCGGGCGAGACGGTTGACGGCCGCGACGGCGTCGCCGAGCGCGACTCCCGGCCTGAGGTTGAATGAGAGGGACACGGCCGGCAGCTGGCCCTGGTGGGCGACGGTCAGGGGTCCCGTGCCCTGCGTCACCGAGCCGAGAGAGGAGAGCGGGACGAGATCGCCCGCAGAGGAGCGGACGTAGAGCATGGCGATGGCACCCGGGGTCGCCTGGTATTCCGGGGCGAGCTCGGCGATGACCTGGTACTCGTTGTTGGGGGCGTAGATCGTCGAGATCTGACGCGTCCCGTAGGCCGTGTAGAGAGCGTCCTCGATCTTCTGGGTCGAGATGCCGAGCGAGGCGGCTCGGTCGCGGTCGATCGAGATGTTCAACTGGGGATTCGACAGTTGCATGTCGGTCGTGACGTCCTGGACCAGCGGCAGCGCGCGCACCTTCTGCTCGAGGAGCGGCGCGTACCTGTAGAGCTCCGCGGTGTCCGAGTCCTGCAGCGTCAGCTGATACTGGCTCTTCGTCAGGCTCCCGCCCAGGCGGATCGGCGGCGGCACCTGCAGGAACACCCGGATGCCGGGGATCTTCGCGAGCTTCGGCCGGAGGTCCTGGATGATCTCATCGGCGGTCTCCGAGCGCTCCTTCCGGGGCTTCAGCTGCGCGAGCACGATGCCGGAGTTGCCGACCGCGACGTTGCCGCGGGGCCCGCAACTCGAGAGCAGGTTCGCCACGGCCGGATGCGCCCGGATGACGGCGGCGACCTGCTGCTGCTTCTCCTTCATCGCGGGGAACCCGATGCCCTGCGCTCCCTCCGTCGAGCCGAACACCAGCCCCTGGTCTTCCGTCGGCAGGAACCCCTTCGGGATCTTCACGAAGAGCCAGCCCGTCGCGAGGAGCACGAGGCCCGACATCGCGAGGACCTTTCCCGGATGGCGCAGCGCGGGACCGAGCGTGCGCACGTAGAGGCCCAGCATGACGTTGAAGCCCTTCTCGCTCCAGCGGTAGAGCGCGCCGTGCTTCTTCTCCCCTTCCGCCTTCAGGTAGCGGCTGCAGAGCATGGGCGTCAACGAGAGCGACACGAACCCCGACACCAGGATCGCGACGCCGATGACCACCGCGAACTCGCGGAAGAGGCGGCCGATGATGCCGCCCATGAACATGATCGGGATGAAGACCGCCGCGAGCGAGATCGTCATCGAGAGGATCGTGAAGCCGATCTCCTTCGAGCCGTTGAGCGCCGCCTCGAAGACGGGCTCGCCACGCTCGATGTGCCGAACGATGTTCTCCAGCATGACGATCGCGTCATCCACGACGAACCCGACGGACAGAGTCAGCGCCATCAGCGACAGGTTGTCGACGCTGTAGCCCAGGACGTACATGACCGCGAACGTGCCGACGATCGAGAACGGCAGGGCGAGGCTCGGGATCACGGTCGCCGAGATCTTTCGAAGGAAGAGGAAGATCACGAGCACGACCAGGCCCAGGGTCAGGAGAAGCGTGAAGCGGACGTCGCTCACCGAGTCCCGGATGGAGGCCGACCGGTCGTACAGGATGTGCAGCGAGGCCGCGGCCGGGAGCTGCTTCTGGAACGTCGGCAGGAGCCGGCGCACGGCCTCCGCCACGGCGACGGTGTTCGTTCCGGGCTGCTTGAAGATCGCGAGCGAGATCGAACGCTCGTCGTTGTACCAGGCCGCGGCCTTGTCGTTCTCGACGCCGTTGATGACGTTGCCGACGTCCGCGACCCGCACCGGCGAGCCATTGCGATAGGCGACGATGACGGTCCGGTAGCCGGCCGCGTCCAGGATCTGGCCGTTCGCCTGCACCGTGAAGGACGTCAGCGGGCCGTAGAGGATCCCCGTCGGCAGGTTGACGTTGGCGTTGCGGACCGCGTCGGCGACCTCGTCGATCCCGATGCCGCGGCTGGCGAGCTGGCGCGGGTCGAGCTGAACGCGCACGGCGAACTTCTGCGGGCCGAACACCTGGACCTGCGCCACGCCCGACACGGTCGAGATCCGCTGCGCCATCATGACCTCGCCGTACTCGTCGAGCTGGGAGAGCGGAAGGACCTTCGAGGTCAGCGTCAGGTAGAGCACGGGCTGGTCGGCCGGGTTGACCTTTCCGTAGGAGGGCGGCGCGGGCATGTTCGGCGGAAGCTGGCGCGCGGCCGCCGAGATCGCGGACTGGACGTCGAGCGCCGCGCCGTCGAGGTTGCGCGAGAGGTTGAACTGCAGAGTGATCTGCGTCGAGCCCTGCGTGCTCGTCGAGCTCATGTTGTCCAGCCCCGCGATCGTCGAGAACTGCCGCTCGAGGGGAGTCGCGACCGAGGAGGCCATCGTCTCGGGCGAGGCGCCCGGCAGCGCCGCCGAGACCTGGATCGTCGGAAAGTCCACGTTGGGAAGGTCCGAAACGGGCAGGAGGCGATAGGCCATGACGCCGAAGATCAGGAGGCCGGCCATGAGGAGGGCGGTCATGACGGGACGGCGGATGAACAGCTCGGAGATGTTCACGACTTTTTGACCTCCGCCGCCGCCTCGCCCGTCACAACCTCGATCTTCGCTCCGGGAGACAGGCGCAGCTGCCCGTCCGTGACGACCGTCTCGCCGGGCGAGAGACCCTGCTCGATGACCGTCCCGTCCGGCGCGCTGCGGCCCACTTTCACCGGCCGCGATTCCACGGTCTGATCGGCCTTCACGACGTAGGCGTAGGTTCCCTGTTGGCCGTTCTGGACCGCGCCGACGGGCGCGACGACCGCCCGGGGGTCCGTCGAAAGCGTCAGCACCGCGTTGACGAACTCGCCGGGCCACAGGGCGTGGTCCGCGTTGGCGAACGTCGCCTTCACCGCGATGGTCCCGGTCGCGCGGTCCACCGCGTTGTCGATGAAGGTCATCTCTCCGCGGGCGACGCTCTTCCCGCTTCCGGGGTCCTCCGCGGTCACCACCAGCTGCCCCTCGGCCTGTCGCCGCCGAATCTCCGCGAGGTCGCGCTCCGGAACGGCGACGGAGACGTAGATGGGCGCGACCTGGTTGATCGTCACGAGCGTGACATCGCTCGGCTTGACCAGGTTGCCGAGCTGCACCATCACGCTGCCCGTTCGACCCTCGATCGGGGATCGGATCGAGC
This sequence comes from Thermoanaerobaculia bacterium, assembly GCA_038224325.1. GTDB lineage: Bacteria > Acidobacteriota > Thermoanaerobaculia > UBA5066 > Gp7-AA6 > DAHUXD01. The sequence continues at coordinate 19,386 of JBBRFL010000041.1, read as the reverse complement.
AGTACCCGAGGTCGAGGCGGGCCCGATCGACGGCCGCCTGGTCCGCGCGGACCGTCGCGCCGGTCGCCTCGACGTTCGCCTGGATGCTCTCGTACTGCTGCCGCGTCACGTAGTCCTTCTTTACAAGATCCCCGTAGCGGCTCAGGTCCGCCTGGGTGTTGGCCCACTGCGCCTTGTCGCGGGCGAGCATCGCCTCGGCCTGCGCCAGCGCGGCCTGGTAGGGCCGGGGATCGATCGAGAAGAGGAGGTCGCCGGTGCGCACGTCCTGGCCCTCGCGGAAATGGACCTGGAGGATCTGCCCGCCCACGAGTGCCCGAACCGCGACCGAGGTATACGGCAGGACCGTGCCCACGTTCTTGATCTGCGCGGAGACAGCTTTCTGAATGACCTTGCCGACGCGGACCGGAACGGACTCGGGCGCGGGTACCGGTTGCGGCCGGGCGCAGGACACCGCGGCGAGGAGGCCGGCCGCCAGGATGGGGATCAAGGCCCTGTTCATGGGTTTCCTTTCGCGGGCGGTGCGCCCGGGGCGGGCGCCGCGTCCGACGTCACGCCGGAGGGCAGCGCGCGAATCTCCGGCGACCCGGGCTGCAGCACGCCGGTTGCATGGGCCAGCTGCGCGACGGACAGGAACCACAGGGATCGCGCCTGGGCTTCCTGGGAGCGGGCGTCGGCCAGCGCGGACTGCGCGGTCAAGAGATCGAGGATCGATCCGACGCCCGCCTTGTACCGACCCTGCGCGACCTCGGCCGACTGGGCGGCGCTCGCGAGCAGGTCGCGCGTCGTGCGCACGCGCTGCGTGGACGTCTGCAGGCCGTAGTAGCTCGACCAGACATCCAGGACGATCTCGTCCTCGATCCTCTCGGCGGTCGCATGCGCGGCGTCGGCCTCCTCGCGCGCCTTGCGGACCTGATACACGGTGTCGAAGCCCCGGAAGATCGGGACCCGCAGGGTGATCACGCCGGCATAGTTGGTCGAGAACGGATCCGCGACCCCGGGCCGCCAGTAGAAGGTGCGGTTTCCGCTGGCATCCAGTTTGAGAGACGGCAGGCCGTCGATCGCGGCGGCGCGGATGTGGCTCTCGGCGGCGAGCGCGCGGAATCGCTCGGAGGCGAGGTCCGGCCTCTCGGCCCGCGCCTTCGCGATCAGGTCGTCGACGGACGCCTGCACTTCGTCGAGGGGCAGCTGCTCCGGCAGGTCGCCGACGTCCACGGGCACGTTCGCGGAAACGCCGACGGCGGTCGCGAGCGCTCCGCGGATGATCTGCACCTGGCCCTGCGCTTCCTGGAGGTTCAGCTGCACCTGCGAGACGACGGTCTGCGCCTGTAGCTCATCGGCGATCGTGGCGATGCCGGCGCGATGGCGTTCCCTCGCGGCCTCGAAGTTTTTCCGGGCTTCCTCCAGGTTCGCCTGCCTCGCGAGGACCTGCGCCTTCGCGTTCAGGTACTGGTAGTACGCCTCCGCGACCCGGAGCACGACGCTCTGGATGGCCGCGTTGTACGCCCATCCGGACGCGTAGAGGGCGCGCGTGGCTTCCTGCACGTCCGCCTCGCGGCCGCCGAAGTTGAAGAGGAGCCACGACGCGGCGACCGAGGGCCCGTAAGTCGTCTGGAGGAACTTGAACTGCCCTCCGACCGCCGCCTGCTTCTGTCGGAGGATCGAACCGTCCACCTCGATGTAGGGGAAATAGAGGGAGCGCTTCGAGCCCACCTCCGCCGCCGCCGCCCGGGCGGTATGCCAGGCCTCGCGAGTGGACGGGTTGTTGCGCAGGGCCACGTCGACGAGCTGTCCGAGCGAGAGCGTCGTGCCGGGCTTCAGGTACTCCGCGGGGATCTCCGGGGGAGCCGGGGCCGCCGGGCCCACCGGCAACCGCGCCGACGCGGGCGGATTCCACGGCACGTTGGGCGCCGGGCCGACGGAATTCCGAATGGACCTCTCCGGGATCGTCTCGCAACCCGCGCACAGAACGACGGCGAGGCCGATGGCCGCGCGTCTCATGGATGCCCCACGCCTTCCCGGAAGATGCCGAGGATGTGCGCGACGAGCTCCTCCAGGGTGTCCTCCTCGCGGCGGAAGAGGTTGGCGGAACGCGTCATCCCCAGGAAGAGCTCCGCGCCGATCCGGGCGTTGATCCCGCGCAGCTCGCGGCGCTCGATTCCGAAGAGAATCGTCTCCTGGACCATCCGCACGATCGACTCGCGGCGCTTCATCAGGTCGGCCTCGCGGCCGCTGCGCTCGAACCGCGTCAGCACCGTGACGAGATACCGCCGCTCCCAGAAGAAGCTCAGGATCTCCGTGACGATCCGCTCGAGGCGCCGGATGGCGGAGTCCTCCGGGGAGCGCGCCCTCTCGAGGGCTGCGGCGAGGAAGTCGAGCCCGTACAGGGCCGTAGCGAGATACAGATCGTCCTTGGTCTCGAAATAGCGGTAGATGGTGCCCTTGCCGATGCCGGCGTCGGCGGCGATGTCGTCGACGAGGACCTCGTGGAACGGGCGTTGCGCGAAGACGCGCGACGCGGCTTCGAGGATGGCGGTTTCCTTGGTGGCGGTTCGGGCTCTGGGCATGTCGGATTTCGATAATGACCGGTCAGTTCCATATCACATACGCATATAACGACCCTTGGGTTCGATGGATCGTCGAAATTGGAGGCCCTCGAGAAGCTCTCGACCACGTCTCGACGTAATTTTGGCCACTGGGGCCGTTCGGGACGCCCCCGGAAGCCCCGGATCAGAAGGAGAGGTTCCATGTCGGTTCGAGAGGTTTCGGCGAGAAAACCGCTGCGATGCGAGAAGCTGGCCCGGCTCCAGGCCCGCGGCGCTGCGGACTCGGATGCGGCGGTCTGCCCGGCGGACTCCGGCGGAGACCGCGACTTCCTGAGCGAACGCCTGGCGATGTACGCCCGCGCCACTTTTCTCGCCTCGATCGGCTTCTTCGTGGCCGGCTTCGCGATCGCGGCGCTCTGGCCCGCGCTCGCGGGCTCGCCTCCCTCCCTGTCGCAGCCCCAGATCCTGTTCCACCTGGCGGCCGTCGCCGTGCTGCTCGTCACGTGGATCGGCGCCCGGCAACCCGGCCTCTCGGAGCCGTCGCTGCGCCTGCTGGACGCCGGCGGAACGATCGCGGCGCTGGCGCTCTACGCCTGCATGGGCGCCGCGATGCCGCTCGCATGGCGTCCGGAGATGCTGATCCTGCTCATCGCCAATTCGGTTCTGCTCTATCGCGCGGCGATCGTGCCGAGCGAGCCGCGGCGGACGGCGTGGATCTCCGCGCTCTCCTCGATTCCGATCCCGTTCGTGGCGTTTTCCCTCTACTCCTCGGCCGGCCCGCGAGAGAGCTCGCGCGGATCGGCGGTCGCCTACGCGGCGCTCTGGGGGCTGCTCGCGGTGATCCTCTCGACACTGGTTTCGTACGTGACCTTCCGGCTGCGCAAGAGTGTCGCGAGGGCGCGCCGGCTGGGGCAGTACACGCTCGGCGAGAAGCTGGGAGAGGGTGGGATGGGAGTCGTCTATCGCGCGGAGCACGAGATGCTACGGCGGCCGACCGCCATCAAGCTCCTGCCGCCGGGGCGCGCCGGAGAGGAGGGCCTCAAGCGCTTCGAGCGCGAGGTCCAGCTGACCGCCCGCCTGACGAGCCCGCACACCGTCTCGGTCTACGACTACGGCCGCACGCCCGACGGCGTCTTCTACTACGTCATGGAGTACCTCGACGGAATCGACCTCGACGGACTGGTGCGCGAGACGGGGCCGCTGCCTCCGGGCCGCGCCGTCCGAATCCTGGAGCAGATCTGCGAGGCGCTCGGCGAGGCGCACGGGATCGGCCTGATCCACCGCGACGTGAAACCGGCCAACATCCTGCTCTGCGAGCGCGGAGGATTTCCGGACATCGCCAAGGTCGTGGACTTCGGGCTCGTGAAGGACCTCTCGAGCGCCTCCGACCCGCGCCTGACGGCCGAGGACGTCCTCCGCGGCACGCCCGAGTACATGGCCCCCGAGACGATTCGCGATCCCGGAAGCGCGGATCCCCGCAGCGATCTCTACGCCGTCGGGGCGGTCGGGTACTTCCTCCTGACGGGAACTCCCGTGTTTTCGGGTCGCGGGCCGCTCGAGACCATCCACCACCATCTCCAGACGCAGCCGCAATCGCCGTCGGAGCGGCTCGGGCGGGCGGTGCCCCCGCAGCTCGAGAGCCTGATCCTGGCGTGCCTCGCCAAGGACCCGGCGGAGCGTCCCGAGAGCGCGAACGCGCTGCGCGAAGCCCTCCAGGCATCCGAGGGCGTGCCCGCCTGGGACGAGAACGAGGCGAGGCGGTGGTGGAACGAGCACAACGCGCGCAAGGCGACCAAGGCGACCGCCAAGACCGCTTGAGCTGAGGCAATCGCGCCCGGACCGGCCCGGGTTGGTCCGCGAATTGCTCTGTAAGCCGCCGACCGACAAGATGCCGAAGCAGCGTTGGATGGAGAGATTCGCGCGCCGCGTGGGGCGACGCCGGCCCGCGGCCATCGAGCTGGCGGTCCTCATGAGCTGCCTTGTCTGCGACGCCGCGAGGGGGCAGGAAGAGCTCGAGCTGAAGTTCCGGCAGGCGGGAATGGCCGCCTACGGCTCCGGCGACTATTCCCTGGCCGCGCGGGACTTTCGTGTCGCCCGATTCCTGTCCCTCCAGGCGCCGGCCCGTCACCTCGAGGTCCTGGCCCGCCTCGCGCTCGCGGAGGACGCGGCCGGAACGGCGGACGTCCGCGACGCCACGCTCGAGCGATTCCTCCTGGTGGAGGCTCGCTTCCCCGAGTACGCGGGGACGTCTCTCGAGTCGGACGTGCGCTCGCGCTTCCATTCCCTTCTCATGAAACACATCCCCCGGGATCGCCTGCTCGCGATCCCTCCGCTCGCCGCGGAGCTCGGCCTGATTCCCATGATCCCGACCCGGCCGCGGCCGTCGCCGCCTCCCGCGACTCAGACACCGACCGCTCCGCCGGAGCCGACGGAAACTCCGACGCCCTCCGAAGGATTGCCGTCGCGGATTCCGTCGCCCTCTCCCCCGACGAACCATGCGCCGGCACTCCCATCGACGAACACTCCGACCACGATCCCGGCCACGGCAACCGCGACGGGGACGCCGAACCCGACGGCGACCGCCACGGCAACCGAAACCGCTCGACCTCTCGCGACGGCGACTCCGACTTCGACTGTCACGCCGACGGCGACTCCGACAAAGGCCGCGACTTCAACCCGGACGGCGACGCTGACGCCGACCGCGACGTGGATCTCCACTCCGAGGCCTGTCGCGACCTCCACGGCCACCGCCTCTCGCACGGCAACGGCAACCGCAACACCCACCGCGACAGCCACGCGCACGCTCACGTCGCCGCCGACGAAGACCCCGACGCCGCGGCCCTCTCCCACTTCGAGCGCTACGCAGACTCCGACCCAGACCGTTACCCGCACCCCGACTTTGACGGCGTCGCGAACCGCGACCCTGCGGCCGCCGACGGCCACCTCGAGTTCGACCCCGACCACAACCTCGACCTCGACTGCGACCGCGACGCCGACTCCAACTTCGACCGCGACTCCGACATCGACCTCGACCGCCACGGAGACCGCGACTCCGCGCCCGTCGCTGACCGCGCCGGCTCCCTTCGTCGCCCCGAAGTCCGTGGACGCGCCGCCGCGTCCCATCGAGCGGATCCTGCCGGTCTATCCCGAGCGGGCGCTGAAGGAGCGCGTGCGCGGGGAGGTGATCCTGAGGGCGCTCGTATCGGAGACGGGATCGGCCGAGCAGGTCACAGTCGAGAAGGGAGTGCGCGCGGACCTGGACGCGGCCGCGGTGTCGGCGGCGCTCCAGTGGCGCTTCGAGCCGGGGCGCAAGAACGGGCGGGCGGTGCGCACCTACGCGACCATCCGCTTCTCCTTCGAGGGGGTTCAGTTCGCGAGGACACCGTTCCCGCTCCTCGGTTCCCCGACGCCTCCGGCATCTACGCTGACGCCCACGCGCAGTCCCGCGAAGAGCGAGGAGCACTGGCGAGAACGCAGTCCGAGCCCCAACTGGCGAGAGCGAAGGTCCAGCCCGAACTGGCGAGAGCGAAGCCCCAGCCCGAACTGGCGCGAGCGAACGCCGCGGCCGGACTGACGAGGAGACGCCCGCGACCCGCTAGAATCCCGTCCTCGTGTCGGCCTACTCCGCCGCGCCTTACCGGGCGCTCGCCCACCGCGACTACCGCCGCCTGATCGCCTCGCAGCTGCTCTCGCTCACCGGCTCCCAGATGCAGGTCGTCGCGATCAACTGGCAAGTCTACCTCCTGACACGCTCGCCCCTGGCGCTGGGATTCGTGGGACTTACGCGCGTGGTCCCGATCGTCATCTTCTCGCTCTGGGGCGGCGTCGTCGCGGACCGCCACGACCGCCGCCGGGTCATGCTCTTCACGCAGATGGCGATGACCGCGGTCGCGCTCGCGCTCTGGGGGGTCACCGCGAGCAGCCGGGAGCAGCTCTGGATGCTCTACGCCTTGAACGCGGTCTCCTCGTCCGCGGTCGCCTTCGACGGCCCCTCCCGACAGGCCCTGATCCCGCGCCTCGTGCCGCGCGCGGATCTTCCCGGCGCGCTGTCCCTGAACCTGTCGGTCTTCCAGGCGGCCCTGATCGGCGGTCCCGCGCTGGGGGGCCTGCTCATCGGGCACCATCCCGGATCCTCACCGACGGCCGGGCTCTCGCTCATCTATCTCGTCAACGCCGCCTCGTTTCTCGCCGTCATCTATGCGCTCGTCACGATGCGGACCTCCGGCGCGCCGGAGCACACGCAGGGAAAGGTGGACATGGGCGCCGCCCTGGCCGAGGGCCTGCGGTTCGTCTTCACGACTCCGCTGATGGTGTGGACGATGGGCCTCGATTTCCTGGCGACCTTCTTCTCGGGAGCCACCTCGCTACTGCCGATCTTCGCCGACCAGGTGCTGAAGGTCGGACCGAAGGGATACGGAATCCTCGCCGCCGCGCCCGCCGTGGGGGCCCTGGCCGGAGCGCTGTTCCTCTCCGTGCGCCCGCTTCCGGCGCGGCAGGGCCGCATCTTCCTCTGGTCCGTCGGGATCTACGGAGCGGCCACGATCGTCTTCGGCCTCTCGCGCAGCTTCCTCCTCACCCTCTTCGCGCTCGCGGCCACGGGCCTCGCCGACGCGGTCTCGACGGTGATCCGCCAGACCCTGCGCCAGTTCATCACCCCCGACCGCCTGCGCGGGCGCATGACGTCGATCAACATGATCTTCTTCATGGGCGGCCCGCAGCTGGGCGAGCTCGAGGCCGGCCTTGTCGCCTCGCTCTTCGCCTCGACAGTCGTCGGGGTGACGGTCTCGGTCGTGTCGGGAGGAGTAGCGACCGTCGTGATCACGGCCGCGATCGCCGCGGCGGCGCCGTTCCTCCGCCGGTACGACTTCAAGGCGCCCGCGGTCGAAACGGCGGGCGCCGAGCAACCCGGAGGTTGACAGGGAGGTTGTTACTGTATTAGTGTACTAGTACACTAATATGGTGAGCCTTCGAATCGACCCCGCCGACTCGACCCCGATCTGGAGCCAGATCGAGGAGGGCGTCCGACGGCTGGTTTCCTCGGGTGCCTGGAAGCCCGGTTCGCCGGTCCCGTCCGTGCGCGATCTCGCGAGCGACCTGCGCATCAATCCCGCAACCGTCGCCCGCGGATACCAGCGACTGACCGAGGCCGGGATCCTGGCCGTTCGCCGGGGCGAGGGCACCTACGTCGCGCAGCATCCTCCCGTGATGGGCCGCACCGAGCGCGCAAAGGCTCTGCGCGAGGCCGCGCTTCGCTTTGCGCGCGTCGCCGTGGCTCTCGGTGCGACTCCCGAGGAATCGGCCGAGGCTCTCCGCGCGGCCTGGCGCGGCCCCTCGGAAAAGAAAGGGAGCAGGGCATGAACGACTCGGCGCCGATCCGCGTGGAGGGACTGACCGTCCGATATGGCCGCGCCTTTGCCTGCCGGGACGTCACGTTCTCCGTCGCTCCCGGATCCGTCTACGCGCTGCTCGGCCGCAACGGCGCGGGCAAGTCCTCGCTCATCCGCTGTCTTCTCGGCCAGCAGAAGCCGACGGAGGGTCAAGCACTGCTTTTCGGGGAGGATTCCTGGACGACCCGGCGGCGCGCGATGGAGCGCGTGGGGGTCGTGCCGGAGGAGCCGGACGCGCCTCTGACGATGACCGCGCGCGATTTCTCGGAGTTTTCGCGGCGGATCTACCCGCGCTGGGACTCCGTCGCGGTGGCTTCGCGACTCGAGCGATTCGGGGTGCCCGTCGGCGTGCCTTTCGGCCGCCTTTCGAAGGGGCAGAGAGGCGAGGTCATGTTGTCGTTGGCGCTAGGGCACTCCCCCCCCGTCCTCGTCCTCGACGATCCGACACTGGGTCTGGACGTGGTCGCGCGCCATGCGCTCTTCGAGGAGATCGTCGGCGAGCTCGCCGACCGCGGCACGACGGTCTTCCTCACGACACACGACCTCTCGGGCTTCGAGGGTATCGCCACACGCGTCGGGATCCTGAAGGAGGGCCGGCTAATCGTCGACGAGGAGCTCGAGACGCTGAAGGCGCGCTTCCGCCGGATTCGGTACGCCAATCGGATGACCGAGACGCGCACCGCGTTCGGCAACGAGCTCGACGCCTTCGAGGCCGTGCGCGTCAAGGTCCGAGGTTGGGGCATCGACGCCGTCGTCTCCAACTTCGAGGACGCGGCGTTCGAAAGCTTCCGCGCGATCGACGGCGTCGAGGACGCGGAGGCGGAGTCCCTGCCGCTCGAGGAGATCTTCATCGCGGTGGCGGGAGAGGAACAGGGCGCGAGCGCCGTCGGATCGAAGGGGAGGATCGCGTGAAAGCCTTTCTTGCCATCGCACGAAGGGAAATCCACGAGCGCCGTCTCGTCCTGGCCGCAGCCGCGGCGGCGAGCGCCATACCCATGGCGATTCCGCTCCTGAGAGGTTTCCGCGGCTCCATGGCCGTGGACGCACGCAGCGGAACGGCGATGCTCGTCTCCTTCGCGTTCGCATTCGGACTCGCGGCGGGACTCGGCGTCTCGATCCTCGCTCCATCGATTGCGAACCGCCGCGTCGGATTTGACTTCGCCCGTCCCGTCTCGGGCCTCGCGATCTGGGGCGGCCGAGTGGCGGCGTGCTGTCTCCTGGCTGTCGTCTCGGCGAGCATCGTCTGGATCCCATCACTCATCGCCGGCGCGCACCTGCGGATAGGCGATCTGTTCATCGACACCGAGCTGCCGCGCGTCTGGCCTTTGCTCCTGCTCGCGCTCATCCTGGCGGTCTTCGCGGCATGCCACGCGGCGAGCGTCGCGCTGCGCTCGGGATCGGCACTCCTGGCGGTGGATGCGGGCCTCGCACTGGTAGTGGGTCTCGGATTCTGGGTCGCGTTTTCGCGGCTTCCCGCCTTTCTGGCTCCGGAGCCCCGGATGCGAGCGGCCTGGGGATTCGCGCTGGTGGCGGGCCTGGGGTTGCTGCTGGCGGGCCTGGCGTCGGTCGCTCGGGGCCGAACGGACATCCGCGCCGCGCATCGCTCGCTGTCGCTGGTGTTCTGGTCGGTCGCCGTGGCGGCCGTCGTCGGAGTGACGATCTACTCGAACTGGGTCCGAGCGGCCACTCCGGAAGATTTGGGGCGTCAGGGTTTCCGGGTGACGCCCGCCAGCAGCGGGACCTGGGTCAAGGTCGAGGGAATCGCTCGGGGCGCGCGCGCAAGCTTCCTGTACGACACGGCGACCGGCCGGTTCGAGCGTGTCCTGGTCACCGACTGGTACGGGCCGGCGATTTCCCGCGAAGGCCGGCGGGCGGCGTGGGTCGAGGCTCGCACTGGAGGCGGTCCGTTCGAGATTCTCGCGCTGAACCTCGACCAGCCCCAAGCAAGGGCCCGGCGCACTCGACTTTTTCTCGAGGGCTATCCCTCGATTTTCCTCCTCTCCGCGGACGGGGAACGTCTTGCGACCGTCGAGAGGGGTGTTCTGTCGATCCACGATCTCACTTCGGGCCGCACCCTCGTGTCCGCTCGGATCGCCGAGGATCGCGACGAGATCCGGGGGCTCTTCGTCGACAAGGATCGATTCCGCGTCTTTTGCCAGCGCGCTCCGGGGGGTGGCAAGACGCGAGTCGAAATCCTCGAGCTCGACGCGGCGTCCAGGCGGCTTCGCCAAAGAGGAGAGCTCGAGGCAGAAGGCGACCTCTTCCTGACCACCAACCGAGTTGGAGATCGGGTCATCGCGGTGCGATACCGCGACAGACAGGCGCGGCTACTCGATGGGGCGACCGGAACCCTTCTCGCGACGCTGGTCGAAGGAGGGAGTGACACCTCTCTCTGGCCGGGCTTTCTTTCAGACGGGAGAATCGTGATCTCGGAGTCTTCGTCCCAGGGTCCGCGCCTGAGCATTTTCGGTCGAGGAGGGGCGCGGGAACGGGTCATCGCGCTCCCGACAGGTCGCTTCATTTCTCTGGGCGGAGAAGTCGCCTCCGGTCAGATCGTGGTCGCGGTGCGCGACGTCGCCAGGTCCTCCATCTACCTCGTCGGAATCGACGACGGACGAGTCCGCAAGCTGTCCGATGACCTTTACCCCGCGGCGCTGTTGAGAGGCGACCCATCCGAGCTCAACGCGTCACCGTCCCCGGGAAGCGAGGCGACGAAGCTCTTCTTGCGATCCCGGGAGTTGATCCGGCTCGATCCGGTAACCGGTGCGCGGCGCGTTGTCCTGGGAGGCGTCCGGCGCTAGCTCTGCTATCGTGATTCGCCGTGGCGGGATTTGAGCGCGGCGCGACCAAAGAGCTCTCCTGCGACGGCGTCTCGCTTCTGCGCATCGCGCGCGAGGTCGGGACCCCCGCCTACGTCTACAGCCGCGCGCTGATCGAGGAGAACTTCCGGCGCTTCGACGACGCCTTCGCGTCCGTCCCGCATCTCGTCTGCTACGCGATGAAGGCGAACGGAAGCCTGGCGATCGTGAAGGCCCTTGCCGCACTGGGCGCGGGCGTCGACGTCGTGTCCGGCGGGGAGCTCCGCGCCGCCATGGAGTGCGGGATTCCCGCGGAGCGCATCGTCTTCTCCGGAGTCGGAAAGACCGACAAGGAGATCCTCCTCGGGGCGGAGCTCCAGATCCTGGCCTTCAACGCGGAGTCCGAGCGCGAGCTAGCGAAGATCGACGAGATCGCCGGATCCCTCGGCCGCACCGCGCGAGTGGCCCTGCGCGTCAACCCGGACATCGACTCGGGCTCCCACCCGTACATCGCGACCGGGCTCAAGCACAACAAGTTTGGCATCGACCTCGGCACCGCGCGGCGGCTCTTCGCTCAGGCGGATCGATTCGCCCACGTCCGCTTCACGGGGATCCAGGCGCACATCGGGAGCCAGATCTTCGAGCCCGCTCCGCTGGCGCAGACGGCCCGGGAGCTGGCGGCGCTCGCGCGGGAGCTCGCGGCAGCCGGCACCCCCCTGGAGACGCTCGATCTGGGCGGCGGCGTGGGCGTGGGCGAGACGGAGGAGAAGTCGCTCTCCCCCGAGGCCTACGCGGCGGCGGTGCTGCCGGAGGTCTCCGGGACCTCGCTCCGTCTCCTCATCGAGCCGGGGCGCTCGATCGTTGCCCGGGCGGGAGCACTCCTCACGCGCGTGCTGTATCTGAAGGAGAGCCTCGGAAGACACTTCGTCGTCACGGACGCCGCGATGAACGATCTCCTGAGACCGGCGCTCTACAGCGCGTCCCACCCCATCGAGCCCGTGGTTCCCCGCGGCGAGCCCTTCACCGCCGACATAGTCGGTCCCGTGTGCGAGAGCGGCGACTTCTTCGTGCGGGACGGCGTGATCGATCGTCCCGACGAGGGCGACCTGCTCGCGATTCGCAACGTGGGCGCCTACGGCTTCGCGATGTCTTCGAACTACAACTTCCGGCCGCGCACGGTGGAGGTGCTCGTCGAGAACGGCGCGTTTCGCGTGACGCGCAGGCGGGAGTCCTACGAGGACATGGTCCGCCTCGAGCGGGAGTAGAATCCCGGCAGCCCGTACGCCCGACAATGAAACATTTCATCCCGCGATTCGTCGTCGCCTTCTTGGCCGCCGCGCCGCTGCTCGCGCAGGAGCCCGCGCCGATCCTCCGGGTCCCCGGGGCGGCCGATCGGCCGATCGAAGCCGCGTCGATCCTCGGCAGGCACCAGCGCGACGTCCGCCTCGAGAACGCGCACGGGGACGTCTCCGTGTACCACGGCGTGCCTCTCCTCGAATTGCTGGAGAAGAACGGCCTGGACCTCAAGACCATGGCGGGCGAGCGCCGATCCGCGGGCCAGGTCGTCCTCGCCAGCGCCAGGGACGGGTACACCGTCGTGTTCTCGGTCGGCGAGCTGCGCGCCAATCGGAGCAATCCCCACGTGTTCTTGGTCGCCGAATCCTCGGAGGGTCCCCTTCCGGAAAACGAGGGCCCCGTACGCCTGATCGTGTACGGGGACGCGGCTCGCTCCGCCTACGGGCTGGCCCGCGTCGAGCTCCGCACGCTGGCCGAGCCGAAGCGGCCCTGACACGTCGCCCTCGCGCGTCGCGCTGCTGCGCGATCGCTGCGGGCTCCCGCGGCCCGAACCTCCTCCCTCCTTCGTCGGGAGACTATTCGCGCCGCGAGCTGATGTTCCCGAGAGGCAACCGAATCCGGATAACGGCGTAAGAGACATCGAAACCGGCGAACGTTCCTCAAGCTCGCAACGCGACCAAGTTTCGTGAGTCAGGGCGAGCGAAACGACTCGCGTTGCGGGAGCCGGAGCGAAGCGAAGGGATCAGGCCCGCGGTCGAGCCCGCATCCGGGCGAGCCGCGAGCCGGTGCCGAAGGCAGATCCCGTAGCGCAGCAGAGGCGACGGTGGGCGAGCGAAGCGACTCGCGTTGCGGGAGCCGGAGCGAAGCGAGGGGATCAGGCCCGCGGTCGAGGCCGCATCCGGCCGAGCCACGAGCCGGTGCGCCCTCCGGGCGCAGGCCCCAGAGTGAAGCGGAGGCGACGGATGGTAGACTCCCCCGCCCACGGTGGGTGTAGCTCAGCTGGTTAGAGCGCCAGACTGTGGATCTGGATGTCGAGGGTTCGAACCCCTCCACTCACCCCAGGATTCTCTTCAGGTTCTTTGCGCCCGTAGCTCAGTCCGGATAGAGCGTTAGCCTCCGGAGCTAAAGGTCGCGCGTTCGAATCGCGCCGGGCGCACCATATCTTTCAAAGACTTACCGGCCCTCCCCTGCCTCGGAACCCAGGTTGCAACGGCGGCCATCGCGCCATCGGGATCCCCTGACCGGAAAAACGGCCGTTCCTGCCGTGCGCTTCGAACGTCGAGCAAGAATTTGCAAAACGATGTCGATTTCCGACAAGCTCGTTCGTCGTCCCAATGAGACGGCAAAGGGGTCGGCTCAAACAAGGAGACAGACAATGCGCGTTATGGTGTTCACAAAAGCCAGTGAGGACAGCGAAAAGGGCATGGCCGCTCCCACGCCCGAGATGCTCGAAGCGTTCAAGGCGATGGACGAGTTCACCGAGGAGCTGGTCAAGGCCGGCGTCTTTGTGGCCGCCGCCGGCCTCAAGAACGGCGCCCAGGCCAAGCGCATCGTCTTCGAGGGTCCCGGCCGCACGGTCATCGACGGACCGTTCGCCGAGACGCGCGAGCTGATCGTCGGCTTTTCGATCTGGGAGGTCAAGGACATGGACGAGGCCATGGCCTGGGCGAAGCGCAGCCCCAATACCATGCCGGGCAAGAGCGAGATTGAAATCCGGCCGTTCTACGAGGCGGCGGATCTGGCCGAATTTGTGACGCCCGAGGAGCTCGCGACGCCCCGCGACGGGGAGCGGGGGAAGCTCGGCGTCGCCTGATACCGTCGGCTGGAGCCGGCTTGTCTCCCCTGCGGCCTTGGCCGAAAATGCGGCGTGACCGAAGGCGAGACGCACCAGGCGATCGAAGCGACCTTTCGCATTGAACGGGCCAAGCTCATCGCGGGCTTGGCTCGCTTGGTGCGGAATGTCGACCTTGCCGAGGAGCTGGCGCAGGACGCGCTGGTCGTAGCTCTGTCCGAATGGCCGAGGACCGGCGTTCCGGCCAATCCCGGCGCCTGGTTGATGGCCGCCGCCAAACGGCGCGCCATCGACGCCCTCCGGCGCGACAAGATGCGCGACCGCAAGCACGAGGAGATCGCGCGGACGCTGGACCAGACGCTCGACAGCGCGGCCGAGGCGATCGAAGCGGCCATAGACGATGATCTCGGCGACGAGCTGCTGGGCCTCATCTTCACGGCCTGCCACCCCATCCTGTCGCCCGACGCCCGCGCGGCGCTCACCCTTCGGGTGGTCGGCGGCCTGACGACCGACGAGATCGCCCGCGCCTTCCTGGCGAGCGAGGCCGCGATCGCTCAGCGTATCGTCCGTGCGAAGAAGGCGATCGCAAAGGCCGGACTGGCCTTCGAGGCGCCGCGGGGCGCCGAACGGGCGGCTCGGCTGCCCTCGGTGCTCGAGGTCATCTACCTCATTTTCAATGAAGGCTATGCGGCCACGGCGGGCGACGACCTTATCCGGCCGGCCCTGTGCCTGGAGGCGCAACGGCTCGGCCGCATAATGGCCGGGCGGATGCCCGAGGACGCCGAAGTGCTCGGCCTCCTGGCCCTGATGGAGATCCAGGCGTCGCGCCTCAGCGCACGCACCGGGCCGGACGGCGCCTTCATACCGATCACCGAGCAGGATCGCGCACGCTGGGACGGTTTGTTGATCCGCCGGGGCCTCGATGCGCTGGCCCGCGCCGAAGCGCTGGGCGGCGACGGCTCCTATGTGCTGCAAGCCGCACTCGCCGCCTGCCACGCCCGCGCGCGCCGGGCCGCCGATACCGACTGGCCTCGCATCGCCGCGCTCTACGATCGGCTGCGCGTCGTGGCGCCCTCGCCCGTGGTCGATCTCAATCGCGCGATCGCCCACGGCATGGCCTACGGGCCTGAAGCGGGTTTGCGTTTGGTGGATGAGATCGCTGACGCCGCCGCCCTGCGCAACTACGCGCCATTGTCGGCGGCGAGGGGAGACCTTCTGTTTCGGATCGGCCGACTGGCCGAGGCGCGTTTAGAATTCAAGGCTGCGGCCACGCTTACCCGCAACGTGCGGGAAAGGGCCTTTCTCCTCGCACGGGCGGACGCCTGCGACTTCAAGCACTAATCCTGTTTCTGAGGTGGCTCTGGATCGGCTCTCCGGGATCGACAGGTGGGTCGTCCGGCCTGGACCTGGCTCCTTTCACTCGGTTATCCCCACGCGCTTAGGACGCACGACGGATCGCAGGCCTACGAGGCCACTCGGTGCCAGCGCCCAGCGCCGAGAAGTACAAGGAACTCGTCCATGATTCTCAGTGTCTTCTCCGTGTCTTGACGAAAACCGACGAAAGTCCACGACTCAGCGGGCCAACTCGTTGATTTCTCTACTCTGAGGTGTCGTCGGCTCCTCTCCGTTCTGCCCTCCGCCGCTAAAGGTCGCGCGTTCGAATCGCGCCGGGCGCACCATTGTTTCCAGCGACTTAACTAACCCCTCCACCGCCTCGGACCCCGGATTCTCCGTGTTTGCGATCGGGACCACGTTGGACCGCTCCCCGGCCTCGGCCACGGCACGTGCCTCGACCTTGCGCAGGGCCTCCCGCTTGTCCTCCTCGGACGCGATGTCGTAGCGCAGGAACGTTGAGATCGTGCGGTGCCCGGAGATGCTCATGGCGATCGACGGTGGAACACCTGACCGCTTCATGTTGCGAATCCCTGACGCCAGCCGCCTTGCACGCAGCGGCCCAAAATTTCCGAATGTCACCGACAGCAATGCCATCCTGATGGAACACGAACTCTGCCAGGGGGCGGGGCCACCGTGCTGCAGCGCGAAGTAGACGAAGAAGAAAGGCCCAGTCACTTCTTGTTCCGTGGATCGTCAGCCGGGTTGGCGAAAGTCGTCCCGGTTGGCCCGACCGCCGTGCATTCCACGATTGCCTCTTGATCCTTCGTGCCAGCGAAGTGGATGGTGCCCGAGGGTTCAGTGTAGTTGCTGCCCGGCGGCAGGGCCTTGAGCTTTGTCTCGTCGCGAACAGTTCCGTATCCAAAAAACCAGAGACCGGAGAGTACAAAACAAGAGCGATCATCGGGATGCGAATGCGCCGGAATGGTAGTGTGTGGAGGTACTTTGAATACCAGCGAGTACAGCGCGTGCTCCTTCCCGTCACCAGTCACGAAGATGGTCTCTAGCCCCGGCCGCATGGCTGATCCGGGTTGATTGCTGACCGATTTGGACCAAGGAATCTCGGCGGAAGTTATGCGTTGTGGAACCAATTTCCCCGTTTGCGCGCCAATCTTGGGCGGAATGATTGTTAGCAACACTCCAGCAGCGAACCAGATGAAAACCAGTTTCTTCATGCTTTTCTCCTCCGAATGAGCTTGGGGCACTCGTGCTTGGGTACTTGGCTCATCGTGTGCTCCTTGCGGGTGCCAACCTCGATACGATAGCCGCCCAACGCGCGGCGCGTCAGCGGGTCCGAGTGAGGGCAGCGATCGTCTGACTGTCGCAGGATACCGGCAGGCGCGCGATGTTCTTGGGCCACCGTATAGACCAGATACGTCCCGGCACGCTGCTGGTGCGCGTCAGGGGGAGTGCTACGCCGGCTTAATCCGAGCCCCGAGCTGATCCTGGAGTCCGGCGCGGCTACGCCCCAGCCACGCCCGGAGTCCGATCGCCTGCGCCAGAACTGCCAGGATCGACGAGTAGACGATGATCTTCTGGCCGACCGCCTGGATGCGCGCTCCGTCCGGGGTGTTCGGCTTGGGTCCCAGGGCCAACAGAAGGACGTACGCCAGGAGGATGAGCGCAAACCCGCCGAACACGCTCGCGAACCGCCGGGGAAATCCCGTCTCGGACAGGATCGCGGCAATCGATGCGACCGCGGCCCCGAGGAACGATCGAAACGCCCAATGGACGAACTCATTGTGCGCGGCAAGATACAGGTTCCACGGCGTGGCCGCGACGCCGAGGAAGCAAACCCCCGTCACGATTCCGAAGAAGGCCGCGACGCGCGCCCAACAGACGGCCGTCCTGCGCGAGTAGAGACGCGCCAGCGCGACGAAGAATAGTCCAAGGCCCAACGCAACGACTATCAGGGCGGTCGCGAAGAGCGCCATGCAGGCCAGATTCGGCGCGCCCGAAAGGGTTCGTGTTTGCCCGAGGTCGCTGAAGAAGTTGTTGAAGAACGAATACCCAGAGCCTTGCGGGTTCGCGACGGAGCCTCCCGGGTAGATCGCCATCGCCGCGAGCGTCGCGACCACGAAGAGGACGCATGCGCCTGCGACGAGCCCGAACGCGCGACGCGAGTCGGTCACCCGGCGCGCGGCGTGATGCCGGGCCTTGCCCCCGGGCGCGGCGGTCGGGGCGCGGGAGGCCGAGCCACCGGAGGCCGCGGCCGGGGCGGATTCGGGCGCGAAGGTTGGGGACGGGGCGGCGGCCGAGGGGGTCTTGCCGCGGGTGGACGGACCCAATGTGGCGGCGGCGGCCGGCCGATCCAGTACGAGCGTCTCCCGTACCAGGGCCGCCCGCGATAGTAGGTATCCCAGTACGGACCGACCGAGAAGACGACGATCGGCAGTCCGATGACCGGACCGTTCGTCAAGATCGTCACTCGCCGGCCCTGATATGGGTAGACGAGTTTGCCGGCGTAGACCCATCCCCGATCGCGCCCCGCGATGGCGTCGCACCACGTCCAGTCGTCGACGCACCCCGCCACCTGGACGGGAACGCCCGGGCCGACTCGCGCGACGACAGGAAACTCGCGGCTCGGTCCCGCGCGCAGACTAACCGGCTTTGCGGTGAACGCCGTCTGGCCGACCGCCGCGGCGGGGACGGCTAACCCGAGAAGGAGTAAGACCCGGCGCAGTCGCGGATACGTCATGCTTCCCTCGCTGAATTGAGCAACTCTATGCTGCACGGGTGACGCCGCCCTCCCTCAGCTCAATATCACATAATATATCGAAGCGATATCTCTTATGCTATCAAGGATCTATACTCCTTCTCATGTCAGCCTCCAGCTTCCTTCGACACGCTCGCAAGAAAGCCAATCTCAGCCAGCGTGAGTTGGGCCTCCGGGCCGGGGCCACCCAGGCCACCATTTCGCGCATCGAGGAGGGACTGACCTCTCCCCGGGTGGAGACCCTGGAGAGGCTTCTGGAAGCATGCGGTTT
Source organism: Thermoanaerobaculia bacterium (assembly GCA_038224325.1). GTDB lineage: Bacteria > Acidobacteriota > Thermoanaerobaculia > UBA5066 > Gp7-AA6 > DAHUXD01. The sequence goes on along the minus strand of JBBRFL010000041.1, from coordinate 1,191 downwards.
CCAATTGCAGCTTGTTCCTCGGCGCGGCGAGGGAATTGATCGCACCGTGATGCGCGAGCTTCTCAAAGCCACACCGACCGAGCGAGCTCGGTTAGCCGTTGAAGACGCGCGCAACCTTGAGAGCATTCGGCCGGCCAAGTCCAAGCGATGAAGCTGATCTCTTTCGACCTGGAACGCATCCTCGGAACTCTGACGAGACATCACACCCGTTTCGTCATCATCGGAGGAATTGCCGGAAGGCTCTGGGGCTCAACGACCGTCACGAACGACCTCGACATCTGTCATGCCACGGATCGCAAGAATCTCGGCTCGCTGTCCGCCGCGCTCCTCGAGCTTCAGGCCACCCTCCGCGGCGCGCCCGCCGGACTACCCTTTCGTCCCGATGTGCCCACCCTCGAGGCCGGGGATCACTTCACCTTTTCGACGAACGCGGGCAACTTCGACTGCCTGGCAACGCCTGCAGGCTCCGGAGGGTTTCAAGACCTCATCGCGGGCGCCACGGAGATGCAGATTGGAACCGTTCGGGCTTCGGTCGTCGCACTCGAGGACTTGATGCGACTCAAGGAAGCAACCGGCCGTGCCAAAGATCGCGCGGAGCTGGAGCTCCTGGCTGCGCTCAAAGAGGAGATCGAACGCGACTCCCGCCGGTGAACCGCGCTTCGCATTCGGTCTACTTCGGCGCCCACCCCTGTCATCCCGAGCGCAGCGCGGGACCCCTTTGAAGTCACACCGCGGCTATGAAAGGCGTCCCTCGTCGCGGGGCCTACGGCAGGAGCGTCACGGGTGACTTGTGACTGCGAGGACGGTGCTCTGACGCTTGCCTGGCCCGCTTAGCCGCGTTGCGCTGCGCCTCAACCGCGACGACTCCTCCTTCGCCCGCCCCCTGGCCAGGCTCGAAAACCGACTCGAACGGGATCCGGACCTCCAGGCCCGCATGCGCCGCCTCGCCCACATCCTCCGCGACACCGCCTCAAGCCCCTAATCAGGAATCCACGCCGGCACAGCTAGACCGAAATCAGAAATCAGGACAGGCCCCAAGTAGACTCATGGTGTAGGTGTAGTAGGCTCCCCGACGAGAGGCCATTAAAGCGTCAACGCCTGCCGCTTGGTTTCTCTCGAACGGAGGTCGAGGAAATGAAGAACATCGCTCTGCTCGCAATCGCGGCCCTGACAATGGGCTCGAGCTTCGCC
>JBBRFL010000040.1:0-31713 GCA_038224325.1 Thermoanaerobaculia bacterium | reverse complement strand
TTGGCATCGGATTCGTTGTCTACTTCGCCGCATGGTGTGGCGACCTTTTTGACCATCTGAATCAGAGCGCCGGAAGAGCTGGGATGCTACTCGGCCTCGTCGTTGGCTTCGGGATTTACGCAGTTGCGTGGGCAGGGTTCGACGCTCTATGCGCCAGGCTTCTGTCTCGCATCGGCGCCAGGAAGAAGCAAGAGCATGGTGCCGCCTAACACGCGCGTGCAGCGGACTCGTTCGTCGGCTTCGCCTCCTCACTCGCCGCTGACGCGCAAACTATTAGGCGGCGTGGGCTTAGTAGCGCTGCTGCTCGCTATAGCTCCCGTTTCTTCGGCTGCTCCAGCCGGCGTGGTTCTCTCCGTAGAGCCCTCCGGAAGGAACCCTATGGTCGTGGTGGAGGCGCGCAACACGTCGGACCGTCCAATATCGCTGGCGCTGATTCCGGCATTCGAGCTCAGGGCCGAGGGCGAAAAGTCGGCGGAAGGTTTCTGGGCACCGTTTCGATGGCGGACCAGACCATCGTCTGGGTGTCAATGATCGCTCGGATCTAGCGGTTCCTGCGGGCGGCGTAGTCAGGGTGGAGGTCGACCTGACCCAGCTCGCGTGGGCAGTTCAGCGCAGCTCGGTATGGCCGAATCGAAGGTTTCGCGCCGTCGTTCCGCCAGGTCGTTACTCCCTTCGCGTGACCGCATCCGGTGGCGAAAGCCTTCGGCTCGAGTCAGAGCCGGTGCAATGGGTGGCGACAGAATGACGCGGCCTAACACGCGCGTGCAGCGGACTCGCTCGTCGGCTTCGCCTCCGCACTCGCCGCTGGCGCGCAAACCGTTAGGCGGCTTTCGCGGTTGGACCGACGCGAAGATGGAGAAGGGCAGCTTGCGAGAAGCCGGCGTATTCCCAGGAGCTTAGCCGATGGCGGTAGAATCAAAGCGTCATGACGAAAGTTCTGGAAAAGGCGTTTGGCGAGGCGTCGAAGCTCAATGAGAACGAGCAGAATGCCCTTGGCGAGTGGCTGCTCACGGAGATTGAGTCGGACCGGGAATGGGAGCGGTCTTTTTCAAACTCGCCGGACACGTTGGCTGACCTCGCCCGGAAGGCTTTGGCAGAACATCGCCGCGGAGAGACCAAAGAGCTCGACCCGGATAACCTTTGAGGTCGAGGCGAACCGAGTCTTTCCACAAGGGCTTCGCCGCATTGCCGGAGTCGGTTCAGGAGCAAGCTCGGTCGGCCTACCGCCGGTTTCAACAGGATCCACGACATCCGAGCCTTCGATTCAAGAAAGTGCATTCGACGGATCCAATCTACTCGGTTCGTGTCAGCCTCAACTATCGGGCGGTTGGTGTCATAGATGGCGACGTAATCATCTGGTACTGGATCGGCTCCCACGGCGACTACCAGAAGCTGCTCACTAAGCGATAACGCCGCCTAACACGCGCGTGCAGCGGACTCGCTCGTCGGCTCCGCCTCCACACTCGCCGCTGACGCGCAGCCCGTTAGGCGACGTGAGGGGGAGAATGAGGGCACCGATCGCAACCTTCCGAACCAAGGCGTCAGAGCTCGGCGTTGGAGAAGGCGCCGCCATGTTCAAACCGGAAGTGCTGGGCGTTTGGGGGAGGCGTTGTCTGATGACGGAAAGTCAGTGCGCGGCTCTCGGCCAGGTCGGGAAGGTCGGCGTGGAGCTGCCCTTCGATCAGCAGTTGTGGCGTAAAGCGTCGCCTAACACGCGCGTGCAGCGGACTCGTCCGTCGGCTTCGCCTCCTCACTCGCCGCTGATGCGCAGGCCGTTAGGCGGCACGAAGGTGCAGTACCTCACGGTCGCCCTCCTGGTCGCTTCCCTAGCCCTGGCCGGGTGTTCGCTGGCGCTACCGGCTTACAACGAACCGTTCCAGGAGAGGATCCATGTGATCACGGCGTCGCCCGAGGCCCTCTCGATCCAAATTGACGGTAGCAGTCAACAGCCCATCTCGGTTCCGATCAGCGGCCTGACGGTCTTGGATGTCCCTGTCCTTCCGCGCGAATGCAGCACGTACGTGTTCGGACTCAGAATCAAGGACCGAAGCGTAAAGGCCAGGCCAATTATTCAGTTCGTGCGCAACGGCCAAGTCGTCAAGGCACTCTCAATCAATGCCATAAGGAGGAAGCCGGCCGACGCGTCAGGTTATCGAGAGGTCAGAATAGGGTGATGGGCGTGCCGCCTAACACGCGCGTGCAGCGGACTCGTTCGTCGGCTTCGCCTCCTCACTCGCCGCTGACGCGCAGGCCGTTAGGCGCGGCTGTGAAGTCCTGGCGGCGTGCCGCGCCGGTGGCGGTCGCGGATAGGCGAGCAATCGGTGTGGTGGGCGCGACCCGCCGCCTGTGGCGACTCCGCGGCGGGCCGTGCGGCGCGGCTCGGGCGCGAGGGCGTGTGTCTGGAAGAAAACCGAGCATGAGAAGGCAGCAGTCACTGTTCGGCTCATCGCGGCCCGCCGCGGCGCTTCGCTGCCGTCGGTGGCGGAAAGGGAACGCCCGTGGCGTTTCCGCTTCGAGTCTGGTTCGCGCCTAACATGCGCATGAAGCTGACGGGCGCTCTAACCTTTCGGCTGCAGTCTTGGCGTCGGGCTGCGAGCGGCATCGGCCGCTGCCGGCGCCCGCAGCTTATGCGCTACCCGTTAGGCAGCGTACGGGGCCCAAGATGGCAGCGTTCGGCTTGGGGTCCCGATCGAGTTTCAGAATTGTGAGATGATTTCGGTGTCTTGGGAGAGGGCACTCATGGTCCTCCTTGGCATCAGCCGAAAAAGCGAGAAGGTGGCGTGTTCGAGAGCGAAGACGATTTCGTCGTTGGGGTTGTCGGCGTGAAGCGCAATCTCACCAGCCCAGGGCATCAATCAGCAACGCTGCCTAACACGCGCGTGCAGCGGACTCGCTCGTCGGCTTCGCCTCCTCACTCGCCGCTGACGCGCAGCCCGTTAGGCGGCCGAAGGAGCGTGAGCGCTTGAGGCGTCAGAATTCTCGCTGGCAAGACTCTTGGTGGGCTTGGGCAGGTACGGCTTTTCTGGTGCACGCCGCGCTCGTTGCGACCCTTCTAAACGTTAGGGGGTTCAAAGGCATCTCGGGCTGGCGCGATGGCGTTCCGGCGCATGCGGCTGGCAACCTTCTTCATGCGACCGACTTCTGGGTCTATCAATGGATCTGGCAGCCGCTGAACACCGATCGTTTCGGGCGACCGTTTCTCAAGGCTGCGGAGTTGTTTCACATCCGCTCCATGGACACGTTGATGTTTACCTGGGAGTTCCTAATTCTGTCGGTGTTTGGAGGACTCGTGTACGCCGCAATCGCTGTTGCGTTGTGGCTGAGGAGGCGAGCACGTGTCCAGGCAGTGTCAGCGGCCGCCTAACACGCGCGTGCAGCGGACTCGTTCGTCGGCTTCGCCTCCTCACTCGCCGCTGACGCGCAGGCCGTTAGCGACTACGGCATAATCACGTGAAACAGGAAAAGGTGTGGAGGCCGAGTGGTAAGCAGGTGTTCTACGCAGGGCTCGCCGGATTTGTATTCGGCTTCTCGTGTGCCATGCTGGTTCATCCGCGCGAGCCGTGGATTGCGGTGGGCATCGGCCTGGCGGCGGCGGCAGGCTGCGCGGTCGTCCTAGCGTCTATTGGCTGGCCGTGGATGAATTTCTGATGAGGCGTCGTTGGCAGGCCCACTCATGAAGGTCGAGTCGCCTAACACGCGCGGGCAGCGGACTCGTTCGTCGCATTGATCCTCGCCCAGGCGGGTCACTGGAGGTGTCCGATGTTTTGTGTAACTGACTTTCGGGAGATGGTTGTGGCCGTGTGATGTGGCCGGTGAACGCCGGCCGTCGTGAAAAGCGGAACAGAAGTTCTGATATGTTGACGTTCATTCGTAGTTGGCTGTGGGAGCGGCGGTAATCGCCCTGGAGTCTCGGTGCGACGGATCGCCGGGCTCGGCGATTTCCGCGGCTTCCACAGCCTCCCGGCGCTTCTGGCACCCGCTCGTGTCGGATCATGATCTCAGGCGGCGGCGACGCGGCCGTCGAAATGAATGGCGAACTGGTTCAAGGCGTCTTTCCACTTCCAGATCGGCCGGGTCCATTTCTGTTCCGCACGGACCAGGGCCAGGTACAGAAGCTTGGTCGCCGCTTCTTCGTTGGGAAAATGCCCTCGGCTCTTGATGATCTTGCGAAGCGAGAAGTTCAACGACTCGATCGCGTTGGTCGTGTAGACGACTCTCCGGATGTCTCGCGGGAACGCCAGAAACGGGATCACCCGCTGCCAGTTGCCGCACCAGCTTTTGGCGATCATCGGATACCGCGCGCCCAGCGCCGAGCTCTCGAAGGCCGTCAGCGCCGCCTCCGCCAGGACCTCCGTCTGTGCCCCGTAGATCGGCTTCAGCGCCGCCGCCACCAGCTTGCGATCCTTCCACGTCACGAACCTCAACGAATTGCGGATCATGTGCACGATGCACGTCTGGATCGTTGCCTTCGGGAACACCGCCTCGATCGCCTCGGGAAAGCCTTTGAGCCCGTCACAGCAAAGGATCAGGATGTCCGAGACGCCCCGGTTCTTGATCTCCGTCAGGATCTTCAACCAGAACTTCGCGCCCTCCGTGTCCTCCAGCCAGAGACCCAGAACCTCCTTGTTGCCCGCCACGGTCACTCCGATGGCCAGGTACGCCGACTTGTTCGTCACGGTGCCCTGATCACGTACCTTGATCACCAGCGCGTCGAGGTACACGATCGGGTACATCTGTTCCAGCGGCCGCCCCTGCCAGGCTTTGACTTCCTCGAGGACTGCGGCCGTCACTCGCGAGATCAGGTCCGGTGATACCTCCACTCCGTAGAGCTCGTGAAGGTGACCCTGGATCTCCCGCACCGTCATCCCTCGCGCATACATCGAGATGATCTTCTCGTCGAACCCGTCGAAATGCGTCTGGTGCTTCTTGACCAGCTGTGGCTCGAAGCTGCCGTTGCGATCTCTCGGCACCTCGATCGCCATCTCCCCGGACTCGCTCTTGAGCGTCTTCTCGCTCGTCCCGTTGCGCGAGTTGCCCGATCCTCGCCCGGACACCTCGTGCTTCTCGTACCCCAAATGCTCCGTCATCTCCGCCGACAACGCCTTGCTCACCAGCGCCGCCGTCAGCTGCTTCAGAAGTCCCTCGGGCCCCAGCAAATCCTCCGGCTTCTTGTACCCCTCCAGAAGCTCCTTCAGCACCTCGTCCCGTATCGTCATGACGTCCCTTCCTTCTGGCCGGAACCCATCTTCCTCCTGTTCCACTTACACAAACGTCAGGACACCCTCGCCGTGGCCGTCGAGAGACCCACGCGGACGGCGATCTCGGAGCTGTGTGCCGCCTGTGACGCAGACGCAACGCCTCCTGGATCCGATCGGGATGAGCCTGCCGCGGCATCCGCAGGGGCCGAGAGCTGCGGTCGACCAGGGCCGCCTCGCCGGCCTCTGTGAACCGCCTCTTCCACTTGAAGGCCGTCCTCCTCGATACGCCGGCCTGCGACGCGGCCCTGGTCACGGACATCCCTCCTTGGACTCGACTAACCAGAAGCATTCGACCCAAAGGAGTAATTCGGGCATTCTTGTGAAGCTCCATCTGGGCTCCTTCGTTGAGACGGTGGCGTTAGACACCTCCAGCCTCACCGATCTGGGCCCAGATGGGCAACAGACCCTACCCGTGAACAACGTGTTGAGAAACGAGAGCTAGACAACCTCGCGTTTCTGCTCGGGGTGATTCTCGGGGGACCCTAGATCGGAAACCGTCGGAAACTATGATAAAGAACTAGAGGGCAAGATCGCCCTAAGTTCTTTGAAAATCAATAACAACCGGAGAGCGTTGGAGACGGTAGGAATGCAGCGGACGGCAACTGTTAACCGCAGGGTTGTAGGCTCAATTCAACCCGGGCGATGGAGGGGTAACTCCCTGTCCCTGGGTGCCCGGTGGGTGCCCATCGGCTGTCGTAAACGGTCAGAAGCGGTGATACTCGGCGAACGCGGTTGAGGCCGAGAAAGGCCCATCTGACGGCCTTGATCGGAGTCAGTGGTAAACCATCGTAGTCGCCTGATTGGTCCTCTCAAGGCCGAAATACGGGTTCGATTCCCGTATGGGCTACCACTCTCCACGGCGCTCACAGATCGGCAGGTACGTAAGACGGGAGAGATCGCAGTTCCCTAAACCCCGATTCCGGCTTCCACGCGAGCCCCTCAGGAAACACGAGCTTTTGGAACTCGGGCCGCCCTTCGGCCGAAGCCGCTATCCGCTAACTCTACCGGCAGGGCATCAAGACCGCGTAGAACCAGCCCCCGCCGCCAGCGTAGGGGTCGTCGTGTCATCCGAATATTCGGTAATCGGCTGACCAACGCGCCGATCGCAATCTGGCCCTCAAGTCGAGCGAGCGGCGCGCCGAGGCAATAATGAACCCCGAGGCCGAAGGCGAGATGCTTGTTCGGTTCGCGAGAAAGGTCCAACCGATCCGGATCGGAGAACTGTCGCTCGTCCCTGTTTGCGGAGGCTAGCACGGCGTAGGCCAGTTCTCCTCGACGGATGATCGTCCCCGCGACTTCTACGTCTTCACGGGCGAAGCGTTCGGTGGCCGTCTCCAGCGGGCCGTCGAACCTCAGCAACTCCTCCACCGCGACCTTGATCATGCCGGGCTCGTCGCGCAGGCGTTTCATCTGGTCCGGGTGCCGTAGGAGCGCGAGCATTCCGTTTCCGATCAGGTTGACGGTCGTTTCGTGGCCCGCGATCAGCAGAAGAAAAACCATTGACACAAGCTCATCCTCGTCCAGGCGCGCCCCTTCCTCCTCCGCCTGCACCAGCGCCGTCACCAGATCATCGCGAGGACTCGAACGCCGAGCCTTGACGAGCTTGTGGATGTAGCGAAGAAACGCGATCGCGCTCGGAATTGCCCGCACCATCGTCCAGCCGGAGGGGGCGGACGCGACGATCACTCGCGACCAACGATGAAACCTGTGGCGGTCCGATGCGGGCACGCCGAGCATCTCCGCGATGATCGTCGCGGGGATCGGTAAGGCGTAGTCGGCGATCAGATCCATGCGGCCCCGCCGCTCGGCCGCCCCAATCAACTCCTCCGTAAGACTCTGGACTCGCTCGCGGAGTCGTTCGACCAATCGTGGCGTGAAGGCTTTGTGAACCAGCTGACGCAGCCGCGTGTGATCCGGTGGGTCCACATCGAGCATGTTGCGGGCCAGAGGCTTGAACAGATCGGGAACCCACGGCTGTTTGCCCGCTTGTTCCGGCGAGAGCGCGTTGCCCTTGTCCTTTGCAAAGCGTTCATCCTTCAGTACGGTCGCAACGTCGTCATACCGGGTGATCAGCCATGCCGGTTGCCTGGTCGGCAACCCGACCCGGAACACCGGCGACTCGGCGCGGAGCCGAGCATAGAAAGGGTAGGGGTCCGCCTTGAATTCCGGGCTCGCTATGTTCGGGATCGTCACCCAAGCCCATGCTAAGGCCCCCCTTTTTCCGAGGCCCCGGCTCGACTTTGAGACACGCAGGAATCGAGCAATCTGGTTCCAGCTCGCGCCCGGGTGGGCTACCTGCTCCCGCGCCGCAAGAATGAGAAGGCCGCGCCCTTCGGACGCGGCCCGGATTTGTCGTCCTCTTTCTCTACGGGAGCGCGAAGGCCTTGACGAGGAATACCGCCATCTGGCCGCGCGAGACCGTCTGGTCCGGGCAGTACACGGGCGGCGTGAACGGCGGATCGCTCGTGCATCCCGCCGTGATGCCACGGTTGAAAAGGTCCTCGACCCAGTCGGAGTAGGGGAACTGGGGCGTCGCGGGGCAGGGGACGTCATTGAAGTGGCTCGTGCACGCCGGCGGGACGTAGGCGGATCCGAGCGAGCCCTTGAGCAGGAAGACCGCCATCTGCGAGCGCGGGATGGGCTGGTCGGGGCAGTAGTGGACGGAGTCGGTGCAGCCTCCGGTGATTGCCTCGATCGAAAGCTGCTCGATCCAGTCCACGGCGAAGGCGGGGACCGGGGTGCACTCGACGTCGACGAAGATGCCAGTGCAGGGCGGGGGACCGTACAGGCTCCCGTGCTCGGCCTTGAGCAGGAACACCGCCATCTGGGCCCGCGTGTTGGGGTTGTTGATTCCGTAGAGTCCGCCGCCGATCCCCGCCGTGATCCCGTGGCGGAAGATCTTCTCGATGTAGTCGTGGAACGGCTCCGACTGCGGCACGTCGGTGAAGTCCGCGAGCCACGCCTTCTCGAGCATCGCGACGGTCGAGTCGGGATTCCCGACCACGACGTCGTTGAGCGTCCCCGGGGAGAGCGCGGGCGAGTGCGTCGCGACCTGGGTCGTAGTGACGCTGTCGACGACTGCCAGGCTTCCCCCGAACGTGGCGGTGGCACCGTTCACAAAGCCCGTTCCCGTGATCGTGACCGCGTCCCCGCCCGCCGCCGGGCCGGAATCGGGGCTGATCGAGGTCAGGGTCGGGATCGTGAATTGATACGTGACTCCCACGCTGTTCAGACCTCCGTCCGAGGTCGTCCCGTAGAGCGCGGAGTCGAGTCCGAACAGCGGGGCCCCGTAGGGGCTAGATCCGCTGGCATTGGCAAAATCGTGATCCGCGTGGAAGAGGAGTCCGGCCGTCGTCATGTGGAACAGGGTTCCTCCCCCGCTCCCGCCGGAGTTCGTCGCGGTCCCGTAAATCAAACCCCCCGGGATCTGCGTGAGCGCGGCGTTCGGGGCGGTCCCGTCCGTACTCGAGAAGGCGTGGAACACGGAATAGGAGGAACTGTCCTTGCGCAGCTTGTACGCCGTCCCGTTCGACCCCGAACCTCCCAGGACCGTGGTGCCGTAGAGGAAGCCGTCCGTTCCCTCGATCAAGCGGGCCTTGGGATCCTGCCCGTCGTTGCCGCCCGTGAAGGTGTGGAGCGTGAGGAAGTTGGTCCCCGCCGTGTCCACTCCGAAGACCGTGCCGAGGCCCGTCCCGTTGTGGCCCTGCTCGGTGGTTCCGTACAGCCGGCCGTCGGATGCGAGGAGGAGACCGCCGTACGGATGGGAGCCGTCGGTCGTGCCGCTGCCGAAAATGTAGATCACGTTGTAGTTCATCCCATCGGTGTCGATCTTGAAGATCGTGCCGTAGTTGTTGGCCCCGTGGTCTCGCGCCACTCCGTACAGGGTGGTGCCGGAAATCACGACGCCTCCGAATCCGTCGCCGCCCTCGTTGACGCCGTCGAGGCTATGGAGCACGGAGAAATTGTTGCCGTTCGTGTCGATCTTGAAGATGACGCCGTCGGCGATCCCGCCCATCTGGGTGGTGCCGTAGAGGAAACCGTCGCCGGCCAGGATCAGGCCGCTGTAGGGATTCGCGCCGTCGGTCGTGTTGAAGTCGTGGAGAACCAGGAAGTTGTTGCCCTGGTTGTCCATCTTGAACACGGATCCCACTCCGTTCGCGCCTCCGTTTGGCGCGGTTCCGTAGAGAAAACCGCCGCTGTCCTGGACGAGCCGCGCGTGCGAATTGTTGGCCTCCGAGAGCTGGAAACTGTGGATGGCCACGTAGCTCTGCGCCGAGGCCCGGGGCGGTCCCGCGAATGAGAGAAACACGGCGAGCACGGCAGCAGCCGCGATGCGAATGCGGGGGGAACAAGGGAAAATCCTGAGTTTCACGGAACCTCCTTCCCGCCCGCATGCCGGGCAGGAGACGTCGGGATTCTTTCACAGGGCGCCGGGGCCCCGTGCCGGGCCAGATCGGCTACGGGCCGGGGCGGTGCGGAGCCTTGCCGGGGCTGTAGCGCACCCAGCGAATGATCTCGGGGATCGTCGGCTTCTTGCCGTACATGAGGATCCCGACGCGGTAGATCCGGCCGGCGAACCAGGCCAGGATCACCGTCGTGCAGAGCAGGATCACGATCGACAGCGCGATCTGCCAGGCGGGCGGCTCGGAAACGGCGGTCCGCAGGAACATCACCAGGGACGCCGTGAAGGGAAAGAGGGAGAAGAAGAGGGCGACCCCGCCGTTGGGATCGTTCATTACGGCCGGGTACACGAGAAAGCCTCCGAGGATCAGCATCATCGGGATCATCGCGAGCTGCTGAGCCTCCTGGTCCGTGTTGAAGGGTGCCGCGATCGTCGTGTAGATGCTGGCGTAGAGGAAGTAGCCCAGCAGGAAGAACAGCATGAAGTAGGCGAGCATCGAGAGCGGGATGTGCGGGACGCCGATGTCGCCGCCGCCGGCGAGGAGGGCCGCGATCGCAGGAAGGGAGAGGTTCATCGCGACCAGCGACCACACGGAATACTGGGTCAGGCCGACGAGGCCGATCCCGATGATCTTTCCGAGCATGAGCTCGACCGGCCGAACCGAGGCGACCACGATCTCCACGATGCGGCTGCTCTTCTCCTCGATGACCCCGCGCATGACCTGGTAGCCGTACATGAAGAAGGTGGAGTACATGAGGATGAGGAAGATGAGCGCGGCCAGGATTCCGGCCCCCTTTTCCTCGTCGATGCCCTTTTCGGACACCTTGAAGGCCTTCATGTCGATGCGTTTCTCGAGGTCGGCGGCGAGCTCCGGCGGCAGTCCGCGCGCCTGCATCTTCTGGCGCATCCAGATGCCGTGGATCGCGTCCTGGAGCTGCCCCTGGGCGATGAAATCGGAAACCGTCGTCGAAAAGTACTCGGCCTGCGCCTTCTTGAGACGCTCGGGCTCGAGGACGAGATATCCGTTGATTCGCTTCGTCAGCACCTCTCGCCGAAGGGCCTCCTTGGTCGCCTCCAGGCTTCCCCGCACGGGACGTTCCTCGAGGATCCAGTGGGGTCCCCGCCCCTTCTCTCGTTCCTTCTTCTGACTGGCTTCGATGGACGCGAGCTCGTCGGCCAGCGGTTTCGCCATGGTTCCCGTCAGATCGACGATCGCGATGCGGCGTTCACCGCCGGTCTTCCGCGAGATCGAGATCTGAATCGCGATGAAGCCGAGGAAGAGGACCGGGATCAGCAGCGTGGCGATCCAGAACGCCTTCGTGCGCACCCGCTCGACGTACTCCCGCCGGACGATCGCGAAGATCTTCTTCCAGTTCATCGGGGCCTCATTCGATCGTGCGCGTCTCTTCGAGCCCTGCGTTCCGGACGGCGTCGAGATAGATCTCCTCGAGGTCCGGTTCCTTCTGCGAGAAGGCGTCGATCGGGTAGCGCTCGAGGGCGCGCTTGAGGAACTCCTGCCGGTCCGTTCCGGGCGTGAGCGAGAGGACGTAAGTCCCGCCGAACGCCTTCGCGCTGGCGACGCCCGGCAACGCGCTCACGTCGGCCAGCGAAGCCCGAATCGAGAGGCGCAGGAGATCCTGCGAGTAGCGGGCCCGCAGCTCCTTGAGCGTGCCCTCCAGGATCTTCTTCGACTTGGCCATCAGGCAGATCTCGTCGCAGAGCTTCTCCGCCTGCTCGAGCACGTGCGTGCAGAAGATGATGGTCTTGCCCTGCGACCGGAAATCGATGAAGTAGTCGCGCATGAGGGCGACGTTGATGGGGTCCAGCCCCGAGAAGGGCTCGTCGAGGATCAGGATCTCGGGATCGTGGACGATCGTGGCGATGAACTGAACCTTCTGCTGCATTCCCTTGGAGAGCTCGTCGACCTTCTTGTTGAGCCAGGGACGCAGCTCCATCTTGTCGAGCCAGCCCTCGATCCTCTGCCTCGCGGTGGCGCGGGAGACCTCCTTGATCGCCGCCAGGAAGTAGAGATGGTCGATGACCTTCATCTTGCGATAGAGGCCTCGCTCCTCGGGGAGATACCCGATGCGGTTCTGGGTCTTCCGATCCATGGGGTGGCCGAGAATCCGGATCTCGCCCGAGTCCGGCGCCGTGATGTTCATGATCATCCGGATCGTCGTGGTCTTTCCCGCGCCGTTGGGCCCGAGCAGGCCGAACATCGATCCCTTCGGGACCTCGAGCGAGAGGCCGTCGACCGCCTTGAAGCGCCCGAAGGCTTTCGTGACTCCCTCGAGCTCGATGGCGTTTTCCATGGCGTGCGGGATTATTACGGAATTCCGGGGCAGACGGTTTTTTGGGACTGGCTCGCCCCTATGCCGAGGCTGGCCATTCCGTGGCGATCTCCCAACAGTTCGCATCGCGACCCGACCACCGAAGGCAAGCCCACGGGAGTAGGGAACGCCGTGCGAAGCACGGCGGTCATAGTCTCCCGACCGAAGGGAGGGAGGAGGTTCGCGATGCGGGAGCCCGCAGCGATCGCGCAGCAGCGCGACGCGCGGAGGGCGACGGTATGGCGGAGAGGGTGGGATTTGAACCCACGAGACCCTTTCGGGCCTACCGGTTTTCGAGACCGGCCTGATCAACCACTCCAGCACCTCTCCGCGCGGATGGAGGCGCATGGTAGCGGATTCAAGGGAAGCTGTCAGTCCTCAAGAAAGGGAGTAAGTCCGGGATCCTTCGTCGCTGCGCTCCTCGGGATGACAGCGTAAGCCGGAATGGCGCGTGAGCGGACCCGCGAGCGCAGCTACGGCGACGTGCGTTTCGCCTGAAAGAACTGCTTCAGCAGCCCGGCCGACTCGTCGGCGAGAAGCCCTCCTTCGACGACGCACCGGTGGTTCAGCCGCGGATCCCGGGGGATGTTTCCGAGGGTCCCGCAGTAGCCGGCCTTGGGGTCCGCGCAGCCGTACACGATCCGCGCGATTCGGGCGTTGACCGCGGCACCGGCGCACATCGGGCACGGCTCGACGGTCGCGTAGAGGGTTGTGTCCTCCAGCCGCCAGTTCCCGGAATCCTGCGCCGCCTCGCGGATCGCCTCGATCTCGGCGTGGTGGGTGGGGTCGGCCAGGCGCTCCCGCCGGTTGCGGCCTCGCCCGATCATCTTCCCGTCGCGAACCACCACCGCCCCGATCGGCACTTCCTGCTCGGCGTACGCGATCCGCGCGAAGGCCAGGGCCTCGCGCATGAAGTGCTCGTCGTCGGGGGAAAAGGGCATCGGCGGGAGGCTATCGTAGAGGCGCCACTTGCGCCCGCCCGTTCTACCGGGAGGGTTCAGTCCGTCCAGCAGCGGCGGACTCTCGACAGAAGGAGACGCCGTCCAACGGACGGCGGCAACCCAGCCCCCACGGCAACGATTTAGATTGGTGCGCCCAGAGGGAGTTGAACCCCCAACCTCCTGATCCGTAGTCAGACGCTCTATCCAATTGAGCTATGGGCGCAGGGGGCGGAAGGCTAGCGAAAAACCCCCGCATTATCAATGGGGCAGGCGGGCCTGGAACTTTCGGAGCCCCCGTTCGTAGAACAGGGTACGCTGGAAATCCGCATGGCGCGGGGGGGTTTGAGCAGATGTCGAAGAGAACCAAGGTCATCCTTTCGGTCGTGGCGGCTGTCGTCGTCATCGGGGCCCTGACGGCGTTCATCCGAGGGCGGGACAAGGACGTTCCCCGCGTCACCACCGCGAAGGTCGAGAAGATCGACCTGGTCTCAAAGGTCACCGCAAACGGGAAGATCCAGGCCAGGCGCAAGGTGGACATGTCCGCACTGGTCATGGGCCAGATCGTCAACCTCGCCGTCAAGGAAGGCGATCACGTCAAGAGGGGCGCGCTACTCCTCCAGATCGACCGCGCGCAGCTGGCCGCGCAGGCCCAGGGTCGCGAGGCGAGCCTGCAGGCGATGGGACACGACCTCGAGGCCGCCCGGTCGACCGCCGCGCAGGCCAAGTTCGACTACGAGCGCGCGCAGAGGAACTTTCAGGCGCACATCCTCGCCGAGGCGGACCTGCAGAAGGCCAAGTCGACCCTCGACACAGCCAACGCCAATCTCGCCGCGACGGAGCAGCGGATGCGTTCGACGGGAGCGGACCTGGCGGCCAGCCGCGACTCGCTATCGAAGACGACCGTCACCGCTCCCCTCGACGGGGTCGTGACCTACCTTCCCATCAAGGAGGGCGAGGTCACGGTGATCGGAACGATGAACAACGCGGGCACGCAGCTCCTGACCATCTCGGACATGGCCGAGGTCGAGGCGGTGATGATGGTGGACGAAACGTCCGTCCCGCAGGTCAAGGTCGGGCAGAAGGCGGCGCTCTCGATCGACGCCTATCCCAACCAGAAGTTCGACGGGACCGTAACCGAGGTGGGCTCCTCGCCGATCTCCAAGACCGATCCCGACCTGCTCACGCTGACCGCGAACTCCGAGGCGATCAACTTCAAGGTTAAGATCCGGGTCGACACCCCACCGGTGGCGATCCGCCCCGGCTACTCCGTGACGGCCGACATCGTGACGGGCCGGCGCGAAGGTGCCACCGCGATCCCGATCCAGGCGCTGGTCGTCCGGGACGTTCCGAGCAAGGAGAAGAAGCCGTCGGCCGGGTCCCGCCCCGAGACCGAGGAGGGCGTCTACATCGTCAAGGACGGCAAGCTCGGATTCGAGAAGGTCGCGACCGGGATCGCCGGCGAGCTGATGATCGAGGTCAAGACGGGTCCCACGGTGGGTCAGAGCATCGTGACCGGGCCCTTCAAGGTCCTGCGCCAGGTCAAGGAAGGCGACAAGGTCATCATCGAGAAGGAAGTGGGGGAGGGTAAGAAGGGCCCGAAGCCGGCATGACGAAGGCCGAGCTCTTCCGCGTCTCATCCTCGGCGTTGACGCGCAACAAGCTGCGCGCGTTCCTGACGCTCCTCGGCGTGATCATCGGGGTCGCCACGGTGGTCGCCGTCGTCTCGGTGATCTCCGGACTGAATTCCTACGTCAAGGACAAGGTCATCGGCCTGAATCCCGACATCGTCATCTTCGACAAGTACGGGATCATCACCAGCCGGGAAGAGTGGCTCCTGGCGATGAAGCGCCGCAGCCTGACGATGACGGACATGGAGGTCGTGCGCCGGGAGTGCCGCCTCTGCTCGCAGGTCGGCGCGCGCGGCGAACGGCGGCGGCCCGTGAAGTACGAGGACCGCAAGCTCGCCGACGTCGAAATCCAGGGGCACACGCCCAACATGGGCGAGGCAATGAGCTTCGACGTCAACAACGGCCGGTACTTCACGGAGACCGAGTACGACCACTCCGCGCCGGTCGCCGTGATCGGTTGGGACGTCCAGGACCAGCTCTTCGGAAAGAACGATCCGATCGGGCGCGTCATGAAGATCGACGGCTATCCGGTCAAAATCATCGGCACCCTCTCCAAGCAGGGCAACGTGATGGGCCAGAGCCAGGACAGCGTCGTCTACGTGCCGCTGACGCTCTTCAAGAAGCACATCGCTCCCTCCGAGGACATCGGCATCTTCATCAAGCCGCGGGGCGGCGTCGAGGCCGTCACCGCGACGACGGACGAGGTCCGCACGATCCTGCGCGCCCTGCGCAAGACCAAGTTCGACAAGGAGGATCCTTTCGGCCTCGTGACCGCTGAACTGCTCCAGACCCTATGGCGCGGAATCTCCGCGGGCGCCTTCCTGTTGATGATCCTGATCTCCGGGATCTCGCTGGTGGTCGGAGCGATCGTGATCGCCAACATCATGTTCGTCTCGGTCGTCGAGCGGACCAAGGAGATCGGCGTACGCCGCGCCCTGGGCGCCCGACGCAAGGACATCCGCCGGCAGTTTCTGCTGGAGGCGGCTCTCCTGTCCTCGATCGGGGGCGTGATCGGCGTGATCCTCGGGGCCGGCATCGCGCTCGCGGTCAACCAGGTCTTCCCGGCGCAGGTGCGCCTCTCCTTCATCCTCCTGGGCGTCGCCGTGGCAACGGTCACGGGGCTCATGGCCGGCTGGATCCCCTCGTCCCAGGCAAGCAAGCTGCCGCCCGTCGAAGCGCTTCGATACGAGTAGCGGGAGGCCGAGTGTCCTCGCTGATCCGTCACCTGCGCCGCGGCTTCGGCGAGAACGTGCGTTTCGCCATGCTGGCCGTCCGGGCCCACAAGCTGCGCGCGACGTTGACGGTGCTCGGGATCGTGGTCGGCGTCGCGACGGTGATCGCCATGGTCTCGATCATCACGGGCTTCAACAACAGCATGATCCGGAGCTTTCAGAGCTTCGGGGCGACCCTCGTGCAGTTCCAGAAGTTCGAGCAGCGTTTCGGGCCCGGCCATCGTCCCGACGAGGAGCGCAACCGGAAGGACCTCACGTACGAGGACGCCCTGGCGCTGAAGGCCCAGGTCCCCGAGATGCGGGCCGTCTCGCCAGAACGCTATCTCTGGAACACGTCGGTCAGCGTCAAGTACCGCGGCAACGAGACGACCACGCCCACCGTCGCCGGCGTGGCGCCGGACTACAGCGTCGCGAACAACCACTTCATCGACTACGGACGGTTCCTGACGGACGCCGACGTCGAGCACGGCAGCGACGTCGTCATCATCGGCCAGGACGTTCGGAGAGTGCTGTTTCCGAGCGAGGACCCGCTCAACAAGACCGTCGAGATGAACGGCCGAAAGTTCATCGTCGTCGGGGTGCTCGAGAACAAGCCGGGCTTCATGGGCGGATCCAACAACAACTGGTTCCTGATCCCGATCACGTCCTTCGACCGGATCTTCCCCTTCATCAAGAACAGCCACGGCGACACGATTCACATCGCGACGGTGCCGTATCGCCCGGACCAGGTCCAGCTGATCACCGAGAAGGGGATAGCGGTCCTGCGGGCGCGGCGGCACGTGCGCTTCGACAAGCCGAACGACTTCGCCCTCTTCACGCCCGACAAGATGATCGAGAGCTTTCAGGGGATCACGCGCGGGGTCACGGTCGGAATGATCTTCATCGCGTTCATCTCGCTCCTGATCGGCGGGGTCGGCGTGATGAACATCATGCTCGTCTCGGTCACCGAGCGCACGCGCGAGATCGGCGTGCGCAAGGCGGTCGGGGCCTTCCGGCGCGACATCGTCCTGCAGTTCCTGACAGAGGCGACGACGCTCTCTCTTCTCGGAGGCATCATTGGCGTGATCGTGGGGATCGCGGTCCCGGCGGCCGTGAAGGCGGTGTTCTCGGCCCTGCCCGCGGAGACTCCGTTCTGGGCCATCCTCGTCGGGCTCATCGTCTCGATCTCGGTGGGCATCTTCTTCGGCCTCTCTCCCGCCGTGAAGGCGTCGCGCCTCGATCCGATCGAAGCGCTCCGATACGAATAGACGGCCTTGTCCGTTCTGTTTGAGCACCTGCGCCGGGGTTTCGGCGAAAACCTGCGGTTCGCGCTCCTCGCCGTCCGCGCCCACAAGCTCCGCGCCGGCCTGACGATTCTCGGCATCGTCGTCGGCGTGGCGACCGTCATCGCCATGGTGTCGATCGTCACGGGCTTCAACAACAACATGATCCGCAGCTTCCAGAGCTTCGGCGCGACCCTCGTCGTCTTTCAGAAGTACGAGCCCCGCTTCGGCCCGGGCGGCCCGCGCCCGGAGGGGGAGAGCCGCCGCAGGGAGCTCACGCTCGACGACGCCGCGGCTATCCGGGAGTCGGTCCCGGAGGCGCGCGCGGTTTCGCCGCAGCGCTACCTTTGGAACAATACCGAGTATCACCTGCACTATCGGGACAACGCGGCGCGCTCTCCGCGCGTGTGGGGCGTCGTCGAATCCTTCGCCGTCGCCCAGAGCCGCTTCGTCGGGCAGGGGCGGTTCCTGAGCGACCTCGACGTGGAGCACGCCGCGGACGTGATCGTCATCGGCGACGACATCCGCGAGAAGCTGTTCCCCCGCGAGGACCCCCTTCAGAAGCGCGTCCAGCTCGGCCACGACTCGTACACGGTCATCGGCGTCTTCGAACGCAAGGGGAAGATGTTCGGCGAGTCGCAGGACAACTTCGTGGTTCTCCCGATCACGACCTTCGACCGGCGATTCCCCTGGATCCGCGTCGGCGGCGCCGACGGCGACGCGTTGCGGATCTCCGTCATCCCGTACCGGCCAAACCAGATGGCCGCGCTCATGGACAAGACGCAGCAGCTGTTGCGCACGCGCCGCCACGTCCGCTTCGATCGGCCCAATGACTTCGGCATCGTGACCCCGGACAAGATGATCGAGAGCTTCGAGGGGATCACCAAAGGGGTCACGCTCGCGATGATCTTTGTCGCGTTCGTGTCCCTCGTCATCGGCGGCGTGGGCGTGATGAACATCATGCTGGTCTCCGTCACCGAGCGAACTCGGGAGATCGGGGTGCGCAAGGCCGTTGGGGCCTTCCGGCGCGACATCGTGCTCCAGTTCCTGACGGAGGCGACGACGCTATCGGTCATCGGCGGCGTGATCGGCGTCATAGTCGGAGTCGCCGTGCCCGCCCTCGTCAAGCAGGTCTTCGAGGCCCTTCCGGCGGAGACTCCGGTCTGGTCGATCGTGCTGGGGCTCGTGGTGTCGCTGTCCGTCGGCATCTTCTTCGGCCTATACCCGGCCGTGAAGGCGTCGCGCCTGGATCCCATCGAAGCCCTCCGCTACGAGTAGGAATTCTCGGGGCGCACGGCGTCTCCTCGAGGCGGCCGTGATAAGACTCGCTTGTCCCGATCTTCCGGGGCAGGAGGATGTTCATGTCCGTCGCAAGAGTTACCGAGATCATCGCCTCGTCTCCGAAGAGCTTCGACGACGCCGTCGACGCGGGCATCAAGCGCGCCAACAAGACGCTGCAAAATGTCCGGGCGGCTTGGGTCAAGTCGCAAAAGGTCATGGTCGAGAAGGGCAAGGTCGCGGAGTACCGCGTGACGCTCAAGGTGACCTTCGTTCTGAAGGACTGAAGCGAGGACTCTGACGCTGCAACCGCGTTCGGCATAGAATTCGCGCGCATTCATGCCGCTTTCCACGGGCTCGCGCCTCGGCCCCTACGAGATCCTCGCTCCGATCGGCGCGGGAGGGATGGGAGAGGTGTACCGCGCACGCGACGAGCGCCTGAAGCGCGACGTCGCGATCAAGGTGCTGCCGGCATCGTACTCACAGGATCCCGACCGCCTGCGCCGTTTCGAGCAGGAGGCGCAGTCCGCGGGCGGGCTGAATCACCCCAACATCACGGCGGTCTACGACCTCGGGTCCTACGACGGCGCGCCGTACATCGTGACGGAGCTGCTGGAGGGCGAGACGCTGCGGGCCCGTCTCGCAGGCGGTTCGATGCCCATACGGAAGGCCACGGACTACGCAATCCAGATCGCGCGCGGGCTGGCGGCGGCGCACGAGAAGGGAATCGTCCATCGCGACCTGAAGCCCGAGAACCTCTTTCTGACGAAGGACGGCCGCGTCAAGATCCTCGACTTCGGGCTCGCGAAGCTGACGCAGGTCGAAACGGGGACCGGACACCAGACGAACCTTCCCACCGCGACGGAACCGGGCGTCGTCATGGGGACGCTCGGCTACATGTCGCCCGAGCAGGTGAAGGGAAAGCCTGCTGAGGCCCGCTCCGACATCTTCGCTTTCGGGGCGATCCTGTACGAAATGCTCTCGGGGGCCCGTGCGTTTCAGCGGGACTCGGCCGCCGAGACGACGTCCGCGATCCTGAGGGAGGAGCCGCCCGACCTCTCGGCCGCGAATCGAGGCGTTTCACCGGGACTGGAAAGAGTGATCCGGCACTGCCTCGAGAAGAACCCCGAGGAGCGGTTCCACTCGGCGCACGATCTCGCATTCGATCTCGAGGCGCTGTCCGGAACATCGAGCGTCGTCGCGGCAGGCCCCTCGGTTGATCGCCCCTCGCGGCCACGCGCCTTGTTAATCGCCGCCGGAGCGCTCGCGCTGGCCGCGGCTGCCGCGGCAGGATACTGGCTGCACGCCCGGAAAGGCACTCCGGCGCCGCCATCGTTCCATCAGCTCACGTTTCGCCGCGGCCAGATTCTCTCGGCGCGGTTCGCTCCGGACGGCCAGACCGTCATGTACTCGGCGGCGTGGGACGGCAAGCCCATGGAGATCTTCGTGGGACGGCCCGAGAGCCCCGAGTCGAGGCTGTTCGGCCTCCCGGGCGCCGAGGTCCTCGCCGTCTCGAAGTCGGGCGAGATGGCGGTGTCCTTGAACCGGTTCTCCGCTGGGGGGTTCCGGCGGACCGGCACGCTGGCGCAGCTTTCCGTGGCCGGCGGGGCGGCTCCGCGCGACATCCTCGAGGAGATCGAGTGGGCGGACTGGGCGCCCGACGGCAAGAGCATGGCGATCGTGCGGACGGCCCGCGGCCAAATGCGGCTCGAATACCCGATCGGAAAGGTGCTGTACGAAACGAGCGGTTGGGTCAGCCATCCACGCGTGTCCCCGAACGGAGACCTCGTGGCTTTCATCGACCATCCCGTGGGAGGCGATGACGGCGGTTCCATCGCCCTCGTGGACCGGTCCGGGCGCAAGAAAAAGCTCTCGGAGGCCTTCGCCACGGCGCAGGGCCTGGCCTGGTCGCCGGGCGGCGAGATCTGGTTCTCGGCTGCCGAGGTCGGGGGAAACCGCGGTCTCTACTGCGCGACGCAGTCCGGCAAGGTCGGGCTGCGGGTGCGCATCGCGGGCAATCTGACGCTGCAGGACATCTCCCGCGAGGGGCGGCTGCTCGTCACCCGGGACACCAACCGGACCGAAATGCTGGCTCTGCCGCTGGGCGAGACGAAGGAACGCGATCTCACATGGCTCGACTGGTCTCTGCCCGCCAACGTCTCGCCCGACGGCGCATTGGTCCTCTTCTCCGAATCGGGCGAGGGAGGCGGCGCGGGCTACTCCGTCTACGTCCGCAAGACCGATGGCTCGCCCGCGGTGCGGCTCGGGGAAGGAAGTGCCCAGGCGCTTTCACCGGACGGGAAGTGGGCGCTCGCGATTGCGCATGTCGCATCCGATCCGCAGCTAGCGGCCTATCCGACGGGCGCCGGTGAGCCGAGGCTGTTTCCTCGGGACGGCCTCTCCGTCTTGAACGGGGGATGGTCGCCGGATGGGAAACGGATCCTCTTCACCGCGAGCGAGCCGGGTCGAGGGCCGCGGCTCTTCACGCGGGACTTTGCGGGGGGGAAACCTGCCGCCCTGACGCCGGAAGGGTACGTCGGCATTCTGGTCCTGCCCGACGGCAAGTCGGCGGTCATGACCGGACCCGATCGGAAGACTTACCTCTATCCGATCTCGGGAGGCGAGCCGACACCGGTCCCTGGCATCGAACCGGCCGATAGCGTGGACCAGTCCACCGCGGATTCCCGTTTTCTCTATGTCCATCGCCGGGAGGCGCCGCTCAAGGTCTATAGGTTGGAGCTTGCAACCGGACACAAGGAATTGTGGCGGACCCTGATGCCGGCCGACGCGGCGGGCGTCTCGAGCCTCAGTCCCATCCCGACACCGAGCGGCGAGGCGTACGTGTACAACTACGTTCGAACGCTTTCGGATCTGTACCTCGTCGACGGCTTGAAATAGACCGCGCTCGGCGCCCTAGAGGTACAGCTTCCAGAACTCCAGCATCTTCTGGAAGAGGTGGATTCGGGCTGGGCGGTCGTCGATCGGGTGCTTTCGCATCGGGTAGACCATCAGGTCGACGGGCTTGTCGGCCTTGACGAGCTCGTCGAGGAAGGCCCAGCTGTTCTGGGGATGGACGTTGTCGTCGCCGCTTCCGAAGACGAGCATCAGCCGCCCGTGGAGGTCTTTGGCGCGCTTGACCAGCGAGAAGTTCTCGTACCCCCCCGGGTTCTCCGCGGGGGTCTTCATGTACGTCTCGGCAAACTTCGTGTCGTAGTAGCGCCAGTCGGTGACCGCGGCCACCGCGATGCCTGCCTTGAACTCCTGCGAGCGCGTCATCGCGAGCAGCGTCGAGGTGCCGCCGCCGCTC
The DNA here is from genome assembly GCA_038224325.1 of Thermoanaerobaculia bacterium. Taxonomy (GTDB): domain Bacteria; phylum Acidobacteriota; class Thermoanaerobaculia; order UBA5066; family Gp7-AA6; genus DAHUXD01. The sequence goes on along the minus strand of JBBRFL010000040.1, from coordinate 10,075 downwards.
CAGCCCCAGATTCCGACGCGCGCGGCGTCCACCCAGGGCTGTGCCTTCAACCACTTCACGCCGTCGAGCATGTCCGCGAGCTCGCCGTCGCTCCAGACCCTGCGGAGCACAGTGTTCTCGAGCTTCTTGCTCATGCCCGTCGCGCTGCGGTTGTCGATCGAGGCGACGACGTATCCGCGGTTCACCAGGATCTGGTCGAAGTAGGCGTTGCCCGCGAAGGAGTAGTCCCAGGAGTCGCTGACGGTGGGCGACGACGGCCCGCCGTAGACATACAGGATGACCGGGTATTTTCGGGCCGGATCGAAGTCCCGGGGCTTGAGGATCCGCGCGGGCATCGGGAAGCCATCCGAAGCGGGGACGGTCGAGAGCTCCGCGACCTGGAAGTGGAAGGGGGCGATCGACTCGGTGCGGCTGGCGGACAGCACGGTGCGCATCGCCCCGCCCGCCTCGCGGATCGAGAGGGACGGCGGCGCGCTGCGGCTGGAGTAGGCGTCGACGTAGAAGCGGCGGTCCGGGCTGAAGACGACCTGGTGGGTGCCGTCCTCGCGGCTGATGCGCTCCATCCGAGAGCCGTCGAGCCGCGAGCGGTAGAGGTGGCGCTCGACGGGAGACTTCTCGAGCGCCGTGAAGTAGACCACCCCCCGCGCCTCGTCGACGAACGCGGATCCGAGGGTCTCGCCGTAGAAGTTGACGGGGCCGCGCACGGACCAGGACCCGCGCGTCACCGCGTTGATCAGCGACCCGTCGATCGCGTGGCGATAGAGGTGCGAGTGGCCGTCGCGCTCGGAGGACAGGAGAAGCTTCCCGCCGCCGTCGAGGAAATGGATCTCCTTCTGGTCGACCCACGCGTCGTCGGTTTCCGTCAGGATGCGCCGGGTCGAGCCGTCGGAGCGGTCCACGAGCGAAAGGTCGAGCCGCGTCTGCGACCGGTCGGTCGTCTGCACGGCGACCCGCCGGCTGTCGGCGAGCCACTGGGCGCCGAGGACGTACTCGGAGGCGCCTTCCGCCGCGTTCATCCAGACCGTCGTGCCGCCGCCCGCATCCACGATGCCGACCCGGACCTTGGGATTCGGGTCGCCCGTCTTGGGGTAGCGCTGGATGGCGACCTCGGGCACCGCGGGGAGGAAGTTGGGAAACGCGATCGCGTCGACGGCGGATTCGTCCGACCGGAGAAAGGCGATGGCGGCCGAGTCCTCCGACCACCAGTACCCGTCCTCGATGTGATTGAAGACCTCCTCCCAGTACAGCCAGGGCAGGGCACCGTTCAAGGTCGTCGCGCTCCCGTCCCGCGTCAGGCGGGTCTCCTTCTTCGTGGCGAGCTCGCAGACGTAGAGGTCGTTGCCCCTCACGTAGGCGGCCCTCCGCCCGTCGGGCGAGAGCCTGGCGACGCTCTCCTTCTCGGGAGTCTTCGTGAGCCGTGTGAATCGCGAGGCGGAGAGTTCCAGCACGAAGACGTCGTCCGCGACGACGAACAGCGCCCGAGTGCCGGCGCGGTCGAAGGAATCGGGCCACGGCATCGCGTCCGGCGGCTTGAGATCTCCGAGCTGGGCCTTGAGGTCCCGCAGCGCCGCGGAGGCGTCGGTCGCGGGCCTGCGCTCTCCGGTCGACGCCCGGATCCGCTCCAGCGTGCGTTGCGGCTGCGGGACCCGCTCGTCCAGCAGGAGGATCTCGTCGCCGGAGGTCCAGGCGAACTTCGGCATCTTCGCGACCGCCTCGCCCTCGTCGCTGTAGGACCACTCGACCGTGAGCTCCCTGCGCTCCTGAGCCTCGAGGGGAGAAGCTGCGAGCAGAAGAAGAAGCCCGAGATACCGGCGCGCTCCGTTCATTGGGACCTCGCAAGTAGGGAAAGCGCCGCAAGGATACGCCTCGAAAACCCGAGCGGATAGAATCCCTTCACCTCGATGACGCTTTCCGCGGGAACCCGACTCGGCCCCTACGAGATCCTGGCGCCGATTGGCGCGGGCGGGATGGGGGAGGTATACCGGGCGCGGGACGAACGGCTCAAGCGCGAGGTAGCGATCAAGGTGCTGCCGGCGACGTTTTCCGCCGACGCCGATCGCTTGAAGCGGTTCGAACAGGAGGCGCAGGCCGCCGGCGGTTTGAATCACCCCAACATCACCGCGGTGTACGACTTCGGCTCGCACGACGGCGCACCCTACATCGTGACGGAGCTCCTGGAGGGCGAGACGCTTCGGGCGCGGATGTCCGGCGGCCCGCTTCCGGTCCGCAAGGCGACGGACTACGCGATCCAGATCGCGCACGGCCTGGCGGCGGCGCACGAGAAGGGGATAGTGCATCGGGATCTGAAGCCCGAGAACCTGTTCGTGACCAACGACGGTCGCGTCAAGATTCTCGACTTCGGCCTGGCGAAACTGACGCAGACGGAGGGACAGAGCGGCCCGCAGACGAACCTGCCCACGGCGACGGAGCCGGGTGTCGTGATGGGCACGCTCGGCTACATGTCGCCCGAGCAGGTCAAGGGCAAGCCCGCGGACCAGCGGTCGGACATCTTCGCCTTCGGCGCCATCCTCTACGAGATGCTCTCGGGCCAACGGGCGTTCCACCGCGAGTCGGCGGCGGAGACGATGTCGGCGATCCTGCGCGAGGAGCCGCCGGATCTCTCGGCCACGAATCGGAACGTCCAGCCGGGCCTCGACCGGATCGTGCGGCACTGCCTGGAGAAGAGCCCCGAGGAGCGGTTCCACTCGGCGCACGATCTTGCCTTCGACCTGCAGGCTCTCTCGGGGCTCTCCGGAATGACCGTCGCGGCGGGTCCGGATGCGGGCCCGTCCACGCGACGGCGGCTGCTCCCCCTCTCGGTCGCCGCGGCGATCCTCGCCGCGCTCGCGCTCGGATTCTTCGTCGGCAAGGGTCGCGGCGCGGCCAAGCCTCCGGTCTTTCGCCAATTGACGTTTCGACGGGGGACCGTGTGGTCGGCCCGCTTCGGCTCGGACGGAAAGACGGTTTTCTACAGCGCCTCCTGGGACGGCGCGCCGAACGAGATCTACGTGAGCGCGCCCGGAAGCCCCGAGTCGCGGGCCCTCGGCATCCCCGGCGCCAACGTTCTCGCGGTTTCGCCCGCGGGCGACCTCGCGATGGCTCTGGAGAGTCGCGTTTCGACCGAGTTCACGCATACGGGAACCCTGGCCCGGGCGAGCGCGACCGGAGGCGGCGCGCCACGCCAGATCCTCGAGGCAGTGGAGTCAGCGGACTGGGCGCCGAACGGAGAGGACCTCGCGGTGGTCCGAACCGTGGACGGAGAGGCGCGGCTGGAGTATCCGGTCGGCAAGACGATCTACGAGACGCGCGGCTGGATCTCGAGCCCGCGGGTCGCCCGCGACGGAGGCCGCGTCGCCTTCATCGACCATCCGGTCGCCGGCGACGACGGCGGCCTGGTCGCGGTCGTCGATCGCGCCGGGAAGAAGACCCCACTCTCGCCTCCCTTCGGGAGCACGCAGGGGCTCGCCTGGTCGCCGGACGGTTCGGAGATCTGGTTCACGGCGGCGGAGGTGGGAAATCGGTCGCTCTACGCCGTCTCGCTCTCGGGGAAGATGCGTCTGCTGACCCGCGTCACGGGCTCGCTGACCCTTCAGGACGCGGCGCGCGACGGGCGGGTCCTGCTGATCGACGAGGCGCGGCGGCTGGGTTTGTCCGCGCTGGCCCCCGGCCAGACGAAGGAGCGCGATCTCTCCTGGCTCGACTGGTCGCGGCCGATCAGCCTCTCGAGGGACGGGAAGACGACGCTCTTCTACGAATCCGGCGAGGGCGGCGGCGCGGGTTACTCCGTCTACGTGCGCGGCACGGATGGATCGCCCGCGGTTCGTCTGGGCGAGGGGCAGTCGCTCGCGCTGTCTCCGGACGGGAAGTGGGCCATCGCGCTGTTGCAGAAGCTGACGAACCCGCATCTGGTTCTGTATCCGACCGGGGCGGGGCAGCCGCGGCCGCTCGCGATCCCGGGCCTGCGCGTGGTGGGAGGAGTTCGATTCCTTCCGGATAGCCGCCGCCTGCTCGTCGCCGCGAAGGAGGAGGGCCGAGGGGATCGGATCTACCTCGCGGACATCGACGGCGGCAAACCGCGGGCGATCACTCCGGAGAACCTGCGCGGTCCCGGCCCGATCTCGACGGACGGAAAGCGCTTCATCGCGCGCGCACCCGACGGGAAGCCGCTCGCCTATCCGATCGAGGGCGGCGAGCCGACTGCCGTCGCGGGATTCGAAACCGGCGACGTCGCCGTGGGCTGGACGGCCGATGATCGAGGCCTCTTCGTTCAGCGCAGCGGAGCCCCCGTGGCGAAGATCGAGCGGGTCGACCTGGCCACCGGTCGCGCGGAGCCGTGGAAAGAGATCCTGCCTTCGGATGCGACGGGAGTCGTTCGCGTCTCCTCCGTGCTCATCTCGCCCGACGGGACGTTCTACGCCTACGCCTACTCGCGGGTCCTCTCGAACCTCTATCTCGTCGAAGGGCTGAAGTGACGCTCGCGGCCGGAACCCGACTCGGCCCCTACGAGATCCTCTCGCCGATCGGCGCGGGAGGGATGGGGGAGGTGTACCGGGCGCGGGACGCGCGGCTGAAGCGCGACGTCGCGATCAAGGTGCTGCCGGCGACGTTCTCCGCCGACGGCGACCGGCTGCGCCGATTCGAGCAGGAGGCGCAGGCGGCCGGAGGCCTCAACCACCCCAACATCACGGCGGTGTACGACCTCGGGTCCTACGACGGCGCGCCGTACATCGTGACGGAGCTGCTCGAAGGCGAGACTCTGCGGGGGGCGCTGGCAGGAGGGAAGCTCTCTCCGAGGAAGGCGATCGACTATGCGCTGCAGATCGCGCATGGCCTGGCCGCGGCGCACGAGAAGGGGATCGTGCACCGGGACCTGAAGCCCGAGAACCTCTTCGTAACGAAGGATGGCCGGATCAAGATCCTGGACTTCGGCCTGGCCAAGCTCACGCACCAGGAGGAGGGCACTCAGGCGACCAACATGCCGACGGCGACAGCGGGCACCGAGCCGGGCGTCGTCCTCGGAACTCTCGGCTACATGTCGCCGGAGCAGGTCAAGGGCCGGAATGCCGACGCGCGGTCGGACATCTTCTCCTTCGGCGCGATCCTCTACGAGATGCTGACGGGCCAGCGCGCGTTTCACGGCGACTCGGCGGCGGAAACGATGTCGGCGATCCTGCGAGAGGATCCGCCCGATCTCTCCGTCACCAACCAGAGCATCTCGCCCGGCCTCGAGCGCATCGTCCGGCATTGCATCGAGAAGAACCCCGAGCAGCGGTTCCACTCCGCCCACGACGTCGCCTTCGCCCTGGAGGCGCTCTCGGGTCTCTCGGCTTCGGGCGCGCCGGCCGCCGCGGCTGTCGCCAGGGGCCGCGCGCCGCGGTGGCTACTCCGCGCCGCCGGCATCGCGATTCTCGCCGCTGCCCTCGCCGCGGCTTACGCCTTCGGGCGCCGCGCACACAAGCTGCCCGCTGGCGGAACCGTGTCCTTCGCGCCGCTCTCCTTCCGTCAGGAGCCGATCTTCAACGCGCGGTTTGCTCCCGACGGGAAGACGGTCGTGTACAGCGCGGCCCCTTCGGGAAACACGCCGCAAATCTTCTCGCTTCGCCCGGACTATCCGGGGGCCAGCGCCCGGGGGCTCTCCGGCGTCCATCTGCTCTCCATCTCGTCGAAGGGGGAGCTCGCGGTCCTGACGCGGGCCGGCTACCTCGGTCACGCCCTCTTCGTCGGAACGCTCGCGCGGATGCCGCTCGAAGGAGGCGCTCCGCGCGAGATCCTGGGCGGCGTCCGGGAGGCCGACTGGTCTCCCGACGGAGCGGATCTGGCGTTGATCCGCGACGTGAATGGGAAGGACCGCCTGGAGTTTCCGGCCGGGAAGGTCCTCTACGAAGTGGGAGGCTACCTTTCGAATCCCCGGTTCTCTCCGGACGGCAAGCACATCGCCTTTTTCGAGCACCCGATCAAGTACGACGACCGCGGGCTGGTGGCGGTCGTGGACCTGGCGGGAAAGAAGGCCGTCCTCTCGGAAGGCTACTGGGGAGAGGAGGGGCTTGCGTGGTCGGCCGGGGGAGACGAAGTCCTGTTTTCCGCCGGAACCGCTTACAGCGACTTCAGCGTCTATGCCGTCACGCTGGCGGGCCGCCGGAGGACCGCGCTCAAGAGCGCCGGCGGCCTGACGATTCAGGACGTCGGTCGCGACGGGCGATGGATCGCCACCCGGGACGACTTCTTCCGAGAGATGCGGGTCCTGGCGCCCGGCCAGGAGCGCGAGCGGGATCTCGCGTGGCTCGACCTCTCCGACGCCCAGGCGCTGTCGGCAGACGGCCGGACCCTCCTCTTCCGGGAGGATAGCGGGAGCGTCGGCGCGAACTACGCCGCGTGCCTGCGGCAGACCGACGGTTCCCCGGTCGTGCGCCTCGGCGACGGAGCGCCGCAGGATCTCTCGCGCGACGGGCAGTGGGCGCTTACAGTCGTGCCGACGTCGCCCCAGCAGCTCGTCCTCTATCCCACCGGCGCCGGGTCCGAGCGACGTCTCGACCGGGGCGGCATCCTGAGCTACGAAACGGCCAGGTTTTTCCCGGACGGCCGGCACATCCTCGCGTGCGGCCATGAAGAAGGGCATGCCGTGCGCTGCTACGTGCAGGAGATCTCAGCCGGGAAGCCCCGGCCCCTGACCCCCGAAGGGACGAGCCGGGGCTTCGTCTCGCCCGACGGCCGGTCGGTCCTCGTCGCCGGCAGCGCCGGAGACCTCCGGCTCTACCCAGTGGAAGGTGGGCAGGCGCGGGCCGTCAGCGGCACGGCGCCGGGTGACGAGGTGATCGGGTGGCCGGCGGACGGCCGCTCCGTGCTGGTCCGCCGCAGATCAGAAATGCCCGCCCGTATCGACCGACTCGATTTGACGACCGGCAGGCGTGAGCTGGTGAAGACGATCGGCCCCTCGGACCTGACCGGCGCGCTGCAGATCGGCAGCGTTACGCTATCCGAAGACGGGAAGTGGCACGCGTACAGCTGCTTCCGGTCGGTCTCTCACCTCTTCCTGGTGGGTGGCGCCCGGTGAGCTTCGCAGGAGAGGCCGCTTGACGCTGGCAACGGGTACCCGACTCGGCCCCTACGAGATCCTCGCGCCGATCGGCGCGGGCGGGATGGGGGAGGTGTACCGGGCGCGGGACGAGCGGCTGAAGCGGGACGTCGCGATCAAGGTGCTGCCGGCCTCCTTTTCCCAGGATCCCGATCGCCTTCGCCGGTTCGAGCAGGAGGCGCAATCGGCCGGCGGACTGAATCATCCCAACATCACGGCGGTCCACGACATCGGCTCGGCCGCCGGGGCGCCGTACATCGTGACGGAGCTTCTGGAAGGCGAGACGCTCCGAAGCCGGCTCGGGGCAGGCGCGATCCCCGCGCGTAAGGCGATCGACTACGCGATCCAGATCGTCCGGGGTCTCGCGGCCGCGCACGAGAAAGGGATCGTCCACAGAGACCTCAAGCCCGAGAACCTTTTCGTGACCAACGACGGCCGGGTCAAGATCCTCGACTTCGGCTTGGCGAAGCTGAAGGCCGAGACGGACGTGGACGGCCGAACTGACCTCAAGACCATCTCGGGCACCGAGCCCGGTGTGGTTCTCGGAACGATGGGCTACATGTCGCCCGAGCAGGTCCGTGGCAAGCCCGCCGACAAGCGCAGCGACCTCTTCGCCTTCGGCTCGATTCTGTACGAGATGCTGTCGGGGCAGCGGGCGTTCCGGGGAGAATCGGCGGCCGACACGATCACGGCGATCCTGACGAAGGAGCCGCCGGACCTCTCGCAGACGAACAAGGAGATCCCTCCGGGCCTGGATCGGATCGTGCGGCATTGCCTGGAGAAGAGCCCGGAGGAGCGCTTCGAGTCGGCGCGGGACGTCGCGTTCGATCTCGAGGCGTTGTCCGGCGTCTCTTCGCAGAGCACGGCGGCCACGGCATCCGGGATCCAGGAGCCGAAGCGGCGAGGCCGGGGTCTGTACGCGGCGATCACGCTCGCGCTTGCCGCCGGACTCGCCGGTGGAGTCTTTCTCGACCGGCGCATGAGCAAGGTCGAGCCGCCGACCTTCCGTCAGCTTACGTTTCGGCGCGGTGAGATCCACTCGGCCCGATTCGCGCCCGACGGCCAGACGGTCATCTACACGGCCGCCTGGGACGGCAAGCCGATGGAGATCTCCTTCCGGCGGCTCGAGAGCCCGGAGTCCCGCCCTTCGGGCCTGGCCGCCGAGCTCCTGGCCGTGTCGTCCTCCGGGGAGATGGCGATCTCGCTGAACCGGAGGCCTCTCTCCGCATTCACGCGCACGGGGCGCCTGGCCTCGATCAGCATTGCCGGAGGCGCCACGCCGCGCGAGATCCTGGAGGATGTCCACTGGGCGGACTGGGCGCCCAACGGCAAAGAGCTCGCCGTCGTCCGCCAATCGTCGGGTCGCAACCGGCTCGAGTTTCCGGTAGGCAAGGTGCTTTACGACACGACCGGCTGGATCAGTCATCTACGCGTCTCTCGCAGCGGAGACCTCGTCGCCTTCTGCGACCATCCGGCAGAGGGCGACGATTCGGGGTCCGTTGCGGTCGTGAATCGAGCGGGAAAGAAGCGGACGATCTCGGGCGCCTTCTCGACGCTCCAGGGCCTCGCCTGGTCTCCCGGTGATCGGGAGGTGTGGTTCACGGCGGCGGAGACCGGGGGCAACCGATCCCTCCACGCTGTCACGCTCGCGGGCCGCCACCGTTTGCTCGCGCGCGTCACCGGCTCCTTGACCCTTCGGGACGTTGCGAGCGACGGGCGTCTCCTGATCACTCACGATACGGGCCGGCAGGGGATCATCGGCCTCGCTCCGGGCGAAACGAAGGAGAGGGAGCTGTCGTGGCTCGACTTCTCGTCGCCGCGAGACCTCTCCTCCGATGGGACGACGCTTCTCTTCGACGAGTCGGGCGAGGGCGGTGGAGAAGGGTACTCGGTCTACATCCGCAAGACCGACGGCTCTCCGGCGACACGCCTCGGGGAGGGCGCCGCATCGAGGCTCTCGCCGGACGGAAGGTGGGCGCTTTGTTTCACGGGGTTCGGGTCGACAAATCCGCAGCTCGTGCTCTATCCGACCGGAGTCGGTGAGCCGAGACGCTTACCGACCGACGGTTTGCGCGTTCAGACGGCGGACTGGCTGCCCGATGGAAAGACGATTCTCTTGACCGCGAACGAGCCGGGACACGCAACGCGCATCTACGTCCGACCCCTCGATGGAGGCAAGGCCCGGGCGGTGTCGCCGGAGGGATATCGGGCGCTGCGCCGCGGTGTGTCGCCGGACGGCAAGTCCGCCGCTGCGATCGGCCCCGATCAGCGCTTCTATCTCTATCCCGTGGCGGGGGGCGAGCCGACTCCCATTCCTGGGATCACCGGGCAGGACCGCGTGGAGGGGTGGAGCGCCGACGGCAAGTCGATTTTCGTCCACCGGCGCGGCGAGCTTCCCGCTCGCATCTACTGGCTGGACGTTGCGACGGGGAAGAAGCAGCTCTGGAAGGAAGCGATGCCGCTCGAGACCGCGGGACTCGGGGACGTCGGCGGTGTGATCGAGACGCCGGACGGCCGCTCGTACGTCTACGGGACCGGTTGGACTCTTTCCGACCTCTATCTCGTCGGGGGGTTGAAGTGACTCTTGCGGCGGGCACCCGCCTCGGCCCCTACGAGATCCTCGCGCCGATCGGCGCGGGAGGGATGGGGGAGGTGTACCGGGCGAAGGACCCGAGGCTCGGGCGAGACGTGGCGATCAAGGTCTTGCCGGCGTCGTTCTCGCAGGACGCGGATCGTCTGAAGCGCTTCGAGCAGGAGGCGCGGGCGGCGGGTGTCCTGAACCATCCCGGGATCACGGCGGTGTACGACATCGGGACGAACGTCAGTGACGGCTCCCCGTACATCGTGACGGAGCTTCTCGAGGGCGAGACGCTGCGCAACCGCCTTCTCACTGGTGCGCTGCCGGTGCGCAAGGCGATCGACTACGCGGTGCAGATCGCGAAGGGCCTGGCGGCGGCGCACGAGAAGGGGATCGTGCACCGCGACCTCAAGCCCGAGAACCTG
>JBBRFL010000039.1:0-31834 GCA_038224325.1 Thermoanaerobaculia bacterium | reverse complement strand
ATCACCGGACTCCTCGCCTCTGCGGCCGCGATTTGCACGGCAAACACGTACACGGTCACCTCGACCGCCGACTCCGGCCCGGGAACGCTGCGCCAGGCGATCCTCGACGCCAACGCCAATCCGGGTCCCGACACCATCGCCTTCAACATCGTCGGCTCCGGCGTCCACACGATCTCCCCGACCGCGGCCCTGCCGGCGGTCACCGGGCCGGTCACGATCGACGGCTATACACAGCCCGGTTCCTCCGCCAACACGAATGCCACCGGCTTGGGCCTGAACACGGTCCTCCAGATCGAGATCGACGGGACGAGCGCCGGTGCGACCTCGTGCCTGAAGATCAAGGCGGACGACGTCACCATCCGCGGTCTCGTCGTCAACCGCTGCACGAGCCACGCGATCGACGCCAACGACCTCGGTACCACGCACCAGAACTTCGTCGTCGAAGGCTGCTTCCTTGGCACGAACGCGGACGGCACCCAGGCACTGAGTCCGTTTTTCTCGGGTGTCAATCTCGAAGAACAACAGAACGCGCGCATCGGCGGCACGACCCCGGCCGCCCGCAACCTCATCGCCGGTCTCAACGGCGCCGACCATGTCGTCCTCTCGAACTCCAGCGGAAACCTCGTCGCCGGAAACCTCATCGGGACCGATGTCACGGGCCTCGTCAAGATCACGACCACCCACGGTGGGATCGACATCGCAGTTGGGACCAACAACGTGATCGGGGGCACCTCGGCGGCCGCGCGCAACGTAATCACCGACGTGATCACCCTCGGAACCAACGGCGGGACCCAGGCGAGCGGAAACTTCGTGCAGGGCAACTTCATCGGGATCGACGTCACCGGAACCATCGCTCTCCGTTGCATGCTGGGATGCATCCGGATCGTCGACCAGAACAACACGATCGGCGGCTCCGCCCCCGGAGCCGGGAACCGGATCGGCGGGTCCAACACGGGTCGCGCCGGGATTCAGGTTCAGGGCTCCGGCACGGTCATCCAGGGCAATTTCATCGGGACCGACGAGACGGGCACGGTGCGCATTCCGAACAACGACTCCGGGATCCACGTCACCTACCTGCTCAGCGGGACCGTTCACGACATCCTGATCGGCGGCACCCAGCCCGGGGAAGGGAACGTCATCGCCTACAACGGCGGCATCGGAGCGATCGTCGTCGAGGGCCACTCCGGCAGCACTCCCCCCACGGGGATAACCATTCGAGGCAACTCGATCTTCGACAACCCCGGCACCACCGCGACCAACGGGCTCGGCATCGACCTTCTGAGTGACAGCGCGCCGGGCGTGACGTACAACGACGCGGGGGACGGCGATGCCGGACCCAATGGCTTCCAGAACTATCCGATCGTGAGCTCCGTTACGTACGGCGGCACGACGACGACGGTCGTGGGAACGCTCAACAGCGCGCCCTCGACGACCTTCGACGTCGACTTCTACGCCAGCCCCGTCTGCTCGCCCCGGCCCCAGGATCTGGCGGAGGGGAAGACGTTTCTCGGGTCTGCACAGGTCAGCACAGACGGTTCGGGCAACGCGAGCGTAAACGTAGTCCTCCCGGTCGCGGTGCCAAGCGGATCGACCATCACCGCGACCGCGACCGATCCCGGCGGCAATACATCCGAGTTCTCGCCGCGCTTCGTACTCTCGTTGACGCCGCCGTCGGGGCCGGCTAACGTTCCCGCCGCCGCTACCATCAAGGGCCTCGCCTTCGAGGATGGCGCGACCGTCACGGTCGGCGGAGTGCCGGCCACGAACGTGACGCTCGTGGATGCGCACACGCTTTCGATCCTCGTCCCCGTGCTCCCTGCCGGCTCGATCAACAACGTCTTCGTCCAGAATCCCGGCGGCGGCCTGTCGGGCACGCTTCCCAACGGCCGGATCGCGGACTTCCTCGACGTGAGCTCCGGCAATCCGTTCTACGCCTACGTGACCAAGCTCGTCGCCGACGGGATCACCGCCGGAGTCGGGGGCGGCAACTACGGCGTCAACCAGCCGACGCTGCGCGAGCAGATGGCGGTCTTTCTGCTCAAGTCCAAGTACGGCCTCTGTTTCACCCCGCCCCAGTGCACCGGCATGTTCGACGACGTCCCCTGCCCTTCCCTCTTCGCCGATTGGATCGAGGAACTGGCGGCCGAGCAAATCACGGTGGGCTGCGACACCGGCAAGTTCTGCCCGGAGCAGCCCGTGCAGCGCGACCAGATGGCGGTCTTCCTCCTGAAGACCGAGCACGGCGCCTCCTACGTTCCGCCCGCCTGCGGCGGCGTCTTCGCCGACGTCGCCTGCCCCGGCGCGTTCGCGGTGGACTTCATCGAGCAGCTCTACACCGAGCAGATCACCGGCGGCTGCCTGACCAATCCGCTCCGCTACTGCCCCGATCACGCCAATACGCGCGGTGAGATGTCGGTCTTCCTGGTGAAGACGTTCGGGCTTCCCTGACGCGTGTCATCCGAGGAGCGTAGCGAGGAGGGATCGCGGGCTTCGTCGGGCCGGCGCGGCGCGCCGCGCCGTGATCCTTCCCCTCGCTACCGAGGTCAGGATGAGGAAGAAATGCGGACGGCCTAACCGGCCGCTTTCGCCTTCACCTTCCGCATCGAATGGTCCAGCGTGCGCTTGCGGACGCGGATGGCGGCCGGCACCACCTCGACGAGCTCGTCGTCGTTGATCCACTCGATGGCCTGCTCGATGTTCAGCTCGCGCGCGGGCGTGAGCTTGAGCGCGAAGTCGGATCCGGACGCGCGCATATTGGTCAGGTGCTTCTTCTCGCACGGCTGGATGACCATGTCGCCTTCCTTGACCTGCTCGCCCATGATCTGCCCGGCGTAGACCTTGTCGGTGGGTTTGACGAAGAAGATGCCGCGGTCGGCCAATCGATCCAGCGCCCACGCCGTCACGTTTCCGCCTTCCTTCGCGATCATAGCTCCCTTGATCCGATTCGGCAGCGGCCCGCGGTGCGGCCCGTACTGGTCGAACAGGTGATTCATGAGAGCCGTGCCCTTGGTCAGCGTCAGGAACTCGAGGCGGAAGCCGAGCAGGCCGCGCGAAGGGATCGTGAACTCAAGGCGCACGCGGTCGCCGTGCTTGCCCATGTGCTTCATCTCGCCCTTGCGCTCGCCCACCGCCGCGATGACGGCGCCCGTGAATTCTTCCGCACAGTCGATGACGAGCTCCTCGTAGGGCTCCAGCAGCTCGCCCTTCTCGCCGCGGTGGAAGATAACCTGCGGCCGGCCGAGCGAGAACTCGAACCCTTCCCGGCGCATGGTCTCCGCCAGGATCGCCAGCGAGAGCTCTCCACGGCCGAGCACGAGGAACGAGTCTGACTCTTCGGTCTTCTCCATTCGCAGGCCGACGTTCTTCTCGAGCTCCCGCTCCAGTCGCTCGAGGAGGTGTCGGCTCGTCACGTATTTTCCCGAGAGGCCGGACATCGGCGAGTCGTTGATGCGGAACTCCATCGAGAGCGTCGGCTCGTCCACGCGGATGCCCGTGAGGGGCACCGGGTCCGCCAGGTCCAGGATCGTCTGGCCGATCTCGATGTCCGGAAACCCCGACAGGACGATGATGTCGCCCGCGGACGCCTCCGCGACCTCGACCCGCACGATCCCCTCGAACATGTAGATCTTGCCGGCCTTCCCCTTCTCAACGATCGAGCCGTCCGGACGCACGGCGGCCAGGTCGATCGCCTTGGAGACCTTGCCCGAGAAGATGCGCCCGACCGCCAGCCGTCCGAGGTAGTCGGAGTAGTCGATATTGGCCACGATCATCTTGTATGGGGCGTCCCCCACGACCGGAGCCGGAATGTGCTCGAGGATCGCGTCGAGCAGCGGCCGCAGGTCGCCCTCCTTGGCGTCCGGGTCCCGGGACACGTAGCCCAGGCGGCCCGAGCCGTAGAGGACCTCGAACTCCAAATGGTGGTCCTCGGTGGCCAGGGACAAGAAGAGGTCATGGATCTCTTCTTCCACCGCGGCCGTCCGGGCGTCCGCGCGGTCGATCTTGTTGATGAGTACGATCGGCCGCTTTCCGCCCTCGAGCGCCTTCTTCAGGACGAACCGCGTCTGCGGCAGCGGTCCCTCCGAGGCGTCGACCAGCAGCAAAACCCCTTCCACCATCGAAAGGATCCGCTCGACCTCCGAACCGAAGTCCCTGTGGCCCGGCGTGTCGACGATGTTGATGATGACGTCTTTGTAGTGGACGGAGGTGTTCTTGGCGAGAATCGTGATGCCGCGCTCCTTCTCGAGCTCACCGGAGTCCATGACGAGGTCGTCCACGTGTTGGCCAACTCGGAAGGTGCCGCACTGCTTGAGCAGGGCGTCGACGAGCGTCGTCTTGCCATGGTCGACGTGCGCCACGATGGCGATCGCGCGGCGGTCGGCCCGCGTGGCGGGGAGCGGAGTGATCGGTTCGGCGACAGTCATGACGAACAGCGGAGCCTATATCGAGACGACCCCGCTTGTCAGCCGGCATAATGGGTCCCGTGGATCCCCGCGCCGCGCTTCGACGCCACTTCGGCCACGAATCCTTCCGCCCGGGGCAGGAGGACGTGGTGCGCGCGGCGCTCGCGGGCCGGGACTTGCTCGCCGTCATGCCGACCGGCTCGGGCAAGTCGATCGGCTACCAGCTTCCCGCCCTGCTCCTCGAGGGGCCGACGCTCGTGGTCTCGCCGCTCATCGCGCTCATGAAGGACCAGGTCGACGAGCTCACCCGGAAGGGGGTCGCGGCCGCGGCGCTTCACTCGCTCGCGTCCGCCGGAGAGCGCCGGGCGGCCGAGGCCGCGATGCGGGAGGGCCGGCTGCGGCTCCTCTACGTCGCGCCGGAGCGATTCGCGTCCCCGTCGTTCCAGCGCCTCCTCGCCGAGGCGCCCCTGGCGCGTTTCGCGGTCGACGAGGCGCACTGCGTCTCCGAGTGGGGACACGACTTCCGGCCCGACTACCGCGCGCTCGCCGACGCGGCCGGGCGGTGCCGCCGCGCCGACGGCACTCCCGGCCGGCCTCCGATCACGGCGTTCACCGCGACGGCCACGCCGGAGGTCCGCGACGACATCGTGGCGCTGCTCGGCCTGGAGAATCCGGAGGTCTTCGTCGCGGGGTTCGATCGGCCGAACCTCTTTCTCGACGTCCGCAAGGTCTCCGGCGAGATCGAGAAGCGCGCGCTCCTGCCGGAGCTGGTCGGGGAACGCCGGGCCCTCGTGTACGCCGCGACCCGCAAGAGCGCCGGTCGCGCCGCCGAAGCGCTGCGCCAGTCCGGCCTCGCCGCCGAGGCGTACCACGCCGGCATGGAGGAATCCGAGCGCACGCGGGTGCAGGATCGGTTCGCGGACGGGTCCCTCCGCGTCGTCTGCGCCACGAACGCCTTCGGCATGGGCATCGACCGGCCGGACGTCCAGGCGGTGGTTCACTTCGAGATCCCGGGCTCGCTCGAGGCCTACTATCAGGAGATCGGTCGCGGCGGCCGCGATGGCCGCCGCGCCGACGCGACGCTCCTGTGGAACTACGTGGACGTGCGCACGCGGGAGTTCCTGATCGAGCAGACGGACCCACGCGATCCCGGCGCGCCGTCCCCCCGGCGCGACTCCCCGCACCGGGAACGCCGGCGCGAGCTGGATCGCAGCAAGCTCGCCCGCATGATCGCGTACGCCGACTCCTCCGGCTGCTACCGCGCCACGATCCTCGGATACTTCGGCGAGCGCGGCGCTCCGTCCGAGTGCGGGTTCTGCGGCAGCTGCGCCCGCCGGCGGGACGTGTCGCCGGAGGACCTGCTGCGGCTTCGCAAGATCCTCTCCGGCGTGGCCCGGGGCGGAGAGCGATGGGGCAAGCGCAAGGTCGTGGCGATGCTGACGGGCGACCTCGACGGGCTGCCCGAGCCGCTCACGCGCCTCTCGACGACCGGGATTCTTTCGGGGGAAAGCCCGCGGACCGTGTCCGACTGGATCGACGCGGCGCATGGCGGAGGACTCCTTTCGGCGACCGACGACGTCTACCGGACGCTCTCGCTGACTCCGGCGGGGCGCGGAGTCATGTCCGGACGGACGCCGCAGGTCGCCCTGACCCTTCCGGAGCCGCCCCGCCCGAAGGCGCGGCGGAAGCGGGTCTCCAAGGCGCTCGCGGCGGGCGCGACCGGATCGACGAACCCGGCGAGCATCGAGGCCCTGCGGGAGTGGCGGCGTCAGGAGGCGGCGCGGCGCGCGGTGCCGGCCTACGTCGTCCTTCACGATCGCACGCTGGCCGCCCTGGCGGCCGCCCGTCCATCGACGCTCGACGCGCTCTCCGAGATTCCCGGCATCGGCCCCGCCAAGCTCGAGGCCTACGGCCGCGACTTGATCGCCCTTCTCGGCGCGGAGATCGCCTAGTGGGAGGCGGCCCGCGGGTCGTCTACTCGAGCAATCGCGGACGCATCTGCCCGGGCTGCGGTTGGCCCCAGGACGACTGCCGCTGCTCGAAGAGCCTCCCGACGCGGGACGAAGCCGTCCCGGAAAAGATCACCGTCCGGCTGCGCCTCGAGAACCGCGGCCCGGGAAAACACGTGACCGTTCTCGACGAGCTGCCCCGAAACGGCGCATACCTCGAGCGGCTCTGCCGGGAACTGAAGAAGGCCTGCGGCACCGGGGGCGCCGCGGCCGAGGGCTCGATCGAGCTTCAGGGCGATCAACGCGAGCGCCTGCGCGAGCTGCTCGGTCAGAAAGGGATGCAGGTGAAGGGATGACCGCGACGCGCGTCTACCTGGTCCGACACGGCGCGACGGAGCTTTCCGCCGAGGACTGCTTCGCGGGAGAGACGGACGTCGCGTTGTCTGAGGTGGGCCGCGATCAGATCCAAAAGCTGGCGGAACGAGTCTCCGGCGAGCCGATCGCCGCGTTCTACGCGAGCCCCCTCGGCCGCGCCATGGAGACCGCGCGCATCGTGGCAAAGCCGCACGGCCTGCCCGTAACGCCCCGGGACGGCCTGCGAGAGATCTCCCACGGCCGCTGGGAGGGAAAGCGGCGCGCGGAGGTCGAAGCGCTCTACCCCGAGGAGTACGCGCGCTGGGAGACGGATCCCTACTCGTTTGCGCCGTCCGGCGGCGAGACGGGCCTCGCGGTCACGGCCCGCGCGCTGCCGGTGCTTCTGGAGATCGTCGCCGCTCATCCCGGCGAGCCCGTCCTGATCGCCTCGCACAAGGCGACGATCCGGCTGCTGATTGGGTCTCTCCTGGGCTTCGATCTGCGGCGCTATCGCGATCACCTGGATCAGAGCCCGGCGTCGCTGAACATCCTCGATTTCCGGGACCTCGCGCACGCGCGCCTCTCCCTCTTCAACGACACCTCGCACTACAGCGCCTCGTCCTCCGGCACGCCGGGAATCGCGGAGCACCGCCTCTCACGCTGGTGGGACAAGACGCGCTAGGTCTCGCGCCGCGCGGGCCAATTTGCGTTCGGCGCCCGATTGTGAGATTCTCCGCGCTGTCGTGGCCGGCCCAGAAGGCCGTCCGATACCACGAACGTAGGCCTCGCCGGCGAATCCTCCGTTCCCCAACAACAACCGAGCCGGACTTTTTCTCTTGGAGGATTCCTTGCCTTTCTCTCAATTCGGGCTCCACCCGGACCTGCTGCGCGGCGTGCGCGAGATGGGATTCACGCGCCCAACGCCCATACAAAACGAGACGATCCCGCCCGCCATGGAGGGCCGCGACGTGCTCGCCTGCGCGATGACGGGCAGCGGCAAGACCGCCGCCTTCCTGCTTCCGATCCTCCATCAATTGATCGGGAAGCGCCGCGGGGTCACGCGGGCGCTCGTCCTCACGCCCACCCGCGAGCTAGCCGCGCAGATCGACGAGCACGCGCGCGAGCTGACCGTCCACACGTCCCTGTCGTCCGCGGCCGTCTTCGGAGGGGTGTCGATGGGCCCGCAGGAGCACGCGTTTCGTTCCGGCGCCGACGTTCTGATCGCCACTCCCGGACGGCTGCTCGATCACTTCCGCTTTCCCTACGCGAAGCTGGAAGGCCTCGAGGTGCTCGTCCTCGACGAAGCCGACCGCATGCTCGACATGGGCTTCCTTCCGGACATCCGGCGGGTGCTCAAGCACCTGCCCGCCCGGCGCCAGACGCTGTTCTTCTCGGCCACGATGCCTCCTCCGATCGGCCAGCTGGCGCGCGAGATGCTGAAGACCCCCTTTACCGTCAACCAGGAGCGCAAGGCGACGCCCGCGGTGGGCATCACGCAGGCGGTCTACCCCGTGTCGCAGAACCTGAAGGCCCCGCTCCTCCTGGAGCTCCTCAAGCGCGGCGACATCAAGAACGTCCTCGTGTTCACCCGCACGAAACACCGGGCAAACCGCCTCGCTGAGGCCCTGATGAAGAAGGGCGTCGCCTGCGAGCGGATACACGGCAACCGCACCCAGGCGCAGCGCACCCAGGCGCTCGCCGGGTTCAAGTCGGGCAAGCACCGCGTCCTCGTGGCCACCGACATCGCCGCGCGCGGAATCGACGTGGAGGCCCTGTCGCACGTCGTGAACTTCGACGTGCCCAACGTTCCCGACGACTACATCCACCGCGTCGGCCGCACCGCGCGCGCCGACATGACGGGCGACGCCTTCACCTTCGTGTCGCCCGAGGAACAGAGCGATCTGGCCGCCATCGAGCGGGAGATCGGCAAGCGCCTGCCGCGGATCATGGTTCCCGGCTTCGACTACACCAAGGCGCCGGCCGAGCGGTTCGAGATCCCGATCGCCGAACGCATCGCGCAGATCCGCGCCCGCAAGTCCGAAGAGCGCAAGCGCGCCAAGGAGAAGGCGGACCGCCGGACCGCGCACGAGTCGGCGCAGAGATCGCGCGCGCCGCAGAGGCCCGAGAGGCCCGGCGCGCACCCGCGGGGACCGGCGTCGTCGCAAAGGCCCGGCGCGGCCTCATCCGGGCAGCCGGCGCGGTGGGGGCGTCGGGGCTAGTCGCCCTCGATAGTGGTGGTCGAGTTCGGGATCCTTCGCTGCGTGCAGGATGATTTTCGGGCGCGTTTTGCGCCCGAAAATCACTTTCCCGCGGCGCCGTAGACGGGAAGGGTTCCGAGAGCCGCCGGTCGAGCGGCGGCGGGCAACGGCGGAATGACCGGCACCGTCTGCCCGGGCAGCACCGGCAGCGGCACGTTTCGGCCGCGCGCGAAGACCTCGTGGCGCCCGTTGGTCTTGTACCACTCCGCCAGCGAGGCGGTCTGGAACATCTCCTCGATGATCTTGCGCCAGCCGACGCCCGTGTTGTACGCGCAGAAGGAGATCTCCCCCATCTGCGTCGCGTACGGGATGATGCACATCTCCGTCCGCCGGAAGTCGTAGTTGAAGAGGTCCTGGAACCACATCCCCCCGATGAAGAACACGCGCCACGGATAACGTCTCGACTCGGCGAATCCGAGCTTGCCTCCCGTGTGCCCGTCCATGATCTTGGCGAGCTTCCAGGGAGAGAGCCCGGCCGGGATTCCCTCGGGCCGTAGATTCCGCAGGAGCGCGAGCGCCACCTGCACCGCCGTCCACGTCTTCTTTCGCGCGGAGTCGGTGATTGAGCGAATGTCCATGAGCAGGCGGTCGACGTTCAGGATCGAGGGAACCGGCACCGCCCGGCGCGTCTTCTCCTCGACCAGCAGCATCGTTCCGATGCCGCAGTTGGGGTGGCATCCGCACTTGAAGGACCCCCACTCCGACTGAAGCCCGCCGAGCAGGTCCTTCAGGTCCGAGAACGGCCCCGAGGCCGATAGGGGATACCAGTCGCGCATGGGTTCGCCGATGCCCGCCTGTCCCTTGACGTCGTGCGCGAGGTGCGACAGCGTGTAGCGCTGCTTCGTCCGCGTCTCGTCGTCGATGTCCTCGTCGCGCCCCGTGAACGAAACCGGCTGGAACGCGACGGCGGTGACCTTGTCGATGTTCTCGATCCCGAAGCGGATGATGTCGCCGACCTGGTGGTTGTTGATCCCGTTCACGATCGTCACGACGAGCGTGACGTCGACGCCGTGCTTGTGGAGGTTCTGGATCGCCCGCAGCTTGACGTCGTAGAGGTTGCCCACCTTGCGATGCTGGTTGTTCTCGTTGCCGACCCCGTCGAACTGAAGGTACGCGAAGCGCAGTCCCGCCTCGGCCGCCTGCCGCGCGAAGTCTTCGTCCTGGGCGAAACGGATGCCGTTCGTGGCGCACTGCACGGAGAAATACCCGAGCTTCCGGGCGTACTGGATGGCCGGCAGGAAGTGCGGCGAGAGCGTGGGCTCGCCTCCCGAGAACTGGACCGAGAGCTGCCGCCGCGGCTTGATCGACGCCGCGTCGTCGAGCAGCTTCTGGACCTCTTCCCACTCGAGCTCGTGAACGTAGCCGACCTGGTTGGCGTCCATGAAGCACGGATCGCACATCATGTTGCAGCGGTTCGTCAGGTCGATCGTGAGGACGGCGCCGCGTCCGTACTTGATGGACGAGTTGCCGTGCTCGTGAAGCCCGTCCTTCGGGATGACGAAGTCGCGCCCCGGGTACATCGACTCGAGCCGCTTGAAGAACGCCGGGTCCGTCGACATGACGTCCTCGAAATGGCCGTGCTTGGGACAGTCCTTCTTCATCAGGATCCGGCCGTCCTCCTCCTCGATCGAGGCCCGGATCTCGCCCGGGTTGCCGTCGATCAGGACCTTCCAGTCCACGTCTCCGGACAGGATCTGGCTTCGGACCTCGGTGACGCATCGGGGGCACAACGAGTCCGTCTGGCGGGGAAACCCGAGTGGCGGGAAGCTCCTCTGGCTCTGCTTCAGGAGCGGGGCGGGAGCCCACTTGGGCTGGAAGGACCGCTGGCGAAACCGGCGGTCGACCGCCCGCGTCATCGTCCAGAGAACATCCGCCGCCTGCCGGACCACCGAGTAAGCTGCTTTTCGCATCTCGACCCCGTTCTTCCGAATTGACCGGCCGAATCATCTCTTCGCGCACGCAGCCGAAGAGCCGAATATCCCGTCGATTGTAGCCGAATCTCTTCCCGGTCAAACCTCCGATAACGACGGCGCGAACCGCAGGATCGAGAATTCGGAGAGATCCGCGGGCGCACGACCCGTGAGGCGATCGGCGACGGCTCGGGCGGTGGCCGGAGCGAGCAGGATGCCGTTGCGGAAATGGCCCGTCGCGAAGAAGAGACCCGGCACCGGGCTATCGCCCAGGATGGGCCGCGCGTCCGGCGTCCCCGGCCGGAGACCCGACCATGCCGACACGAACTGCGCCGCCGCGAGCGAGGGAATCAGCCGCACGGCCGCCCCGATGAGTCTCTCGACGGCCTCCGCGGTGACGGCCTTCCGAAAGCCGACCCGCTCCGTCGTGGACCCCAGGAGGACGGTTCCATCCGGCCGCGGCACGAGGTAAACATCGTCGGAGCAGACGAGCGTCTCCAGAGGCGCTCCTTCCACCCGGAGCTGGACGATCTGGCCCCGCACGGGCTCGACCGGAATCGAGATTGGCACGTCCGGGTCGAAAGCCGCCCAGGCGCCCGCCGCGTCCACCGTCGCGTCGGCCTCGATCGGGCCCTCGTCGGTCTCGACGCCCCGGCACACACCGCCTCGAATTCGGAAGGCCGTGACGCCGGTGCCCGTCCGCACGCGCGCGCCCCGGCTCTGCGCAGAGCGCCACACGGCGCGAGTCAGCGCGCGCGGATCGACGGCGGCCTCCTCCCGAAAGAACACGGCGCTGTGAACTTCGGGGGACAGGCGTCCGGAGAGCTCGCGCCCGAGCGCCTCGCGATCCCCCCGCCTCTCCAGGGGGAGGCCCGCCCGAATCTGCCAGCGGTCCGAGGCGTCGCGCGACTCGTCCTCGCGGTTTCCGAATGCGCATCGCAGGAGCCCGATCTTGCGGTACCCCACGTCGATACCCGTCTCGCGCATCAGGGCATCGGCCCAGGCCGGAAACATGTCACGGCTCTCGAGCGCGAAGCGGAAGAAGGAGTCGGGCTGGTTGGCTTCGGCCTGCGGCGCCAGCATCCCGGCGGCGGCTCCCGAGGCCTCGTCCCCGGGCTCGCCCCTCTCGACGACGGTCACGCGTTGGCCACGGGAGGCGAGCTCGGCCGCCAGGGAGCAGCCGATGAGGCCGCCGCCCACGATGATCGTGTCTTCGCGCCGCGAGGTCAACGCATCAGGCGCCGGAGGCCCCGCGCCCCCCGCCCCGTGAACGCGTCGCGCGCGAGCTGCCCGATGAGCAGAGCGGTGCCGTAGCCGAGCGCCGCGCCGGCGAAGCAGCCCGCGAGCGTCCGGGCCCCCGGCCGGCTTCGGAGAGACCGCCGGAGAGATTGGACGATTCCGCGTCGAAGAAAATCCGCGGCGACGCTCGCCCCGACGCCCGCGGCCGCTCCGATCGCACCGTCGCGCCCCGACGGCTCTCTCCGGTAGAGGGCCGCGAGGGTGTGGACGAGGCGGTTGAGCGCGACGAACTGGTAGCCCAGGTCCGGACCCTGCGGCATCGCTCCGAAGAACGACGCGGGTCCGGTCCAGAGCAGGCTCGCGGCTCCGCACTGCCTCGCGGTCCTGCGAATCAGCCGATCCGCGAGCTCGTCGCGGGAGTCGCGGGGGTAGCGCCGCCGCAGGCGATCGAGGTCGGCCGCCGCACGCTCGCGGCCCCCGTCGTCCAACAAGGCGCGCGTGAGAGCGACGTACATGGACAAATCCTATCAGCCGACTTCGCCGCCGGTAGCCCCCGGCCATGCTATCGTTCGCGCTTTCGCCGGAAAGGAGTCGAAGTGAAAACGCGAACGATCCTGGCTTTGATGGTCGCCTGCGCCATGCCTCTCCTGGCCGCGCAGCCGACGGGAAAGGGGAAAAAAGTGGCCCGGGACTATGCCAACACGATCGCCACGTTACAGACGGACATGGGCGACATTCAGATCAAGTTCTTCTACGACAAGGCTCCCAAGCACGTCGAGAACTTCGTGGAGCTTGCGGGCAAAGGTTTCTACGACGGCACCCTCTTCCACCGGGTCATTCCGGGATTCATGATTCAGGGCGGCGATCCGAACACGAAGAAGGCGGAAGATCCGATGCACCCGTACGGCACCGGCGGCAGCGAGACCAAGGTGAAGGCGGAGTTCAACGACACGCCCCACAAGCGGGGAATCGTCTCGATGGCCCGGTCCGCGGACCCCAACTCGGCCTCATCGCAGTTTTTCATCGTGGTGAAGGACTCCAACTTCCTCGACGGTCAGTACTCGGCCTTCGGCGAGGTGCTCTCGGGAATGGAGGTCGCGGACAAGATCGCGGCGGCGCCCCGTGGCGCCAACGATCGCCCGAATCAGCCCATCCACATCAAGAAGGTCCTCCTCTCCCAGGCGAAGAGCTCCAGCTAGGCAGGGCCGGGGAGGGGGAACCGTCACGGCGATTCCTTCCGGTCTCGAGGAGCTGGCGAGGCGGACGGGGCACGATCCGGAAGGGATCGAGCCCTTGGCCGGCGACGTCGGGCGGCGGCGCTACTTCCGCCTCCGGTCGCCGGACAACCGCACTGCGGTCGGCGTCGTCTATCCGGTCGAGGAGGAGGACTCCCGGCGGCGTTGGGTCCTCGCGCACGCGCGGCTTGGCGGGAGCGTGAGGGTGCCGGCGCTGATCGCCGACGACGAACGGGGGAACCAGATCGTGGAAGACTTCGGACCGGATGACCTCGCGTCGCGGCTCGGCGCGGCCCAGGGCGAACGCGAGCAATGGCTGTTGCGCGCGGCCGAGACGGCCGCCGCAATCGCCGCGCTCCCAGATCCTTGCATCAACCCGCCCTTCGACGCGGCACTGTTTCGCCGCGAGCTCGATCTGGCGCGGGAGGCCACCTTCGATCTCTTCCTCGGAGCGCCCCTGTCCCACGCCGCGCGCCGGGCGCACGACGAGTGGGCCGACGCGCTGGTCGGGGAGATCCTCGGCCATCCAGTCGTTCTCTGTCACCGAGACTTCCACGGCAACAATCTCTTCGCGGTCGGAGATCGCGTCGGCGTGATCGATTTCCAAGACCTCCGGTCGGGCCCGGATTCCTACGACCTCGCGTCCCTGCTGTGGGAGCGATCTACGCTGGACTGGATGACGGACGAGATCTCGCATTCGGTGATCCTCCGGTTCGCGAGCCGGCTCGGAGTCGAGCCGTCCAGCCTCGCGGAGCGCATGCGCCGGGTCCTCCTGCAGCGCGCCTGGAAAGTCTGCGGAACGTTCGCGAGAGCGGTGGCCGCCGGGCGGGGTCCGGCCTACCGGCGCTACCTGCCGCCCGAGCTGGCTTTGGTCCGCCGGCTGCTCACGAACTCTCCGGAGGACAGTGGTTTCGCCGAGGTTCTGGAGTCCCGCTGCGCCGCGGTCTGTTAAGCTGATCGAGGGTTCCGAATCCACCCCCGTCCCCCAAGGAGGAAACGATGTTCGGCTCACTGGGCCTTCCGGAATTGCTCATCATCCTGGTGATCGTCCTGATCATTTTCGGGGCCAACAAGCTTCCCCAGCTCGGCAAGGGATTCGGCCAGGGGCTTCGGAACTTCAAGGACTCGGTCAAGGGCGACGAGCCGCCGCCGGACAAGCCGAAGCTGTAGCTGTCGGACTCGGGCGTTCGATTCAGTTCGGGGCGTATTGATTTCGGGATCCCTCGCGCTGCGGCGCTGAGGATGAATTCGCGTACGGCGCGAAATTCACTTCTTCTTGGAGATCTCGGGAGCCACGCGCATCTTCTCGCGCGGCAGGCGGATGTTGAGGATTCCGACTTTGTTGCGCAGCGTGTTGCGATGAATGCCGAGCGAGCTCGCCGCGCGGCCCAGGTTTCCCGAATTGCGCTTCACGGCGCCGACGATGTACTTCTTCTCGAATTCCTTTTTGGCGAGATCCAGAGAGATCCCGTGCGCCAAAAGCTCGTCGATGATTTCTTGGAGCTGTCCGTCCAAATTCACGCTGCCCCTCCCGAGAATCAAGGAATGCGAATCGAAGGTGCGGGCATCTTAGCAAACCGAAATCGCAAGCGGTAGTGCGAGGAGCGGCTCGCGAATTTCGGATCGGGAGGCGGAGAGTTTCCGTGCCAGGTGGCCGGACAAAACAAGAAGAGGCGCATCGCGCCTCTCCTGATTTTTTCTGAGTAAAGGGAGTCCGGCCCTACTTGATCTCCACCTCGTCCCCGACTTCGATCAGCCGGTTGGCGTCGGTCACGCGGGCCATGGCCCACCGATCCCCGACGAAGACGATGGCGAGCTCGCCCAGGTACGTGCGGGGGACGTAGACGCCCGGCTCGGGCGGGAGATGCGTCCAGTAGGTGCCCGTCGGACGAATCCCGTAGTCGAAGCCGGTGTCGTACCGGAAGATCGTCAGGAAGTCGCCCGGCTGGACGCCCTCCGCCTGTCCGAGGTCGACGAGAACGTCCGTGTCCGTCCCGATCTGATACACGCCGTCGCGTGTGAAGACGATGCGTCCCTTGGCCTTCCCCGAGGAGGGGTCGCACGCCACGGCGGGAGCCGTCTTGCGGCCGAGCGGGATCGGGACGGGCTCGTAGGCCTTCAGGAACGACCCCATCGGGATGTCGGTGCAGGCATGGGTTACGCGCACCGTCGCCGTATGGGCCTCGACGCAGACCACGACGGCCCGGCCGCGATAGTCGTAGAAGCGACCGATGTCCCGGCCCGTCGCGGGGTGCACGACGACCTGCGCCGGGGTAACGATCCAGAACTCGTCGCCCGGCCGCAGGCCCCGGTCTGCCCCGGAGTTCAAGTACAGGAGGTTGTTCGTCGTGAAGTCTTCCTGCTCCGAGACCTCCTGGGCACCGATGACCTGAGCGACGAAGCGCTCGTTGTCGGCCCCGAGGTATCCGAAGCACGCTACTTCGCTCTCGGAGGCCAGCGGCTGCGGGGCGGCCTCCGTCGTTTGCGGAGCGGTCGCTTCGATTCGCGTGATCTGGATGGGCGTCTGGCCCATGGCGCCCCCGGCGAGCTCGGGCCGATCCTGAGCCCGGGCGCCCGGGGTTAGGGCGAAGAAGAAGGCCAGAGACAGCAGCGCGGCATAACGAACGGGGAGACGCATGGCGACTCCTTAAAAAATACGGCTATTGACGGATTCTTGCCTAAAAGTTACTGGCTTTGGGGCTTCGTGTCAACCACTGCCGCGGCTGCCGGGGGCTTTCCCCCGTCTTTTCCGGCCGTCCGGGCACGGGACTTCTTAGCGTAGGCCCCCTGCGGAAACTCCTCCAGGACCTTGCCGAAGTAGCGTTTGGCCTCGTCTTTCCGGCCCAGGCGCTCGAGGGCCCGCCCCTCGTAGTAGTACAGCTTGTCCCGGAAGGCATAGTCCGGGAAGCGCTGCTCCAGGACCGTGAACCGGGTGAGAGCGGAAGCGGTAGCGCCCTTGCGAAGGTAGAAGTAGCCGACGGAAAAATCGTGCTCGGCCAGCAGGTCGTTGAGCTGCCGGACCCGCTCGCGAGCGGCCCCCGCGTAGCCGGAGTCGGGAAACTCCCGGATCAGGGTCCGATACTGCTCGATGGCCTCGCGGGTGGCCGTCTGGTCTCTGTCCGGCTTCTCGTGCTCGTTGTCGTAGCAGAGCGCGAACTGGTAGCGCGCGTAGTCCCGCCGGGGAGCGCCCGGGTAGCGGTTCAAATAGTCCCGGTAGCGGTACCGCGCCTCGGTGTAGTTCTTGATGCCCTTTTGCTTGAGGTAGGAATCGGCCACGAGCAGGAGAGCCTCGCGCCCCACGGTCTCGTTGGGATAGGTCTCGAAGACGTGGTTGAGATACTTGCGCCCGTCGTCGTACTTTCCCTTGACGATCAGCGCCTTTCCCTTCTCGGAGAGGACTTCCTTGGTCTCGGTGAGCAGCTCGGAGGTGATCTTGTCCGGCTTCTTCGCGCGGGCGGAGCACCCGGCGGCGACGAGCAGCGCGCAGCCCAGGGCGGGCGGGAGCCACAACCGGGATCGGATTCTCATCGGGACGTCACGCGCGCACCGTAACGCGCGCGGCCTCGCGCAGCTTCCCGATGGCCGAGGCGGGATTGCCGGCCCCGTAGACGGAGGTGCCGGCCACCAGAATCCCCGCCCCCGCGGCGCACAGTGCGGCCGCGTTCCCGGTATCGACGCCCCCGTCCACCTCGATGTCCAGGCGGCTTCCGGCCTCGAGCGCCTCCCGGCGCAGCCTCCGCACCTTCTCGACGGACGGCGCAAGGAACGGCTGCCCTCCCCACCCCGGGTTGACCGACATGACGACGGCGTAGTCCAGGTCGCCCCACACGGCGGACAACGCCTGCGTCGGGGTCGCGGGATTGACGGCGGCTCCCGCCTTTGCGCCGCCCCGCCGGATGGCGTCCAGGCAGCGCTGGAGGTGGTGGGTAGCCTCGACGTGGACGGAGATCCAGGCCGCTCCCGCGTCCAGGTATTCGGGCAGTGAGCGCTCGGGGCGCTCGATCATGAGGTGCACGTCCAGAGGCAGCCGCGTGGCGCGGCGCAGCGCGCGCACGACGGGCGGACCGATCGTAAGGTTCGGAACGAAGTGTCCGTCCATGACGTCCACGTGGATGAGGTCCGCGCCGCCCGCCTCGGCCTCAGCGAGCGCGTCGGACAGGCGGGCGAAGTCCGCGGCCAGGAGCGAGGGGGCGATGCGCAGGGTCATGAGCGCGGTGCAGGCGAGGGAGCGGGCTCCGGCGGCCGGGACACGGTCAGCGAGACGACCTCGCGATTGGACAGGGGGTATCCGGCCGGCGGGAACTGCTTCAAGACGGTGTTGGGGAGCACGCCCTCGTAGGCCTCGAACCGGGCGCTGCCCACCCGGAAGCCGAACTTCTCCAGCCTCGCCTTCACCGCCTGGGCGTCCTTGCCCACGAAGTCGGGCATGAGGATCCTCGTGTCCGTGCCTCCCCGGCTCATCAGGACGCGCACCGCCTCTCCCCTCGAGGCCGGCAGCTCGGGCTCCGGGTCCTGCGCCACGATGCCCGGGGGCGAGGAGGGGTCGCGATACC
This sequence comes from Thermoanaerobaculia bacterium, assembly GCA_038224325.1. Taxonomy (GTDB): domain Bacteria; phylum Acidobacteriota; class Thermoanaerobaculia; order UBA5066; family Gp7-AA6; genus DAHUXD01. The sequence continues at coordinate 13,936 of JBBRFL010000039.1, read as the reverse complement.
AGGACACCGCCCCGAGCTCCAGGGATTCACGGGAGAGCTTGAGGGCGGCGGCACGGGGCGCCAGCCCCGCCAGGTCGGGAACGCGAAGCTCGCGCAGCCCCAGGGAGAGCACCACGCGAACGGACTGGGAAGGCTTGGCGAGGGAGCCCGGTTCGGGCTGCTGGAGGAGAACCTTTCCGCGCGGGACCTTGTCGTCGTAGCGCGCGCGGTTCTTCTGCTCCTCCAGCTGCAGTCCCGCGTCCAGCGCGGCTCGCAGGGCCTGGTCGGGCGTCTTGCCGATCAGGTCCGGGACCGCGACCGACCGCCCGACGATCGACCGGCGAAAACCGAACCAGACGGCGCCCAGAAAGACGGCGAGCAGAAGCGCGCCATAGAGAAGCCGGAACGAGACGCGGATCACAGCGGGAAGTTAACACGGGATGGTACCCTCGCAGGGGCGGAAGAAAGGCGGGGGAAGAGCCGTTTCCCATGCCGAGTCGCGGAAACGAGGGGAACCGAACGTGTCGTCGCGAAAGGACGTCGAGCCCGAACAGCCGGACTGGTTCGCGGACGGCCGATTCCGGAAGGTGGACCTCCACTGCCACTCCGTCTACTCGACGTTCAAGTATTTTCGGATCGCCAACACGCGCGATTCATACAACCGTCCCGAGGAGGTCTACCGGCTGGCCAAGGAGCGCGGGATGGACTTCGTGACGATCACCGATCACGATTCGATCGACGGCTGCCTCGCCCTCCTGAACCGCGATCCCGACCTGCCCGACTTCTTCATCTCCGAAGAAGTCGAGACCTGGTTCCCGGACACGCGCCAGCGGATCCACGTCAACGTGTTCGACATCGACGAGAAACAGCACGACGAGATCACACGGCGCCGGCACAACATCTACGACCTCCACGAGTACATCCAGGAGGAGCGCATCCTGGCGTCGGCCAACCACATGTTCCAGAACTACCGGATGCGCAACTCCCCCCGCCGCTACTTCGAAGAGATGCTGCGCATGTTCGACGTGTTCGAGGTCAAGAATGGCGCGATGACCGCGCACCACAACCGACTCGTCGAGGACCTCATGGCGGTCGTGCGGGAGAAGCGGGGCGCGGTTTCCCTCGTGGCGGGCTCCGACGCCCACACGCTCGCGCCCCTGGCGCGCGTCTACACGGTCGCGGAGGCGAAGACCGTCGCGGAGTTCCTGGAGAAGGTGCGCACCGGGGAGTGCTTCGTCTGGGGCAACGAGATGGGTTTTCGCATGCTCCTCTCCGACGTCTATCGCATGGTTTTCCGCTACTACGGCAGCGTGCTCGACTGGAAGAACCCCGACTTCACGGGCGCCGAGAAGGCCCGGCACCTGGCGCTCGCCGCGTTCGGAGCGCCCTTCTCCGCCGCCGGCGTTCCGCTGGCGATCACGACGCTGAACTACCTGAAGCAGATCTTCGTCACGAAGACGATCGGCCAGGAGCTCCTGGAGCACTGGGAAGGGAAGCAGGAACCCTCGTAGCGCCCCGCCGCCGTGCGCGGACCCGCTACAATCCCCCACGTTGCACGACCGCCGCTCGACGCCCGTCGTCGTCCTCGCGCCGCTTCTCGGCTCGGCCATCCTCCTCGCTTTCGCCGCCGCGAGCGTCCCCTGGAAGGCGGTCGGAAGGCGGCCCCGCACCCCGTTCGACGCGAGCGCCGCGAGCTCCGTGGGGCCCGGATACGCGCTCCTGCGGGACGCGGCCGCGGTCGTCCCCCCGGGCGGATCCGTCGTCGCCTTCACGGAGCCGCGCGATCCCGTTTCGGAGACCTACTACCACCGCTTCGCGATCTCGCTGCTGCCGGGCCGCCGGATCCTGCCCGCCGCGCTGTACGGACGGTTCGTCGACCCGGCGACCTGGACCGACGCGGAATTCGTCGCCGTGGTGGGCGCGCGGCCCGCCGAGCCTCCTGGCGAACTGGTGCTTTCGACCACCGACGGCACCGTGTGGCGGCGCCGCCCCCGATGAGAGACGGCCCCGTCTGGCTCTCCGCCTTCCTTCTGCCGCCCCTGATCGGGGCGCCCCTTCTGGCGCACCCTGCATTCCGCCGGCTCGGACGGGCGAGTCGCGCGATCCTCTCGGGCGGCGTGGGAACGGTGATCGTCTCGTTCTCGATGACCGTGTTCGCCGTGGCCGGGGTGCGCTGGAGCCTTCCGATTCTCTTCCTCGCGTCCGTCTTCCTGGCGTCTCTCCTACGCCTGGCCCTCCGGGAAGCGCCTTCTCCCCCTCCGGAGAGGCAGCCGCCCGGAGCCGCCACGCGCGCGGCCGGAACACTCGCGGGCCTCGCGGTTCTGACGGCGCTGCTCGCGACCGCCGCCGGGGCCGCGTCCTCCTCCGACCTCGTCTTCTTCTGGGGGGCCAAGGCGCAGCAGTACGCCGCCGCGCGCACGGTGGACGCGCGATTCCTGAGCGAGCCCTTTCTCCAGTACATGCACGCGTACTACCCGCCGCTCGTGACCAACCTGTACGCGCTCGCCTCGATGGCCGCGGGCCGGATGTGCTGGACCGCCGCGACCCTGATCTTTCCGGCGCTGCTCGCGGCCCTCGCTCTCGGGCTTCCCGGAGTCCTCCGGACGAGCTCCCGCGCGGCCGAGTCCGCGGCGGCCTGCGCGCTGATCGTGTGCGCGATCGCTTACCTCGGGATGGAGGCCGACATCGGAGGCAACGGCGAGATGCCGCTGCTCTTCTTCGAGACGATGGGGATCGCGCTCCTGTTCTCCCCCGCATCGGAGGGCGCGGCCGGACAGATCCTGGCGGGGCTCCTCCTCTGCGGCGCCGCGTGCGCCAAGGTCGAGGGACTGCCGTTCGCCCTGTCCGCGATCGGCCTCTTCCTCTGGGCGCGGCGGGGCGACGCGAAGTGGCGCGGTGCCGCCGCCATCCGGCTACTCGGTCCAACAACCGCGTCGCTCGCCGCCTGGTTCACGTTCGGCGCCACCCGCCGCCTCTTCCACGGCTACTCGGACGGCGGCGGCCGGTTCCTGGACCTCCATCCGGAGCACGCGGGCCTGGTCGCGCGGGCCATCGGGCGCTCCCTGGTCGCGACGGGCTACGGGCTGCCCTATCTCATTCCCCTGCTGTGCTTCCTGATCTCCGCCCGCCGGCTGACCCGGCGATCGGCCTTCCCGCTCGGAGTCGCGGCTGCGCTGATCGGGTTCCTGCTGTTCACGTACCTCCACCGCGCGGAGGATCCTTCCATGTGGATCTCGTGGTCGGCGGCTCGGGTCTTCTCTCCGGTGGCGATGCTGCTGGCGCTGGCGGCTCCGTCCGCGGTCGCCTCGACCGAAGGGCCAGGACCGCGCACAGAACGACCGCCGCGCCGGTGATCGCGGCGCCGTAGACGAAGCCGTCCGGAAGGTAGCGGAGGACCGCCTCGTGCCGTCCCGCGGGGACCCGGAAAGACAGGAAGGCGTGATTGAAGGGGATCAGCGGCGCCCGCCTTCCGTCGATCCTCAGCCTCCAGCCGCGCCACGACGGGATCGAGGTGCCGACGAGCGTCTCGTCCCTCGCGTCGATGGACAGCCGCATCCGGTCGGCGGCGTAGGAGGCGATCCGGACCTCCGCAGCGCCGTTCGTGCGCCACCGCAGGTTTCCCGGGAGCGACTCTCCCGCCACGCCGTCGTTGGCGTAGTCGCCAATCTTCCGCAAAATCCAGAGCTGAAGGGTCGGGTTGTCGGTCCAGGCGACGTGCCGGGGAACGAACGCGCGCGCCAGTGCATTCGGGTTCTCGTAGAGCCGGGTCCCCCGTTCCCGGGCGACGAGCGGCCAGTCCGGCGGTCCCGGCTGCGGGGGCCCGACGATCAGATACCGGACGTTCAGAAAGGACAGGAACGGCGACGGCTTCGTGATCTCGTTGAAGAAGACCGGCAACGGCACACTCCAGAGGCCGAACGTCTCGGCCAGCGGCGCAAACACCATCGCCTCGTACCCCCGCACGTCCTCGAGATCGTAGAGAGCGGACGCGTTGGGAACCAGCGTCCACTTCGAGCCGGCGACGCGCGACGGCCGGTCGCGAGCGGCACGGTCCAGGAACGGAAGCCGCGGATAAAACGCCGCCTGGCGAAACGTCGGGTAGACGCCCGACTCCTCGAAGCCCCGCTGCGCCGCGAAGAGGAGAAGGAGTACGGCGATCCACCGCGAGGCCGCTCCGGGGCTCCGCCGCGACGCGACTCCGACGATTGCGAGACCCAGGAGAAGCGGAACGACCTGCATCAGAACGCGTTGCCGGAGAACGGAGGGGCTCATGCCGAATTCCGCGAGCCGGACCTGGCGCGACGACGTCAACAGCACGATCGCGCACACGGACGCGACGGAGGCGGCGGCGAATGCCCCCGCGCCCCTCCCCGCGCGCAGTCGATCCAGGCCTGCGACCGCCAGCGCGGCCAGGGCGAAGATCGCGAGGAAGACGAAATAGTCCAGTACCGCGATGTCGAAGAGCGGGAGCGCGGCGAAGAGGTCGGACACTCCCACCAGGCGCGACGACAGCGATAGGCCCAGAACGCCGAACGTCACCCAAAGCCACCGCTCGCGGCCGCGCGTCCCGAGCCCCGCGAGCGCCAGCGGAAAGAGCAGGGAGCCCGCGTATCCGACGGGCACCGAGAAGCGCGCCACCGCGCCGCCGCCGATCCGTCCGTAGAAGTAAGGGATGACGTCGGACATGAGCCGGCGAAGGCTGTCGAGGACCGAGTCCGATCGGTCCGAGCCGGCGAAGAAGAGCTTGCGGACCATGTGCTGCTGCGTCTGGGGAAGGGCCTCCAGGAACGGGAACAGCGCCACCGCGGACAACGCGAAAGCGAGCCCTCCGGCCGCGAGCGACAGGAGAACCGGGCGCCGCCTCTGCCCCGGAGTCGCCCGCGCGAGGTAGAACAGGAAGGCAATTCCCGCGCCCGCCACGCAGAAGAGCAGCGTCTCGGGGTGCCCCGCGACGACGATCAAAACGAGCGTGCCGGCGAGGAGAGCCGCCGCGCTTCGTCCTCCCCCCTCGCTCAGGCGCTTGAGCGCCAGGAGGAGGAGCGGGAACGGGCCCACGCTGGGCGCGACGGGATATCCGAGAAAGAACATCAGGAAATCGGAGTACGCCCACCCGATAGCGCCGAGGAGCGCCGCGGGCTCGCTGGCGCCCGTTCCGTGGAAGAAGAGGTACGCGCACAGGGCGGACAGGAAAATCCGCAGCGACATGTCGAAGGTCCAGGCCTGCGGCAGGGGCAACAGGAACCCCAGCCACGTGCCCGGATGGAACACGGCCGGCTGCGCGACACCCAGGAGCGGCTCTCCCGCGAGCACGAACCGGTTCCAGAGCGGGAATCGGCCGTTCTCGACGGCCTCGCGGACGGCCTGGCGCCAGGGGATCATTTGGGAGACGACGTCGACGGCCAGGGGGTTGCGCGTCGGGCCGATGCCGAGCTCGGCCCGGTGTGCGAGAAGCGGTGAACCGTCGAACGCGATGTCGAGCGGCGCGTACACACCTCCCGTCAGCATCGCCTTTCCGGTGAAGAGCAGCGGAGCCGCGGCGAGGAGCAGGCCGGCGCGCAGGCTGACGGCGCACACATGGCGGCGGGCGATCAGGAGAAAGGCCGCCGCGGTCAGGCCGTAGACCGCCAGAGAGCGAAGGACGAGAAGGGCCATGCGCTCTCCTACGCGGGGCGGCGCCGCGAAGCCGCCAGCGCGGCGGCGGCCACCATGCCGATTCCGAACGCCGCGAGGCCGAGCCTCCACGACGGCGGCCGGTACGCCAGCCGGATCGTGTGGCGTCCCGGCTCCAGCCAGAACCCGACGAAGGCGTGATTGACCGTCTCGATCGGGAGGATGCGCTTGCTCTCGTCCCGCGCGACCCAGCCCGGCCAGTCGGGGATCGACGTCGCGATCAGCGCCCGTCCGGCGGCCCTCGACTCGACGATCAGATCCGGGCCCGCGGCGCGAAGCGTCAGGGCGGCCTCGCCGTTGGCCTCCTCACCCGCGCCGGCGCCCGAGAGCCACGCCGTGCCGGAGAATTCCGCTGCGGTCGCGAGCTCCGCGATCCGCCGTCGGGCCTCGGGAACCCGCCTCAGCCGGCTGGGCACGAAGGCGCGAGGCAGTGCCGAGGGGTTGTGAAAGATGGCCATCTCGGGGCCGCGCGCCTGCTCGGTCCATCCGGCGGGAACCGGGTCCGCCGGCGCCCCGATCGCGTAGCACGCGTTCAGGAAACCGAGGAACGGGCGCGTCAGGTCCGCGACCCGATTGAAGGACGCCGCCTGGGGAGCCGACCACAGCGGATAGGTGTCGGTGAATCGGTCGAGAACGAGGGACTCGTAGCCGCGGACATCTTCGAGCCCGTACAACGCGGCGCCGTTGGGACGCAGCGTGTCGCCGGCCGCGACGACCCGACAGGGCTCGCTCGAGAGCGGGAGCGACGCGAGCGTCGAGAGGGGCGGCGCCAGGGTCGAAGCCGGAAGGGTCGGATAGGTCCCGGACATCTCCAGCCCGCGCTGCGCGACGAGGAGGAGGAGCGCGGCCGCGGCGAGACGCGCGCCGGTCGGCCGGGTCCTCGCGGCGACGAGCGCCAGCAGGATCAGGGGAACGACCTCGAGCGCCAGGTTCGTCCACACGAATCCCGCGCCCAAGCCCCGCTCGCGAAAGACCGCGCGGAAGAGAAGCGCGAGCGCGATCAGCGCGACGGCAACGATCCCGCAGGCGCCGGCGAGCCGCACCGGGGCCTCGGTCTCGCGCAGCCGCTGCGCCCCGAGCGCGCTCAGTCCGGCCAGGCCGATCCCCGCCAGGAACACGAGCCGGTAGTTCAGCGCCAGCGCGAAACCGGGCAGTCGCGAAGTCAGGTCGATCAGGCCCGGCATGCTCGCGCCGTAGAGAATACCGGCGGCGAGGAAGCCGACGAATGCCGGGCGCTCTCGGCTCGCGGGGCGCGGGCCACGGAAGGCGAGCAGCGCCAGGGGAAACAGCATCGCTCCGGCGTAGCCCAGGGGCATGCCCGATCCGTCGGATCGCTCGGCCTGCACGGGACTCTTGCCGTAGATGCCGTGGGCGAAGGGCAGCAGGTCGGGGAGAATCCGGCGTGTCGCCTCGGTCCAGGCGACGGATTGCCGCGCCGCCCCCGATCCCAGGGCGTCGCGCCTTTGCCGATACTCGGCGGAGTGCGGGATCGCCTCGAGCAGGGGAAAGAGCTGGGGCGCGCTCAGCAGGATCGCCAGGAGCGCCGATCCCGTCGCGCCGGCCAGCGACCGGGCGGCCGCCGGCCCCGGGCGCGCGAGGAGCAGCCACAGAAAGAAAACCGCGCCCGCCGCGGCGCAGTGAAGCGTGCTCTCCGGGTGGCCCCCCGCGAGCGAAAGGCACAGCGCAGCCGCCGTCAGGAGCACCGACGCCCGCCCCGGCTTCCGCGCCAGCCGTCGCAGACCCAGGAGAAGCAGCGGGAAACTCGCGGTCGAAGGACCGACGCTCCATCCGATCCAGAACACGACGTAGGTCGAGAAGCCCCAGGCCGAGGAGCCGATCAGGGCCGGCACGGAGTCGAGCCCGAGGTCCCGGAAGAATAGGAACGCGCAGAGGAGCGCCAGGAAGATCGTGAACGTGCACGAAAACGTCCAGGAGAGCGGCAGGGGCAGCCAGAGTCCGAGCCACGTCGCCGGATGAAAGACGCCGGCCTGCGCCGTCGCGAGGAGCGGGCCGCCCGCGAGCACGAATCGGTTCCAGAGGGGAGCCCGCCCATTGACCGCCGCGTCCCGGACCGCCGCGCGCCAGGGGAGGTTCGCGAAGGCGAGGTCCGACAGGATGGGGTTTCGCGGCGCCCCGATCCCGGTCCCGTCCGCGACGCGCGTCCACGGGTCCGCGGAAAAGTACACGTCTGACGGGCCGTACAGCCCGCCCTGCAGCATCGCCCTCCCCGTGAAGACGAGCGGAAGCAGCGCGAGAGCGAGCCCCGCTCGCGCCGGCACGGATCCGACGAGCCGCCGCGCGAGCCAGAGGCAGAGCGCGGCCGAGGCCGCATACGTCAGCCCGAGCGACAGAGTCTGAATTCTCAGCGGTTTCGGTTTCCTCAACGGGAGATTCTAACGGCGCGGGGCTTCCGCGAACCGCGGGCCGCGAGCCAGAGCGTAAGATCCGGCCGTGGCCTACGCTTGGGAGCACCTGACGTCCTCGGAGAAGGCCTCCATCCTGGACGCGATCGCGGGGGACGCGAAGCCGCCGCCACCGCGGGTGGTAGAGCTCTCCTGGCAGGACCGCTGCAACATCGACTGCTTCTTCTGCTCCACGTCCGAGCTCCGCGCCGGGAACTTCGAGCTCTCCGCGGGCACGCTGGAGTCGCTGTTCCGAGAGATGCGGACGATGGGCGTGCGGGGGGTCCGCCTGATGGGGGGCGGCGAGCCGCTCTTTCGGCGTGACGCCGAGGCGATGATCCGGAAGCTCGGCGAGCACGGCCTGCGAGTCGCGGACGTGACCACCAACGGCGTCCTCCTGACCGAGCCCGTGGTCCGCGCGCTCTACGCCGCGGGATGCGACGAGATCTGCATCTCGCTGAACACCGCCGACGCCGCGTCTTACGCCACGATGATGCAGACGACGCCGAAGAACTTCGAGCGCGTGCTCGACAACATCCGGCGCGCCGCCGCGATCCGGCGCGAGACCGGCTCGGACTGCCGCCTCCGCGTCCAGTTCCTGGTCTACCAGGACAACTACCGGCAGCTTCCCCGGATGGCCCACGTTTTCCGGGAGAGCGGGGCAGACAGCTTCTGGCTGAACGGCCTGTATCCCGTGCGCCCGATGCCCACCATGTCGGAGGAGGACATCGCGGAGATGCTGCGGCTCTACGAGGAGCTGCTCGCGGGGGACTACTTCGAGCACCTCGAGCAGTTCTCGTTCTGGGAACAGTCGATCGCGGAGCGAATCGCCGCCTCCACCCGCGCGGTGTTCGCCCGGGCTCCCCTCGGGAGGCGCGCCCGGATCAAGCTGCGCCACGCCTTCGACCCGTCGGCGCGCGCGGCGAGGGAGGCGGCGAAGCTGCACGAGTTCTGCCTGGTCGGCTGGTACTCGATGACCGTGAACGCGAACGGCGACGCCGTGACGTGCTGCATCCTCCAGGATCACCGCAACGCGGTCCTCGGCAACGTCCACGCGTCGGGCCTGGAGGAGATCTGGCGAGGGCCCGCGTACGAGCGCTTCCGCGCGGAGCTGCGCGAGATCATGGCGCGGCGCGGATCCGTCGGCGAGACCGCGCACGCCTGCTCGGTGGAGGACCTCTGCTCGCGGAAGAGCGCCTGCCCGAACCGGTCGTACTACTGGGGCGACGACCTCGCGTTCCGGCGGGCGTTCCACGACGCGGTCGAAGCGATGCCGACGCCCGAGGGCGAGCCGTTCGCGAACCTTGCGGGAGCCGCCTCGCGGAGGCTTCCGGTCTTCGGATCCTCGACCGGCCCCTACAAGTAGAGACTCGGCTCGACTCGCGCCGGCCCGCCGCTACGATCGGGCGATCAGAACGGCCACCATCCGGCGGGCAGGTTCTTGGACAGGTCGTTGTAGATGACCACGGCGAGCAGCGCCAGGATCATCACGAACCCGACCTGCAGGATGCGCTCCTTGACCCTCAGCGAAAAATCGCGGCGCACGATCCCCTCGACGCCGAGGAGGAAGAGGTGGCCGCCGTCCAATACCGGGATCGGGAGCAGGTTGAAGATTCCCAGCTGCAGGGAGATCGCGGCCATCAGCGCCACCAACGGCAGCGCGCCCGTCCGAGCCGCCTCGCCGGAGAACTTCGCGATGTCGAGCGGGCCCGACATCGACTTCATGCTCGCCGACCCGCGGAAGAGCCGCCCGAGGATCGACATCGTCAGCCGCACCTCGGTCCGCACCTGCCGCCAGCCCTCCACCAGCGCCTGGCCGGGGGGAAAGCGCTCCAGGACCTCGGGAACGTCCGGGCCGATCTGGACGCCCACGCGCCAGACGTCCCCTTCCTTTCGGGGGTGGACCGTCGTCTGGAAAGTCCGCCCCTGACGCTCGTAGGCGAGGACCAGAGGCTTCGGCGCGTTCGCCTGGACGGTGGCGATGAACTTGTCCTGCATCTCGGTCGGGCCGCCCCGGATGTCCTGGCCGGCCACCGAGACGATGACGTCCCCCGTCTTGAGGCCCGCCGCCGCGGCCGGACTGCCGGAGACCACGGTCCCGATCCGGCCGCGCACGTTGCGACCGACGTCGGGAAACGCGCCGATGTCGCCGTAGTCGTACTTGCCGACCCCGCGCGGCGTCAGGGTCACGAAGATTCCCGAGCCGGCGCGGTCGAGCTCCATCTCGAGCCGCGAGCGCGCGTTGACGGCGATCATGTACTCCGCGTCCCGCCAGCGGGGCGTTTCGGTCCCGTTTATGGAGACGATCCGGTCGCCCGGCCGGATGCCCTGGAGGGCGGCCGGCGACTTGGGGGACACGACTCCGATGACGGCGGGCGCCAGCTCGTACGCCGGGACCTTCACGCCGATCGCGAACACCAGGGTGTGGAGCGCGATCGCGAGCACGAGGTTCATCCCCGGACCGGCGAGGAGGATAAGGGCGCGCTGCCAGCGCTTGCCGACGGGGGCCGCCTCCTGCGAGGTCCCCTCCGTGATCGTGGACTCGTCCGGTCCGAGCCCGATCACGCGAACGTAGCCTCCGAGCGGGATCGCCGAGACGCGGTAGTCGGTCCCCCGCCACTTCCGGCCGAAGAGACGCTTCCCGAACCCGACGGAGAAAACCTCGACCGGGAACCCGAACGCCTTGGCGACCGCGAAGTGGCCGAACTCGTGGACCACGACGAGCACCGACAGGACGACGATGAGGGCGAGTGTGTTGCTGAGGATCGTCACGAAGGCTCCTTCGGAGGGATGCGATTATGTGGCGACGGCCGCGCCGCGCCGGCGGAGGATCGAGGAGGCCGTCTCGCGCGCCCGCGCATCGACCCCCTCCGCCTCCTCGAGGCTCGCGGGTGCGGGCGTCTGTCCGATGGCGCTCATGGTTTCCGAGACCACGGTAACGATCTCGGGGAACGAAATCTTCCCCTCCAGAAACGCGGCGACCGCGATCTCGTTGGAGGCGTTCAGGACCGCCGGCATGCCGCCTCCGGCCGCCAGGGCCGCGCGGGCCAGGCCGAGCGCCGGGTATCGCCGCGGCTCGACGGGAATGAAATCCAGGCGGGAGAGGGCGACCAGGTCCAGCCGTCCGAAGGTGTTCGGAAGCCGCTCCGGATACGAGAGCGCGTACACGATCGGAAACTTCATGTCGTTCCTGGCGAGCTGCGCCACGAGCGACCCGTCCACGAACTCGACGAAGGAGTGGATGAGCGACTGGGGATGGATCACGACGTCGATCCGGTCCTCCGGCAACCCGAACAGGAAGTGCGCCTCGATGACCTCGAGTCCCTTGTTCATCATCGTCGCGGAATCGATCGTGATCTTGGGCCCCATCTTCCACGTCGGATGGGCGAGCGCGTCTTCGATCGTGATCGAGTCGAAGGTGCCCAGCCTTCGCTCGCGGAAGGGCCCTCCGGACGCGGTCAGTACGAGGCGGTGCGCTTCCTCCGGACGTCCGCACCGCATCGCCTGGTGGATCGCGCTGTGCTCCGAGTCGACGGGGAGGATCTCGGCCCCGGTGCGGGCCGCCTCCGCGAGGATCAGGGGACCGGCGACGACCAGTGGCTCCTTGTTGGCGAGCGCGAGACGCTTCCCCGCGCCGATCGCCGCCAGGGCCGACCGCAGTCCGAGCGCGCCGACGAGTCCCCCCACCACGGTGTCCGCGCCCGGGTGCGTCGCGGCCTCGCCGAGACCTTCCGGTCCCGAAACGATGCGGCACGAGAGGCCGGCCGGCAGGAGCCGCTCGAGTCGGGAAACGTCGTCGGGAGAATCGATCGCCACGAGCTCGGGACGGAACCGCGCCACCTGTTCGGCCAGCCGTTCGATCCCGCGCCCCGCCGCCAGCGCCGCGACCCGGAACCGTTCGGGAAAGGCCGACACGACGTCGAGCGACGAGCATCCGATCGAGCCCGTGGAACCCAGGATCGACAGGGTCTTCATGTTGAACGGGTGATTATATGGGCGGCGGGACGCGCGGGGACGCGCGCGACGGGCCGTCGCCGGCGGCGGCGGTTTTCTAGGCGCGCAGGATGAAGGCCGCCACGACCGGCCCCGCGAAGAGGAGCGAATCGACCCGATCGTAGAAGCCGCCGTGGCCCGGGAGGAACACGCCCGAGTCCTTCACACCCGCTCCGCGCTTCCAGAGCGATTCGACGAGGTCCCCGACCTGGCCGGCCGAGGACGCGAGCGCGCCCGCGAGGGCTCCGCGGGCCGGGCCGAGCTGCGGCAGAAACCACCAGGTCCCCGCCGCCGCGCCGAACAGCGTGGCGCCAATCAGGCCCGCCACGGCTCCTTCCCAGGTCTTCTTGGGCGAGACCACCGGCGCGAGCGGCCGGCGGCCGAATCGCCGCCCGGCATAGTACGCGCACGAGTCGCACACCCACACGAGAAGAAGAAGGAACAGCACCGCGCGCGGCGAGGCGGCGCGCAGGAAGCTCATCGCGGTGGCGGGCAGCGCGATCGCGAGCACGCCGAAGAGCGTCGAGGCGGCCGCGGAGAGCGCGGCAGCGGGCGTCACGCGCGCCACCAGGGGCGCCGCGGAGGCGGCGAACACCGCGGCGATCGAGGCCCCGTACCACCACGCCGGGGAGCTTCGCCCGACGACGTCCACGACCTGCCCCGACGTCTCGAAGTGGATGGGGCCCCACCGCAGGGCCGCGGCGCCCAGCACCAGGCCCGAGGCCGCGAGCCCGACGGTCTTCGACACCGGGTGCCCCGTCCTCTCCGCCATGCGGTAGAACTCCCACACCGCGGCGAGCGCGATCGCGGCGATCAGGACGTTGAAGAGTAGCGGCGGCCCCAGGAAGAGGACCGCGAGGACGATCGGAATCGCGACCGCCGCGGCGAGCTCGCGCTTCAGCGCCGCCCGCCTTCGGCCTCGGCTTCGGCCTTCGCGTCCGGAAGGCGTCCCTCGTCGATGACGCCGCCGTAGCGGCGCTCGCGCTTCTGAAATTCGAGAATCCCCTCGAAGAGGTGGGCCTTGCGGAAGTCCGGCCAGAGCGTCGGCGTCACCCAGATCTCGCTGTAGGCGATCTGCCAGAGCAGGAAGTTGGATACGCGCATCTCGCCACTCGTCCGGATCAGCAGATCGGGATCCGGGGTTCCGGCCGTGCCGAGGCGAGAGCCCAGCGTTTCCTCGTCGATCTGCTCGGGGGTCAGCCGGCCCGATACGACGTCGTTGGCGAGAGACCGGCAGGCGTCGACGATCTCGGTGCGCCCGCCGTAGTTCAGCGCGATGTTGAAGGTCATGCCGCGGCACGAGGAAGTCGCCGCCAATCCCTTCGAAAGCTCCTTCTGCACCGACGCATCGAGCTCGTTCATGCGCCCGACGACTCGAAAACGGATGTCGTTCTTCAGGAGACTGGCGAGCTCGCGGTTCAGGTACTCCTTCAGCAGGGACATGAGCGTCACGATCTCGAATCGCGGGCGCTTCCAGTTTTCGACGGAGAAAGCGTAGAGGGTCAGCGCGTCGAGCTTCAGCCGCGCGCACGTTTCAACGACCTCCCGGACCGAGGTGATGCCGGCGCGGGGCCCTTCGACCCGGGGCGACCCGCGCTGCTTCGCCCATCGGCCGTTCCCATCCATGATGATCGCGATGTGGCGCGGCATCCGGGCGAAGTCCATCTCGTCCAAGAGGTCCCGCTCCGGGGTGCCGGGAAGAGCCAGGACGTCGCGGTCGATCATCGGATGAGTGTAAAGGTAGTCATCAGTTCTCAGTTCTCAGTTCTCAGTGATCCTAACCGGCGCCTGTCGCCCGGCGCCCTTCGCCAGGCGCCTTTCGCCCGGTAAGGCGACAGACTTTGAAGCGGGCGGGCCGGCCGCGGTCGCGCGGGCGGCCTTCCGCCCGGAGC
>JBBRFL010000038.1:0-32113 GCA_038224325.1 Thermoanaerobaculia bacterium | reverse complement strand
CCGAGGAGCAGTGCGAAACCCAGCATGTACATGCCCATCCACTTCATGAAGTTCTCCTTCGCGGGCCGAGCGGCCCGGAACCGAAAAGCAGCAAGTTCCGCGCCACGCGCGGGTGACGTGGGCGTCGGACTACTTCTTGTTCGTCCAGCTCTGCTTGCCAACCTTCCACTGGCCCTTCTCTTCCTCGAGTTCGATGGATCCGTACATGACTTCCTTGTCCTGCGTGCCCGTGGCCGAGAGGACCGCCTTCCTGCCGTCGACCTTCAGGTTCGTGAGCTTCACGTCGCTCGGCGCCATGGCCTTCATCATCTCCATGCCGTCCTTGGTGGTCTTGCCCATCTCCCTGGTCTGCGCCTCGATCTCCTTGACCGCCTCGCTGGTCATGCACTTCGCATACGCGTCGTAGTCGCCCGACGCGATGGCCTTGATCGAGGCGCGATAGACCCTGGCCTGAGGAGTCGATTCCACGTCCTTCGCGGCGTCGGCCGCCACGGGAAGGGCGAGGCTCAGGAGAAGCCCCAGGGCGAGGAGGGAGCGGGTCCGGATGGCCGTTCGCATTCGAAGTCTCCTTTTGATGTTCGGGCCCGAAGGCCGGATCTCACGGTGGATAATCGAGGTAATGAAACAGTCTCGCACAAACGCGGTTTCCGCCCTTTGCGCCGCCGGACTGCTCTCCCTCTCGGCGGGCTGCTCGAGCTCGGGGCCGGCGGCGCAGCCCGCCGTATCCGCGCCCCGATGCCACGGCACGATCGGGATGGAGGTCGTTCCAGTCACCCGGGCGCTTCAGAAGAAGCTCGGATTGCCGAAGGACGCGAAGGGCGCGATCGTGGCGCAAGTCTTCCCGGGCGGCCCGGCGGAGGCCGCGGGAATTCGCGCGAACGACGTGGTCGAGGGGGTCGGGGGAGGCCGCGTCACGAACGACTGCGACTTCGCGCGCGTGGGGTACGGACGGGCGTGCGAGCCGGTCGCGGTGACGGTTCGCCGTGGCGGCAAGGCCCTCGATCTCACCCTCGCGCCCGTGGACGAGGGCCCGTTCTTCGACAGGGGTTGCCTCGGGGGGGATCTCGACGCCTGCTTCCGCCGCGCCTGGCTCGTCTGGAGCCGCGATCACGGGGATGCCCATGCGCTCGACCTCCTGGAGTCGGCGTGCCGGGCCGGCTCCGCCGAGGCGTGCGCATACGAGGGGCTCGTGCTGACCGGGAACGCCGAGAGAGGCAGCGAAGCCGTCGCCGCCGTCGAGCGGTCGTGCGAACTCCGAAGCGGAGCGGGCTGCGCGCACCTCGCGTTCCTCTACGCGACCGGCAAGATCGCCGAGAGAGACGACAAGCGCGCCGCGGTCCTCTACGAAAAGAGCTGCGACTTCGGCGACGCGCAGGGCTGCTACAACGCCGGACTGATGGCGGACGAGGGCCGGGGCGTTCCCAAAGACGCCGCGCGCGCGGCCGCGAAGTACGACGAAGGGTGCGATCTCGGAAGCTCGACCGCGTGCACGAACCTGGGATTCCTCTACGAAAACGGACGCGGTGTCCATAAGGACGCCGCGCGCGCCGTGACGCTCTACCAGCGCGGCTGCGACGGATCGACGTGCCAGCCCTCGAACCTCGCCGGCTGCGTGAACGTGGGCCGCGACTACCGCGACGGAATCGGAGTGGAAAAGGACGAGACCCGGGCCGCCGGAATCTTTCGCGAGGCGTGCGACCGCAAGGTCAATACGGACGACATCCACTCGGCTGAGAACGGATCGCGAGCGTGCTCGCTTCTCGGAGGCCTCTACCTCGCGGGCGACGGAATCGCGAAGGATCTCGCGCAGGGACGGGAGCTTTCCGAGGCCGGCTGCGACCGGGGGGACGCATTCGGCTGCTTCAACGCGGCGGTCGTGTACGGGGGCGGCGACGGAGTGGACGCGGACCCGGCGAGGGCCGCGCACTTTCTCGAGCGGGCCTGCACGGCGGGCGACGGCGAAGGCTGCCACGACCTCGCGGTCGCGTACGCGAAGGGGAACGGCGTATCGCGCGACCCGCGCCGCTCGCAGGAGCTCGACCGGCGTGCCTGCGAGCTCGGCTTCACGGCCGCGTGCGCGAAAAAGAAGCGGTGACGGCCCGCATCACGACGCCCGAGACGATCCCCGTCTCCGCTCGCCGGGACCTCTGGCGAGTCGGACCGCTCGACCTGCGCATCATCTTCCTGCTCGCGGCCGCGAAGCTCGCCGTCCACCTCGCGACGGCCAACCGCTACGGGTACTTCCGCGACGAACTGTACTTCCTGGACCTGGGCCGCCACCTCGACTGGGGCTACGTCGATTGCGCGCCGCTCATCGCCGTCTACGCGAGGCTCGCGCTCCTCCTCGGCGGGTCGCTCCCGGTCCTGCGCGGGATCGCGGCCGTGGCCGGCGCGGCGTCGGTCGCGCTCACGATGGTCCTCGCGCGCGAGCTCGGTGGCGGGCGCTTCGCGCAGCTCCTCGCCGGCCTCTGCGTTCTCGCGGCGCCGATCTTCCTCGCCGAGAACAGCCTCATGACGATGAACGCGTTCGAGATCCTCTTCTGGATGGGATGCATCTGGGCGCTGATCCGCGTCGTGCGCACAAGCGACTCGCGCTGGTGGATCGCGTTCGGCGCGATCGCCGGGCTCGGCCTCGAGAACAAGCACTCGACGCTGCTCTTCGGAGCCGCGGTCGCCGTCGCGATCCTTCTCTCGCCGGAACGCCGCGAGCTCGCGAGGCGGTGGATCTGGATCGGCGGCGCGATCGCGCTTCTCCTCTTCCTGCCCAACCTCCTGTGGCAGGTCCGCCATCACTTCCCGACTTTGGAGGACCTCGAGAACGTGAAGCGCTCCGGCAAGAACGTCGTCCTCTCCCCCGCCGCGTTCATCAAGGAGCAGGTCCTCTTCCTCCACCCGCTCCTGCTGCCGGTCTGGATCGCGGGGCTCGTGTCGCTCCTCTTCGGCCGCCTCTCCCGAATGCGCGTGCTCGGATGGACGTACCTCGTCCTCCTCGCGCTGATGATCGCGGACAAGGCGAAGAACTACTACCTGGCGCCGATCTATCCCATGCTCTTCGCCGCGGGAGCGGTCGCGACCGAGGCCTGGCTGGATCGCAGCGCGCCTCGATCGATCCGGGGCCGCCTCTGGCCGAGGTCCGCGATCGCGGCGCTCGTCGTCGCAGCCGGCGCGAGCGTCGCTCCGGCGATCCTCCCGTTCCTCCCGCCCGAGAAGCTCCTCGCGTACCAGCGCCGGATCGGCGCCGCGCCCTCGAAGACGGAGGTCAGTCACGAGGGCCCTCTCGAGCAGCGACTCGGCGACCAGTTCGGCTGGCCGGAGCTCGCCGCCGACGTCGCGCGGATCTACCGAGCGCTCCCCCCCGACGAGCGCGCGAAGACGGGAATCTTCGCGAGCAACTACGGCGAGGCCGGAGCGCTGAACCTCTACGGCCCGGCGCTGGGCCTGCCCGCGCCGATCTGCGCCCACCAGAACCACTACTACTGGGGGCCGCCGAAGCCCGAGCCCGAGAACCTGATCTGGCTCCAGTGGGGCCGCGAGGGAGTCGAGAACCACTGCCGCTCGGTCGAGCAGGTGGGAGAGCACTCCCACCCGTGGGGCATGGCCGAGGAGAACCGCCCCATCTACCTCTGCCGCGGCCTCCGCCATACGATCGCGGAGTACTGGACCCCGGACTTCAAGCACTGGAATTGATTCGGGACCCGATGAAAGCATGACCATGACGACCCCCAGGCCGCCCGCCTTCGCGTCGTTCGGGCTCGACCCGCGGCTCCTGTCCGCGCTCACGGCGCTCGGGTACGAGGAGCCCACTCCCATCCAGCAGGGGGCGATCCCGCCGCTCCTCGAGGGGCGGGACCTGCTCGCGCAGGCGGCGACGGGGACGGGGAAGACGGCGGCCTTTGCTTTGCCGATCCTGCAGGGGATCGCGGCGGAGCCCGCGAAGGGGTCGGGACCGGTCGCGCTCATCCTCGTGCCGACGCGCGAGCTGGCGATGCAGCTGACCGAGGCCTTCGGGCGCTACGGCAAGGACCTCAAGGTCCGCGTGCTGGCGGTCTACGGCGGCGCCTCGATGAGCGATCAGCTGCGGTCGCTGAAGCGCGGCGTGGACGTCGTGGTCGCGACTCCCGGGCGCGCCGTCGATCACGTGAACCGCAAGAGCCTGCGGCTCGAGAGCGTCCGCACCCTGATCCTCGACGAGGCCGACGAGATGCTCGACATGGGATTCGCGGAGGACCTCGAGGCGATCCTCGCCGCGACGCCGGCCGATCGGCAGACCGCGCTTTTCTCCGCGACCCTTCCACCGCGCATCGTCGCCATCGCGTCCCGGCACCTACGGGAGCCCGTGCGCATCGCGATCGCGCGGGAGGCGACGGCCGCGGGCAAGATGCCCCGGGTCCGCCAGACCGCCTACATCGTGGCGCGCGGGCACAAGCTCGCCACCCTCGGGCGCGTGCTGGATCTCGAGACCCCGACCGCGGCCCTCGTGTTCTGCCGGACCCGGCTCGAGGTGGACGAGCTGACCGAGAACCTCAAGGGCCGCGGCCTGCGCGTCGAGGCGCTGCACGGGGGAATCTCGCAGAGTGAGAGGGACCGGGTGATGAAGAAGCTCCGCGCCGGAACTCTGGAGCTCGTCGTCGCGACGGACGTGGCGGCGCGCGGGCTCGACATCGGCCACCTCTCGCACGTCGTCAACTACGACGTGCCCGCGTCGCCCGACGCCTACGTCCACCGGATCGGGCGGACGGGGCGCGCGGGGCGCGAGGGCGTCGCGATCACTCTGGCCGAGCCGCGCGAGCAGTGGCAGCTGAAGAACATCGAGCGCGCGACCCGGCAGAAGATCGAGATCCGGAGCGTTCCCAGCGTGGCGGATCTGCGCGCGAAGCGGCTCGAGAGGACGAAGGCCTCGCTGCGCGAGGCGCTGATCGCCGGCGGGCTCGACGCCTACCGCGACCTCGTCGCGTCGCTCGCGGAGGAATTCGACCCGCTGGACGTCGCCGCCGCGGCCATGCGGCTCGCCGATCCATCCGCGACGGGCGCCGGCCCCGGCGCCGACGAGCAGGAGATCCCGGCGTTCGCCGCGGCGCCTCCTCCGCGCGCCGCGGACAAAGGGAAGCGGAAGCCCTTCGCCCGGCGCGGGCCAGAGGCGGCGCGCGCGGCGAAAGTCTTCGTGGGCGCCGGCCGGGCAGCCGGCGTGCGCCCCGGAGACCTCGTGGGCGCGATCGTCAACGAGGCGAAGGTCGATCCTCGCGACGTGGGCTCGATCCAGATCGCCGAGCGCTTCTCCCTGGTGGAGGTGCCCGAGCCCGTCGCCGAGGACGTGATTCGCGCGCTGCGCAGCGCGGGCGTTCGCGGCAAGAAGGTGATCGTGAGGCGGGAGCGGGAACGCTGACGAATCCTGTTCCTCCATTGGACGCCGCCCCATCCACGTGACAGACTCCGGAAACCGTTTGATTCGCTTTCGGCAATCCATATTCACAACAGGAGGTTTCATGCGTTTCCGGAAAACACTTCTCGGCATCGCTGTCGCCGCGCTCACCGCGGCAGGGGTCAACGCCCAGTCGATTCTGCTGTCCGGCACCCAGTCGCCCTTCAAGCTCGCGAGGACCCCGGCCGGCAATCTCCTGCTCGCCGAATCGGGGACGGGCGCCGGCGATGGCCGGGTCAGCCTCGTGACACTCGGAGGCGGCCGCTTCACCCTCCTGGATGGCCTGCCGTCCGGGCTCACCGAGGAAGGTGCCGCGATCGGGCCGACGGCCGTGGCCGATGCGCACAGCACGCTCTACATCGTCATCGGCGAGGGAGACGTCCAGGGGGCGTCGTCGGCTCCGCCGAAGCAGGTTCCCAATCCCAACGGTCCGTCCTCTCCGATCTTCAGCTCGGTCCTGCGCGCGCGCTTCAACCCCGTGCCGGACGGGGTGCGGACGGGATTCCACGTCTCCGCGGCGGACATCGATTCGCTGGTCGACGGAAACGAGATCACGCTCCAGAACGACAACGGCGAAGCGGTCGAGCTCCTGCTGCTCGCCGACTTCCGAGACTTCGTTCCCGACCCCGTGCTCAGCGTCCGCCAGTCGGATCCCTTCGCGGTCTCCGTGGTTGGTAGCCTCTCCTCCGCGGACCTGACGGAGTTCGGCTTCGACGGCGTCTCGATCGCCGGCGCGAACTTCTTCGCTCGCCTCAACTGGAACACCCCGATCGGGCGGAGGCTCGAGGAGCGGACCACGGTGTACGTCGCCGACGCCGGGATGAACACCATCGTCGCGGTCTCCGCGTCGACGGGTCGGACGCGAGTGCTCGCGCGATTCCCCCCGGTGACCAACACGCTCTTTCCGAGCCTCGGCGGGCCGGTGACGGACGCGGTCGCGACCAGCATCTTCGTGCGGACCGACGGCACCTTCCTCGTGACGATCCTGGGGGGATTCCCGTTTGCAGCCGGGAGCTCCAAGGTCTACAGCGTGGACCCGGCGACCGGCGTCTTCTCGCCCTACATCGAGGGCCTGACCTCGGCGACCAACGTCGTCGAAGTCGGAGGCGCGACGTACGTCCTCGAGGTCTCGACCGATCTGCTGGCGGGAGCGCCGGGACAGCTCCTGCGCTTCGATACCCCGGGCGCGACGCCAGTCGTCGTGGCGGGAGGGCTCATCGGGCCGACGGGCCTGGTCTACGAGCCCACTCGAAACGAGTTGATCGTCAGCGAGACGTTCACGGGCCTGATCAAGCGAATCGCCCTCACCCAGTAGTTCGTCGAAAGGTGGCGCGGCCCCCAGAGGGAGGCCGCGCCGCTCTTCCTTACTTACGCCACCCGCCGGAAATCCTCTTGACAGGCGGCTCCGGCCGTTGTATTTAACCTTTCGGTTAAGTAATGGCAGCCCAAACGCTCGACATCACGTTTTCGGCTCTGGCCGATCCCACGCGGCGCGCGATCCTGGCCCGGTTGGCTTCGGGCGAGGCCTCGGTCACGGAGCTCGCCGGCCCCTTCGCGATGAGTCTTCCCGCCGTCTCCAAGCACCTCAAGGTGCTGGAACGCGCGGGCCTGATCGCGCGCGGCCGCGAGAAACAGTGGCGCCCGTGCCGGCTCGAGGCAGGGCCTCTCAAGGATGCCGACGACTGGCTGCAGAGCTATCGCCGTTTCTGGGAGGAGAGCCTCGATCGTCTGGATGCGTACTTGCGAGAGGTGCAGGGGAAAGGAAAGAAGAATGGCCGCAGGAAGTAACGAAAGAAAATCGGAGAAGCCGGAGCTCGAGCTCGTCATCACGCGCGTTCTCGATGCGCCGCGGGAACGGGTTTGGAAGGCGTGGATCGATCCCAAGTCCGCGGCGAGGTGGTGGGGCCCCAAGGGCTTCACGCTTCCTCACTACGAGATGGACCCGCGGCCGGGAGGCGCGTGGCGCGTCTGCATGCGCTCGCCCGAGGGGGAGGAGCATTGGGCGCACGGCGTTTACAAAGAGATCACCGAGCCCGAGCGCCTGGTCTACACGTGGATCTGGGAGAAGGGGCGGCAGGACGAGAAGCTCGTGACCGTGACCTTCGCCCCGCAGGGAGCCAAGACGATGCTGACCCTGCGCCAGGTCGGCTTCGACACGGTCCAGGACCGCGACGACCATCAGACGGGGTGGGGCGAAGTCCTGGATCGCCTGGCCGAACACGTAACCCGCGCTTGAGACGGAAGCGGAACAGGAGGCTTGCATGCTCGGAGAGAGAGACGCGATGGCCACGGTCGGGGTGAAGGACATGAAGGTCGCGAAGAAATTCTATGGACAGGCGCTCGGATTGAAGGAAGTCCACGCCGAGGGCGAGGAAGCGGCGACGTATCAGAGCGGGAGCTCCCGGATCCTCGTGTACCGATCGACTTTCGCCGGAACCAATCGGGCCACGGCGGTCACGTGGGAGGTCGGGGCCGGCATCGAGGAGTTGGTCGGCGCGATGAAGAAACGGGGCGTCGCCTTCGAGCACTACGACATGCCCGGCACGACGCGCGAGGGCGACCTGCACGTCCAGGGATCGCGGAAGATCGCATGGTTCCAGGACCCGGACGGCAACATCCACGCCCTCTTTGGCGAGTAGCGCGGAGACATGAGCACGAAGGAGAAACGATTCACCTGAATTCCTAGCCGTTTTTCAACGGCCAGTGCGAGGAGGCATTCGGGTTCTACGCGAAGTGACTGGGCTGGAAGATCGGACATGATCCCGCACGAGGGGACGCCGGTGGCCGGGGAGGTCCCCGCGGAATGACTCAAGAAGATCCTCCACGCAGGATGACGGTGGGCGATACGGTGTGGATGGGATCCGACGCTCCCCCGGGCCGATCCAGAAGACGTTCTGGGCCGCTCGTTTCGGAATGCTCGTGGATCGATTCGGGATACCTTGGATGGTGAACTGCGAGCAGGCGGCCTGAGGCCGCACGACGAGACATCGAGTTCACTTCCAGGAGGAACCGCGATGAGGCATCGGTTGGCCGGGTCGACACACGCGATTCTGCGGATCGTGACGGGCATTCTCTTCACGTTTCCCGGGGGGATGAAGCTGCTGGGCTGGTTCGGCGGGATGCCGAAGGGGGTGACGATGAATCCGCTGATCACCATCGGCGGCGTGCTCGAGCTCGTGGGCGGCCCGCTGATCGCGATCGGGCTCGTCACCTGGCCGGTCGCGTTCATCCTCGCCGGCGAGATGGCGGCCGCCTACTTCATCGGGCACTTTCCCCAAGGGTTCTGGCCGATCCAGAACCACGGAGAGCCGGCCGTCCTCTTCTGCTTCATCTTCCTGTTCCTGTGGGGCAACGGCGCGGGGCCATACAGCCTGGACGAGATGATCCGCGCCGGCCGGGCTCACAGGGCCTGAGCGGGAAACGAGTCGATAAGGAGATCCGAGCGATGCGATTCATGGTGTTCATGATCCCGGGCGACCGGGAGAACGTCGAGGCGGGCGTAATGCCGGACGAGAAGCTGATCGCCGCGATGATGAAGTACAACGAGGACCTCGCGAAGGCCGGCGTGCTCCTCGCCCTCGACGGTTTCCACCCGAGCGCGAAGGGCTCGCGCGTCCGCTTCGCGGGGGGAAAGGCCGACGTGCGCGACGGTCCGTTCCCCGAGGCGAGGGAGATCGTCGGCGGATACTGGCTGTGGAAGTTGAAATCGAAGGAAGAGGCGGTCGAATGGGCTCGCCGCTGCCCCGCTGCCGACGGAGACGTGCTGGAGATCCGCCAGGTGTTCGAGGCCTCGGACTTCGGACCGGAGGTCGCGCGCCGAGAGGGCGAGCTGGTCGAGGAGATCGGTCGCCGCGCCGGCGAGAATTCGGGCGCGGCGAATCGGTAGGGGCCTTGGCCGCGCGCGCGGCGTCGGGATGGCGCGGGCATGATCGTCCACCTCGTCGACGGGACCTACGAGCTCTTCCGCCACTTCTACGGCGCCCGCCGGGCCCACAAGGGAGAGGATCGGCCCTTCGGCGCCGTGATCGGAGTCCTGAACACGGTCCTGGAGATGATCGAGAGGGGGGCCACGCACGTCGGCGTGGCAACCGATCACGTCATCGAGTCGTTCCGCAACGATCTCTGGCCCGGATACAAGACGAGCGAGGGCATGGAGCCGGCCCTCCTCACGCAGTTTCATCCCCTCGAGGAAACGCTCGCCGCGATGGGCGCGGCCGTGTGGCCCATGGTCGAGCTCGAGGCCGACGACGGGCTTGCCTCCGCGGCCCGGATCGCGTCCGCGGACGCGCGCGTCGAGAAGGTCTGCATCTGGACGCCCGACAAGGACCTCGCGCAGTGCGTCCGGGGCGACCGGGTGGTCCAGATGGACCGGAAGAGCGGAAAGATCCGGGACGCGCAGGGAGTGCGGGAGAAATTCGGAGTCGAGCCCGCCCTGATCCCCGACTTCCTGGCGCTGGTGGGCGACGCCGCCGACGGGTATCCCGGCATTCCCGGAATCGGGCCGGTCACCGCGGCGACCCTCCTGAACCGGCACGGCGCGATCGAAACCTTCCCTCCCGGCGTCATGGAGGGCCAGCGCGATCGCGCGCTGCTCTTCAAGGACCTGGCGATGCTTCGCACGGGCGCGCCCCTCTTCGAGGACGTGGACGAGCTGCTCTGGCGCGGCCCCACTCCCGCATTCGCGGCGCACGCCGAGCGCATGGGGGCGCCCCGGCTCGTTGAGCGGTGTGTCAGAGCGACCCGGTCTCGCAGCACATCCAGAATTTCGGATCGCTGAGCGACCTTCGGAATTTCCTCGGGCTCGGCTTTCCCACCTCCCCGCCGATAACTCCAGCCGGATTCCCCCGTAGAGATCTGCAACTGGGCGCCCAGTCGCCTGAAGAAATCTTCGGCTCTTCGCGCCCGAAGGAGAAAACGATGCGTTCGAATCGATCTCTCTTGGCCCCCGGGATGCTGGGCCTCGTCGCCGCGCTGGCGTCGGCCGGCTGCGCGCCGAAGGAGGCTCCCGCTCCCGTCGCCGCGAGCCCGGCCGCCAGTCCCGCTCCGGCCAACGGGGGAAAGATTCCCGTGACGACGAGCTCCGCCGACGCGAAGGCGGAATTTCTCCAGGGGCGGGATCTCGCCGAGAAGCTCGCCATCACGGATTCGATCGCGCATTTCCAGAAGGCGGTGTCGATCGACCCGGGCTTCGCCCTCGCTGAGCTCAACCTCGCCAACTCCGCGCCGACGGGAACCCAGTTCTTCGACCACCTCCACAAGGCAGTGGGCCTGGCCGACAAGGCGTCTCCCGGCGAGAATCTCCTCATCCTCGCGACGGAGGCGGGCGCCAACAACGACGCCGTCAAGCAGAAGGGGTACGTGGACCAGCTCGTCGCGGCGTATCCGAACGATGAGCGCGCGCATTTCAATCTCGGCGGCTACTACTTCGGGCAGCAGGATTTCCCTCGAGCGATCGAGCAGTACCGGAAGGCCACGGAGATCGCGCCCGCCTACTCGCCGGCGTACAACATCCTGGGCTACGCCTACCGGCAGAACGGCGATTTCGGCGAGGCCGAGAAGGCCTTCCAGAAGTACATCGAGCTCATTCCGCGGGATCCCAACCCCTACGACTCCTACGCCGAGCTGCTCCTGAAGATGGGGAAGTTCGACGATGCGATCACGCAGTACCGGAAGGCGCTGTCGATCGATCCGAACTTCCTGAACGCCCACCAGGGAATCGCCGCGGCGCTCCTGTACGGCGGGAAGCGCGACGAGGCGGCGGCCGAGATCCAGAACATCACCAACAAGGCCCGCAACGACGGCGAGCGTCGGACCGCGCTGTTCGCTCTGACGGTCGTGCACGCCGACGGCGGCCAGCTGTCCCGGGCGATGGCGGACGCCGACCGCCAGTACACGCTGGGCGAGAAGACGAAGGACGTTCCGGCGATGGCCGGCGACCTCCAGCTGAAGGGAAATCTCCTGCTGGAGATGGGGAAGACCGGAGAGGCCCGCGCCGCCTTCGAGCGCGCCAGGAAGACGGTCGAGGACTCCGGGCTCTCGCAGGAAATCAAGGACAACAACAAGCGCTTCATCCACTTCAACCTCGCCCGTGTCGCGCTCGCGAAGAAAGACCTCGCGACGGCGAAGACCGAAGCCGACGAGTTTCGCAAGGGCGCCGAGTCGTCGCACAATCCCGGGCAGGTCCGGCTCGCGCACCAGCTCGACGGCATGATCGCGCTCGCGGAGAAGGACTACGACAGGGCCTTAGCCGAGTTCCCGCAGTCGAACCAGCAGGACCCAACCAACCTCTACCGGCTGGGTCAGGCGTACCGGGGCAAGGGCGACGAGGCGAAAGCGAAGGAGTTCTTCGGGAAGGCGGCCGACTTCAACTCGCTTCCGCTCCTAAACTACGCGTTCATCCGAATGAAGGCGAAGGCCGCCGTCGGCAAGGGGTGACCGATGCGATTCACGCGCTGCGGGCCGTCATCTTCCGGAAGATCCATGTCAGGAGGACGGCCCCGATGACCGCGACGATGACGGTGTAGATCATGCCGCCCTCGGGTGAGAAGCCCAGAAGCCTCATGAGGAGCCCCCCAATGAGGGCTCCCACGAGGCCGACGATGATGTCCATGAGCGCTCCCTTCCCGGGACCGCCCATCACTTTTCCCGTCAGCCATCCCGCGATCAGACCGACGACGAGCCACGCAATGACTCCCACGGTCACCTCCTCGCCGCGGAGATCCTGGACATGAGCATCGCGAGCGCTCCCGCGCCGATGGCTTTCACCAGCGTCGGGTGCTCCGCGTAGAAGCCCGCGGCCTTGTCTATGATCGTCGGGTCCTTCTTCGCCGCCTGCCCCGCCAGGACCTGGACGGCTTCCGGCGGGACCTGCTGCGCCTGCTGGGGCGTGACGTTCGCGTTCGAGAGGATCCCTCCGAGCCCGGCGGCGCTTAGGGCTCCGGACAGGCCGCCGGGACCGAGCGCGCCGAGCAGGCGGCTGAGCAACCCGGCCTTCTGCTCCGGGTTGGAGTGTCCGTACAAGCCGGCCACCATGTGCTCGAAGGGCGGCGTCTGATCGGACCGGAACGTGTGCGAGATTCCTTCGGCCAGCGTCCCCTGCGGCACGGCCGTCGCGACCTGGTCATAGGCCGCGTGGACCTCCGCGGGCGGAGCGTCACCGCTCCCGGCTCGATTCAGGAGATCGCTCAGATTGTCGAGAAGCGCCATGTTAGCCTCCTTTTCCCACAACCTCCTTGCGTGTCTCGTGCCAACGCCGTTGCAGCTCGGCAGGCGTCGTCCCATTCACTCCTCGCCGCGGACCCGGCCGCGCCGCTCCTTGACCCGGGAGCGGGCGACCTTCGCGACCAGTCGGCGCTCCCGGGCGGCGCGAGTGGGCCGCGTCTTTTTCCGGCGTTTCGGCCGCACGGCCGCCCGCCGCACGAGCTCGACCAGGCGTTCCCGCGCCTCCGCGCGATTCTGGGCCTGGGTGCGGTGCTCGCGGCTGTCGATGAGGAGCTTCCCGTCGGCCGTCAGCCGCCTGCCCGCGAGCGCGAACAGGCGCGCCTTCACCTCCTCGGGAAGCGCGGAGGCGGCGACGTCGAAGCGCAGCTCCACCGCGGTCGAGACCTTGTTGACGTTCTGCCCTCCCGGGCCGGACGCGCGCACGAATCGCTCCTCGAGCTCGCTGTCCCGGATCGAGATCGTAGGAGTGACGGCCAGCATCGGCGGAGAAACCCTACCCGCCAAACGGGGCGGGAACCGATCGGCCGGCCGCTTTCGCCGCACGCGGTTCGTCCTCCGTCGTCCCGGCCGCCGCACCCTTCCCGCCCCCATCGGCGGCCCGCGCCCCGCCCCGACCAGCCGCACGCCGGGGGAGGGTCACGAGCGCCGGCGCTTTGCGAGGATGGACTGAATTTGGCGGGAGTGATTCACGTCGTGTCCGGCCATCAGCGCGAAGATGTCGGAGATCGTGATCGTTCCGAACTGCGAGTGAACCCCCCGCCGCCTCCGCTGCCGCGGCGAGAGGGCGTCGAGCAGGTCGAGGTTGGACTGGCGGATCCCGCGGAAGGTGTCCAGCGCCCGGCGCGGGTCGATCCGATCGTAGCGAGAATTCCTGGCCCAGGCGTCCTGATCCATGCCGACGATCGCCGCCCCGTCCCAGTCGAGGATCGTCCGGATGCGGTAGGCCCAGAGCAGCTCGATCTCGGACAGGTGCGCCAGGATGTGGGTCACTGACCACCGGCCGGGGCCCGGGGGCGTCGAGAGTCTCCGCCGGGGCACTCCCGAAATCCTTCTCTCCAGGGCGCCCGGCGTCCTCCGCAGGATCCGCCGCGCGTCGCGACCCTTGACGTAGCCCAGGATTCTCCGCTGGTAGTCCTCGAAGGTCTCGGCCACGACGCCGCAGGTTACTTCAGTTATTCTTCGGCCAGGAACCGGGCTACGGATCTCGTTCGATCTTAAGGACGGGTCCCATGCGTTCCCGATCCGTTCTGGTCATCCTGTCGGGCTTTGCGCTCTTCATCGACAAGGGGTCTTTCGGCGACGTGTCGCTCGACGGCCTCGGGGCCGCGTTCATCGGAGCGAACAAGGCCGGAACGACCATGATGGAGTCGATGGGAGACTGGGACTTCGTCAACATCTACATCGACGAGAAGGCCAACCCCGAGCAGCGCAAGGCGCTCGAGGCGATCATGCGGAGCACCTCACCCCCGGCCGCTCCCCCCGAGAGAACGCGCATCGCGTTTGTCCCGGTCACGCGCAAGATCGAGGGCGCCGAGCACGTCGTCACGATCGGCAGCTTCGGCGGATTCTCCGCCCACCTCATGCCGGGCGGCATGGGAGGGACGCTCACCATCAGCAACCCGCCGGGCGCCGATCCGATCCACCGGGAGTACCAGCAGGGCGTCACGACGAAGCAGACCTACACGGACTCCGGCAAGACGTGGGACTGGTCGAACTCGAACTACATGTACGGCACGTTTCAGACGGACAGCGACGAGTACGCGAAGTACACCCAGGCGATGGCGCAGCAGATGGAAAAGAGGAAGGCTCCGAAGAACTGAGGCCGGCGGGATCTCCCGCCGGCGGCTCTTAATGGCCCCGGCGAAAGGAGCCGGGCTCCTCTCGGAGGAGAAGACGGTGAGCCGCACCGCGGTCGCTCGGACCGCGGCACGGCGGCCGCCGGAAGGCCTGCGCGACCCCGGCGATTCTCTGCGCCGGATCGCCCGCCGCCTGAAGCCGCCTCAGGCGAACGATCGTGCGTGGATCAATACGGGTCACAGTAGGCTCCGTAGCCGTAGCCCGGACCGGAAAAATAGACCCGCTGGAACCCCCAGTGCGGAAACGGGACGTACAGGAAGACCCGCTCCAGTCGGTACCGCGGTCCCGCGAAGAACCGCGAAGCACGGGGATAGAAGGGCCTCCCGAACCCCCGATGCCGGACGGGGAACTGCGAGAAGCTGTGGTGCGAAAACTCGTGATCGCCGCGCCTGTCAAAGTGTCCATGCCCGCTGAAACGCTGCGAACCGGAGAACCGATCCTGCGCCTGAGCGTGCGAAGCCCCGAAGAAGAGAACGGCGAACCCGAGAGCCGCGACCGCACCGAACGATCTGATTTGGTTTCCCATGACTGCTAGTGCCTCCGCGCCGAAGAGATCGCAACGAACGTGCCGACGGAGGGTGGCAGAGCGTGCCCCGACAACACGTGCATCCGCAGTCGCTTGACCGAAACGCGGCTTCTGGGCAGAAGGGGGAAGTGTCGTCGCCGCGTGACAGTGTGGACGCGCAGGGAGTCAGTGCCGAAACGGCGAACTGATCGAGGAGAGCCGCCGTCGCTCCGGGCCGACCCGGAGGCTTACCTGCCGAAGACCTTCTTCAAGAGGTCGGTGACCTGCGCGGCGGGGTTTGTCCGGATCCTGCGTTCCTCCTCGCCCACCATGAGGAAGAGGCCATCCAGCGCCCTTCCCACGACGTACGCCTCGACGTCGACCGATGGCAAGCTCGAGGCGAACGGCACGGACTGGTAAGCGCCCTGAAGCTGCTGGTACTGCTGAATCACGCCCACTTCCTTCATCGAATCCGCGACGACGGGACGGAAAGCTGCGGTCAACGCTTCGGACGTCTTGGCTCTGAAGTAGTCGGTCGCCGCCGTCTCCCCGCCCGAGAGAATCTCGCGGGCGTCCTCGAAACTCATTCCCTTGATCGCGCCCCAGAGAATGTCTTTGGCGGCGGGCGCGGCCTTTTCGGCTGCGCGGTTCATGCTGAGGATAAAATCGTCGACCTTCTGCCCCTGGCCAATGGCGCGAAGCGCCTTCTCCACGCTCTGAAGTTTTTGGGGCATGAGAATCTTGATTGCGGCATTGGAAAAATAGCCGTCCGTCTTGCCCGTCAGGTCGACGGCGTTTTTCGCTCCGACCTCCAACGCTTCCTTCAGGGCGGCCGCAATATCCCCGCTGCTGGCTTTCGACTCGGAACCGGATCGAAGGAGCTGGCTCGGGTCGACCTGGGCATAGCAGGCGCTTGCGATTGCAAGCAGGAGCGCGGCAGACAGAATCGATCTCGTTCGCATGGGGATCCCCCTTCGGAACGGTGGATCTTCTCACGCCCCATGCGAACCGGGGATGCCCCCGAAATGAGCGGCCGCACCTCGCCCGACAGCCGGGCCGAGCCTCGCGCGCTTCGGACCCGGCTCAGGCCTTCCACATCTTCGCCGCCTCGGCGGTGAAGGCGTCGAAGCTGCGGGGCGGATGGCCGAGGACCTTCGTGAGCCGCTCGATGTCGGCCGGGATCGCCTTCAGCCCCTTCTCCTGGAAGTGGGCGTACATGAGCCGGAAATCGAACACCATCCAGTCGGGCAGCATCTGCGCCGCCTGCTTCTCCCACGCGTCGAGGTCGTTCCCTCCGTAGGCGACGGCCTTGCCGAGCGCGCGGGCCCAGCTCTCCGCGGTGCTCGCACCCGTCTCGGCGGTCGGTCCGACCAGGTTGAGCGTCTCGAAGCCGGAGCCGGGGCCGGAAGACGTCAGCGAGATCGCGGCCGCCTCGGCGATGTCGCGCACGTCCACTCGCGAGACGCCCGTGTCCCCCAGGGGCTGGGGATAGACGCCGTATTGGAGGATCACGTCCTTGAACCAGTAATCGTTCTGGTAGAAGTTGTTCGCCCGAAGAGAAGTGGAGGCGATGCCCGACGCCCGGAGCGCGGCCTCGACCGCCAGCTTGGATCCGAAGTGCGGGAGGTGCGGCGCTTCATCGACGCGGTGAACCGAGAGGTAGGCGATCTTCTTCACGTTCGCCATGCGGGCGCCGTTGACCGCCATCAGACCCTCGTGGGCCTCGGTCGCGCTGACCGGGTTGAGCAGGAAGACCCCGTCCATGCCGGCGAAGACGGACCGCACGGTCGCCGGAGAGAGCATGTCGCCCTTCACGGGCTGCGCCCCCTTCGGAAACCCCTTCGCCTTGTCCGGATCGCGCGTCAGCACGTAGACATCGGCTCCACGGGAGGCGAGCTCGCGCACGACCTGGGAACCCACCGTTCCCGTTCCACCGACTGCGAGGACCTTCATCGCTTCTTCTCCTTCTTTCGGCCGTCGGCCGGGATGGGAATCTTATCGGCTCGGACGCCCCACGCGGCGCAGGCCGACGCGAGGAGCGCGAGAATCGCGGAAAGGACGGCCACGACGCGGAACGACGCCCCGAGGGACGCCCGAATCGCCCGGTCGGCCGCGCGCGCCTCGGGCTCGGGGGAACCGGCGGGCGGCCTCATGGCGCCGATCTTCGATCGCTCCCCGTCCAGCGCCCGGCGAGTCGCGGGCGAGATCGCCGCGCCGGCGAGCCGGCGGTCGAGCGAGCGGTTGAACGTCCCCGTCGCCACGATCCCGAAGACGGCGATCGCGAGGAGAGCGGCTACGCGCGCCACCGCGTTGTTGATTCCCGAGGCGGAGCCGGAATCCTCTCGCTCGACCGCGTTGAGGACCGTTGCCGTCAGCGGCGCAACGGTAATCGCCATGCCGAGTCCCAGCACCGTCATCGCCGGGAGCAGAGAGACCGCGTATGGCGCGTCTGCCGGCAGCAGCACGAGCAGCGCGAAGCCGACTGCCGCGATGAGCGGGCCGATCGTCAGCGGAGCGCGGGGCCCCAACCGGTCCGCGATCGCTCCCGCCGGACGCGAGAGCAGGAAGATGAGCACGACCAGGGGCAGCACGGCGGCTCCCGCGGCGGCGGGCGAATAGCCCCGCGCCTGAATGAGGTCGAACGGAAGGAAGAAGAGCGTGGCGGAAAGCGCGGCGTAGAGAAAGAGCGTCAGGAGATTGGCCGCGGCGAAGGTGCGGATGCGGAAGAGCGCCGGCGCGACCATCGGATGGCGGCTCCGGAGCTCGACCGCGACGAATCCCGCGAGCGCGAGGATCCCGCCGGCGACCGTCGCCCAAGTGCGCGGATGGCCCCAGCCGCTCCCCGGCGCCTCGATCAGGCCGAAGACCAGCGCGCCCAGGCCGACCGTCGCGAGCAGCGCTCCCGCGACATCCAGGCCACGCGGCGACGGGCCTCGCGTCTCCGGAATCTTTCGCAAGGCGATCGCGATGACCGTGGCGGCGATCGGAAGATTGAGGAGGAACACCGCCCTCCACGACACGGCCTGGACCAGCCAGCCCCCCAAAGCGGGACCGATCGACGTGGCGATGGCAGTCAGCGCCGACCACGTCCCGACGGCCCGGCCTCGCTCGCTCGGGGGGAAGGACGCCGCCAGGATCGCGAGGCTCGAGGGAACCAGCAGCGCCGCGCCGACGCCCTGGACCGCGCGGGCGGCCACGATCGCGCGGATGCCGCCGGCCAGACCGCACGCGAGAGACGAGGCGGCGAAGATGGCCGTTCCGAGCACGAAGATCCTCCGGCGTCCCAGCCGATCGGCCAGCGAGCCCCCCACGAGGACGAGTGAGGAGAGGAAGAGTGAATATGCCTCGACGACCCACTGAGCTCCCGACGCCGTGGCGCGCAGGCTCGCCTGGAGGACAGGCAGCGCCACGTTGACGACCGTTCCGTCGATGAAAGCCATGCTCGAGCCCAGGATCGTGGCCGCGAGCACCCAGCGCGCCGTCGCAGCGCCCGCGAACTTCGCGCCCGCCCCCGCGCCCGCGTCCGTTCGCCTCCCGTCCCGCATGGGCGCGATCGTACCGAACGTGGTGTCCGGTAAGATCGTGCGGATGGCCTTGCAGCGAGTGGCGTTGGTCACGGGGGGAACCCGCGGGATCGGAGAGGCAATCGCGCGACGCCTCCTGGCCGAGGGATTCGCGGTCTTCATCTCCGGTCGCACGGAGAAGTCGACCCGCGCGGCCCTCGACCGCTACGCGCAGGAAAAGCTTGCGATCCGCGGATTCGCGGCCGACGCCCGAAGGGAAGAGGACCAGAAGCGGCTCGTCGAGGCCGCCGCGCGCGACGGCGGGCGCATGGACGTCCTTGTCAACAACGCGGGACTGGGCCACTTCGCCCCGGTCGACCGCCTGACGCCCGAGCAGTTCCGCGAGACCGTCGAGACGAATCTCTTCGGCGTCTACTACGCCGTCCACTACGCGGCGCCGCTGATGAAGAAGAACGGCGGCGGCTTCATCGTCAACATCGCCTCGCTCGCCGCGGTCAACCCGTTCGCCGGCGGCAGCGCCTACAACGCGTCCAAGTTCGGGCTCCTGGGTTTCTCGGAGGCGGCGATGCTCGACCTGCGCCACGACGGGATTCGCATGGCGACGGTCCTCCCGGGATCGGTGGCGACCGAATTCGGGCACCCGAGCGCGAACCGCGAATCCTCGTGGATGCTCCAGGCCGAGGATGTGGCGGAGGCGGTCGCGGACCTCGTCCGCTTCCCCGACCGCGCGATCCCGTCGCGCATCGATCTGCGCCCGTCGAAGCCGCCCCGAAAGTAGCGGTCATGGCTTCCTCGCGAGCCTGGTTCGTCGACCGGTATGGCGGACCCGATCGGCTGATCCTCCGCCCGCGGCCCGATCCGTCCCCAGCCGCCGGCGAGGTGCTGATCCGCACGGCGGCGATTGGACTGAACTTCGCCGATCTCTTCGTGCGCGCGGGAGCGTATCCGCGGACTCCGAAGCCGCCCTTCGTCCCGGGCATGGAGATCTCCGGCACGGTCGAGGCCGCTAGCGAGGGAGTGGACCTCGCGGCCGGAACGCGCGTCGTCGCCGTTCCCCTGTTCGGCGGGCACGCGGAGCGGGTCGTCGCTCCGGCTCGGAGGGTCTTCCCCCTGCCGGCCGGAGTGGACCTCGTGGAGGCGGCGGCCGTGCCGGTCGTGTTCCTGACCGCGTGGTACGCGCTGACGAGGGCCGCGGTGGCCGCGGGGGAGCGCGTGGTGGTCACGGCCGCGGCCGGTGGCGTCGGGACCGCGTTGCTTCAGCTGCTCGCGGGGCGCGGCACGCGAACCATCGCGCTCGCGGGATCTGCTGCGAAGCTACCCCTGACCCGCGAGCTCGGCGCGGAGAGCGCCGGAACTTACGAAGATGCCGAGAAGCTCATCGATCGCGAGTTCGGGGGCCGGGCGCACGTGGTGATCGACGCGATCGGCGGCCGTCTCTTTCTCCGGCTCTGGCGCCGGCTGGAGCCCGGCGGGCGCTACGTGCTTTACGGTTTCGCCGCGGCCTCGGGCGAGCGCGGCGTTGCACGGCTCAAGGCCGCCCGAGAGATGCTCGCCATGGGACTGCACTCGCCCTACGCTTTCGTGCAGAGTTGCCGCACGCTGATCGGTTTCAACCTCTCCCTCCTTCCCGACTCCGCGGGGGAGCTCCAGCGCGCGGCCGCGGGACTGTTCGAGGATTGGAAGGCGGGACGTATCCGCCCCCTGGTGGGCGCACGGTTCCCGTTCGAGCGTCTGCCCGAGGCTCATCGAGCGCTCGCGAGCCGCTCCACGACCGGCAAGGTCATCATCACGGTCCCGTGAGAGGGCCAGAGCCGGGACGCGCAAGTTCAGTGGGAGAGCGTGTCGTCCTCGTCGCTGCGACGGTTCTTCCGTGGCGACGGCACAAGCATGCCGGAGGACCCCAGAGATCCCCGCGATACGCCTGAGGGGCCGATATCGGTGAACCCCCCGCGCCAGCGGTGGTCGTCGCCGACGTCCCAAGTCTTCTCGGAGCCGCCGCGATCCCGCCTGGAGGACTTCGGATGGCTTTTCATCCGCAACTCCTTTCCCCCCAACTCATACCTGCAAACGTCGCGCCCGAATGCGCGGGCTACTTGAGGCTGCGGCGGCCGCTCGCGCGGCGGTCCTTGGGCGGCCGGGCCGGAGCCCGCCCCCGGGTCTCGTCCGGGGAGCCGCCCAGGCGGTTCTTCCGCGTCCGGTTCCAGAAGCGGTGCTCGGCGATCGCGTCCAGGAAGCCCCGGATCAGGGCGGGGCCCGCGGGATCGCTCGAGACGAGGACTCCCTCCGCGGAGGCGTCGTTCCCTTTCTCGTCCGCGAGGATGC
This sequence comes from Thermoanaerobaculia bacterium, assembly GCA_038224325.1. Lineage (GTDB taxonomy): Bacteria > Acidobacteriota > Thermoanaerobaculia > UBA5066 > Gp7-AA6 > DAHUXD01. Next base: position 11,265 of record JBBRFL010000038.1, on the reverse strand, counting down.
CGGGACACGCACGCAGCAGATCCACGCCCTCCCCCGTCGCCGCGATCGGCTTGCAGTGGCGATAGGACTCGGTCAGGAACTCGATCGCATCCCGATCGTCCCCCAGCGCGGCGACGCTCGCGGCGCCCCCGGGCACGTAAACCGCGTCGAAGAGCACGGAGGCGACGGTCAAGAGGCTGAAGTCGATCAGAAGCTCATCGCCCCCGTCGCCGGTTAGGACTCCGAGACGGGGAGCGACGATCTTGGCCTGTGCCCCTCCGCGCACGAGGGCGTCTCGCACGAGCTTCAGGGAGGCCGTGTCGGCGCCGTCGGCCGCGAGGATCGCGACCTTGCGCGTCGCGACGGTGTTCTTGACCGTGTTGGCCATGCTCAAGGCCGGAGACTCGCCGACCGATCCGCGGACCCGCCGGGGCTCGAATCGCGCAGGGTCGCCGTCGGCCGGGACGCTGTGGTTGATGGGCGGGTCCATCTTCGGAATCGCCGGGAATCCGAGGCCCTCCGCGACGCGCGACGCCAGGTCGGCATCGACGAGGTTGAGCATGGCGACCATCCGCTGGCGAATAGGCAGCCTCTCGACCTTGCCGAGCTCGAACCGGAGCGCCTCCACGATGTGGTCCTTCTCCGGGGCCGACTGGCTGTTGAAGAAGAGCGAGGCCTGGCTGAAGTGGTCGAAGAACTTCTCGGACCGGGCGCGAATCTTCGCGCCGTCGAGCCGCTCCGGGAACGTGACGAACCCGCCCGCGGCCGACCGAGCCTGCATCGGACACCCGCCTCCGATCGAATTGGGCTCGTAGGAGACCTTGCCCCGGTTGATCGTCTGCCGCATGTGGCCGTCGCGCTGGTTGTTGTGGACGGGCGCGACCGGCTTGTTGATCGGGATCTCGTGGAAGTTGGAGCTGCCCAGACGCGAGAGCTGCGTGTCGGTGTAGGAGAAGAGGCGCCCCTGGAGGAGCGGATCGTTGGAGAAGTCGATTCCGGGAACGACGTGGCCGGGATGAAACGCGACCTGCTCGGTCTCCGCGAAAAAGTTCTCCGGGTTCCGGTTGAGCGTCAGGCGGCCGATCCGCTCGACCGGCACGAGCTCCTCGGGGATGAGCTTCGTGGGATCCAGCAGGTCGAAGTCGAAGTCGTGCTCCCGCTCCTCCTCCACGATCTGCACGCCGAGCTCCCACTCCGGAAAGCTGCCCTGCTCGATGGCCTCCCACAGGTCGCGGCGCAGGAAATCCGGATCCTTGCCCGAGATCTTCTGCGCCTCATCCCAGGCCACGGAGTGCATGCCGAGAAGGGGCTTCCAGTGAAATTTCACGAAGCGCGACTCGCCGTCCGCGCCGATGAACCGGAAGGTGTGGACGCCGAATCCCTCCATCATCCGGAAGCTCCGGGGCAGCGCGCGGTCCGACATGACCCACATGACCATGTGCATGGACTCGGGCATCAGCGAGATGAAGTCCCAGAAGGTGTCGTGCGCCGAGGCCGCCTGCGGCATCTCGTTGTCGGGCTCGGGCTTCACGGCGTGGATCAGGTCGGGAAACTTGATCGCGTCCTGGATGAAGAAAACCGGGATGTTGTTGCCGACCAGGTCGAAGATCCCCTCCTGCGTGTAGAACTTGACGGCGAAGCCTCGGACGTCGCGGGCGAGATCCGACGAGCCGCGCGAGCCCGCGACGGTCGAGAATCGGACGAAGACCGGCGTTCGCACGCCGGGGTCCTGAAGGAATCCCGCCTTCGTGTACCGCGACATGTTCTCGTAGACCTGGAAGTACCCGTGCGCGGCGCTGCCCCGGGCGTGGACGATTCGCTCCGGGATGCGCTCGTGATCGAAGTGCGTGATCTTCTCCCGGAAGTGGAAATCCTCGAGCAGGGAGGGGCCGCGCTCGCCCGCCTTCAGCGTGTTCTGGTTGTCGTTGACCCGGATGCCCTGATTGGTGGTCAGGACCTGGCCCGCGCCCTCCTCGGTGAAGACGGCGAGGTCGGCCGCTTTCGGATTCGATGCTCGCGTGGGGCTGGAGGATTGCCCCGCCGCCGCGCCCGGGTTGGCTGGCTGCAGCCGCGCGCTTCGTGAGGGGCCCGCGATCTGCGGATGCGGGTCCGGTTGGGACGCGGGGACCCTCTGTTTCCCTTTTTCCTTGCCTCTTCCTCGATCGCTGGGCTTCATCGCATGGACTCCTTATGTTCCGACTCGCGGGGGGCGATGCAAGAAACGGACCCCGGCCGGCGGAGGTACGAAAGTTGCACCGCAAATCGTTCGCGATGCAGCGCGAAGGAGGCCGCATGAAGTCTCAGGCGCCCGACCGAAAGAAGAAACAGACCGAGGACCTGCTCTATCAGGCGCTGGAGACGGAGCTCGGCGGAGTGGAGATCTATCGGATGGCGATTCTCTGCGCAACCCACGGGGCGCTGAGGGAGGAGTGGACGAAGTACCTCGGGCAGACCATGCGCCACGTCGAGGTCGTCCGCGGGCTACTCGACGCATTCGGCCTCGATCCCGAGGCCACCACTCCCGGCCGCCAGATCGTCCGGGACAAGGGCAAGGCCCTTCTCTCCGCCATGGGGAAGGCGCTCAAGGACGCTCCCCTCGGGGCGCAGCTGGTCGCCGCGGAGTGCGTCGTCGATGCCGAGACCAAGGATCACGCCAACTGGCAGCTGATCGGAGCCCTCGCCGGGAAGATGAACGGCGGAGCGAAAAACGCCCTCCGCGAGGCCTACGACGAGGTCGAGGACGAGGAGGACGAGCACCTGTACCACACCCGCGGATGGTGCCGCGAGCTCTGGCTGGAGTCGCTCGGGCTACCCGCCGTGCTTCCGCCTCCCGAAGAGAAGAAGGACGTGCAGAGCGCGTCCGCGGCGGCCCGGGTGGAAGCGCAGCGCAAGTCGTCTCTCAAGAAAGCGGGTCGGAAGAAACCGTCGCGCCGGCCTCGGCGCCGCGGGTAACTCCCGGGACGCCCGCCCTCAGGGCCTCGCGCTCGGTTTCGCGACGCCCTTCCCGGCGGCGTCGTCCATCAATTTCCAGAGGCCGCTCTCCGCCTGCCGCTCGAGGGCGTCCTCCCGCGAGTCGAGATCCCTCTCGATCGCTTCGAGCTCACGGCTCCCCGACTCGACCTCGCGCTGGCGGTCGCGCAACTCTCCCTGACGGTCCCGCAGCTCGTCCATCCGGACGCGAACGTCCTCGGCGTCCGCCTCGGGCTCCCGTGCATCCGCCTCCGACTCCATCTCGTCGCCGCCCGCGCCGTCGACTTCGAGATCGTTTCCCTCGCTGAGGCGCTCCATCTCCCGGTCGATGTCCTCCTCCGAGCGGTCGAGAGCACGCTCCTTCTCCTCGAGGGCCCGCTCCTTGACGCGCAGATCCTCCTGCTCGGGCTCGAGCGCGCGCAGCGGGCCGAACAGGGCCGCGGCGGCGGCCAGGGTCGCGCCGTCCTCGATCACGAAGCCCTTTCCGCCGCGACGGAACCAGAGGAAGTCGCCGGACCGCTTCTCGCGAATCCGCCCGTAATCCTCGATGGAGAGGTTGGTGCTGGTCATCTGGCCGCCAACCGAAAGGATGTACGCGTCCGCGTCCGAGGACGGCTCCGCGTGCCGGTCCCCCGGGCCGCCGGCGGAGGCGACGCGAGGACCCGCCACCAGGGCGACCAGGAGCGCGGCCGCGGCCGCCATTCCCAGTCTGCAGAGACGAACCGACCCAGTCGAATGCGACATGCGCGCCTCCCCTGTCCCGAGATACGCATTCGCGCGCGGGAGGTTACGACCGATCAGAGCCGACCGAGAACCTTCCGGGCGAGGTCCGACGCCTTGCGGATGCGGACCGCCTCCTCGTCGGATCCCCCGACGCTGATGCGCAGATAGAAGTCCCCCTTCAGGACATAAAGGGAGCCCGTGACGGGGTTCCCCACCCAGAAGGCTTCCTCCCCCACTCCGGCGACCGGGCGCGCTGGATTCGGCTTCTCCTTCTCTCCGGCGCGCCTCTCTCCCGGCTGCTCCTGCTCGAAGTCCCTCTGCGCCTGGAATACGGCCCTCCAGCGTTGCCGGGGGCTCGGAGCCGAATTCAGGGCGCGGCGCGTGACCTCCACGCGCACGGAGAGCTCGGAGGGGTCGCACCGGTAGAAGCAGTCGGACAGGGCGAGGCCTCCGGCGACCCGGCGGCTGGACTTGTCCTCGACGACCGTCCCCCCCTCGATGTCCGCGATCTCCTGCCGCGTGAGCAGCCTGCAGGTATCGCGCGCCACCTCCGCGCCCGCAGCCTGCTGCGGGGACATCCCGGCCACGAGCAGAAGGGCCGGAAGCGCTCGCCTCATCGGGCGGCGAGCGGAGTCGGGATTCGGGCCGCCTGCACTACGGCCTCTCCGCCCAGAGCTCGAGCTCGGCGGCGATGTGCTGGTCGACTCCCGTGGGCGTCAGGGGCCGGCTGACCCAGAATCCCTGGATCTCGTCGCAGCCGCACAGCTGCAGCTGCGCGAACTGCTCCTTCGTCTCGACCCCCTCGCCGACGACACTCAGGCGCGATCCGTGCGCCATCTCGACGATGGCTCGCACGATCCCCGCGTCGGCGGGGTTCGTCGGAAGATCCGTGATGAACGAGCGGTCGATCTTGAGCGACGTCACCGGATAACGCTTCAGGTAGCTCAAGGAGGAGTATCCCGTCCCGAAGTCGTCGATCGCGATCCCGATGCCCATGCTCCGCAGGGTGTTGAGGTTTGCGACCACGCTCTCCGCCGCTTCCATCGCGATGCTCTCGGTGATCTCGATCTCGAGGTAGCGGGGCTCGAGCTCGGCGTCGGCCAGAGCCTGGGCGACCATCCGCACGAGATCGCGTTCCCGAAACTGCCGGGCCGAAAAGTTGACGGCGATCCGGAGCTCCGGGAGACCGGCCCGTTGCCAGATCTTCGTCTGGCGACACGCGGTGCGCAGGACCCACTCGCCGAGAGGCAAGATCACCCCGGTCTCCTCGGCCAGGGGGATGAACGAGGCCGGCATCACCAGACCCTTCTCCGGGTGCTGCCAGCGGACCAGCGCCTCCAGCCCGACGATGCGGCCGGTGCCGAGGCTGACGAGCGGCTGATAGTGCAGGAGAAACTGCTTCTGATCGAGCGCGACCTGCAACCCGTTCTGGAGCGCGAGGCGCTCGATCGCCCGGGCCGTCAACTCGGGGGTGCACAGCTGGAAGTTGTTCCTCCCGACCTCTTTTGCGCGGTGGGCCGCCGCCTCCGCGTTGCGAAGCAGCGTCTCGGCGTTCTCGCCGTCGTCGGGGAAGGTCGAGATGCCGACGCTCGCGGTGACCTGAACGTTCTGTCCGTCCAGCTGGAACGGGTGCCGGACGATCGACAGCAGCTTCGTGGCGATCGCGCTCATGTCGTCGGGTTGGCGCACCTCCGGCATGAGGACGACGAACTCGTCGGCGCCGACGCGGGCGACCGTGTCGAACTGCCGCAGCCGCCTCTTCAGGCGGAGGGCCAGGGACTTGAGAAGCCGGTCCCCGGTCCCGCGTCCCCAGCTGTCGTTGACCAGCTTGAAGGAGTCCAGGTCCACGTAGACGACCGCGAGCTTGCGCTTGTGGCGCTTCGCCTGCGCCAGCTCGAGCTGGAGCCGCTCCATGAACCGCACGAGGTTGGGGAGCTTCGTGAGGGGATCGTTGTAGGCCTGCTCGACGAGCTGAGCCTCGGAGCGTTTCCGATTGGTGACGTCGGAGAGCGTCCCGATCGCCGCTGGGCGGCCCTGGAATTCGGTGGCGCACCCATAGGCCTCGACCTCGACCGGCTCGCCCAACTTGGGAATGGCCGAGAAGGTCAGTCGGACGGGCTCGCGGTTTCCCTCGTTCCACCGGCGCATGACGGACAGGACCTCGGGCCGATCCGCCTCGGCCACCAGCTCGACGACGTTGTCCACGGCGAGAAGCTCCTCCTGCGTGTAGCCGAGAATCGCAGCGAGCTTCGGGTTGACGTAGCGATACCGGCCGTCCTGGATCAGGTATACGCCGACGAGCGATTGCTCGACGAGACACCGGAACTCGGGCGCGATCGAGAGGAGCGCCTCCTCGGCCTCCCGGCGCATGGAGACGTCGCGAAGAACTCCGACGACGCCGCGGATCGATCCGTCGGCTCCGCGGCGGGGAGAGAAGCTCCCGCTCAACCACCTTGAGACGCCCCGTTGAGAAACCGGCCAGGACACGTCCGGAGCCGACACCGTGTCCCCCGCCAGGGCCCGCTCGAGGAGCAGCCGGAATCCCTGCTCCCGCAGGTGAGGAAACAGCTCGAAGGCGTCCTTCCCGAGGGCCTCGGACGCCGCCACGCCGGTGAGCTCTTCCATGGAGGGGTTCCAGGCCACGTGCCGCAGCTCCCGGTCGTAGGCGACGATGCCGTCCGCGGAACTGGCGAGCAGATCTGCGCCCAGCCGGTCCGCATCCTCCTCGGTCGGTTCGGGCGGCTCCGGCCGCGGAGTCGTCATGCCGGCCCGATTCCCGGACGGCCGGACATCTAGAGTCCCTCCGCGAAGAGGTCTTCTGCGAAAACCGCGACCAATCCGTCCCGATTGAAAGCTTTCAATGGCGCACTCTGGCCGCCTTGAGTCCGCAGAGCCCGGGCGGCATTTCAGGGAGTCTCGTCCATTGTAGCAAGTGCGCTCCGGAACCGGCCAGGCCTTTTCGGGACGTGCCCCGGGGAGCTCAATGGGCGCGGACGTGATCGAAGCGAATGGGATCGCGGGCGTTGAACTTCACGACGTCGAAGTACGGAGACAGATCGAAATCCTGGGGAACGCAGAGACTGGGATGCCGGGCGCGGAGGACGCCGCTGTAGACGCGGCGCGTCGGGCGGCCGAAGATCCACCGCCGAAAGCGCCCCCGCGGAATCGCGTTGCGGCGAGTGTGCTCGGGGAGGATCCTGAACCCGACGTGCGCGAAGGCCTCGGCCAGCAGCGAGGAGCAGATGGTCTCCGTTTCCTTACCGCTCCCGAAATGAAGGGCTTCTTCGCGAAGCCGAAGAGGGATCAGCGTGATCGGCAGCAGATAACGGAACAGGTCGAGGATGTTGCGACGGTCGTATGCGAACCCGACGCGGTCGAGCACGTAGCCGATCACCGTCTCGACCTGCTGCCTCGTCAACCCGAACGGCCGGCAGACGCGGATGTTGTAGTCGATGTACTTCACCAGGGGCGAGATCACGACGCCTCCCTCGAGCAGGGCCTCGACGATGAGATACCGCGCCTCTGGCCCGTACGTCCGGAGCACGTCCTCGCGGCGCGCGGGGTTCCTGAGGAGGGCGCTTCCGATGTAGATGGCGGAGTGCGACCAGGAAGACATGGTCATGTACTTGACGACCTGCGCGACCCGCTGATCCCCATCGACGAGGACGACATCGCCGGGGCGGATCCGACTCTTGAGACGTTCGGGATCGTTGAACACGAACCGCCGATACTCGCGCCGCGGACGGGTGATCTGCCGAACGAACCAAGCGGCCAGGGCCTGGTGCGGGGAGCGCACGACTCCATTGTGCGCTCCTTGCGGACGAAGCGTTAGCATCGCGCCCATGAGCACCCGCTCGGCCGCCACGAACCCTGCCGCGAAGGAGCCCGTTCTCCGCATTCCGCCGGGGCCCCGGGGGCGCTGGCCCCTCGGCAGCCTTCCCGAGTTCGCGGCGGACGTCCTCGGACTCCTGACGCGCTGCACGCGGGAGTACGGCGACACCGTCCGGATCCGCCTGCCCGGACACGAGGTCTATCTCCTGAACCGGCCGGAAGACATCGAGACGGTGCTGCTGACGCAGCGGACGAACTTCGTCAAGCACAGCTTCTTCTGGCGGCACGTGACCGCGATCTTCGGGAACGGGCTGCTCACGAGCGAGGGCGAGTTTTGGCTCAAGCAGCGCCGCCTCGCGGCTCCCGCCTTCCACCCCGACCGCATCGCTGCGTACGGCCGGGTCATGACGGCCTGCGCGCAGCGCCAGTCCGAGACCTGGGGCGACGGCGAGACACGAAACATCCACCCCGACATGATGCGCGTGACGATGGAGATCGTCTCGAAGACGCTCTTCGACGTCGAAGTCGAAAAGGACGTGGACGCGATCGGCCGATCCTTCGACCTCGTCATCCGTGAGATCGCCCGGCGGTTCCGCCGCCCCGTGAAGATCGCGGACTGGATCCCGCTACCAGGCAACCTGCGCTACCGCCGCGGCGTCGCCCTTCTCGACCGTCTCGTCTCCCGGGTCCTGGCTGAGCGGCGGGCGCGGCCGGGAGACCGCGGCGACCTGCTCTCGATGCTGCTCGCAGCGCGGGACGACGAGGGTCGGCCGATGTCCGACAAGCAGCTGCGCGACGAGCTCATCACGCTCTTCCTCGCGGGGCACGAGACGACAGCGATCGCGTTGTCCTGGACGCTGTTTCTCCTGGCGAAGAATCCTGCGGCCGAGGAGCGTCTGCGCCGAGAAATCACCGACGTCGCCGGCGAACTGCTTCCGCAGGCGGGCGACATGCCCCGGCTCCGCTACGCCGCCGCGGTCTTCCAGGAGTCCCTGCGTCTCTACCCGCCCGCCTACGTCGTCGGCCGCGAGTCGCTCCGCGAGTGCGTCATCGGAGAGTACGACGTCCCGCCGCGAACGACGATTTACTTCAGCCCGTGGGTTCTTCACCGCGATCCGCGGCACTTCGCGGACCCGGAGTCCTTTCGCCCCGAGCGCTGGCTCGACGGCAGCACCGCGAAGCTGCCGAAGTACGTCTCCATTCCCTTCGGGGGCGGACCGAGAGTCTGCATCGGCGAGCGATTCGCGATGATGGAGGGCGTGCTCGTTCTCGTCACGATCCTGCAGCGCGTCCGTCTCGAGATGGCCGGACCCGATCCCGTTCCCTTCCCATCGATCACCCTGCGTCCCGAAGGCGGCCCGATCATGCGGGTCCACCGACGGGCGCCGGCTTGACGGGCGAGCCCTTCGGATTTCTAGATTTCGTCGAGCGAGATGTCTTCGGGGCGCTTCCCGCGATCGGCCGGATCGCGCCGGGCGTGCCGCCGGGGGTTGAACGTTTCCGTCGCGTAGCAGATGGGGCATTTCAGCCGGCCGCCCGCGGGGATGGGCGCGAATCGGAACGAGTGGCAATCCCTGCAGATCCAGCGGGCGAAACGGCGTTCCTCGAGGGGTTCGTCCATCCGGAACGAATCCTACCCTCCGCCGCCTGGGAAGGCGCCGTGTCGTTTCGAAAATCCCGGACCCCCGGGGCTCGTCCTACTCGGAGCCGCGGCGGATTTCCGTCGAATCGCCCGTCCGGTGGTCCCGGATCTGGAAGCGCAGAAATTCGTGAAGGGCGGACCGGGCACTTGCGTCCCCCGTCGTCGCGAGGATCCGTCCGCCCGCCGCCGTCTCCTCGTAGACCCAGCGTATGAGGGACTTCCTCTTCCGCATCGCGGGCACCCCCGGCGGAACGCGGCCATGAATGAGCATCGGCGCGTCGAAGTCCCCCCTGGCGAACATCGCGGCGATGTGCGGGAGATGCCCACGTATGGCGTCGCGGCTTTCGGTGTCGCCGGCGTCGTTCGCCGAGACCTCGATCGCACCTCCGGAAGTCGTCAGCCGGAAATGGTGCGTGGTCTTCTCGTGATCGAAGCCCATCACGTGGTCGCCCCGGACGTCGACCGCCGCGTGGTGAGGATCGGGAGCCCGGGCGAAGGCGGGGAGTCTCAGAAGCGCGAATCCCGAGACCGCGAGCGCGACGTGTAGGTTCGATTTCATGATCGCTCCTCGTTCCTTCTGCCCGCGAATCGAATCCCTTTGAGCGCAGACGCTCCGGTTCGATCTCCCGGGGCGAGAGTCTCGAGCAATCGGGCGGCTTTCGCATTCGGCATACCGAGACGACGGTCCCATTCACGGATGATCTTCCGAAGCTCGTTACGGAACCGGATGAGGTCCCCAATCTGACGCTCGGCGTCGTGGAGTCGCTCGACCGCGAGCGCGCGCACCTCGCGGCACGGCGGATGTCCGGCTTCTCGAGCGCGGAGGAACCTCGCGACCTCGCTCAGCGTGAAACCGAAGGACAACGCGCGCTGGATGACGAGAACGCGATCCAGCGATTCCTGCGGATACAGACGGTAACCATTGGGGAGCCGTCTCGGGCGGGCGAGGAGTCCGCGGCGCTCGTAGTGCCGGAGGGTGTCCGCGCTGACCCCCGCCGCGCGGGCGAGCTCCCCGGACCGATAGCCGCCTCGAACAACCTCCGGCTCGCGCATCTCGAACACTCTAGACCCTGGAATCGGTTCCGGGGTCAAGACCTCAGGCGAGGACTGCCCCCGGCTCCGAGGAGGTTGGCCGGAAGGGAGAAGCCGCTACCCCCAGGCGACGCCGCGGACGCCGAACGAGGAAGTGACCGCGGGATTCTGCGTGTGCCAGAACTCGACGCGCTCGTTGACGGACTTCCGCAAGTCCTCCAGGCGTTCGAGGATGTCGAAGACGAAAACCGGGCCATCCACGTTGCGGCACGTGAAGCTGATCGTCGCCGTTGCCCGATCCAGCCGGAAGCGCTTGTAGATCGTCGATTCGGCCTGTGCGATGCGGAACGCCTCGGCCCACCGTTCGTCGATGAAACCTCGGAGAGCGATGGTGTAGAGGGTCTCGTGGTCGGTCGGCTCTCCCCGGAGAGTGGAGTGGTCCTCGACCGCCTGCGGAATCTCGCGCCCGTCCTCGGTTGCCATCATTTGTTTTGCCTTTCGCCGGTCGGATAAAGAGGCAATTCCGGGGCCACCCGCTCAAGGTACTGAGGCCATGAGAGATCGAAAAAGGAAACCCCGCCTGAGCAACAGAAACTGTTACCTGCGGTGACGACAGACCTGTCCCTGGGGACAGCCGTCCCTAACCGGTCCGACGGCGTTCGTTCGAGCTCTCGGGTAGACCGGACCCCGCTCATCGATGCGGCCGGTGAGAACCAGTGAGGACGGATGAGGAGGATGAGCCCGATGGCCCCGCTGAGCCCATACCCCCAGTCGCGTCTGCAGGGCCAGGTCGAAACCGCACCGAGAGCGAGGACGACGAGAACGATCAGAAGGATCAAGCTTCTGACGTTTCTCCTTTCGCCGACGCCGCTTTCGCGGCAGGGCATGTGCCACCACGGCGTGGGCGATTCGCCGGAAGCCTCCTGGAATCATTCCTCGCTCTCACGCGGACGCGCGGAGAGCGTTCATGCTGCGTTCATCCTCGCTGCCATAGCTTCTCCGTGCGGCGCGATGGTGCGCCGCCACTACGGAACGGGAGAAGTATGAAGAAGGCTTTGGCTCTCGGGCTCATGCTCGTTTTCTGCGCG
>JBBRFL010000037.1:0-32793 GCA_038224325.1 Thermoanaerobaculia bacterium | reverse complement strand
ATCTTCGCCGTCTCGCGGATCGCGGGCTGGAGCGCCCACATCCTGGAGCAGTACGCGCACAATCGCCTGATCCGGCCGCGGGCCGACTACACCGGTCCGCCGTACCCCCAGGCCTACGTCGCGCTCCCGGACCGCTGAGAGCAGCGGAATCCGGAAGAAGCTGATCCTCTCGCGCCGCGGAAGGATCTCGATCCTCGACCGCGAGGGCCTCGAGAGCGCCGCCTGCGAGTGCTACGCCATCATCCCGCGCGAGACGGAGCGGCTCGCCAGCTAGGCCGGGCGGCCTACTCTCCCAGGTAGGCTTCCTTCACCTTCGGGTTCGCGGCGACGTCGGCGGAGGTCCCTTCCAGCGCGACGCGCCCGGTCTCCAGGACATAGGCCCGGTTCGAGTGCCTCAGCGCCGCGTTGGCGTTCTGCTCGACGAGAAGGACCGGCGTGCCCGCGCGGTGGATCTCCTCGATCGCCTCGAAGATGGCGTGCACGACGATCGGAGCCAGCCCGAGCGACGGCTCGTCGAGCAGAAGCACGCGCGGCTTCGACATGAGCGCTCGTCCGATCGCCAGCATCTGCTGCTCGCCGCCGGAGAGCGTGCCCGCGGTCTGCTGCAGACGCTCCTTGAGGCGCGGGAATAGCGTGAAGACGCGCTCGAAATCGGCGGCGACTCCGCGGTCGCGCCTCGCGTACGCGCCCATCTCCAGGTTCTCCCGCACCGAGAGGTTCGCGAACACGATCCGTCCCTCCGGCACGAGCACCAGCCCGTTGCGCACCAGCCGGTGGGTGGGAGTCGAGCGGGTGCTCTCGCCGCGGTATCGCACCTCGCCGCCGGCGGATGGCACGAGGCCCATGATGGCGCGCAGCGTCGTCGACTTGCCCGCTCCGTTGGCCCCGATGAGCGTGACGATCTCCCCCTCCGAAAGGGAGAGCGAGACGCCCTTCAGGGCCTGAATCGCCCCGTAGGCGACCGTGAGGTCCCGGACCTCCAGGATGGCGCTCACGCGCCTCCCAGGTAGGCCTCGATGACCTTGGGATCGCGCTGGATCTGCGCGGGAGGGCCGATCGCGATCGTCGATCCGTAGTCCAGCACGTGCACGGTCTCGCAGATGCCCATGACGACCTTCATGTTGTGCTCGACCAGGAGGATCGCCATCCCGAACCGGTCGCGGACCCAGCGGATCAGGTCCATCAGCTCGTTGGACTCCTGCGGGTTCATGCCGGCCGCGGGCTCGTCCAGGAGCAGCAGGCGAGGCGCCGTCGCCATCGCGCGGGCGATCTCCAGGCGCCGCTGGCTGCCGTAGGGCAGGTTGCGGGCCCGTTCGCCCGCGAGGTGGTCGAGCTTGAAGATCTTCAGGAGCTCGCGGCTCTCCCGATCGACCCGCTCCTCCTCCGCCCGGTGGGCCGGCGTGCGGAGCATCGCGCTCGTGAGGGTGGTCGCCTGGCGGCAGTCGAAGGCGACTTTCACGTTGTCCAGCACCGACATCTCCGAAAACAGGCGGATGTTCTGAAAGGTCCGCGCGATGCCCCTCCGCGTGATCCGGCCGCAGCGTTCCCCCGCGATCGAGTCCTTCTCGAACCGGATGTCGCCCGAGGTCGGGCTGTAGACGCCCGTGATCACGTTGAAGACGGTCGTCTTGCCCGCACCGTTGGGGCCGATCAGTCCGTAGAGCTGGCCCGGCTCGATCGCAAGCTCGAGCTCGTTGACCGCGACGAGCCCACCAAACCGCATCGTGACGCGCGACAGTTCGAGGATCGGCACCGGGGAATCCTAAAGGTTTCCCCGGCCGTCCGTCGAACCGCCGCCCGGCGGCCGGTCGCGGCGCCTCGAGAAGATCGCGAACTCCCGCCGCCCGAGGATTCCCTGCGGGCGCACGATCATGATCACGATCAGGAGCAGCGAGAAGAGAACCATCCGGTACTGGGCGAACTGGCGGAGCCCCTCGGTCAGGCTGATGAAGAGAACCGCACCGAGGATCGAGCCCGTGATCGAGCCCAGCCCGCCGATGACGATCATGATGATGATCTCGAAGGACTTGATGAACGTGAAGGAATTGGTGTGGATGTACATCAGGTAGTGCGCGAAGAGCCCTCCGGCGACGCCGGCCATCGCCGATGAGACGACGAACGAGATCACCTTCGCCCGGGTCGTGTGCACGCCCATCGCCTCCGCGGCGATCTCGTCCTCCCGGATCGCCACGAGCGTCCGCCCGAACGAGGAGTGGACGATGCGGTAGACGACGAGGATGGTCACGGCGGCGAAGCCGTAGATCCAGAAGAAGTTTGCGAGCTTTGGGATGCCCGAGTACCCCCGCGCTCCCCCGACGGCGTCGATGTTGAGGATGAAGACGCGGATGATCTCGCCGAACCCGAGCGTCACGATCGCGAGGTAGTCCCCCCGCAGGCGCAGCGAGGGCACGCCGACGAAAAAACCGGCGATCGATGCCAGCACCGCGCCGATCGTGAGCGCCAGGAGAAGCACGAGGCTCTCCTGCCCGGACGGGGGGAGGAACCCCGCGGCCGCCCGCACCCGGTCCCCGAAGGTGACGGTGAAGTAGGCCGACGAGTAGGCCCCGATCGCCATGAATCCCGCGTGCCCGATGGAGAACTGGCCGGTGAAGCCGTTGATGAGGTTCAGGCTCACCGCGAGGATCACGTTGATGCCGGCGAGGCAGATGACCTGGAGGAGGTACGGCGGCATCGCGAGGCCGGGCCCCATGGAACCGACGAATGCGGCGTTCAGCGCGAGGAGAACGCCCGCCACACCCAGTGCGACGAGAATCCCCCTCACACCTTTTCCTTGTGGACGCGGCCGAGCAGTCCCTGGGGCCGCAGGATCAGCACGAGGATCAGGATCCCGAACGCGATGGCGTCCCGGTAGGTCGAGGACAGATAGCCCACGACCATCACCTCGGAGGTGCCGATCAGGAGCCCTCCGAGGACCGCCCCGGGGACGCTCCCGATGCCGCCGAGGACCGCTGCGACGAAGGCCTTCAGCCCGTAGAGGATTCCCATCAGCGGGTCGATCTTGGGAATCTGCATTCCGATGAGCACGCCCGCGGCGGCCGCCAGGGCGGATCCCAGCGCGAACGTCGTCGCGATGATGCGGTCCGTCGAGATCCCCATCAGCCGGGACGCGTCCAGGCTGAAGGAGACCGCGCGCATCGCCTTGCCGGTCCGGGTCTTCAGGATGAAGAGCCGCAGCAGAATCATCAGGAGAAACGACACCGCGATGACCGTGATCTGCTCGCTCGTGAGGCGGACCCCGCCGATCAGGAAGTCGGTGCGGGGCGCGAGCGACGGGAAGAACTTCGGGTCGGGGCCGAAGACGAGCTGGGCGCCGTTCTCCAGGAAGAGCGAGACCCCGATGGCCGTGATGAGCAGCGTCAGGCGCGCCTCGCGCCGCACCGGCCGGTAGGCGAACCGCTCGATGAGCACACCGAGCGCGGCGCAGGCCAGCATCGCGCCCAGCATCACGAGGAGAGCCGAACCGATCGACGGCTCCGCGCCGCGGAGCTTCCGCGACAGGTAGTAGCCCACGTAGGCGCCCACCATGTAGACGTCGCCGTGCGCGAAGTTGATGAGGCGCAGGACCCCGTAGACCATCGTGTAGCCCAGGGCGATCAGGGCGTAGATGGACCCGAGCGACAGGCCGTTGACCAGTTGCTGGAGGAAGGTCGTCATGCGGATGAGCCGTCAGCCAGAGGGCCGGCCCCCCTCCCGCCCGCAGCGATTACTGCTTCACCGCCTCGGGTGTGATCGTCTCGACCAGAAGATACTTGCCGTTCTCGACCTTGAGGATCACGGCCGGTTTGACCGCGTTGCGCTCCGCGTTGATCGTGATCGTCCCGGTAACGCCCGGGAAGTTCTTTGTGGCCGCGATCTCGTCGCGGATCTTCTTCCCGTCCGTCGACCCGGCGCGTCCGATCGCGTCGGCCATGACGCGGGCGGCGTCGTACGCGAGGGCGGCGAGCGCGTCGGGAACCTGGCCATACTTGCCCTTGTAGTCGTTGACGAACTTCTGCACGGCGGGGCTCGGATCGTCCGTCGAGTAGTGGTTCGAGAAGTAGCAGCCGTTCAAGGCCTCCCCGCCGATCTCCCAGAGCTTGGGCGAGTCCCATCCGTCGCTCCCGAGGAAGGGCACGGTGATCCCGAGCTCGCGTCCCTGGTGGACGATCGTGCCGACCTCCGTGTAGTAGCCCGGCACGTAGATCGCCTCCGGGTTGGTCGCCTTGATCTGCGTCAGCTGCGCGCGGAAGTCGGAATCCCCCTGGCTGTAGGACTGGTTCGCGACGATCTCTCCCCCGCGGCGCTTGAACGCCTCGCCGAAGAACGTCTGGAGGCCGACCGAGTAGTCGCTCCGCACGTCGACGAGGATCGCGACCTTCCTGGCCTTCAGCGTGTCGTACGCGAACTTGGCGACCACTTCGCCGGTGAAGGTGTCGGTGAAGCAGACCCGGAAGATGTAGTCGCCTACCTGCGTCACGCGTGGGTTGGTCGAGGAGGGGGAGATCATGGGAACGTGGTTGGACTGGCAGATCGGAGCGGCCGCGAGGGACTGGGAGGAAGCGACATGGCCGAGCATCGCGACGACGCGGTCCTGGTTGATCAACTTGGTGACCGCCGTGCCGGCCTCCTCGGGCTTGGACTGGTCGTCCTCGACGAGAAGCTTGATCTGCTTGCCGAGGACCCCGCCCTTCTTATTGATCTCGTCGAAGGCCATCTCCGAGGCGTTCTTGGTGGAGATTCCGAAGGTGGCGATGCCGCCAGTCAGCGAGCCATACTCGCCGATCACGATCTCCTTGCCGGACCCCTTCGGGCCGCAGAAGAGCGTGGTGGCGACGACGGCCGCAAGGCACAGCGCGGTGAATAGCCGGAGCCTCATGATCGGGACCTCCTATGCTCGTCTCGGGACGCGGAACGGCGTATTCTTTCCCACCGGGCGACGGAAAGTCAAAACATCCTTTCTGTCAATGGCTTAAGCTAGAATTGCGTCCCGAAAGAAGAGGCAGATCTCCATTAACGACACGCATCCTGCAATCCCGCACCCGGAGCCCTCGACCGAGCGCTTCGCCGAGCCACCCCCGCGCATCCGGCCCCGCAGCGAGCACTCGATCTCCCGCCAGCAGATCGATCCGGACGCCCTGAAGGTGCTGTACCGGCTGCGCGGAGCCGGCTACAAGGGCTATCTCGTTGGCGGCAGCGTCCGCGACCTCCTCCTCTCGCGGGTGCCCAAGGACTTCGACATCGGAACCGACGCCCATCCGCAGGCGCTGCGCAAGCTCTTCCGCAACTGCCGCATGATCGGCCGGCGCTTCCGCCTCGCCCACATCCTCTTCGCCAACGGCAAGGTCATCGAGGTGGCGACCTTCCGGAGAAGACCCGATCCCCTGGTCGAGGGCGAGGGTCCCGAGCTGCTCCAGACCTCGGACAACACCTTCGGGACGCCCCGGGAAGACGCTCTCCGCCGCGACTTTACGATCAACGGTCTCTTCTACGACATCTCGGATTTCTCCGTCCTCGACTACGTCGGCGGGCTGGAGGACCTCGAAGCCGGCCTCATCCGGACAATCGGCGATCCGGACATCCGCTTCCGGGAAGACCCGGTTCGGATGATGCGCGCGGTCGAGTTCGCGAGCCGTCTCGGGTTCGCGATTACGCCGGACGCCTACGAGGCGATCCTTCGCCATCGAAAGGAGATCGCGAAGTCGGCTCCGCCGCGGGTCACCGAGGAGCTCGCCCAGGCCTTGCGCGGAGGGCACTCCCTGCCGACGCTCCTGCTCATGCGGGAGGTGGGGCTGCTGGACGCGCTGCTTCCCGAGCTGGCCGACGCGCTGCGGGTGATCGACCCGGATCACGCCCGCGGAACCGGGCACCTGTTCTGGGCGTTGCTCGACGTGCTCGACGCGGAGCGCCGGCGCGGGCGCGTGTTCGACGACGCCGTGCTCTTCGCCCTCCTGTTCGTGCCCATCGTCCGAGCGAGGGTTCGCGAGGCCGCGCCCGACGGCGAGCCCGATCCGGGACGGCTGTCGACCATCATCGAGGACGTCGTCTCGCCGCTCGCGTTTCGGATGTCGCTCCCCCGGGCCTCGGCCGACCGGATCAAGCAGGCGCTGGCGATGATCGGGAAGCTCTCGCATCGTCCCGACGGGCGTGTGGCGAGCCGCCGGCTGGCCTTTCGCGAAGCGTTCGCGACCGCGCTCGACATCTTCGATCTGACCGCGATGGCCACCGGCCGGGGACAGGACCTCGTGCGCGACTGGAGGCTGCTCCAGGGCCGGATCCAGCACGCGCGAGACACGGGCGAGATCCCGCCGCCGCCTCCTCCTCCGGCCAGGCGGCGCCGCGGGGGACGGCGCGGACGCGGCCGACGCGCCGCTCCCTAGCCGGCGCGGGGCCCCCTCGGGCGATATCATCGGCCCATGTTCGTCTCGTCCAACTTCCTCGGCATCCCGCCCGAGGAGAACACGCTGGAGAAGAGCCGCGTCGCGGTCCTGCCCGTCCCCTACGAGCGCACCGTCTCGTACGGCGTCGGAACGAAGAACGGCCCCGCGGCGATCCTCGAGGCCTCGCACTACGTCGAGCTGTACGACGACGAGCTCGACGAGGAGGTCTATCGCATCGGCGTCCACACGCTTCCTGCGTGGCTCCCGGAGAACATGGAGCCGGAGGCCTGCGTCGAGAGCCTCGAGGCGAGGGTCTCCGGCCTGCTCGAGCGGAATCTGTTCGTCCTGACTCTCGGCGGCGAGCACTCGATCGCGCCCGGACCGATCCGCGCGCATCGGGCCCGCCATCCGAAGATGTCGATCCTCCACTTCGACGCGCACGGCGACCTGCGGGACGAGTACGAGGGACAGAAGTATTCCCACGCCTGCGCCGCGCGCCGATGGGTCGAGCTCGGGATTCCCTCCGTGCACGTCGGCATCCGCTCGATCTCGAAGGAGGAAGTGGACTACGTCCGGGAGAGCGGGACCCTGATCATCTCGAACCGCGAGATGCACCGTTCCGACGCATGGATGGAGAAGGCGCTCGCCCGACTCACCGGCGAGGTGTACGTGACCTTCGACGTGGATTTCTTCGACGGCTCGCTGGTGCCGGCGACGGGCACTCCCGAGCCCGGGGGCGGGACCTACGACCAGGCCCTCGCGACGCTGCGGCGAATCGCCTCCGAGCGCAAGATCATCGGCGCCGACGTCGTCGAGCACGCTCCCCTCGCGGGCAACCGCGCCCCCGACTTCATGATCGCCAAGCTCTGCTACAAGCTGCTGGGGTACTCCTTCTTTCCCCAGAAGGCCCGGGCCCCCGTCCTTTCACCGCAATAAGGCCTTGCAGCACAGCCCTTTGCGGTTCCAGCCGGAGTTCGGGTTCCGCGAACTTTCTCTCCGCCACTGCGTCTTGTGTCCTTGAGGGCAGCGTGAGCACCGAAGACGAAAAAGACCTGGTCGCCCGCTGCCGCGAAGGCAATGACGACGCCTGGAGGGAGCTCGTGGACCGGTTCGGCCCGAAGGTATACGCGATCTCGTACCACTTCACGATGAAGCGGGAGGACGCGGAGGAGCTTTCGCAGGAGATCTTCCTGAAGCTCTTCGAAAACCTCCACCGGTACGACGGCGGCTTCCCGCTGGTCGCCTGGATCCTGTCCGTGTCGCGCAATCTCTGCATCGACCGGTACCGCCGCCGCAAGCGCGAGAAGTCGTTCCGCTTCGTCTCGGACGAAGCGGTGACGGTGCTCCTGAAGTCCGAGGACGATCCCTCCAGCGTGGCTCTCAAGAAGGAGCGCACGCAGCTGCTCTTTTCGGCGCTCTCGGAGATCCCGGAGGATCTCGCCGAGATCCTCATCCTGCGCGACCTGAACGGGCTCGCCTACGACGAGATCGGAAAGGCGCTCGAGCTGCCGGACGGCACCGTGAAGTCGCGCCTCTTCCGGGCGCGAGCCGAGGTCGCGCGCAAGATCCGCGAGCGGCACGAAAAGAAGAGTCCGCCGGGAGCCTTCGCGTCGCTCGCGGTCGCCGCGGCGGGGTTGATATGAGCTGCCGCGAGCTCGAGCAGCTCTGGCTCGCGGGCGCACCGCCCGAGCAGGGCGCGGCCCATCGGAAGGCGTGCGCGGAGTGCGAGCGCCTGGGCGCCGGCATGGACCAGGTAGCCCTCACGCTCGAGGGCCTGACGGCTCCGGCCTGGAGCCCGTCGCTGCGGCAAGCGCTGCTGGACGTTCCGCGCCGGACGGTCTCGTGCGAGGGAACCGAGTCGCTCCTCGCCGTCGCGTTCGAGGGAGAGATTCTCCCCGACGACGAGAATCGCCTCCAGACGCACCTCTCGCACTGCGAGGCTTGCAGCCAGGCCGCAGGCGCCCTCTCGTCGATTCGCGATCTCGCCCCGCCGCCGCCGCCCCCCTGGCTCGCCACGCGGTTGGCCGCGGCGCGCCCGGAGAGAAAGCGGAGCGTCTGGCGGACGCTGCGCTCCGGAAAGGCCGTCGTCGCGTACGCCTACGGGGCCGCGTTCGTCGTCATGCTCCTCGGACTGAACCCCACCGCGGTCGCCCACAAGGCGGGATTCGCGCGTCTCGAAGAGAGCACGCGCGCCGCGATGACGGTCGCGGAACACTCGATCGGCGATCGGCTCGGCGCGTTCCAGGAGAAGGGCCTCCGCACCCTGGCGGTCTGGAAGGGCCGGGTCGGCGGCTACGGACGCGCTGCCGTCTCCAACGCGATCTCCATCGTCTGGAGGCCCGAGTCCAAGAAGTCTCCCAATCGCCCGCGGCTCGGCAAAGAGGGAACGGCCGCGGCGGTGGACGGATTTTGCCTGGCGAACGGCGCGCGGGTGGAACCTTTTCCCTCCCGATTTCGTGTCTAACAGCGACGACACAACGACGACGAGGAGATAGTCATGAACGACAACTTTTCGACCCCGAACCCCGGCCCGCAGCCGCCTCCCGCGGCGCCCCCGGCCGCTCCCCCGCCGCCGACCGTGATCGCGCAGCCCTATCCTGTGATCGTGGACCGTAAGTCCCCGGCCCTGGCGGGCTTCCTCTCGACGTTCCCCGGGCTCGGGCACCTGTATCTCGGCCTCTACCAGCGCGCGTTCGTGATCGGCGGCGCATTCATCCTCCTGATCTCGCTCACGTCGCACGGGCGCGGCGGCGAGTTCTTCGGCCCGCTCATCGCGTTCCTCTGGTTCTTCGGCGTCATCGACGCGGTGCGCCAGGCCAAGGCGATCAACCGCGGGCAGCTCGCCGAGGGCGGCTGGGCCGCCGAGGCGCAGTTGAAGAAGGCGGCGGCGGGAACGGGAGCGCTGACGTGGGGCGTGATCCTCATGGGAGTCGGCGCACTCTGGCTCGCGAACCAGTACCTCGACCTCGAAGGCTTCTGGGACATCATGGACACCTGGGGAGCCCCGGCGGCGTTCATACTGCTCGGCCTGATCCTGATTGTGAGCCACGTCGTCAGAAAGCGCCGCGAGCACGAGTCGAACGTCGGGATGCCGCCGAGAAGCTACTAGGCAACTCGTAGTCGGAGCGGCGAAAAGGGGCGGCCACGAGGGCCGCCCTCACTGTTTCAGGTGGCCGTCGCCAGCTCCGCCAGATAGTCGACGAACGAGCGCGTCGCGCCGTCGAATCCCTGGATCTTCGGGTTGGTCGACTCGATCACGTAGTACTCGTCGGGGGCGTGCGCGCCGCTGCCGTGCCCGAGGCCGAAGTGGCCCGCCGGCAGCTTGAGCGGCGCGCCGGTGAAGACGTACCCGGGCCAGGACCCGCCGCTGCGCGGCCACAGGATCGGCTCTCCCGCGGTCCGCCGGTAGACCCTCTGCTGTGCCCGGATGAGCTTCGCGTCCGCGGCGGTCGAGTTGGGATCGTAGCCTCCGGTCATCGCCACCTCGATGTCGCCGAAGCCGCGTTTGGCGAGGTGCGCCTTCAGCGCCGCCAGCGAGTCCGCCGCGGTCATGTCGGGCACGAGACGCAGGTCCATCTTCGCGACGGCCCGGTGCGGCAAGATCGTCTTTCCGCCGGGACCGGTGTACCCGCCGACCAGGCCCTCGATGTTGACGGTCGGGCTCGCGACGGCGCGTTCGAGCGACTCCAGCCACCCGCGGTCACCCGACCACCGCGCGACGCCGAGCTGCTTCTTGGCGACGGCCTCGTCCATCCGCTTTGCGGCCTCGGCCACCATCGCCTTCTCGGCGGCCGAGATCGGGCGCGCCTTGTCGGCGAAGCCGTCGATCGCGGGGTCGGCGCCGTCGGGGGTGACCAGGGTCGCGAGCGCCTGCACGAGATGAAACGCCGGACTGTCGACGCGCGGTCGGTAGCCCGAGTGGATGTCCTTGACCGGCCCGCGGCCCCACTTCTCGCCGCTCGCGCGCAGCTCGCACTCGATGACGCCCTTTGCGCCCAGCGTGATCGTGACGACGCCGTCGGGATCCTGGTCCGCCGATGGCATGAAGACGCCCGAGCAGCGCGCCAGCGCCTTCTGAACCTCGGGGCGGTTCACGATCTGCGGGAAATGCGGCGAGCCGATCTCCTCCTCGCCCTCGGCCACGAACACGAAGTTCACGGGAACCTTCTTCCCCGCGCCCTTGTAGGCGTGAAGGGCGGCGAGAAGCGCCGACTGCGGTCCCTTCTGGTTGACTGCCCCGCGGCCCACCACCGACTTGCCGAAGCCCGGCTTGTCAACGATCGCGGCGTCGAAGGGCGGCGAGGACCATTCCGTGGGATCGGCCTGTTTGACGTCGTACATGAAGTAGAGGCCGTACGTGATCGGCGCGCCGGCGTCCAGCGTGGCGAAGACGCCCGGCTGCCCGTCGGTCGAGACGCGCTCCGCCTGGTCGAAGCCGGCCTCCTTCAGCATCCGGATCATCAGATCGCAGCCCTCGGACATTCCGCGGTTCTCCGCGGCGATCGAGGGTTGCCGGATCCAGTCCTGGAGGCGAAGGACCGCCTCGCCGTGCCGCTTCTCGACCTCCGCGTACACCTTCTCGAGCCCGGAGGAGGCCCCGCGCGCCGCCGAGGGAAGGGCAAGGGACGCGGCCGTGGCGCCGACACCGTGGAGGAATCTGCGTCGATTCATTCGAACACTCTCCTATGGTCTTTGCCGTCCGCGGGCGGGGCGAGCCCCGCCCCTACTACCGCCTCTTGAAGTGCTTCTCGAGCTCGTCTTCCGACATCGACAGGACGACCGGCCGGCCGTGCGGACACGTGAACCGATCCCGCGTCTTGGCCCAGTCCGACACCAGACGGCGGATCTCCTCGGGGGCGAGGTGATACCGGATCGTTACGGCGGAGCGGCACGCCACGCTCGCGGCCAACCGGTCGCGGCGCGCGGCCTCTTCCGCGGTGCCGGCCTCGGACAGCGAGGCGAGCGCCGCGCGCAGCGTCTCGCCCGGCTCCCGGTCCGTGGCCTCGGCCGGGAGCGCGGCGAGAGCCCACGACCGCCCCGACATCGGCTCGATCTCGAAGCCGGCGGCGGACAGGTCCTCGGAGTGCGCCGCGAGCGTCTCGGACTCCTCCGGGGTCGCCTCGAACAGAACGCGCAAGAGGAGGCGCTGCGAGAGGACGCGCCCCGACGCGATGCGGTCGCGGATCCGCTCGTACAGCGTCCTCTCGTGGGCCGCGTGCTGGTCGATGATGAGCAGCCCCTCCGGGCCCGACGCCACGATGAACGACTCGCGGTGCTGCCCGATCGGCACGATGTCGGGGACCTTCCGCTCCTCGACCGCGGGAGTGGCCGGCGCGTCGGGGCGGGGCGGGGACGGGACCCCGACGGGAGGCCCGGGGGACATCGGCGCCTCCGCGTAGCCCGTTCCGCCCTCCGCTACGACGATCTCCAGGCCGGGCACCGAGCGCAGGCGCCGCTCCTCCTTGCCGGCCAGGAGCGCCGAGTGGAGCGCGTGGTACACGAGGCGGAACGCCGTCGCCGCGTCGGCGAAGCGGACCTGGGTCTTTCCGGGAGAGACGTTGACGTCCACGGCGCCGGGCTCGGCGGTCAGGAACAGGAAGACCGCGGGGTGGCGATCGGTGCGGATCGCGTCCTTCGACGCCTGCCCGATGGCACGCGAGATCGCGCGGTCCTCCACGGGGCGTCCGTTGACGAACAGATACTGGTAGCGGCGGGTGGGAAACGTGACCGAGCCGCGCGTCGCGTAGCCGATCAGGCGCAGCGCTCCCGACCGCGCCTCGAAGAGCTCGAGCTCGCCGAGCGTGGCCTTTCCGAAAATCTGGAGGATCCGGGCGCCGCGATCCACGGCGGCCGGGGCGTCGAGGGTCTCCCGGCCGTTGGAGCGCAGCGAGAAGGCGACCGCGGAATTCCCCAGCGCTGCCTTCGTCACGGCGGCCGCCGCCGCGCGGGCCTCCGCTTCCGCGGACGACAGGAACTTCCGACGCGCGGGCGTCCGGGAGAAGAGATCCTCGATCAGCACGTCGGTTCCCCGGGGCCGCGCGGCGACGTCCTCGGACGGTGAAGCGCCGTACTCGATCCGGAGTCGCACCGCCTCCCCTGAAGGAGAGGAGCCGTCCGAGGTAGTCAGGGTCATCCGCGAAACCGACGCGATCGATGGCAGCGCCTCGCCCCGGAACCCGTAGGAGGCGACGCGCGAGAGGTCCTCGTCGGAGGAGATCTTCGAGGTCGCATGGCGCTCGAGGGCCAGCCGCGCGTCCTCCGGCGACATCCCGGAGCCGTCGTCGCGCACGAGGATGCGGCCGATCCCGCCGCCGTCGATCTCGACCGAAATCGACGAGGCGCCGGCGTCGAGCGCGTTTTCGACCAATTCCTTGACGGCCGCGGCGGGCTTCTCGACCACTTCGCCCGCCGCGATGCGGTCGATCACCGCGCTCTCGAGACGATGGATGCGGGGCACGAAGCGCAGTTTATCGCTTCGTGTCCCGAAGGCCCGGCTCGCGACAATCCATAGCTAGAGATTCGCCGGCGAGCTCCGAGAAGGAGTGGCGATCATGAACAGACGACTTGCGCCGAAGTTCTTCCTCTGCGTTCTGCTCACGTCGGGGGCGCGGGCGCTCGCGCAGAACGGTCCCGACAACGACCCGGATGGCGCGCCCGGATACGTGAAGAGCGTCTTCGATCAAGGTCCGGTGGATTCGATCAACCTGTACAACGGTCAGCTCACCCTTCCGATCCCGCTCGGGCCGACGTATCCGATCGGGCCGGCGCTCAAGCTCCAGCTCGCCATGACCTACAACTCGCGGGTGGACGATTACGGCAAACCGCTCGCCGGCCAGCAGCAGCCGGACTTCTTCTACAGGCCCCTGGCGGGCAACCCCTCGCTGGGAATCGGCTGGAGCCTCTCTCTGGGAGCGATCAAGGCCTGCCAGCACGGCGTGACCTACGGGGTCTGCTACTTCGGCCCCGACGGCGGTCAGCACATGTTCTCGATCGCGCAGGCCAACGGGCGCATCCCCGGAGACGCCTCGCCGTTCTTCCTCCAGGGATCGGGCCCCTACGACATGTGGGACGGGGATGGAAATCACTACGAGTTCGACTGGCACGTCAGCGGGTACAACGCGACGATCAGCGACTTCGCGGAGGGGCGCGACGGCTGGTACCTCACCCGGCTGAGCGACCCGTTCGGCAACTCCTACTCCGTGACGTACTGGACCGGCCTCAATCCGCTCTGGACCTACGAGCCCAACCCCACCTGCGGGGTCGCCTCTCTCATGAAGATGGCCGCCACGAGCGGGGTCAACAGCTGGGTCCCTCGAGACGTCACGCTGCCGTCGGGCGGCGCCATCCACGTGAACACCGGTTCGAACGGTTTCATCGGGGCGATGATTCTTTCGGTCGACTTTCCCGAGCTCGTCGGCGGATCTCCGGCGAGCAGGACCTGGAACCTGCGGTATGCCACACCCCCGACCTACACGAAGGCGTGCGGGAGCAATACATGGCTGTACGCCGATCTCCAGGAGATCTCCGAGATCGATCTGCCCTCGGATCTTCCGGGAGCGCCGTCGTACCGATTCGCCTATGCGAGGGGCTTCCTCGTCAGCGTCACGCTGCCGACCGCGGGCTCGATCGCCTATTGCTACTCCACGTACTTCTTCCACCACGGCCGCGCCGGAGCCCTGCGGCCCGATTGCGCGGGCCTGATCCCGCCCGGCACGGAGGAAATCCTCTTCCAGTCGGGGCTCATCTGCACGGGTTCCGGGGCCGACGTCCCGGCGCCGGACCTCCCGCCGCCGGGCAACTGCGACCAGGACAATCCCATCCGGTGGGAGGACAACCAGTGGGGCGTGTCGAAACGCACGGAAACCGTGGGGCCCGCGGTCAACGTCACGACGTACTCGCAATTCTCGATGCCGCACGGAGAATCGGGCACCGGCTCCGCGCCGACCGAGCCGCAGACCCTGACGATCGTGACCTACCCGCCGACCGATCGAAACGGGTCTGGAGACCCGGGACGACAGCGCGCCCGGGCCACCCTCTTCTCTAGCAGTCCCCGCTTGATCGGCGCGTGGCCCTCGCCGGCGCGCAAGAGCGTCCCCGGTGATCGCGTGGGCGCCCCGATCGAGGAAAGGGTCTTCGAGACTCCCCCGTCGCTGACGAACACGAACGAGCCCCTCTGCACGGGCGACCCGGCGACGGACCAGGGCTTCTGCGGGAGCCGGGCCATCCGGGTGGTCCAATCGACCTACGACTACGACGACACGGCGAACAAAGAGGGCGATCGCCGCCTCCAGATGGTTAAGACGATCTACGGAGCGAGCTCGTGCACGTCCTGCAAGTACCACCAGGTCGTCCTCGCGCCGGCCGCGACCTGGGAGAGCAACGGCCGACATTACGACGTCGAGACGCACTCCGGAACGATGGGCGGAGACGCCCGCACGATCACGACCGACTGGGCGCCCGTGAACTGGCCCTCCGGATCATCGAGCGGCGCCGCGGTCCTCCCCAGCCTCTATAACCAGCGCACGGAAACCCAGGGCTCATCGACCCGCGACCAATACTTCGAGTTCGACGGCGTCAACGGGTTTCTGAAGGGCAGCTTCGTGTACGACCTCGCGAGGGACATCGCCTTTCTGAGCTGCCGGTACAACGATGGCCACGGCAACGTCGACAAGGATTTCACCCGGACCCTGTCCTCGTCCTCCGTCCCGGCGCGCACGTACTGCTCCGATCACTACCCGACTTTCCCCGCGACCGTCGGAGGGGACGGCGACCTCTTCGGAAAGGACTACTCCCATCAGAACGGCCAGCTTCTCTCGGCCCGATGGATCAACGGCTCGGTCGGAACGGGCACCTTCTTCTTCAAGAACGTCGCGCGCGACGCGACGACCGGCTGGGTCACGGGCTCGACCGACACCTCCGGGAAGACGACCACCTACCAGTACGACAGCCTCGGGCGGATTGCGCTCGTCGATCCGCCCGACGACCTCTCGACCTTCGTCTGCTACGAGAGCCCGACGGCGACCTCGGCGTACCGCGCTTCCGCGAAGCAGTCGTGTCCCGTCGCTCCCACCAACCCGAGCCTGACGACCTGGTCGCACTACGACTACGACGGGCTGGGAAGGCTGACTCGCGAGCGGCGCCTCCAGCCGGCCGGGGCCGTCAGCAAGCGATTCACCCTCTACGACGGCACGGGCAACGCGAACTTCGCTTCGGAGTGGGTGAGTGACACGACGGCCGAGGGCGTCTCACCCAACCTGTCGACCGCGTGCGTCTTCTCCGGCGGCAACTACGCCACGTACCGCCCCTCGGCGGCCCCGGGGACCTTCCGGATGTGCTTCGACCCCTTCGGGAGGGCGCAGCAGGTCGTGGGAGCGAAGCATTCCAGCCTGTCCACGGTGGACCGTTCCGACGGGGCTTCCTTATACAGCGACACCCGCGAGGCGGTGCTGACCTACTGCCTCAACGCCACCTTCGCGAACCTGCAGGCGGCAACGTGCTCGGCCGGCGGACTCAACGCGATCCAGGCGACCCAGAAGGACGCCCGCGGACGCCCGTTGACCGCCACCGAGCCGACCGGCGAGTTCGCGAGCTACGCCTACGACGTCAACGGGAAGCTCACGTCCGTCTCCCAGGGATCGCAGACACGCACCTTCTCGTACGACGCGGCGGGGTTCCTGCGTTCGGAGACCACTCCCGAGCGGGGAACCGTCTCGTACACTGCCATCGGAAGTCTCGGGAACGTCCGCTCGGAGACCCGGCCCGGGGGCGTGACGATCACGCGCCTGTTCGAATTCGCGGGCCGCGCCGCGGAGGAGGACGCGGGCGGCAGCAAGTATCGGGTGAACTGCTACGACGGCGCCGGAAACTGCGTCGACGGCAGCGCCAATTTCTCCGGTGGCTCGTTTCCCAAAGGGAAGCTGACGCGGCGGTACGGCTACAACTGGATCCCGACCATGGGCCCGGTCGTGGACGAGCAGTTCACCTACGGCGGCGCCAACGGGCGGCTCTCGCAGCTCGCCACGGCCGTCGGAAACGGCGACCTGGGCTCGACGACCGCTCAAACCTGGAGCTACGACGGCCTCGGGCTCGTGGTCCAGCACGGCCACCCGCGGAGCACGGGATCGTTCACCGTCACCAATACCACGACGAACGGCCTCTACTCGAAGGTCAACGCCAACGGCACCGACGTCGTCAAGACCGCGGCCTACAACCCCGCGGCCGGGCTCGCCTCGTGGACCGCGGGTAACTCGGGCGCCGCGGTCGTCACGGCGATCCCTCAGGACTCGACCCTGCTGCCGCGGCCATCCAGCATCTCCAACTCGCTCTGGAGCTCGGGGTCGTATTCGTACGACAGCGCGGGGGACATCCTCGCGATGGGATCGGACTCGTTCCAGTACGACTCCCGCGCCCGCCTGACGAGCGCCACCTACGGAGGAACGCCCCGCGGCTTCGCCTACGACCGCTACGGCAACCTGACGCAGAACGGGGCGACGAGCTGGACCGTGGACTCCGCAACGAACCGGCTGAAGTCCACCTCGTTCGGCTCGCCCCAGTACGACTCGCGCGGCAACCTCGTCTCCTATAACGGGGACTCGATGAGCTACGACGCGCTGGATCGCCAGTACCGGAACACGAACTCGGGGTCCGACTGGATATACCTGTTCGACGGCGCCGGCGAGCGGGTCGTCAAGTTCCCGGCGGCGTTCACGGTTCTACGGCGGGAGATGGGGCGTCAGATCGCCGAGGCCAACATTCTCGCCCGGGGCTGGCAGCTGCCCGCGTGCACGCAGGTCTTCAGCGACGTCCCCTGTTCGGATCCGGACGCTCGGTACATCAACCTGCTCTATCAGCAGAACGTCACGGCGGGGTGCAGTGCGAATCCGCTGACTTACTGCAAGGACGCGCCCATCTCCCGGGCCGAGATGGCCGTCTTCATGGTCAAGGGCTACCGCGGGTCCTCCTATGCTCCGCCCCCCTGTCAGGGAAAGTTCGTCGACGTGACCTGCGGCGGACTCTACGCACCCTACGCTCCCTTCATCGAGCAGCTCTACAATGACGGCGTGACCGCCGGCTGCAGCACGAGCCCGTTGCAGTTCTGTCCGGGCAGCGCGATCGGAGAGTGGGAGACGCTCGTCTGGATGGCGAAGGCTCCGACGACTCCGCCGGGCGGATACTTCTGGTCCACCTATCACCCGGTGCCCCGGGGATCGACGTACACGCTGCGTGACGAGCAGAATCGGATCGTGACGGAAGTGAGCGGGCCCACGGTCCTCGACTCCTCCTCCGCCACCCTGAGCGTCACGCGCGACAATGCATTCCTGGGCAACCTCATGGTGGCCTCCTACGCGGGAGGCGCCTGGACCTACTCCGCGTCGGACCACCTCGGGAGCCCCCGGGTGCTCTGGAACTCGTCCGGCCAACTGGTGGAATCCCACAAATATTGGCCCTACGGCGAGGACACGAATACCGCACCTCCCAATCAGCGCCTGGCCTTCGCCCTGATGGAGCGCGACCCCGAGAACAAGCACTTCTATGACCACGCCCGCCACCACGACTTCGGTCTGGGCCGATTCCTGAGCCCGGACGCGGTGGGTGGACACCCGATGAATCCGCAGAGCTGGAACCGGTACGCGTACACGCTGGGGAACCCCCTGAAACACGTCGACCCGGACGGGAAGCTCACCGTCGTAGTGCATGGAACATGGGCTTCGAACAACCCGGCGTTCTCACCTGGCGGCTCAGTCTTGGAAAAAGCGGGACAACTCTTCAACGACCGGAACGTCGTGGCATTCAAATGGTCGGGGAGCAATACCCAGGGAGCAAGACAGCGAGCCGCGCAGGAGTTGACCCAGCTCATCCAGGGGTACACGTTCGAGCCAGGCGAGAAGCTCAACATCATAGCCCACAGTCATGGCGGAAACGTCGCTATCAAAGCTATCAACGCGCTTCCGGGTCGCCGCGTCGATAACCTGGTTACTCTGGCAACACCGTCAAGACTCGACTATCGGATCCAAGACAACAACAGGGTGTCAACCTTCATTGCGGTCTCGAATGCTCACGATCCTGTTCAAGTATCCGGAGGTTCCTCCGTTTTTCTCCCTGAATTTGGGGAATTCGGACCCGCCCGCCGAACGGAGCCAGGCGCCATTAATCTTATGATCTCCGATGGCTCGGTGGCTCACGATGTGTATACGTCTAGTTGGGTTTGGGAACTCCTCGGAAATCTAGTGGACGCCGGTGATAAAGCCGGAGCGGAGATGACTCACACCGAGGGTCCGGCGCAATAGCGGGAGATTCGGCTTCTAAACGCCGTACTTCCTCCAAAGCGCGAGTGCCAACTGACTAAAGGAGGCTGCTAGTGAGAGTGCCCACGATCACGGCGTGCATCGTTGCGCTGGCCTTAGTCTCGCCCGCGGGAGGTCAAACACGGTCGCTGGCGAATGAGATGAGTCGGCTCGGCATTCGTTCTGTGCTCGTCGTCGCTAACGAGGCTGTCGATGAGTACCCAGTCTGGTCCCCAACAGGTGATGCCCTCGCCGTCAACCTCGAAGGGAGATGGATGAAAGTCTCTCTTGGACCTCTGACGCTGATCGAGGCGACGTGGCGAGGCGGTCAACCGATCGGGCTGGTTAAGCCTCCACCCACAATAACGCCTCTCACCGAGAAGATCACGAGAACTTGGGAGAAGGCGGGGAAGTATGGCGCTCGCCGGATCGAAACTAGCGACGGTACGGTCGCAGAATTCAGATTGAATGAGCTGAATACCGAGCTCGTCATCACCAAAAGAGGGTCACCTCCCGACACGCTTTGGAAAAGCGCTCTTGAGAATTGTCACGGACTGGGATTGTCGCCCGACGAGAGGTACTTAGCATTCATATGCGAGTTGCATGGCGTGATGGTGACAAGGATGTGAAAGCACTCCAACGGTCAGACCAGCGGGCGAATCCAGTTGCGTATCGTTGGGTATCCATGGATCGATCCCATCAGCGGCGTCGCGCATTTCTTTCCTTGCTGGGAATACAGGCGATCTACTGTGCCATGGCTACAGTCCGTAATCAATTCGGGATTCTTTACGAATAGGGCTGCCAGCGCACTCCACTGCCCTCCGAACGATCCAGATCAAACCGATCGTCGCCACGACGACCCAGGTATCAGAACTTCTTTCGAATCGTGAGTCCGGACTATCTCGAGAACACTACCCGTCCCCCGACCACGGTCTGGTCGACCTCGATCTTCTCGATCGCGGCGGGTGGGACGGTGAGCACGTCAGAAGAGAGGATCACGAAGTCGGCGAGCTTGCCGGGCGTTAGCGAGCCCTTCTCCTTATCCTCGAACGCCGCGTAAGCGGCGGAGGCGGTGTACGCGCGGAGCGCCTCCTCGACGGTGATCCTCTGCTCGGGGACCCAGCCGCCCGGCCTCTTGCCGTCGATCGTCGCGCGCGTAACGGCCGCCGCGATCCCCAGGATCGGCGAGATCGGCGCAACGCTCCAATCCGAGCCGAACGCGAGCGTTGCCTTCGCGTCCAGGAGCGACCGGAACGCGTACGTCGTCTTCGCTCGCTCCGGGCCCAGGCGCCGGTCGGCCCACCGGCCGTCGTCAACCGCGTGGTACGGCTGCATCGATGCGATGACGCCGAGCCGCGCGAAGCGCGGTATGTCGGAGGCGCGCAGGTGCTGGGCGTGCTCGATCCGGAAGCGGCGGTCGCGCGGGCCGTTCTTCTTCGCGACGCGCTCGAAGACGTCCAGGATCTCGGCGTTGGCGCGGTCACCGATCGCGTGCACCTCGACCTGGAGGCCCGCCGCGTCCGCTCCCGCGACGCGCTCCTCGAGCGCCGACAGCGGGATCGCCTCCGAGGCGTAGACGCCCCGGTTGGCCGGCTCGTCGGTGAAGCCTTCGAACATCAGCGCCGTCCCCGAGCCGAGCGCGCCGTCCATGTAGCCCTTGACTCCCCCGATGCGCAGCCAAGCGTCGTCGCCGACGGAGGACCGCAGCGCGGCGACCTTCTGCCACGTTGAGAGGGACGGGCGGTAGTTGACCCGGACGGTCATCTCGCCCTTGTCGTGCAGCGCCTTCCACGCCGGGATGTCCCCGGAATCCCCGGGGAGGTCCTGGACCGAGGTGACGCCGAACTTCGCCGCGTTCTTCATCGCGGCCCGCAGGCCTTCGAGGAGCTCGGCTTGGGTGCGCTCGGGCCGGACCCGGAACACGAGGTCCATCGCACCGTCCTTGAGGATCCCCGTCGGCTCCCCCGACGCATCCTTGACGATCACGCCCCCGGGCGGGTCGGGTGTGTCTCGCGTGACGCCCGCGAGCCTCAGGGCGAGGCTGTTGCAGACCACCATGTGGCCGTCCTGCCGCGACAGGCACGTCGGGCGGTCGCCCGTCGCGGGATCGAGCAGCGCCTTCGTCGGAAGATGCGGCGGCGTCCACTGCTCGTGATCCCACGCGCCGTCGGTGAGCCACTGCCCGGGCGGCTGCGTCTTCGCGTACGCGGCGAGCGTGCGCGTGAACTCGGCCTCGTCCCTGGTCCGGTGGAGGTCCACGGCCAGGATCTCGAGCCCGCCGCCAGACATGTGCGTGTGGCTGTCGATGAAGCCGGGGACGACGCGGCGCCACTTGCCGTCGAGGACGCGGGTCTGCGGCCCCTTGAGCGCCTCGATCTCCTTGTTCATCCCGACGGCGACGACGCGATCGCCCCGCACCGCGAGCGCCTCCGCCTCCGGTTTCGCCGGGTCCCCCGTCCAGATCTTCGCGGAGAGCAGGACGAGGTCGGCCGGAGCCTCCTTCGCCGGAGCCGCGGTCAGCGCCAGCACCATCATCGCGGCGAGGGGCGTCATGCGGTCGAGGATCCGCCCACGTTCTTCTCCGCCAGCGAAGCCCGCGCCGCCGCGAGGCGCGCGATGGGGACCCGGAAGGGCGAGCACGAGACGTAGTCGAGGCCCACGTGGTTGAAGAACTCGATCGAGCGCGGGTCGCCGCCGTGCTCGCCGCAGACGCCGATCTTGAGCTTCGGCTTGACCTCGCGGCCGCGGCGCGTCGCGATCGCGATGAGCTCGCCCACCCCGTACTGGTCCAGGCTCGCGAACGGGTCCTCCGGCAGGATGCCCTCTTCGATGTACACCGGCAGGAAGGTGCCCGCGTCGTCGCGGGAATAGCCGTAGGTCATCTGCGTCAGGTCGTTGGTGCCGAAGGAGAAGAAGTCGCAGTTGAGCGCGATCCGGTTGGCGCGCAGCGCGGCGCGCGGGACCTCGATCATCGTGCCCACCTTGTACGAGACCTCCTGGCCCGTGTCCGCCGTGACCCGGCGGGCGGCCTCATCGACCAGGACCCGCAGGCGCTCGAACTCGCCGCGGGCGCCCACCAGCGGGATCATGATCTCTGGATTCGGATGCCCCCCTTCCCGGATGTACGCGGCGGACGCCTCGAAGATCGCGCGGACCTGCATCTCGTAGATCTCGGGGTTGGTGATGCCCAGCCGGCAGCCGCGGTGCCCGAGCATGGGGTTGGCCTCCGAGAGCGCGTGCGTGCGCTCCCGGACCTTCTCGACCGGAACGCCCAGGTCGGCGGCCGTCCTCGCCATCGTCTGGTCGTCGTGGGGCAGGAACTCGTGGAGGGGCGGATCGAGCAGGCGGATCGTGACCGGCCTCTCCCCCATCTCCCGGAAGATCCCCAGGAAGTCCTCGCGCTGCATCGGCAGAATTTTCGCGAGCGCGGTGCGGCGCTGCTCGATGGTCTCGGCGAGGATCATCTCGCGCACGGCCCCGATGCGCTTCTCCTCGAAGAACATGTGCTCGGTGCGACAGAGGCCGATGCCCTCGGCCCCGAAGAGGCGCGCGACGCGGGCGTCGTGCGGCGTGTCGGCATTGGCGCGGATGCCCAGCCGGCGGCGCTCGTCGGCCCAAGTCAGGATCCGCAGGAAGGCCTGGGTCACGCTGGACTTCTCGAGCGGAATCGTCCCCTCCAGCACCACCTGGAGGACCTCGGAGGGCTGCGTGGGGAGCTTTCCGAGGAGGACCTCTCCCGCCGTCCCGTCGATCGACATCCAGTCGCCCTCGCTCGCCTTGAGATTGCGGGCGCGGACCTCCTTGCGCGCGAGATCGACGGTGACCTCCCCCGCTCCGACGACGCACGTCTTGCCCATGCCGCGCGCGACGACGGCCGCGTGGCTCGTCGCTCCCCCGCGGGTCGTCAGGATACCGGCCGCCGCGTGCATGCCCGCGATGTCCTCGGGCGAAGTCTCCTCGCGCACGAGGACGACGACCTCGCCCTTGGCCGCCATGGCGACCGCGCGTTCGGCCGTCAGCGCGATCCGGCCGCACGCCGCTCCGGGCCCGGCGGGGAGCCCCCGGCCGAGGAGCCGCCCCTCCTGGATCGCGGCCGTCTTCTCGCGGGCCGGGAAGATCGGCGCGAGGAGCTGCACCAGCTGCTCCGGCTCGACGCGGGCCACGGCCTCCTCGGCGTCGATAAGCCCCTCGTCCACCATGTCCGTGGCGACGCGCACCGCGGCGAATCCGGTGCGCTTCCCGTTGCGCGTCTGCAGGAGGTAGAGGCGGCCCTCCTCGATCGTGAACTCGAGGTCCTGCATGTCCCGAAACCGCTTCTCGAGAACGTCCTTGATCCTCAGGAGCTCGGCGTGGGCCGCGGGCATCGTCTCCTGGAGGGACACGCCGGAGCCGTCGGCGTTCAGCGGCCGCGGCGTGCGCAGCCCCGCCACGACGTCCTCGCCCTGCGCGTTGGGGAGGAACTCACCGTAGAAGAGCTTCTCGCCGGTCGCGGGATCGCGGGTGAACGCGACGCCCGTTGCGGATGTGTCCCCGCGGTTCCCGAAGACCATGGCCTGCACGCTGACGGCGGTGCCCCAGTCCTCGGGGATGTGGTGGAGCTTGCGGTACGTCCGGGCGCGCTCGTTGTCCCACGACCGGAAAACGGCGGCGATGGCGCCCCAGAGCTGCTCCCGGGGGTCGTCCGGAAAATCATGCCCCGTCCGCTGCCGCACGATCTGCTCGTCGCGCCGGACGATGTCGGCGAGGTCCTCGGCCTTCAGCTCGGTGTCCGAAGACACCTTGCGGGCCGTCTTGACCTCCGCCATCGCCTTCTCGAATTCGTGGCGGGGCACCCGCAGGACCACGTCGCCGTACATCTCCAGGAACCGGCGGCGGCAGTCGAGCGCGAACCGCTCGCCCGAGCGGGACGCGAGCCCGTTCGCCGTTCGGGATGTCAGGCCCAGATTCAGGATCGTGTCCATCATTCCCGGCATCGAGGAGCGCGCGCCCGACCGGACCGAGACGAGCAGCGGGTTCTCCACCGCTCCGAAGCGCTTGTCGGCGTCGTGCTCCAGCTTGAGCAGGGCGGACTCGACCTCGGCGCGAATCGCGTCGAGACTCGCGCCGCGGGAGAAATCGGCGCACACCGAGGTCTCGATC
Organism: Thermoanaerobaculia bacterium; assembly: GCA_038224325.1. GTDB lineage: Bacteria > Acidobacteriota > Thermoanaerobaculia > UBA5066 > Gp7-AA6 > DAHUXD01. Next base: position 8,993 of record JBBRFL010000037.1, on the reverse strand, counting down.
GTGAAGCCCGGCGGGACCGGGATTCCGAGGGCGGTCATCTCGGCGAGGCCGGCGCCCTTCCCGCCGAGCGTCTCCTTTCCGAGGCCCACCCCCTCCGCGACTCCGTTGCCGAACGAGAACACGCGCTTCATGTCTTCTCCACGACGATCTCCGAGAAGTCGGCGAGTCGAGTGAATTCTTGCCGAATCGACGCGAGCAAAGCCAGCCGATTCCGACGCAGGTCCTCCTCCGGGCAGTTCACGAGCACTTCCACGAAGAAACGGTCGAGCGACGGGGCAATCGACGCGATCGTCTCCATGGCCTCGCGGTAGTGCCTCTGCGTCATGAATCCCTCGATCGCCTGGCGGGCCTGCAGGAAGTCGGAGGCGAGCTCGCGCTCCGCGCTCTCCCGGTACAGCTCGGGCCGCGGCGACCCGGGCATGTCGTCGCCCAGGATGTTGCGAATCCGCTTGAAAGCGAGGATCAACGCGCGGAAGTCCATGTGCCGCCGCGCCTCGGAGAGCGCCCGCGCCCGGTCCGCGGTGTCGGCGAAATCCCAGATGTCCTCGTGGAGCACGGCGGAGATCTCGTCATGCGCGTGCCCGCGGCGCTCGAGGAGGCTGCGGAGCCGCTCCGCGAAGAAGCGGCCGAGCTCCTCGACGGTCTCCTCCGCGCCCGGGGCCTCGAGGTCCTCGGGGTAGAGGGACAGGGCCTGTCGCACGACGGGCCTCCAGTCGGTGCGCCAGTTCCGGGCGATCGCGATCGAGACGACTCCGAGCGCGGCCCTCCGCAGCCCGTAGGGATCGCGGGACCCCGTCGGCGTGAGCCCCAGGCGAAAGAGCCCCGCGAGCGAGTCGAACCGATCCGCAAGAGAGAGGATCGCTCCCGCCGCCTTCCGGGGCGGGTCGTCCGAGGCCGACGCGGGCCGGTACTGATCGGAGATGGCCTTCCAGACGGAGTCCGCGTACCGCTCCCGGCGCGCGTAGATGCCGCCCATGATCCCCTGGAGGTCCGTGAACTCCTTCACGACGTGCGTCGTCAGGTCGGCCTTCGAGAGGAGTCCCGCGGTGCGCACGTCCTCGATGAGATCCGCGCGGCCGACGCGAATCGCGATGGCCTCGGCCAGGTCCTGGATGCGCGCAGTCTTCTGGCGGTAGCTTCCGAGCCTGTCCTGGAAGGTCAGGCGTTCGAGCAGCGGGAGGCGGGACTCGAGCCGCTGCCGGACGTCCTCCTCGAAGAAGAACCGGGCGTCGGCGAGGCGGGCGTTCAGGACCCACTCGCATCCCTTGGCGATGAACCCCTTGCGGTCCTCCGCGTTGTCCATCACCGCGATGAAGTAGGGCAGCAGGCCCGTCGGGCCGCGGACCGGGAGGAACTTCTGGTGAGTCCGCATCGCCGTCACCGTCACCTCTTCCGGGAGCTCCAGGAACTCGTCGGCGTAGGAGCCGCGCACGAGGCCCGGCCATTCCACGAGGTCCGACAGCGTGTTGGCGAGGTCCGCGTGGGCCTCGATGGATCCCCCGACGTCGGCCGCCATGGCGCGGGCCGCCTCGAGGATTCGCGCCCGCCGCAGCTCGGCGTCCGGCTCGACGAAGTGGTCGCGCAGCTTCTCGAGATAGTCCTCCGGGCCCGTGACCGCGAAATCGCCGTCCGAGAGCACGCGGTGACCCGAGGTCCGGTCGCCCGCGGCGACGCCGAACAGCTCCATCGGCACGACCCGGTCGCCCAGGAGCGCCAGCACGCCCCGCACCGGCCGCACGAACGAGCGATCGATGGACCCCCATCGCATCGTCTTGGGAAACGTCAGCTCCGCGACGACCCGCGGGACGATCTCGGCGAGGAGATCCGCGGCATCTCGCCCCGGCGTCGTCCGGCGGGCGGCGAGCGTCGACCCCCGGGGCGAATCCACCACCACGAGGTCGGCCACGTCCACCTTCTGCGCCTTCGCGAAGCCCGCGGCGGCGCGCGTGGGCTTGCCGTCGGAATCGAACGCGCTGGCCGCGGGAGGCCCCAGGACCTCCGCGAAGCGATCCTCCTGGCGCTCGGGAAGTCCCCGCAGGGCGACCGCCAGCCGCCGCGGCGTCGCGAAGGACTCCACCGACGCGGGGGATAACCCCTCATCGGAAAGCGTCTCGGTCAGTCGCCGGGCGAGCTCAAGGCGCGCGGGCAGGAGCGCCGGCGCCGGAATTTCTTCCGTGCGAATCTCGAGAAGAAAGTCTTGGTTTTTCACGGGTGATGGGGATCAGCGCGTGTCCGTTGGCCCGAATATTCTATGACCGGGGCGCATCGGAATCCGTCCTGCGGCTCGCCGAGAACAACTCTTCGCTCCCGTTGGGAGCGTCGAGCGCCCTCTCAAACGGTGGCGGGCTCCGGCTCGGAGAGCCGGGACCGCTGGCCGTCCGGACCGGATACGTAGGCGCGAGCGCACGCGCAGGCCAGGTCTCGAATCCTCCGGATGAGGCCGACGCGATCGGTCGCGGACACCGCCCCGCGGGCGTCGAGCAGGTTGAACTGGTGCGAGCAGACGAGCGTGGCCTCGTACGCGGGCAGGACGAGGCCCGCCTCCAGGCAACGCCGCGCTTCCCGCTCGTGGCGGTCCAGCATCAGCGAAGCGAGCTCGGCGTCTGCGACCTGGAAGGCGTAACGGGACATCTCGACCTCATCGCGCCGGCGGACCTGGCCATACGACAGCGCCTCGTTCCACCGCACGTCGAAGACGGAGTCGACCTTGGACAGAAACATCGCGATCCGCTCCAGCCCGTAGGTGATCTCGGCGGTCACCGGCGACAGATCGATTCCACCCGCCTGCTGAAAGTACGTGAACTGGGAGATCTCCATGCCGTCCATGACCACCTGCCACCCGACGCCCCACGCTCCGAGAGTCGGCGACTCCCAGTTGTCCTCCTCGAAACGGACGTCGTGCTCTGTCAGTACGACGCCCAACCGCTCGAGGCTGCGCAGGTATGTGTCCTGGACGTCGTCGGGCGAGGGCTTCAGTACGACCTGGAGTTGCAGGTGCTTTCCCAGCCGGAACGGATTCTGTCCGTAGCGGCCGTCCGCGGGCCGGCGCGAGGGCTGAACGTACGCGCATCGCCAGGGCTCGGGGCCGAGCACCCGGAGGAACGTCGCGGGGTGCATGGTGCCGGCGCCCATCGGGAGGTCGTAGGGCTGCTCGATCAGGCATCCTTCGCCCTCCCAGAAGGCGGTGAGGTCGGTAATGAGCCTCTGGAGCGTGAACACGGTCGTAAGTTTATCGCAGGGGCACAATTCGTCCCATCACTCCAGCGACTCGGACAGCACGCGCTGCGACTTGAGCTCGTGCCCCAGGAAGTGCCGGCGCGCGAGCCGTGTGACCGCGGCGACTTCGAGAAGCCCGGGGGGACGCGCCTCCGGATCGAGCGCCGAGGAAAGGAAGCCGGCCAGGGTCTCGCGCGCGTTCGCCGTCACACGAACCGTCGGCCCGCGGCGGCACTCCTCTTCGACGAAGCCCGGCAGACTCTCGTCGAACAGCACCGGACCCGACGGCGGGAGAGGCCGCTCGCAGCGCGCGCAGTGGGCCAGCGTCGGGAAGAGTCCCGAGAGCTTCAGGATCCAGACGTCGAAGTAGGCCGCCACGAGGGCGGCGGGGGCTCCGGCGAAGAGGCCGTCCATCGCGTGCCGGGCCAGCCGATAGAACGGCTCGGCGGGATCCGACTCCGAGACGAATGTCTCGAGGCTCTCGGCCATCGCCGGCAGGAGCAGCGCGCGCTCGAGTTCCGTCGAGAGCGAGAAGGAGGCGCGGATCGGGTCGACGGCGCGGATCGACACGAGCTCGCGCCCCTCCTTCTCGTAGAACACCACGCGCGCCTCGGTCATCGGCTCGAGCGCGCCGGAGAACTCGCTGCGCGGGCGCCGGGCCCCCCGCGCGACGCCGCGTTTCTTTCCGAGGTCGCGCGTCGCGAACGAAACGATCCGATCCGTTTCGCGCAGCGCATGAGTGCCGAGAATGAAGGCATCCGAGGAGTAAAGTCGCACGGGCCGATTATGATGAAGCGGTGCAGACACCTACGCCGAATGATAAAAGGATATCGACATTTTTTTCCTAATTAAATATGGGTAAAGAGGCCAACGGCCGTCTGGATCGGGGCGTTCTCACGCTCGGCTGGGTTTCGCTGCTCACCGACGTCGCCTCCGACATGATCTATCCGCTGCTGCCCGAGTTCCTGACGAAGACCCTCCACGCCGGCCCCGCGGCGATCGGCCTGATCGAGGGAGTGGCCGAGGCGACCGCGTCGATCGTGAAGTGGATCTCGGGCTGGTGGTCGGATCGGGTCACTCGCCGCAAGCCGATCGTCGCGGCGGGCTACGCGATCGCCGCGGCGGCGCGCCCGCTGGTCGGCCTCGCGACCGCGTGGCCGCAGGTGCTCGCGATCCGATTCGCCGACCGCGTCGGCAAGGGGATCCGGACCTCCCCGCGGGACGCGCTGCTCGCCGACATGGTGCCGCCGGAGCAACGGGGGCGAGCCTTCGGTCTCCAGCGCGCCATGGACAACGCAGGGGCGCTCGTCGGGCCCCTCGTGGCCGCCTTCCTGCTGCGCTTCGTCTTCTCGGACGTGCGCTCGGTGTTCCTGCTGGCCGCCGTTCCCGGTCTGGCGGCGGTCGGCCTGGTGATGTTCGCCGTCCGCGAGAGGCCGAGGGTCCTTCGGGCCGCGGCGGCGGAACCGGCGCGCCTCGACGGAGGGCTCCTGCCGCGGCCCTTCTGGATCCTTATCGCGATCTTCGCGTTCTTCACGCTCGCAATGTCCACGGACGCCTTCCTCCTGCTCAAGGCGCGCGACTCCGGGATCGCCCTCTGGCAGCTCCCGCTGCTCTGGGCCTTCTTCCACGGGGTGAAGGCCGCGGCTGGAGTCCCGGGCGGAGCGCTCGCGGATCGCCTCGGCCGGATCCGCACGATCGCGGCGGGATGGGCGGTGTACGCGATCGCCTACGCGGGCTTCGCGTTCGCGTCGAACGGCCGGCAGATCTGGGGGCTCTTCGCGTTCTACGCGCTCTTCTACGCGCTGACGGAGGGAGCGGAGCGCGCCCTCGTCGCCGACCTCGTCCCACCGCGGGCGCGGGGCCGGGCGTTCGGCGTGTTTCACGCGAGCGTCGGCCTTGCGGCCCTGCCGGCCTCGATCCTCTTCGGCCTGTGGTGGAAGCTCTTCGGCCCGCGCGTGGCGTTTCTCATCGGAGCCGCGATCGCGGCCTCCGCGCTGGCGGCGCTCCTGGCGTTCCGCGCACCCCTAGGCCTTCCCGCCCCGTCGAGCTCGGAGTGAGAGCGCGAGCCGCCGGCGGACGGATCGCGGATCGCTGCTGATACCATTTGCGCCATGGGACCGGTGTGGCGCCTGATTCGGGGCCAGAAGGACATGTGCCATCGCTGCGGCCGGGAGATCCTGGACTTCCCCGCGGTGGGGCGGGTCGTGGACTTCCAGTTTCGAGCCGAGGAAAAATACTGCTGGGATTGCTACGCGTACCTGACGCCCTTCGTGGATGACGTCTCCCCCGTCTCCCAGGATCCGTTCCAGCCGGTGACCAAGCCCGCGATCCCGTGACGGACCTGGCCGCCTCCTTCCACGCCTCCGACCTCTCGGACATCGCCGCGAAGGTCCTGGCAGGCGAGCGTCTCTCCTTCGAGGACGGAGTCCGGCTCTTCGAGACGCGCGACTTCCTGGGACTGGGCCGCCTGGCCAACTCCGTCCGGGAGGCGCGGCACGGCAACCGGGCGTTCTACAACGTCAACCGCTACCTGAATCCCACGAACCTCTGCTGGGTGGACTGCGCGCTATGCGCGTGGGCCAAGAAGGTCAACGAACCGGGCGGCTACGAGATGGCGATCGGAGAATGCGTCGCGGAGGCGGGGCGCGGCTACAGCGAGGCGGTCACGGAATTCCACATCGTCGGCGGGCTCCACCCGACCTGGCCGTTCGAGTACTACACGGGACTCCTGCAGGCCCTGAAGTCGGCCTTCCCCGGCGTGCACCTGAAGGCCTGGACTATGGTCGAGCTCGACTGGATCGCCCAGGTCGGCGGGATGCCCCTCGCCGACGCGATCTCGCAGCTCCACGCCGCCGGGATGGACTCCTGCCCGGGCGGGGGCGCCGAGATCTTCGCCAGGCGCGTGCGCGACATCATCTGCCGCAACAAGATTTCGGGCGAGCGGTGGCTCGAGGTGGCGCGCGAGTGCCACCGCCAGGGCGTACGCACCAACGCGACGATGCTGTACGGGCACGTCGAGACCGTCGAGGAACGGGTCGATCACCTGCTGCGCCTGCGCGATCTCCAGGACGAAACCGGCGGGATCCCGGGGCTGATCCCGCTCGCCTTCCACCCCGAGAACACCCCGCTCGCGCACTTGCCGGCATCGACCGGGCAGCTCGACCTGCGCGTCATCGCCGCCTCGCGCCTGCTCCTCGACAACGTGCCGCACATCAAGGCGTACTGGATCCAGATCGGGACGAAGCTCGCACAGATCGCGCTGTTCTTCGGCGCGGACGACCTGGTCGGGACGGTGGTCGACGAGACGATCACGCACGCCGCCGGCGCGACGACGGCCTCGGGGCTGACCCGATCGGACTTCGAGCGGATCATCCGCGAGTCGGGCCGCGAGCCCTTCGAGCGGGATTCGGAGTATCGCCGCGTCGCCCGGACCGACGGCGGCGCGCAGGCCCTTCCCGTCCTGGCGAACGTTCCGGCCTGAGCCGCCCCCGTCGCCCCGGGGGTCAATGGGAGCTGCGCACCTCTTCCTCCGTTCTCACCGAGAACTTCCGGTAGTCGCCATACTTGGACTGGACCTCGATCCGCGAGCCGAAGACGAAGAACACCTTCGCCGCGCCGTCGAATCGCGCCTCGGCGGGAAGCCAGATCTCCCCGTTGATCTTGCGCCGTTCGAACGAGGCCGTGGCCCCCTTCTGCAGCCGGGCTACGCCGGCAGGACCCACGCCGAGGCTGTCGAGCAGGCTCGCCTCCAGCCGCACGAGCTGGCGGTCCTCTTCGTCGATCCAGGCCCGGCCCGCCAGCTTCCGGATCACCTTGCCGCCGTCCGTCGTCGGGCGAAAGCCCGGACGTGGAGCGAAACGGAGGACGATCGCGACCCTGCCGTTGATCGAGTCCCGACCCTCGACCGCGATCTCGTCCATCCGGAAGAGCTCGTCGAGAACGGCTTGCTCCCTCCGCTTCTGCTCCTCCTCGCGGGCGAGGCCCCGCGCCTCGCGATCGCCCTTCGCCTCCCGCCTGCGATCCTGCGCGGACAGCTCGGCCTGCGAGAGTCGCGCTCCGTCACGGGCGACCAGGCGGCGATAGGTCGTTCCGGGCTCCGGCGACGGATAGACCTCGTACGTCGAAGTCTTCACGCTCTTCACCGCGCCCTTCCCGTCGAGTCGCCTCTCGGTGAGCGTTTCCGTGAACGTGTACTGGTCGAGCAGCGAGCGATCGCTGCGAAGGTTCTCGCGCACCTCCGCGAGAAAGGCGCGAGGATCGGGCAGGGACGGGGGCGTTTCCTGACCCGCGAGGGAAGCGGCGGCGCAAACCGCCAGGACGGGCGCCGACACCATCGCAAATCGAACGCGGATCATGCGATTTCCGCAACGCCGAGCTCCGGGCGAGGAATTCCCGCGCGAGCCGCGCCCGGAATCGGGCTGCATATAATCGGTGGGGCGGCCCGTTTCCGAGCGTGCCACGCCCCGAAGGAGGTCGGATGAGCCTGGCGCCCACATTCCGGAGTTCGTCCATCGGCCGCAAGGTCGTCATGGCCGCGACCGGCGTCATCCTCTTCGGCTACGTCCTCGGGCACCTGGCGGGCAACCTCCAGATCTACCTGCCCAACGGCCGCGAGGCCATGAACGGCTACGGCGCGTTCCTGCACCACGTGCTCCACGGGGCCGGCATTTGGATCGCGCGCGCCGTGCTGCTCCTCGCGGTGATCCTGCACATCTGGTCCGCGACCTCGCTGACGCTCTCCAACCGCGCCGCCCGGCCGGACGGCTACCGGCTGCGGCGCTGGACGGAGTCCACCTACGCCTCCCGGACGATGCGCTGGAGCGGCGTGATCCTGATCCTCTTCATCGTCTACCACCTGCTGCACTTCACGGTGGGCTCGGCGCATCCGGACTTCGTCCCCGGGGACGTGTACCACAACTTCGTAACGGGATTTCGAAGCGTCCCGGTGTCGCTTTTCTACATCCTGGCAATGATCTTCCTGGGTCTTCACATCCGCCACGGATTCTGGAGCATGTTCCAGACGCTGGGCGTCTCGCACCCCCGTTACATTCGGCTGGCGCACGTCGGCGCCTGGATCTTCGCGGCGATCATCGTCATCGGCAACATTTCCTTCCCCCTGGCGGTGCTCGCCGGGATCGTGAAATGACCGGGGAGGAGTCGAGGAAGTGGAGCTGAAGTCCAACGTCCCGTCGGGCCCGCTCGAGAAGAAGTGGGACAAGCACCGCTTCGAGATGAAGCTGGTCAACCCGGCGAACAAGCGCAAGTACACGGTGATCGTCGTGGGTTCCGGGCTGGCGGGAGCGGGCGCCGCCGCGTCAATGGCGGAGCTCGGATACAAGGTCCAATGCTTCTGCTATCAGGACTCTCCTCGCCGCGCCCACTCGATCGCCGCCCAGGGCGGGATCAACGCGGCCAAGAACTACCGCAACGACGGCGACTCGGTCTTCCGGCTCTTCTACGACACCGTCAAGGGCGGGGAATGGCGCGCCCGCGAGTCGAACGTGTACCGCCTCGCCGAAGTCAGCGTGAACATCATCGATCAGTGCGTCGCCCAGGGCGTGCCCTTCGCCCGCGAGTACGGCGGCCTGCTCGACAACCGCTCCTTCGGCGGCGCGCAGGTCTCCCGCACCTTCTACGCCCGCGGGCAGACCGGCCAGCAGCTGCTGCTGGGCGCCTACCAGGCGCTCGAGCGGCAGATTGGCCTGGGCGCGGTGCGCGATCATTCCCGCCACGAGATGGTGGAGCTGGTGCTCGTCGACGGCCACGCCCGCGGCATC
>JBBRFL010000036.1:0-34063 GCA_038224325.1 Thermoanaerobaculia bacterium | reverse complement strand
CGCGCTTCGCATCGACCCTCGGACGACGCTTCTCGATTGCATCCGCGAGACCGTCGCTCTCACCGGGACGAAGAAGGGCTGCGATCACGGGCAGTGCGGCGCATGCACGGTGCACGTGAATGGCAGGCGCGTGAATTCCTGTCTTAGCTTGGCGTTGCTGCACGACGGGGAAGAGATCACGACCATCGAGGGCCTCGGCACACCGGATGCCCTCCATCCCAAGCAGGCGGCATTCCTCGCCCACGACGGCTACCAGTGCGGCTACTGCACGTCCGGACAGATCATGTCGGGCGTTGCCTTGCTCAAGGAACCCTGCGGTCCGGACGATGCGGCCGTGAAGGAGCTGATGAGCGGCAACATCTGCCGCTGCGGCGCCTACCCCAACATCGTGGCCGCGATCCAACAAGTTCGCGGCAAGAACGCTTAAGAGCGAGCGGGAGCGATCCATGCATACCTTCGAATTCGTTCGGCCACCCGATTCCGCGGCCGCGGTCGCAGCCGCCGCGAAGGCCAAGACCGCCCAGCAGGGCTCGCGTACGGAAGCCCGGTTCATCGCCGGCGGGACGACGCTGCTGGATCTGATGAAGCTGAACGTCGAGACGCCCGCGCGGCTCATCGACATCAACCGGCTGCCGCTCGGCAAGATCGAAGCGACACCGGACGGCGGTCTGAAGATCGGCGCGACCGTCCGAAACTCGGAGCTCGCCCACCATCCGGCGGTTCAGCGGGATTACGCGGTGCTGTCGCAGGCGCTTCTCTCGGGCGCATCGGCGCAGCTTCGCAACATGGCGACGACGGCCGGCAATCTGCTCCAGCGAACGCGATGCATGTACTTCCGCGACACCGCGATGCCCTGCAACAAGCGCGAGCCCGGAACGGGCTGTCCCGCCATCACCGGCAGCAACCGCATGCTCGCGATTCTGGGCACGAGCGACCAGTGCATCGCGACCAACCCCTCGGACATGAACGTGGCGATGGCGGCGTTGGAGGCGACGATCCACGTGCAGGGACCGAAGGGTCAGCGCGCGATCCCGATCGATGACTTCCATCTCCTGCCCGGCAGCACGCCCCACCGCGAGACGGTGCTCGAGCCGGGCGACCTCATCACCCACGTGGCGCTCGGCCCGCCCGTCGCGGGGAGCAAGCAGATCTATCTGAAGCTGCGGGACCGGGCGTCGTACGAGTTTGCGCTGGCGTCGGCCGCCGTCGTGATGACGTTGGAAGGCGCGGGCGGGAAGGTGACTAGGGCGCGCATCGCGCTGGGCGGCGTGGGGACCAGGCCCTGGCGATCCCCGGAGGCCGAAGCGGCGCTCGTCGGACAGACGGCCAACGCGGCGAGCTTCCGCGGCGCGGCGGAGGCGGCCATGCGCGACGCAAAGCCGCGGAGCGAGAACGGATTCAAGGTCGAGCTGGCGAAGCGCTGCCTCGCGCACGCGCTGCAAACCGCTTTGACGGCCTGACGAGCGGATTCTCTCTAAAGGACGGAGCATGCCTACAACTCAAGAGACCCCCCCGACGTCGACGATCGGCCGCCCCACTCCGCGCGTGGACGGCCCGCTGAAGGTGAGTGGGAAGGCGCAGTACGCCTCCGATTTCCACTTTCCCGGTCAGCTCTACGCCGTTCCCGTCGAGGCGACGATCGCCAGCGGCCGAGTGGTCAAGCTCGACACGGCCGCCGCGGAGAAGATGCCGGGCGTGCGCGCGATCTTTCACCGCGGAAACATCGGAAAGATTTCCCGGTCCGTCCTGGGGCAGGGCTTCGAGGGCATCGTCGACGAGCGCCGCCCGCCATTCGAGGACGACGTCGTTCGCTACTGGGGCCAGTACATCGCACTCGCCGTCGCCGATACGTTCGAAAGCGCCAAGGCGGCCGCCGACGCGGTTCGCGCGACGTACGCGAAGGACAAGTTCAACGTCGATACCCACCTCCAGGCCGATCCGGAGCCCGACGTGGTCGAGACCACGTTTGCGCCGACCAAGCGCGTGCAAAGCGAGCGCGGGAATGCCGAGAACGCCTTCGCCACGGCGCCCGTCAAGCTCGACCAGACCTACGTCACGCCGACCGAGACGCACAACCCGATCGAGCTGCAGTCGGCGACGGCGGTCTGGGACGGCTCGATGCTGACCATCTACGAGGAGTCCCAGGGCATCTTCAACCTTCGGGGCGTCCTCGCGCAGATGTTCGGCCTGCCGAAGGAGAACGTCCGGGTCGTCACGAAGTTCGTCGGCTCGGGCTTCGGCAGCAAGCTGTGGCCCTGGACCCACTGCGCGCTCGCCGTCGCCGCGGCGCGGAACCTGGGCAAGCCGGTCAAGCTCGTCGTCAGCCGCAAGATGATGTTCCAGTCGGTGGGGCATCGTCCCCGCACCCAGCAGCGCGTGCGCCTCGGCGCCACCGCCGCCGGAAAGCTGGTCTCGCTCCAGCACGACTACGTCAACCAGATGGCGATCCTCGACAACTACCACGAGGACTGCGGTGAGGCGACGGCGTTCCACTACAGCGTGCCCAACCTCCGTGTGGCGTTCGGCCGCGCCCGGCGAAACGTGGGCTCGCCGACGCCCATGCGAGGTCCCGGCGCGGTGCCCGGCCTCTACGCGACCGAGTCGGCGATGAACGAGCTCGCGGATCAGCTCAAGATCGACCCTGTCCGTCTCCGCGTCTTGAACGAGCCGAAGATCGACGAGTCTCTGAACGTTCCGTTCTCGTCGCGCCATCTGGTCGAGTGCTTCGAGCTCGGCGCGGAGAAATTCGGCTGGTCGAAGCGTACTCCGGCGGTCGGCTCGATGAAGCGCGACGGCGCGATCCTCGGGTGGGGGATGGCCGGGTGCGCGTGGGGCGCCGGACGATTCCCCGCCGAGGCGAACGTCCAGCTCCGCGACGACGGCACGGCCCGCGTCGCCTCGGGCACGCAGGACATCGGCACCGGCACGTACACCATTCTCGCGCAGCTGACCTCGCAGAAGACCGGCGTGCCTCTGGACAAGGTCGAAGTCGCGCTCGGCGACACGTCGCTCCCGGAGGGTCCGATTTCGGGAGGATCGATGGTGACCGGTTCCATGGTCCCCGCCGTCTTTCAGGCGGCGGACAACGCGATCGCCTCTCTGCTGAAGATCGCGACGACGACGCCGGGATCGCCCTTCGAGAAGCACAACCCCGACGAGCTGAAATTCGAGGGCGGCCGCGTATTCGTGAAGGCCGACGGTTCGGCGCGGGGCGTGCCGTTCGCCGACCTGCTTCGGCGCGCGAACATTCACATCGCCACGGGCAGCGGCAAGTCGGGTCCGGCGTTCGGCGATCCCAACCCGAAGTTCTCGATGCACTCGTTCGGCTGTCACTTCGTCGAGGTGGCGTGGCAGCCCGAGATCGCCCGGTTGCGCGTCAGCCGGGTCGTGACGGTCATCGATGGGGGACGCATCCTGAACCCTCTGGCGGGCCGGAACCAGATCGAAGGCGCGGTCGTGATGGGAATCGGGATGGCCCTGTTCGAGCACACGATCTACGATCCGCAGAACGGCGCGCCGATCAACAGCAATCTGGCCGACTACATCGTGGCGGTCAACGCCGACGTGCCGCCGATCGACGTGCACTTCGTCGATTTCCCCGACAAGGAGATCAACGAGCTCGGCGCGCGCGGGATCGGCGAGATCGGCCTGGCGGGCGTCGCGCCGGCCATCACCGCCGCAGTTCACCACGCGACCGGGATCCGCGTGCGGGAGCTCCCGGTGAAGATCGAGAATCTGCTCGGATCGGCCTGACGCGAAGAACGGGTCAACGGGGAATTCCCTCGCAGCGATTCCGCGCAACACGCCCGGAGGCCCCTGGAGCGCCAATTACTTCTCGTTGGCCTATGATCCCGGCCTTCCGGAGGTGTGAGATGAGGAAGCCCTTTGGGAGTTGGACGGCGATCGCGGCGCTTGCCGTGGCGGGTCTGGCGGGATCGGCAGCGGGAAGCGCCCAGTCCGACGACGATTCCTACCGGTGGCTCGAAGAGGTCCAGGGAGAGAAGGCCCTGACCTGGGCCCGGGATCACAACGCGAAGACGACCGCGGTCCTGGAGGCCCGGCCGGAGTACAAGCCGATCTACACGCACACGCTCCAGATCCTGGATTCGAAGGAGAAGATCCCCACCCCCGAGCTCCTCGGCGAGACGGTCTACAACTTCTGGAAGGACGACGCGCACGAGCGGGGCATCTGGCGGCGCACCTCGCTCGCCTCGTATCGCACGGCGACCCCGCAGTGGGAGACGGTTCTCGACGTGGACGCCCTCGCGAAGGCGGACGGCAAGGCGTGGGTCTTCCACGGGGCGAGCTGTCTCCCGCCCGAATACACACGGTGCATGGTCAGCCTCTCGCCCGGCGGATCCGACGCCGCCGTGGAGCGCGAGTTCGACACGAAAACGAAAGAGTTCGTGTCCGGCGGCTTCTCCCTGCCGGAGGCCAAGTCGAACGTCGCGTGGCGAGACGTTGACACGCTGTGGGTCGGCACCGACTTCGGCTCCGGCTCGCTGACGTCCTCCGGATACCCGCGGATCGTGAAGCTCTGGAATCGCGGCACGCCTCTTTCCGCGGCCCGGACCGTTTTCGAGTGCAAGGCCGAAGACGTCGGCGCGAGCGGGGAGACCGAGATCCTGAGCGACGGCCGGTACGACCTCGTCACGCGAACTCCGGCGTTCTTCCGCCACGAGTCATTTCTCCTTCTGGGCGATCGGCTGGTCAAGCTGGACCTGCCGGAGGACTCGAGCATCCGCGCCTTCTTCCGCGACCGGCTTCTCTTCTCGCTTCGAAGCGACTGGACGGCCGGCGGCAAGACGTACCGCGAAGGTTCCCTCCTGGCCGGCACGGTCGACGACGTCCTGCGCGGCGTCCGTCGTTTCGACGTGCTTTTCGAGCCGAGCACTCGCGTTTCGCTCGCCGGCGTCAGCCGCACCCGCGACCGCGTGCTGCTCGAGACGCTCGACAACGTCCGGAGCCGCGTCACGGCGCTGACCCTGGAAGAGGGAGGGTGGAAACGATCCGAAGTCCCGACGCCCAGGCTCGGCACCGCCGAACTGACGGCGACCAGCGACGCGACGGAAAGCTACTTCTTCACGTACCAGGACTTCTCGACTCCCGTGTCCCTGTGGCTCTCGGAGAAGGGCGGGCAGCCCTCAAAGGTCAAGACGATGCCGGCGTTCTTCGACGGAAGCGGGATCCGCACCGAGCAGTTCGAGGCCGCGTCGAAGGACGGCACGAAGATCCCGTATTTCGTCGTGCGGCCGAAGGGCGCGAGGAGCGACGGGACCGTTCCCACGCTCCTCCACGCCTATGGCGGCTTCGAGTCTTCGGAGGTGCCCAAGTACAGCGGAACCCTCGGAAACGCGTGGCTCGCCCGGGGAGGCGTCTATGTCCTCGCAAACATCCGCGGCGGCGGAGAGTTCGGCCCGGCCTGGCACAAGGCGGCCGTGAAGGAGCAGCACATACACAACTTCGAGGACTTCTCCGCGGTCGCGCGCGACCTGATCGCACGCAAGATCACGTCCGCGCGGCACCTCGGGATCATGGGCGGCTCCCAGGGCGGCCTGCTCGTCGGCGGAACCATGGCGCTCTACCCGGACCTCTTCCACGCCGTCGTCGCGCAGGTGCCGCTGGCGGACATGAAGCGGTTCAGCCATCTCCTGGCTGGAGCGAGCTGGATGGCGGAGTACGGAGACCCGGACAAGCCCGAAGACTGGGCGTACATCCAGACCTGGTCCCCGTTCCACCTGCTCAAGAAGGAAGCGGCGTACCCCACGCCGTTCTTCTGGACGAACACCCGCGACGACCGAGTGCATCCGGCGCACGCGCGCAAGATGGTGGCGAAGCTGGAAGCGCTGGGCCACCCCGTCTACTACTTCGAGAACACCGAGGGAGGCCACGGAAGCGGTGCGGTGAACAAGCAGACGGCGCAAGTCACGGCCCTCCAGTACACGTATCTGTGGATGATGCTGCGCTGACCGTTGCGCGATCCGTGAAGCCGAAGCCCTTCGTCACCCCCGCGCACTTTCGGGCGTGGCTCGAGGAGCACCACGAGACGGAGAAGGCGCTGCTCGTCGGCTTTCACAAGAAGGTGGGCATGCGTGCGTTCGCCGCCGTAAGCGCGCACATCTCGAAGGGCCTTTCCTCACTTTAACTCGTAGCTCTCCTGTCATAGCCTCCATCGCTTGGAGGCAAAGACATGGCCGCAAGAAAGCCCGCAAAAACGACTCGTGCAAAGAAGAAGTCGCCTTCGCCTCCCAGGGCGAAGGCGGCGCCCAGAAAGTACGGTAGCGCAGGGTCGCTGGCATTGAGCGATGCATCGCCGAGCCTCACGGTCAACGACTTGGAGAAGAGCCTCGCGTGGTACCGCGACGTCCTCGGATTCGCCGTCGAAGAGACCTGGAAGGACGCCGGAAAGGTCGTCGGCGTGTCTCTCCGAGCCGGCGAGGTTTCGTTCATGATCGGGCAGGACGACTGGAAGAAGGGACGCGACCGGAAAAAGGGAGATGGCTTCCGCATGTTCTGCATGACGAAGAAGAACATCGACGATCTCGCGGCGCGGATCAAAGCGAAGGGCGGCAGGCTGGACCAGGGACCCACCGACGAGCCCTGGGGCGTGCGCGACATCTCCTTAACCGACCCGGACGGGTTCAAGATCACGATCGCCGCCAAGAAACGCTGAGAAGCGGGCCGCGGGCGGGAAAATCAGAGCGCCGTTTGACGCTCGTTGCCGGGATTCAGGCCTCAAGGAAAAGTGGGATCCGTTTGGCAACCCTTCGAGGCGACCGACACTCTCGTCGCCCTACCTCCCGGCCGCCTGCTTCCCGGCCAGGGTCAGGCACGTGCTGCTCGCACGGGCGACGAGGCTGCCTTTCTCATCCGTCACGTCGCACTCGACCATCCCGACGGTCCTGCCGCGCTTGACGACGCGGCCCTCGGCGCGTAGTCGCGCGTTCCAGACGGGCTTGAGGAAGTTGATCTTCAGCTCGAGCGTGGTAAAGGTCTCCTCGTCTCCCAGTGCCGACGCGTAGGCGATCCCCATCGCAGCGTCCGCGAGGTCGCAGAGGATCCCGCCGTGGAGCGTCCCCATGGGGTTCGCGTGCTGTGGGCCGGCTTCCATCTCGAAGACCGCCTTGCCCGGCTCGATGCTCAACAGATTGAACCCGATCAGCCGGGCCGCGGGAGCGCCCGGGATCTCTCCGCGAAGCATCGCCTCGACGCGCTCGATCAGTCTCGCCATGCGACCTCCGAGTCTAAGCGAGGAAGCGGCGCTCCGGGTGGAGTGGATCCGGTTAGAGTATCGCCATGTGTCGCAACATCCGTACGCTCGCGAATTTCGCTCCGCCGTCGACCGAGGCCGAGATCCGGGCCTCCTCCCTTCAGTTCGTGCGCAAGCTGAGCGGCGCCAACAAGCCGTCCAAGGCGAACGAGGAGCTGTTCGCCCGCGCCGTCGACGAGGTGGCGGCGGCCGCGGAGCGCCTGATCCGGGGCTGGATCACCGGCGCGCCGCCCAAGGA
Source organism: Thermoanaerobaculia bacterium (assembly GCA_038224325.1). Taxonomy (GTDB): domain Bacteria; phylum Acidobacteriota; class Thermoanaerobaculia; order UBA5066; family Gp7-AA6; genus DAHUXD01. Next base: position 26,555 of record JBBRFL010000036.1, on the reverse strand, counting down.
TCGCGACGTCGAGATCCGGAAGATGATCGACCGGTCCCGGGCGCGATTCGGCAAGGAGCCCAGGCGCACCCCGATCGACCCCGTTCGGTAGACGGCCCGCACTGGCAGACCCGGAGAACCGAGTGAATCGACGAACACCTAGGAGAGGGAAATGAAAACGCGACAACTTTCCCGGGCTTTACGACCTCTTGCGGGCTTGGCGATGTTCATGCTGGCGTGTGCAGCCGCGACGTCCGAGACTCCGGAGTGCCGTGCGACCCTGTCGGCCCAGGACGCCCGGGCGATCCACGAAGTCATCGAGGCCTATCGGACATCCTGGCTGCGCGGCGACGCAAGGGGAGTCCTCGAGACCCTGACCCCCGATGCCGTGCTGTTGCCCGCCCACGGAGCTCCACCCGTGATCGGGACCGTAGCGATCACGGCGTACTGGTGGCCTACCGACGCTCCGCCAACCCGCGTCACCAAACTGGAAATCACCACCGAGGCTCTTCAGGGGGATTGCCGGATCGCATACGTTCACGGGCGTGACGACGTCGCGTGGACCATGGTCGAGGGCGGCGTGACCAAGGCGTACGGCCACCCGGGTACATATCTCAACGTGATGAAGAAGACTCTGAACGGGTCGTGGCGAATTTCCCGTCACATGTGGGACGACGGATCCCCTTGAGAGTAGAGGGCCAGTCCTGATTTGCTGATTTCGCGCGCCTGCCGCTCCGATCGGCCTTGACGCGCGAAGCGCTAGATCAAGACTGACCCTTCCCCGCTACGGCAGCGAGTACTCGCCGTCGACCTTGTACGACACGGTCCCGTCGGCGTTCGGCGTGCCCTTGAACGTTCCCTTACCCTTGATGCCCTTGCACTTCCCGGTGCCGTTCGAGAACGTGTAGGTGCCGCTCGCGCCGACGAACTTGCCGTCCTTCGTTGTCCCCTTGCCGTGGAAGTGAGCCGTCGTCTTGTCGCCACTCGCTAGCGTCGCGGTGTGGTACCCGTCGCTGGTCGACTTGTCGCCGTTGATCTCGTCCGAGGAGACGCTGACGCCGTCCTTGTACGCGACTCCGCCGATCTCGAAGCCCGTCCAGATGCACTGGCCCTTCCCGATCGCAAAGGCGTGGTTCGGGCTGTCTCCGATCGCGACCGGCGCCGGGGGGTCGGCCTTGCATTGAGCCGTGCCGGAGGTCTTCGTTTGTGCGAGCGCCGATGTGGCGAGCGCGGCTGCGCCGAGGAACACGAGAGCAGTCTTGATCCGCATGAACCCTCCTCAGCCGGCGGGGTTGCCGGCGTTTGCTGATGCAGGGGAGTCTCCGACGCCCGGCGCGGCAAGTCAAGCCTCCATGAGGACTAGAATCCCCGGCAAATGCGCCGACTCCATCGGCCGCGCAAGGAGAAACCCACATGACGCGCAGATCGAATGCCCGGCTCGCGGGGTTCGCGTTCCTGATCTACATCGCCACCGCCCTCCCCGGGATGATCCTGGCGGGCAGGGCGACGAGCGGCGACGGGACCGCCGCGAAGCTTGCGAGCATCGCTCAACACGCCACGGATATGCGCGTCGCTGTCGTGCTCGAGATGATCGGTTGCTTCTGCGCCCTGGTTTTGGCCGTGACGCTGTACGCAATCACGCGCGATGAAGACCCAGACCTCGCCCTGCTGGCGATGGTCTGCCGCGTCGCCGAGGGTGTGATCGGCGGCGTCTCGTTGGAAGCGATGCTGAGGAAGCTGTGGCTCGCGACGGCCGCCGGAGCCGAAGTGCCGGATCCCGCGTCGGCCCACGCGCTGGCCGCGGTCCTGTTCAAGTCGCCCGACTGGATGATCGGCGCGCCCTTCTTCGCCGTCGGCAGCGCGATCTTCGCCTATCTGATGTTGCGCGGCCGGATCGTCCCCGTCGTGCTGGCGTGGATCGGTGTGGTCGGATCGATCCTGGCCGCGGTCGTCCTTCCCCTGGAGTTCGTCGGGATCGTGAGCGGACCGCTCACCCGGCTCATCTGGTTGCCCTTGCTGGTCTTCGAGGTCTGGCTCGCCTTCTGGCTGATCATCAAAGGCGCCGCGATGCCGCCACGGAGGCAATCGGCCTGACCTCGTGATCGTCGCGTCGGACCGGGTCCGCTGAGACCCCCCCTTGCTTACCTAGGGGAGTCTGCCGTAGACTCCCCTAGGAAACCGATATGAGCAAACCCGTCGACCTCGTTCAGGGCACCCTCGACCTTCTCCTGCTGAAGATCCTGGCGCTGCAGCCCCTGCACGGCTGGGCCATCAGCCTGCGCCTGCGATCCCTGTCTTCCGATGTCCTGCAGGTCAGCGAGGGATCTCTCTACCCGGCGCTGCACAAGCTCGAGCAGGAGGGCTGGATCAAGGCCGAGTGGAAGCAGACAGAGAACAACCGGCGAGCGAAGTTCTACTCCCTGACGCGGCTGGGCCGGAAAGAGCTCGAGTCGGAGACGGCGAACTGGCGGCGGCTGTCCTCCGCCATCTCGCACGTCGTTGCGCTCTCCGAGGCATAGAAGGCGAGACGAGGATGCGCATGGAACATTGGTGGTTCCAGGTGCCCTTGCGGCTCAAGTCCGTCTTTCGCCGCCGCCGGGCGGAGGGCGAGCTCGACGAGGAGCTCCAGTTCCACCTCGAGCACAAGATCGAGGAGGGCATCGCCGAGGGGCTGTCGCCGGAGGAGGCGCGCTACCGGGCGCTGCGCGCGATGGGCGGTCTCGACCAGCGGAAAGAGGAGATGCGAGACATGCGCGGCATCCGTTGGCTGACGGACTTCGTCTTCGACATTCGGTACGCGGTGCGCAGCCTGCGCCGCACGCCCGGGCTCGTCGCGGTCGTGGTGATCACGATCGCGCTGGGGATCGGGATGACCGCGACGCCGTTTTCCATGCTCGACGCGCTCGTCTTCCGGCCGTACCCCGTGCCGCACCCGCGCGAAGTGGTCACGCTGGTGAGCACTTCCCACGACGACGCCTTCGGACAGTTCTCCTATCGGGAGTACTTGGACATCCGCGATCACACGAAGAGCTACACCGGCGTGCTCGCCAACGCTTCGCTGGAGCCCGTCGGGTTCAGCGCGCAGCCCGGCGCGACGCCGATCGTCCGGGGCGGGATGATGGTCTCCGGGAACTACTTCCGGGTGCTCGGCGTCGAGCCGCAGCTGGGCCGCGGCTTTCGGGACGACGAAGACCAGGTCCCCGGCCGCGACGCCGTCGTGGTGCTTGCGCCGGAGTTCTGGAAGCGCGAGCTTTCCGCCGATCCATCCGTCGTCGGCCGGACGGTCCGCCTGAACGGCAAGGACTTCACCGTGATCGGTGTGGCGCCGGAATCCTTCCCGGGGATGTTCGTCTTCGCCCACCCCGACTTCTACGTGCCCCTGGCCATGGCGTCCGTCTTCTCGACCAACCCGCTGAGGAGCTTCTTCGTGGACCGCGACGCCCGCGAGCTCGTCGTGAGGGCGCGCCTGAAGCCGGGCACGACGCTGCGGAAGGCGCGCAACGAGCTCGGCGTGCTCGCGAAGGCCTTCGAGCGCGACTATCCCAGGCTCAACCGCGACCGCGGCGCGGCGGTCCGGACCCAGTTCGAGATGCGCACGCAGGACAACGACATCAACTGGAAGTTCGGCGTGATCTTCACGGTTCTCGCCCTGGCCCTTCTACTCGTGGCCTGCACCAACGCCGCGGGACTCCTGCTGAGCCGCGCCCGCACGCGGACGCGAGAGATCGCCATACGCCTGGCGATCGGCGCGGGCCGTTTCCGGCTGATCCGGCTGCTTCTCACCGAGAGCCTGATCCTCGCCCTGTTGGGGGGCGCGGGCGGAGTCGTCGTCGGATACGTCGGCATCTCGCTGTTGCGCCGATTCACGATTCCCACGGAGCTCCCGATCGAGGTCCCATTCCGGATGGACCTGCGCGTTCTCCTCGCGAGCCTTGCGCTCTCCGTGTTGAGCGCCCTCTTCTGCGGCCTGGCGCCGGCGCTGCAGAGCACGCGCATGGACCTCGTGAACGGCCTCAAGTCCGCCGAGGGCGAGGAGCTCCGCCGCGGGCGGAAGCGGCTGTGGGGGCGCAACGCGCTGGTCGTCGCGCAGGTCGCCATGTCCCTGATGCTTCTCGCCGCGTCCTTCCTGATGTACCGCGGGTTCCAGAACAGCGTGGCGAAGTACACCGGTTTCCACAAGGATCATCTCCTGATGGTGAGAGTCGATCCGCGTCTGGTGCAGTACGACGCGGCGAAGACCCAGCGGTTCTACGAGCTTCTCACCGAGCGCGCGCGGGAGACGCCGGGAGTCGAGAGCGCGGCGCTCACGCAGAACCCTCCGCTCGGGCTGGACAACTCCGGTGACGTAGCGTTCGTGCCGGAAGGTTTTCAGATGCCGCGCGATCGCGAGAGCTTCAAGGCGCCGATCGACACGGTGGACGAAGGGTTCTTCCCGACGATGGGGATCGCGATCGTCCACGGCCGCGGCTTCCGGGCGGCCGACACCGCCGAGACGCCCCGGGTCGCGGTCGTCAACGAGCATTTCGCGAAGCACTATTGGCCGAACGCGGAAGCGGTTGGCAAGCGTTTTCGGCTCGAGAACGCGACCGGCACGCCGGTCGAGATCGTCGGCGTCGCGCAGACGATAAAGTACGAGGACAGCCCCGTGGACCGGGGCATCGACTTCGTGTACCTGCCCCTTCGCCAGCACCCGGTCGCCCGGATGGTGCTGCTGCTTCGGTCGAGGGACGATCCGGTCCAATTGGTGCAGCCCGTGAAGAGCATCGTCGGGTCGCTCGACCCCAACATGCCGCTGCTGGAGACGCGGACCTACGAGGACCTCTTCCGCTACGCCACGGTGGACGGGCCGCGCGTCGCGGTCGAGCTCGTCGGCACCCTCGGCGCGGTGGGGCTCCTGCTTGCCATCGCCGGCCTGTACGGGCTGGTGGCGTACAACGTGAGCCGGAGAACGCGCGAGATCGGCATCCGGATGGCGATCGGAGCGCGGCCCGCGGACGTGCTCCGCCTGATGATGGGCAGGGGCCTCGTCCTGGTGGCGATCGGTACGGGGATCGGCCTCGCGATGGGCTTCGCCCTCGAGCGGCTCATGAACTCGATGTTGTTCAACGCCGGCGGAGTCGACCTGACGGTCTATCTCGTCATCGTGCCGATGATGGTCCTGGTGACCGCGCTCGCGGCGTACGTGCCCGCGCGCCGGGCGGCCCGGATCCCGCCCACGGTCGCGCTCCGCTACGAGTAGTGAGCCGCCGGTCCGCCAAACAATCCCTCGCCGGCGCCGTAGTAATTGCCAAAATACGAGGGGAGGCTACCGTGCTCCGACATCTCGCGCTCTGTGCCCTCGCGTTTCTTTGCGGCGCCGCGGCACGCTCCCAGACTCCCCCGACGCTCGCCGTTCCCCCGGACTCCCCGCGCTGGGATCTGCAGGGGGAGGCCCGGGCGACGGAATACCTGGGCCGCAAGTGCCTCCTCCTCGAGGGCGGGGCGGCGATTCTGAACGGCCTCGAGTTGCGGGACGGCATCGTCGACGTGGATGTGGCGACGCCCGCGAGCCGGGGGTTCTTCGGCATCCAGTTTCGGATCGACACAGACGGAGTCAACGCCGAGTGGGTCTATCTCCGCCAGCACAAGTCCGGCCTGCCGGACGCCCTGCAGTACACGCCGGTTCTCAACACCGGCCTCAACTGGCAGCTTTACAACGGACCGGGCTTCACCGGTCCCGTCGAGATCCCGAGGGACGCCTGGTTCCACCTGCGCCTCGAGGTGGCCGGGGCGCAGGCGAGGCTCTGGGTCAAGGACCTGGAGAAGCCCGCCCTCGTGATGAACGATTTGAAGAGTGGCGTTCAGAAGGGCGAGGTGGCGCTGGCGGTCCTGGCGGGCGCGACCTATTTCTCGAATTTCGAGATCCGGACGACGCCCGATGCCGCCTGGGAGCGCACGATGCCGCCGATGCCGCCGGGCACGCTGACGAAGTGGAGCCTGTCGCCCGCATACGACGCGGTCGGGCGGAATCTGGAGCGTCCGCTCTCGCGCACCGAGGTCGGCGGTGCGCGCTGGCAGGATGTGGAAGCGGAGCCGCCCGGCCTCGTGGTTCTCTATCGCTACCGCCAGGCGCCGCACCCGAAGGTCTCGTTCGCCACCGACTTCTCGAAGCGCCTGGAACCCCAGCCGGGAATGAAGGTCGTGTACGCGCGAACCCGCATCCCTTCCGCTCGCGACGAGGTGAAGAAGCTTTTCATCGGGTACAGCGACGACGTCAGCGTATTCCTGAACGGAAAGATTCTCTTCCGCGGCCGAAGCGCCCAGAACTTCCGCGACCCCGGATTCCTCGGCATCGTCAATCCGGAAAACGACGCCGTCTACCTTCCCCTGAAGAAGGGCGACAACGAGCTGATGCTGGCGGTCAGCGAGCTCGGCGGGGGATGGGGATTCGTCTGTCGCCTGGCGGACCTGGAAAGATGAGGGAACGCGGGTCGGATCCCGATCCGCGCCCTCAGCGTTCCGAGGCCAGCTCGCGCCCCCAGCGCTCGATCGAGCGGGCGAGGTGCTGGAACGCGCGACCCTTGCGCGTCAACGAGTACTCGACGCGAACCGGGGGCCCGTCGTCGACGCGTCGGGCGAGGATCCCGCGCGTGAAGAGCAGGCGGCAATCGACGCCGACTTCGAAGTCGCGGAGGCAGAGCCGGCAGGGGAGCCCGTCGGCGCTTTTCTGCATTTCCCTTCCCCTCTCGCGGGCATCGCGGGTGTGCGCCCTCGCTACTTCTTCGGAAAGTTCGGGTTCGCCTCGACCTCTTCGATCTGCTTGGTGTGCCGCTCGCTGTGGGCCCCGGCGAACAGGATCCACTCGTAGGCGTCGAGCTTCTTGCCGAGCGGGCTTTCAATCGCGTGGTCCCGGAGGTCGTCGCGGGACTTGAGAAGGGCCAGGGTCTTCTCCCGCGCCGCCACGAAGTGCCGGAGCGCCTCCTCCGGCGAGCCGAACCGGTTCGTTGGCCTCAGGGCCTCGGGCGCATCCGCCTTGCGGGTGCGATCGGGAATCACCCGGACCACCAGCGCGTCCAGGGCCGCGACGTCCTCCTTCTCGGCGCGCGGGGGAGCCTTGAGGACCTGATTCTCGATCATCTCCCGGAAGAGGTCCTCGGCGGCGGCGATGTGCTCGGTCACCTCGGCGACCGACCAGCGGTCCGGCGCGGCCTTGAAGTTCCACTGCGCCTCCGAGAGACCGGAGGTCGCATGGAGCACCCCGTCCCTCGTGCTCTCGAGGTACTGGGCCGCCTCGTCGCGGTCGGGAAGCGCCGGGGACTGAGCCGCCGCGGCGGCTGCGCATGCGCCGAGAATCCAGCCGATCGCCATGCGTTTCATGCTTCGTCGCTCCGTTTCTTCCGCTCGAGTCGCTCGGCGCGCAGCGCTCGTCGGGTCGCGCGGATATATCACGTGGGCATGAAATGATCGCGAAACTCGGAGGGCCCATGCGCCAACGCGGCCGCTTCATCGACATCGCCTCGCTCGTCGTGATCGGGCTCACCCTCGTCCTCTTCACCATCGCGCTGTTCGAGAAGGGGTTCACCCACGACCTCCTGCTCGAAGCGGGGGTCTTTCTCGTCTCCGCGAAGCTGATCTTCATGTCCTACAAGCAGGGCGCCCAGTCGGCCCGGAACGACGCCCGGCTCGATCGGATCGAGGGGATGCTCCGGCGTTTGCTCCGTGGGGACGCCAACCCCGATCCCGCCGGGGATTCGAGGTAGCGCCCCTCGGCGAGGAAGGCATAGAATCAAAATTCGGGGTGGGGCCGTCGAGGCCCAGCGCGGGCGCCGAGAGGCGCCCGTTGCTTTTGAGGCCGGAATTTTCCTCCAGCCGGAATCCTTTCGTGCCTTCTCCCGGCCGCGATGAACGCCATCGATCCGCAGCTCTGCGTTCTCGTATCGTCGCGGGGGCCCTTGGATCTGCGCGTTCGGAGGGATCGCGGCGGGCGTCGCGCTCGGACTCCGCGGGAGCGCGGGGAGAGGATGGGCGTCCTGGTCGAGCGCGCTGGCCGCCCTCGCGTTTCCGGCCGCGCTCGGGTGCCTGCCGGCCGGGGCGATGGGGTTCCTCGGCCTCGCGATCTCCCTGGTCGCGGGCGGCGCTCCGGCTCTCGCGTCTCGAAGAGCGGTCGCCTGACGGCCCCTTCGCGAGTTACAATGATCCGGTCTTTGGAGGCCGAATCGGAATCGAATCTCCAAGCCGCGAGGTCGGATCGCCGCCCGGGCGCCGTAAGGCGCCCTCGTCATTTGAGACGGCGGTGAGCGCGCCCGGCGCTCTTCACGGAATACAGGGAGACGCCATGGATCCCCTGAGCGAACGGGAGGCCGAAAGCTCCACCCACTCTCCCGAGCCCTGGACGTCGGAGGGCCGCTACATCCGCGACTTCCGCGGAGCCATCGTGGTGCGCGGGAAGACGGTGGCCGACGCGCGCCGGATCGCCGCCGCCATCAATGCGACGCGGGACATTCCGACCGAGGCCCTCGAGAGGTGGCTCGTCCAGGACGTCTCCGATCCGAACACGCGGCCGGACCTCGAGATCGATCTGGAATCGACGGACCCCGGGCCGTCTGCCTATCTGGTCGTCCCGCACGAGCGCCGGCGGGCGGAACGGCGCCGGAACGAGCGCCGCTCTCCGGAGTCGAGGGCAGCTCCCGTCGCGCTCGTCTTCGATCGCCGCGTCATGGAGAGGCGGCTTTCGCAACGGCGCGACGCCTGAGGGACGCCTCAACGCCTTCCCTGGCGGCGCCGCTCCTGACCCTGGCGCTCCTCGGCGCAGGCCCAGCCCCCGCCCTGCGCTAGCCTCTCCGCGGATCGCCGTCGTCGGGCACTTTTCGGCGCCCTGGCCGGCCGCCCCCGAATCGGTGAATTAAGAAGAGCTAAGGGCGAGAGCGGTCCCCGCCTTCCCGTGGTGCACTAGGCGCCGGGAGGGACCATGAAGAGTCTGAACGGGAAGCGACTTGCCGTCGCGTTCTTTCCGGTCGTGCTTCCGATCCTCGCGCAGAGCCCGGTGCCGGGCGCGACGAACCCCCGATACACGGTGACGGATCTCGGGACGCTCGGGGGAACCTACAGCGAGGCGTTCGCCATCAACGCTTCCGGATCTGTCGTCGGCGACTCCTCGACGGCTGACGGAAGCGGCCACGCGTTTCGCTACAGCGGCGGCGTCCTGCTGGATCTGAACCTGCCCGGGACCTCGTCGACCGCGCGATCGATCAACCGCACCGGGCAGATCGCCGGCTATTACTATGACGGATCCTACCAGGGGTACGTCGACACCAATGGGCAGATCACGGACGTCGGCAACCTCGGCGCGCTCTACAGCGCGGCCTACGCGTTGAACGCCTCCGCACAGGCGTGCGGCAGCTCGATGACCTCGTCCAACAACGAGCACGCGTTCCTCTGGTCCGGCGGAGTCATTACCGACGTCAATCCGTTCGGGGGCAGCTACAGCGCCGCGAGCGGAATCAACGCCTCGGGCCAGGTCGTCGGTTACGGCTACTATCCCGACGGCAACTTCCACGCGTTCGTTCGCACCGGGACGACCTCGCGAGACCTCGGAACCCTCGGAGGCGACTGGAGCGAGGCGGATGCGATCAACGACTCCGGAAAGGTCGTGGGACAGGCCTATCTGGCCGCCAACGTCAAGGCGCACGCCTTTCTCTGGAGCGGCAGCGGCGGGTTGAAGGACCTGGGGCAGCTCGGGGGCAACTACAGCCAGGCCCTGGCCCTCAACTCGACCGCGACGCAGATCGTCGGCCGGGCGTCCGTCCCCGATCCCGAGTTCATCGTGTACCACGCGTTCCTGTACGCCAACGGCAAGATGAAGGACCTCAACCGTCTCATTCCCTCGGGCTCCGGCTGGGTGCTCTCCGAGGCGACGGGGATCAACGACGCGGGCCAGATCGTCGGGTCCGGCATCGTGCACGGACAGCAGCACGCGTTTCTGCTGAATCCCCGCTAGCGGCGCCGCGTGGCGCGCTAGGGCTGGGGGAACCGGGGCATCCCGGCGCGCGAGGTGCGCGCGTGCAGCGGCGCGCGGCCCGGCCCGCCCGCCCCGGGACCATCGAGGGCCGTTGTGACGTGAAGCGCCCCCCGCTCGCGTGCCGGGGGAAAAACCCGGTCGAGCCGTAGAACGGATATCCCCCCGGCGCGGTCGCGTACGGGAACGCATCGTCGCCTCCGCCGATCTCGCTCGCATAGGCCGTCGACACGGGGACCCCGTCGCCGGTCTCACCGATCTCGAGCGCGGTGAGCTTCGAGAGGGCGGACAGGAACGGTGCGCTCGCGCCCGCCCTCCGGAGCTGCCGCACCGTCTCGATCCCGGTCACGGGCGCGAGCTCGGGCTGGTGTTTCTGGAGATAGGCGAGAACGGAGGAGTCGTCCGCGCCGCTCGACTTGAGCCTCACGGCCTCCGCCAGGAACGCGTCGCCGGCCGAGGCCGTTCGCGCGCTGACGGGCCGCGAGGCGGGGGAGCGGCCGCTGTACACGATCGTGACGTCCTTTCCGCTGCCGCGGATCGTCGCGCGGCTCTGCGGAACGGGAGCCACGTCGTTGGCTCCGCGCGCGCCCGCAGCGAGCGCGAGGGACAGAAGCGCGAGTGAGACGATCCGGGGAGAGGCGCCGACCATTGCGCGACCAGAGTGCTACTCCTGCCGTCCCGCCCTCCCGCCGTCTCGGACCCGCGGGCCCCGGATCCGGTTCAGCTTCCCTTGTGTTCCTCTTTGAGGACACCCGGGTCCGCCGCGGCGAGGGCCTCGAACTCCTTCGCGACGTCGGAGAGCTCGCGCCGGAGGACCTCGACCCGTTCGACCTGGTAGGCCGGCGGCTTTCCCTCCCAGCTCATCAGCGCGCCGTACGCCGTGTCCAGGTGCTCGCGGATACGCTCCTCTCCGGTGATCGCGCCTCCCTCCTTGGTGGCCACGATCTTGCGCTTGATCTCGTCCAGCTTCTCCCCGGTGTCGCGCAACCTTCCCTGGAGGGGGTCCGCCGCTCCGAGTCCCTTCGCGCGACCGGCCAGCTGCGTCCGCGCCGCGTCGATCCGGTCGACGAGGTCGTTCATCTCGATGAACAGCGCGTGCGCCTTCATGACCGCGTCGAACTGCTCCTTGCGCTCCGCGGCGCCGTAGGAGGCGCGGCGGTCGATCCCGATCTCGAGCCTGGTCTCGATCGTCTGGCCGCCCTTCGTGAGCCGGACCGTATACGTCCCGGGAGGGACCCGGGGGCCCCGGGACGCGCTGAAGGCGATCTGAGCGGCGCGGGGCACGCGCGGGGCCTTGACCCGCATCGACCACGCGACCCGGTTCAGTCCGCGGCGCTTCGTCGGCGAGAGCGTGTCGATCAACTTCCCGTCGGCGCCGAAGATCTCCAGCCGGATCGGGCCGAAGAGGTGCCGACTCCGCTGGTAGTAGGTGATCACGGCGCCCGAGGCCGGGTTGCGGCCCTCGAAGGAGGCGTCGCCTTCGGGCCACCCGCCGCCCGCGGGAATGCGCTGCTGAACCGGGCGCCCGGGGAGGAAGGCCGCGTCCTTCGCGAGGACGTCGGCCGTCAGGTTGCGAAGGGGGGTCAGGTCGTCGACGATCCAGATTCCGCGCCCGTGCGTCGCGATCACGAGGTCGCTCTCGCGGGAATGCACCTGGACCTCGCGGACCGCCACGGAGGGGAAGTCCCCTCCCTTGAACTCCGCCCAGCTCGCGCCGGAGTCGAGCGAAATCCAGAGGCCGAGCTCCGTGCCCAGGAAGAGAAGCGACGGCTGGACTGCGTCCTCCTTCACGACGTGGGCGTAACCGCGCACGCCTCCCTCGGGCGATGCGATGCGCGTCCAGGTCTTGCCGAAGTCGGTGGTCCGGTAGACCCAGGGCGCCATGTCGCCCAAGGTGTGGCGGTCGAACGCGGCGTAGGCGGTCGCGGCGTCGAAGCGGCTCGCCTCGACCCAGCTGACCCACGACGACGCGGGGAGGCCCTTCACGTTGCCGGCGAGATTCGACCAGGTCTTGCCGCCGTCGCGCGTCAGCTGCAGGTTGCCGTCGTCCGTCCCGACCCATAGGACGTCGGCGTCCTTGGGGGACTCGCTGATCGAGTAGATCGTCGTGTGCATCTCGGCCGACGAGTTGTCCACCGTGACGCCGCCGGACTGCTCCTGCTTCTGCTTCTCCGGATCGTTGGTCGTCAGGTCGGGCGAGATGCGCTCCCAGCTCTCGCCCCGGTCGCGCGAGCGGAAGAGGAACTGGGCGCCGATGTAGATCGTGCCCTTCCGGGTCGGGCTTGCGAAGATCGGCGTGTTCCAGTTGAAGCGGAGCTTTTCGTGGTAGCCGGCTTTCGGCTGGATGTCGCGCCCGTTTCCGGTGCGGCGGTCGACGCGGCCGATGAATCCGCCCTGGGACTCCGCATAGACCGCGTCGGGATCGGTCGGATCGGGGACGGTCCAGAATCCGTCGCCGCCGTAGAGATTTTCCCAGCGAGAGTTGGTGATCCCTCCCGGGTGCGCGGAGTCGCCGACCCAGGAGCTGTTGTCCTGGAGCCCGCCGTAGACCTGGTAGGGATCCCGGTCGTCCACGGCCACGTGGTAGAACTGGGACAGGGGCAGGTTGTTGGATCTCCACCAGCGGCTCCCGCCGTCGTAGGAGATCCAGAGGCCGCCGTCGTCGCCGCCGATGACGTGCTTGGGGTTCTCGGGATCGATCCAGACGTCGTGCCAGTCCCCGTGCGAGTTCTCCCCGCCGGAATCCGCGAAGCTGCGGCCTCCGTCCTCGCTCACCGTCAGGCCGCCGCCCGGCTTGAAGAGCCGGTCGGCGTTGGTCGGGTCGACCACGAGGCGCCCGAAGTAGAAGGGGCGCCAGATCATCGACTCGCTCCGGTCGCGGGCCTCCCAGCTCTTTCCGCCGTCCGACGAGCGATAGAGGGCCGAGTGCTCGGACTCGACGAGCGCGTAGACGACGCTCGCGTCGGACGGCGCCACGACCGTCTCGACGCGGCCCCAGGGCTTCGGCGCGAGCCCGGGGCTCGTCTTCTCGGTCAGCTCCGCCCAGGTCTTGCCGCCGTCCTCCGAACGGAAGAGACCGCTGCCCGAGGGCGCGTTCGGGCCGTCGCCGCCCGATCGGAACGTCCAGCCCTTGCGGCGGAAGTCCCACATTCCCGCCAGCAGACGACTCGGGTTCTTCGGGTCCATGGTCAGCGAGGAGCAGCCGGTGGAGGCGTTCGCGCCCGGAAGCGCGAGACTCCAGGTCTTTCCGCCGTCGCTCGATCGGTACACGCCGCGGTCCGCGCTGTCGCTCCACAGCTTTCCGGGGACGCAGGCGTACACCGAGTCTCCGTCGGTCGGATGCACGAGGATGCGCACGATGCGCTCGGACTGCGGGAGCCCCATGTTCGTCCAGGTCTCGCCGCCGTCCGTGGACTTGTAGATGCCGTCGCCCACGGAGACGGAGTTGCGCATCCAGGACTCGCCCGTACCGACCCACACGTTGCCCGGGTGCGAGGGGTCGATCGTGATCGCGCCGATCGACTGCACGGGGTTCTGGTCGAACACGGGCTTGAACGTCGTGCCGCCGTCCTGCGACTTCCACACCCCTCCGCTCGCGGCGCCCACGAAGAGGGTCGTCTTCCCTCCCTCGTTTCGGGCGGCGACCGCGGAGACTCGGCCGCTCATGGTGGCGGAACCGATGTTGCGCGCGGAGAGCCCCGAGAGGACGCCGGAGTCGTAGCCGGCCTTGCGCTGGGCCGAGGGAGCGGGAGTCTTTCCCGCCGCGCGCTCGGGCCCCGTGGGGCCGGCCACGACGGCGCGGGGAATCGGCGTCCCCGCCGCGGGGAACCGGAAGAGGGAATCGTCCACGTTCGCGTTGGGCTCCGCCCGCTCGACGGTGATGCGCACGGAGCGGGGAGCGCCCTTGCTTCCCGACTCGATCGAGAACGGGAACCAGACTCCATCGACCTGTTCGTAGCTGCCCAGGTCCGCCTCGGTGATCCGCTCCGCGCCGCGCACGTGCGCGACGGTCTGAGTCCGGATCTCCAGAAAGTAGTCCGGGTCGAGGAAGACGTATTGCGTGTCCCCGTCCTTCAGCGTGACCCGCAGCTTGTGCGCGGGCGTTCCATCGACGTCCTCGGTGCCGAGGTACTCGATCCGGTGGCCCTTCTCGTGCCAGCGAACCACGGCGCCCTCGATGTCCGCGTCATGGGCGTTCTGTCGCGCGTCGTCCGCGGAGTTCTTCTGCGCGTCGCGCCGGCCCTGGAAGGGATCGAGCGTCCACGAGTCCCGGCCGTCGTAGGCGTCGACCTGCGTCAGGCCCTGGAGCGTGACCTCCGTTCGGATCATTCCGGGACGCTTCTGCACCTGCGCCCACACGGCCTCGATCTGGCCGCTGCCGGAACCGAACGTCAGCTTTCCGGTCAGTCGGAGCGAGCGGATGGCCTCGATCTTCGCCAGGCCTCCCCGTGCCTCCACGTTGCGCGCGAGGATCTCGTCGACCGTAAGCGCGGGGGCGGAGGCGGCGGCCAGGCTGAGAAACGCGGCGGCGGCGGCGATTGCGGTGCGCATGGAAGCCCTTTCGAAAAGTGGGAGACGATCCTACGACGAGCGCGCGGAGTGAGAGGGGCGGAAATCCACTGACGCGTAATACGAAGGGTCGCGGCTCGGGTTTCCGCAGCGATCGCGCAGCAGCGGGAAGCGCGAGGAGTGACGGTTACTCTTCCGCCATCGGCCCCGTAGCCTCCTGGTAGGCGCGGTCGACGGCGGAGAGGACGAAGAAGTCGCGGAAGGCCTTACCTCGGGCGAAGTCGTTTCCGGCGAACTGCTGCCGGAAGTCGTCGAGGCGCACGCGCTTTCGGGTTTCCTCGAGGCTCGCGCCCTGGCGGACGGCTTCCCCGACCTGCTCGCGGATCGATTCCAGCGCCGCGATGACCTTCTTCGCGTATTCCCAGTCGTGCATGACCGGCCCGTGGCCCGGCACGATGGCCGTCGCGTCCGTCGCCATCAGGGCCTTGAGGGTCGCGATCCACTCCGACGGATGGCAGCCGTAGCCGTAGGGCACCGGCGACACGAGCAGGTCTCCCGTGACGACGACCTTGCGGTCCGGCACGAAGACGACCGTGTCGCCTTCCGTGTTGCCCTTGCCCAGAAACGCCACGCGGACCTCTCGGCTTCCCAGGTGCACGGTGAGCTCCCGGCCGAATGTCAGGTCCGGCGCCACGACCTTCGCTCCGGCGAGCTCGGCCGCCTCGAGATGAATGTCGGCCACCTCGTCCACGAGATAACGCCGGTTCGGCTCGGAGAGATCCTTCTCCTTCGCGAGGAAAGCCTCGATGTCCCGGGCGTACGCGAGGTCGTTCGCCTCGAGCTCCTTCAGGTAGGGAACCTGCTTCTCGATCATTTTCCGCCGCGTGAAGTCGGTCGACAGGAGGACCATGCCGGGAAACGCGGCGCGGAGCTCGCCGTCGCCGGTGATGTGGTCGAGGTGCCAGTGCGTGTGGACGAGGAAGCGCACGGGCTGGTTCGTCTTCTTGCGGATCTCGGCCGCCATCCGCCGCGCGAGCGCGGGAAAGCGGCCCGAGTCCACGACCAGGACGCCGCCGTCTCCTATGATCGCGACGACGTTGCCGCTGGGGATCGGTCCGCTGGTCTCGGGGGAGACGAAGGCGTAGATCCCGTCGGCCACCGCGACGGTTCGGTACATGCGCTCGGACGGGATCTCGGCGCGGGCCGCGGCCGCCGCGAATCCCAGCGCGGTCGACCCGGCGACGGCTGCGACAAGGGCGATCCCGGGGACCCTCATGGCGCTCCTCCTTGCAGGAGCGAGGCGACTTTCGCCTCCGCCTCCGGGTGCAGGCTCGGCGGCGCCCCGTAGAAGGCGCCCGCGGCTCGTCCCGAGCGGTCGAACAGCAACAGCGTCGGCACCGCGCCGACGTCCCCGAACGCGCGCACGATCTCCTTAGAGCCCATCGCCCACCTCAGCGGAAGCTGCAGCTCGTTTGCGAGCCCGCGCACGCCGGCCACCTCGGACTCGACCGCGATCGCGACGACCTCCAGCCGGTCGCCGTAACGCTTCTTCAGCTCGCCGACCCAGCGGAGCGTCGACCGGCACGGCGGGCACCACGTCGCCCAGAACTCGACCAAGACCACGCGCCCGGCCAGCTCCTCGCTCGCCACCGGGCGGCCGTCGAGGCCGATGATCGGAACGGCCGGCAGCCTCGCGGCGGAGGATTCCGGCGCCGGCGCGGCCAAGGCGCGGGCCTCCTCCCCGCGGCCGGCGAGGGTCAGCCGGATCATCCGGGCGAGATCTGCGCGGAACCGGTCGTGCGTCTCGGCACTCTTCAGCGGCGAGTAGCGGCCGCCCTCCTCCTTCTCGCCCTTTCCATAGAAGCCGAAGTCGTTCGGCGTCGCGACGAGCACGTCATCCACGAAGATCGCCGGATATCGCGTCACCCCGAACCGCCTCGCGAGCTTCGAGTCGCCGTAGTTTTCGGAGACGAAGGCCGCTCTTCCCCCGAATTCCTGCACCACGCTCTGGGCCAGCAAACTTGCCGGATCGGAGATGTTTCACGTGTAGGGCCACCGCACGAGCGTAACGGTCACGCCCGGCGCGGGCCGGGGCGCGGCCGCCGCAGCGGGGGCCAGCGCCGCGAAGTAGCGGGGCAGCACGTCGGCGGCGATGGCCTCGGCGCCGGCGGCCCGGGCGGGGGGCGGGTTCGCGGCGAGATCCGCCTGCGCGCGCTCGAGGAAGATGCGGCCGATCGAGTGATCCTGGCCGGGTCGGGAGAGCCGGGCCTCGAAGACGCGCAGCCGCTCCGCGACGTCGGGGGAATCGGACGACGGCGGAAGGAGCGGCGCGACTCCCAGCGCCGCCTGCAGGTATCTCGCGAGCGCCCCGTAACGCAGGCCCGCGGCATCGAGCTCCCGGGCATCCTTGACCGCCGAATTGGCGGCGATGAACTCTCCGTGCCGGTCGATCGACGCCGGGGGCCGATACGCGGCGAGCAGCTTCCCCTCGAGCCCGTCGAGCTCTCCCGAGAGGGGCCGCAGCTTCGGCGCCGCGCCCTCGCCTCGAAGTCCCAGTGTCCGACAGAACGCGACGAAATCGCGATGGGCCTGCGCGGCGCCGAGGTAGAAGAGGCCGCTGTCGAGCACCGTGTTTCGCGCGTACTCCAGGCTCGCGTCGTAGTAGCCCCGGATCTGGGGCAGCGCGATCTCGGCCATCGCCCGGACGGCCGCCGGTTGGACGCCGTCGAGAGTCCCCGGAGGAATCGCGCCGAGCTCGGCGTGGAGCTCCCGGCCCATGCGCGCCCACTCCGCGTCGAAGGCGGCCCCGTCGCTCCTCTCGGGTCCCATGTGCGCGGCCGAGTAGACCGTGGCCGCGAGCAACGGCCGCGCCGCCGCGAGCCGCTGGAACGCGAGCCATCGGCGTCCCTCCACGAGAGCCTTCTCTGCCGCCGCGACGGCCGGCCCCCCGGCGGCCTTGACCTGTTCCCAGGCCTCGTCGCCGGCGCCATGAGTCGACAGATAGCCGGACCAGCGCGAAATCTCGGCGGCGAGCGGATCGCCGGGAGCCGTGGCCTGCGGTGCCGCGGACGCCGAGAGTCCAGCGAATCCTGCGGCCGCCGCGAAGGTCGCCGCGAGCACGCTCCGCATCCCGATGCGGTCGAGCGTCAGCCGATCACTCCTCATTCCGGCCTCCCAATAAAGCACGCCGCCGCCGAGCGCGGCCCCGACCCCCTCGCCGGGGGACTCGTCGGCCCGGGGGCGGTGTTTGTCCCGCAGTTACGAATCGCGAGCGGAGAGGTTCAGCGGAAGGTTCAGAGGGAGCTGCGTTGCATCCATTGACAATATAACCACGATGGCTATAGTGGCGGCATGGATATGGACCGCAAGGACATCGAGGCCCTGCTTCCCCTCCTTCCCGCCACGTTTCACATCCTGATGGCGCTGTCCGAGGAGGACCGGCACGGCTACGCGATCCTCCAGGACGTCCACCGCCGCACCCGCGGCGAGGTCCGACTCTCCGCCGGCACCCTCTACCGATCCATTCAGCGGATGCTGGAGCAGGGATTGCTCGTCGAGACGCAGGAGCGCCCCGCGCCGGAGCTCGACGACGAGCGGCGTCGCTACTACCGGATCACCGCGTTCGGCGCCGCCGTGGCCCGCGCGGAGACGCGTCGGTTGACGGAGCTCGTGCGGCTGGCGCGCGCCAGCGGATTCGTTCCGCGCAACGCGTGATGCGGATGTACCGGGCGCTGCTGCGCGCCTTTCCGGCGTCCTTCCGCGCCGAATACGGCGAGGAGATGCGCGCGATCTTCGAGCGAAGGCTCTCGAGCGCCGCCGGCCCCGGGGAGCGCGCGGCCCTGCGCTTGCGCGCGATCCTGGACATTCTTCCCAACGCGCTCGCCGCGCACTGGGACATCCTCCGGCAGGACGTGCGCTACACCGTGCGCTCGCTCTCGAGGTCGCCGGGCTTCGCCTTCACCGCGGTCCTGATCGCCGCGCTCGGAGTGGGCGCCGTCACGGCCGCGTTCTCGATCACGGACCACGTCCTGTTCCGGCCCCTGCCCTTCGCCGACGCGGACCGGCTCGTTCTCCTCTGGCAGGACCCGTCGCTGCTCGGGACCTCGGAGCTCGAGCCGTCGCCGCCGAATTATCGGGACTGGAAGCGCTCCAGCAAGTCCTTCGAGGCGATGGCCGCGTATCACCGCCTCGGCGGAAACCTCGTGGGAGGGGGCGAACCCCAGCACCTCGAGGGCGCCGCCGTCGACGGCGACCTGCTCCCGATGCTCGGCGTGCGGCCGTTGCTCGGCCGGGTGTTCACACCCGAGGACCATCGACCCGGGTCGCCCGGGACGCTCCTCCTGAGCGAGGGAGCCTGGAAGGGAAGATTCGCGGGCGATCCCGGAGTCGTCGGGCGAAAGGTGCTGCTGGACGAGGAGCCGTTCACGATCGTCGGCGTCCTCTCCCGCAGCTTCCAGTTTCCGAGCCGGGACGCGGAGATGTGGGCGCCGATGCGGCTGAACGAGGGCGACTCCAACGACCGCACGAACAACTATCTCTACGTCGTCGGGAAGTTGAAACGCGGGGTCTCGATTCATCGGGCGCGGGCGGAGATGCGCACCATCGCCGCGCAGCTGGAGCGCGCATACCCGAAGGAGAACGAGCACACCGGCGTCACGATCGACGGGCTGCGGGACGAGCTCTCCTCCCAGTCGCGCCTGCTCCTCTGGGCGCTCCTCGGCGCCTCGATCGGCGTCCTGCTGATCGCCTGCACGAACCTCGCGAACCTGCTCCTGGCGCGGGCGCTCTCCCGCCGCCGCGAGCTCGCGGTGCGAACCGCGATGGGCGCGGGCCGGGAGCGGCTCGTGCGCCAGCTCCTCACCGAGAGCCTCCTCCTCGCGGCGTGCGGGGGGGCGTTCGGGATCGCCCTCGCCGTCGCCGCCGTGCCCCTCGTGGCGCGCCTCGTTCCCAACACGCTGCCGATCGCGGAGGTCCCCGCCGTGGACCTGCGCATGCTGGTGTTCGCGGCGCTGCTCACGGGCGCGACCGGCGTCGGCTTCGGGGTCGTCCCGGCGTTGCGCGGCAGCGGGGGAGACTCCAGCCTCGGCGGGCTGCGCGACGGGGCGCGGACCGGTTCCGACCGCCGAACGGAACGGCTGCGATCCGCGCTCGTGGTCGCCGAGGTCACGGCCTCCGTGGCGCTCCTGGTCGCGTCGGGTCTCCTGCTGCGCGCGCTCTGGCGGCTGCAGGGCGTCGATCCCGGATTCCGCCCCGAGTCGGTCCTGACCCTGCACACGGCGCTTCCGATCCCCCGGTACGCGCCGACGCAGCGACGCGCGCAGTTCTACACGCGCGTTCTCTCGGACGTGCGGGCGCTGCCGGGGGTAGCCAGCGCGAGCTACATCAGTTTCTTGCCGATGGTCATGCGCGGAGGCATCTGGAGCGTGACGGAGGACAGCCGGCCCGACGATCCGGGGCGGACCCGAACCGCGAGCCTGCGTTTCGTCACGCCCGGATTCTTCGAGACCCTCGGCATCCCGATCCGCCTCGGCCGCGACATCCGGGAGACCGACACGCACGAATTGCCGTTCGTGGCCGTCGTCAGCGATTCCCTGGTCCGCCGGCACTGGCCGGGCGAGAACCCGATCGGACGGCGCTTCCGGTTCGGGCTCCACGAACGGACCGTGGTCGGGGTCGTGGGCGACATCCGGGTGCGCGGGCTCGAGCGGGCGAGCGAGCCGCAGATCTACCTCTCCTATCAGCAGGCCGACGACGGGGAGATCATCGGCTACGTGCCCAAGGACCTCGTGATTCGCGCCGCGCATCCGGGCGCCCTCCTTCCCGCGCTGCGCGGAATCATCGAGCGCGCGGATCCGCAGATTCCCGTCTCCGACGTGCGTCTGCTCACGGAGATCGTGCGGGGCGAGACCGCGCCCCGGCGCGTGCAGGCTCGGGTCCTGCTGGCGTTCGCCGCGATCGCCGTCCTGCTCGCGGGGATCGGGATCCACGGCCTGCTGGCGTTCACCGTGTCGCAGCGGACGCGGGAGATCGGGGTCCGCGTCGCGATGGGGGCCCGGCCCGGCGACATCCTGAAGATGGTGATGCGGCAGGGGGTGATCCTGGCCGGTGTCGGCGTCGTCCTCGGCGTGGCCCTGGCCTACGCGACGGGGCGCGCGATGCAGGCCCTGCTCGCGGGCGTGAGCCCGGCGGACGGAATGACGTTTCTCTGCGCGGTCGGGCTCGCCGTCCTCATGACGCTCGCCGGGAGCCTCGTTCCCGCGCTCCGGGCCGCGCGCGTGGATCCGATGACCGCCATCCGGGCGGAGTAGGAGGGGCAGTGCCGAGCGGACGGGGGAAGCGGCTGACTTTCCGGGCGGAGATCCTGACCGGCCACAAGGGGGCCGCCGTCATCGTGCCCTTCGATCCGGCGGAGGCCTGGGGGAGCCGTCCGGTCCTGATCGCGAGCAAGGCTTACGGGAAGCGTCCCGGCCATCCGGTCCGCGCGACGCTGAACGGCCACCCCTTCAACGGCTGGATCGGGCATCGCTGGGGCCGCTTCTTCATTCTCGTCGACCAGGCGCTGCAGGAGGCGGCCGGAGTCGCCGTCGGCGACGTGGTCGGGGTGAGCGTCCAGCCCGCCGCGCCCGGCGGGAAGAAGACGCCCGCGAAGGGTGCCGCGAAGAGACCGGCGAAAAAGAGGACGCGCTCCTAGCTGTCCTGCAACGCCTCCGTCGGCTGCACCCGCGTCGCGCGATGGGCGGGCACCGCACACGCGGCGAGCGCGACCAGGGCGAGCAGGCCCGACACGACGATCAGCGTCGGCGGGTCGGTCGCGCTCACCCCGAACAAGAGGCTCGTCAGCGCACGGGACAGGGCGAGCGACGCGGCGACGCCGATCGCGAGGCCGAGCAGCGCCGGCCGCATGCCCTGCGCGACGACCATGCGGAGGACGTCCGTCCACTGCGCCCCGAGCGCCATGCGGATGCCGATCTCCCGCGACCGGCGCTTCACGCTGTAGGAGAGCACGCTGTAGATGCCGACCGCGGCGAGGACGAGCGCGAGGCTCGCGAACGCCGCGAGCAGCAGCATGTTGAACCGTTGGGGAGAGATCGAGTCCCCGAGGAAGTCCTCCATCGTCTGGATCTCCCCGATCGGCTCGTCGGGATCCACCCCGTGCACGGCGCGAACGGCCGCGGGGGCGAGGGCGCCGGGGGAGGATGAGGTCGTGCGTACCACGACGGCCATCCCGTTGCGGGGCATCTGTGCCAGCGGCACGTAGGTGGCGGCGACGGGCTCGGCCGTGCGGAGCTCCCGGAGCTTCACGTCGGCGACCACGCCGACGACCTCGCGCGTCACCCCCGGAAAGAAGGACAGGATCAGCCGCTTTCCGATCGGGTCCTGGCCGGGCCAGAACTGCCTGGCCATCGACTCGCTCGCCAGCACGACGGGCCGTCCGTCCGCGCGGTCGGCCTCGGAGAAGTCGCGGCCGCGCAGGAGTCGCACTCGCAGGGAGCGCAGGAGACCCGGGGAAATCACGCGCACGGCGATCTCCGGCTGCTCGGAGAGCGGCACGACCGGGCGCCCCTCGATCGCGATGGGCTGCGTCGATCCGCCCGACAGCGGCAGCGAGCTGATGACACCGGCCGAATCGACTCCCGGCAGGGCCCGGAGGCGCTCGATCCCGCGGGCGTAGAACCCGACCTTCTGCTCTGGGGTGGCGTACTTCGCGTCGGGGATCGAGAGAATCATCTTCAGCACGTGGCGCGGGTCGAATCCCGGGTCCACGTCCCGCAGTCGCCCGACGCTCCGCACCATGAGCCCGGCGCCGGTCATCAGCACGAGGGCCAGGGCCACCTCGACCACCACGAGGGCGGCGCGGGTGCGTCCTCCCGAGGTGTCCGCGTCGGTGCGCCCGAGACCCTGCTTGAGCGCGTCGTTGAGGTTGGAGCTCGTCAGGCGCCAGGCCGGGGCGAGGCCGGCGAGAAGACCCGTGCAGAGCGAGATCCCG
This sequence comes from Thermoanaerobaculia bacterium, assembly GCA_038224325.1. Classification (GTDB taxonomy): domain Bacteria; phylum Acidobacteriota; class Thermoanaerobaculia; order UBA5066; family Gp7-AA6; genus DAHUXD01. The sequence continues at coordinate 4,086 of JBBRFL010000036.1, read as the reverse complement.
AGGGTGAACGCGAGGACCGTCGCGTCGACGTGGATCTCCGCGGCGCGGGGCAGCCGGTCCCCGAAGAGCCCCATAATCAGCCTCACGCCGGAACCCGCGAGGGTGAGGCCCAGCGCTCCGCCGCCCACCGCGATGAGGGTCGCCTCGACGAACATCTGCCGGAGGACCCGGCCGCGGGTCGCGCCGAGCGCCGTGCGTACGGCGATCTCCTTGCGCCGGCCGAGCGTCTTCGCGAGTACGAGGTTGGCCACGTTGGCGCACGAGATCAGAAGCACGAACGCCACGGCACCGAGGAGGACGAGGAGCGCGGGGCGCACGTCGCCGACGAGGTCCTCCCGAAGGGGAGTCACGACGGCGCCCCAGCCCTTGTCGTCGGCCGGATACTGGCGCGCGAGCCGCTCGGAGATGGCGCTCATCTGCGCCCGGGCCCTCTGGAGCGGCACCCCGGGCTTGAGACGGGCGATGACCTCGAAGTCGTGGATTCCGCGAACGGAGCGCTCCGCGTCGGTCCACGCGAGCGGGACCCACAACCGGGCCAAGTCCGGAAAAGCGAACCGCGCCGGCATCACGCCGATCACCGTGTAGGGCTGACCGTCGAGGACGACGGCCTGGCCGATGGCGCCGGGGTTGCCGCCGAACCGGCTCTTCCAGAGCGCCTGGCTGAGCACCGCGACCTTCGCCCCGCCGCGCTGGTCCTCCCCCTCGGCGAATCCGCGGCCGAGCGTCGGCGCGACGCGGAGCACGGAGAAGAAGTCCGCGGAGACCGCCGCGGCCGGCAGGGACTCGGGCGCGCCCCCTCCGGTCAGGTTCAGATCCGTGCCGGTCAAAACCGTCATGTTCTCGAAGACGTCGTTCTGCGCGCGCCAGTCCAGGTAGTTCGCCGGCGACACCGCGAAGGTCTTTCGGCCGGGGAACTGCTCGGGAGGAGGCACGTGCGCGACCTCCACGAGGCGCTCCGATTCGGGAAACGGAAGCGGGCGAAGCAGCACCGCGTGGACGACGCTGAAGATCGCGCTGTTCGCGCCGATCCCCAGCGCGAGGATCAGGAGCGCGACCGCGGCGAATCCCGGGCTCTTTCGCAGCATGCGCAGCCCGTACCGGACGTCTTGCGGCAGCATGTTCATCCGGATGAGGATACGTGCCGCGAAGCGCCGGGTTACGGTCCGGGAATCGGGGCCGAGCCCTTTGTCCGGAAACCCTGCAGGAATCTCCGCAGGGCCTCGGGATCGATGGGCTTGACGAGGTGGAGGTCGAAGCCGGCCTCCTTGGACTTCTGGCGATCCTCGGCCTGCCCCCAGCCCGTCACCGCGATGATGCAGGCGTCCCGCGTCTCGGGCGCCTCCCGCAGACGCCGGGCGACCTCGTAGCCATCCATCCCCGGCATCCCGACGTCGAGCAGGACGACCTGGGGCCGGGACTCGCGGGCCCTCCGGAGCGCGGCCTCGCCGTCGTACGCGGCGTCGACGTGCTCGCCAGCGAGCTCCAGCAGCATCTTGAGCCCGTCCGCGGCGTCCACGTTGTCGTCCACGACGAGGACGCGGAGCCCCTGCTCGCCCGACGGCCTCGACTCGCGGGCCGGAAACGGGCTCGCGACCCGGGGTACGATCTCGACCGCGGGGAGTCGGACGACGAATTCGCTGCCCTTTCCCGGCCCGGCGCTCAGGGCGTGCACCGTCCCTCCGTGCATCTCGACGAGCCGTTTCACGAGGGCGAGGCCGATCCCGACGCCCCCGGCCGAACGCTCCATGCGGCGCTCTCCCTGGACGAAGAGGTCGAAGAGCCGGGGAATGAACGAGGAGTCCATCCCGATGCCGTTGTCCTGGACGCGGAGCACGACGTAGGCGCCGGTGACCTCTCCGCTGACCCGGATCTGACCGCCCGCGGGCGTGTACTTGGCGGCGTTGTTGAGCAGGTTCGTCAGGATCTGCTGGAGGCGCGCGGGGTCGGCCTCGACTCCGAGCTTCGCGTCCGGCAGGGTCATCGTCAGCCGCAGCCCCCGATCGTCGATGAAGGACTGTTCGGCCTCGACGGCCCGCCGGACGATCGCGCCCGCGTCGAGAAGCTCCTTCCGAAGCTCCATGCGTCCCTGGCTGATCCGCGCGACGTCCAGGAGATCGTCCAGCAGCCGGGACATGTGCTGCACCTGCCGCTCGGCGATCTCCCGGGCCCTCGCGATCTCTCCCGCGGACGCCTCCGGCCGACCGAGGACGTGCACCGCGCTGCGGATGGGCGCGAGCGGATTCCGCAGCTCGTGCGCCAGCAGGGCCAGGAACTCGTTCTTGAGCCGGTCCGCCTCCTGGAGCTCGTCGATCCGCCGGCGGTCGGTCAGGTCACGGGTCAGCTTGGCGAAGCCCCGATGGCGCCCCTCCTGGTCGAAGATCGCAGTGAGCACCGTGGCCGCCCAGAACCTCCGGCCGTCCTTCGCGATTCTCCAGCCCTCGTCCTCGACGCTCCCGTGCTCGATGGCCGTTCGGAGGTGCCACTCGGGCTTCCCCTGGGCGATCGCCTCCGGCGTGTAGAACCGGGAGAAGTGCTCGCCGATGATCTCGTCCGCGCCGTATCCCTTGATCCGCTCCGCGCCGGCGTTCCAGCTCGCGATCCGTCCCTCCGGAGTGAGCGCGAAGATCGCGTAGTCGCGCACCCCCTCCACCAGCAGGCGGAAGCGCTCCTCGCTCTGCCGCAGGGTCTCCTCGGCCAGCCGGCGCTCGGTCAAGTCGCGCGTGATCTTGAGGAATCCGCGGACGCTTCCATCTTCGGCGCGCAGCGGGGTGATCAAGACGCTCGCCCAGAATTGGGTGCCGTCCTTGCGGACGCGCCAACCCTCGTCCTCGCAACGGTCCTCGCGGGTGGCGAGCACGAGCTCGCGCTGAGGCCACCTCGTCTCCTTGGCGTCGGGCGTGTAGAAGATCGAGAAGTGCTTGCCGATGATCTCATCGGCCTCGTACCCCTTGATGTTTCGGGCTCCCGCGTTCCAGGTCTCGACATGGCCCTCGGGGTCGAGCAGGAAGATCGCGTAGTCCTGGACGCCCGCGACGAGGTGACGAAAGGTCTCCTCGGTCCGCGCGAGGAGCCCGGAGCCTGCGGGCCGAACGGGCGCGGCGTCTCTAGGTGGGGTCATGGGCGAAAACCGATACGGGCCGGCATCCGTGGGAAGAATAACGCCTCCGGGGGAGCCGCGCCGGTTCGTCAACGCTACAATTCGCCGATCGAGCCATGTCTCCCCGATGAAGAGCCCCCCGACCTCCACCACGCCCAACCCCGAAGCCCGCTGGCCCGTGCTCGTCGCGCTGGTGGCCTGGGCCGGCATCTCGTTCGCGCTGCCTCACACGCTGGTCTTCGGGCCCCGCTGGCTGCTCCTGGCGCCCATCGGGATCCTCCTGGTTCCGACCCTCGTGGCTCACCGCGCGGGCCGGCACGACATCGACGCGATCCTCGGTTACGCAGTCAGCGGGATCATGACCCTGGCGCTCGCGGGCTCGCTCGTCCTCCTCATCCTGCGGATTCCCTCGCACAGCGAGTCTCCGACGTCGCTCCTGCGCTCGGCCGGCGCGCTCTGGGTCACCAACATCCTCGTCTTCGCGATCTGGTACTGGCGGCTGGACGCCGGCGGCCCCCACCGGCGCGAGGCGCGGCGCCGCCACAGCTCCGGTGCCTTCTTCTTTCCGCAGATGATGGACGGGGCTCCGGTCGAGGACGCGGAGCACTGGTCGCCGCGATTCATCGACTACGTCTTCATCGCCTTCAACACGAGCACGGCGTTCTCGCCGACGGACACGGCCGTTCTATCCCGCTGGGCCAAGGGGCTCTCCATGGCGCAGGCGGTGATCTCGCTTCTAATCGTCGCGATCCTGGCCTCCCGCGCGATCGGCATGCTGTGACGCCGGGCCGGTGCGGCACGGGGAGGAGAGGAGGGTTCCGATGACGGGACGACCGGTGGCCGGCGAGGCCGCGCCCTACTACTTCAAGTACATCGACCGCGTGGGGGCCGGCGACATCGTCGGCGTGCTCGACGCGCAGCGGGCGGAGGCGGCGTCCCTTCTGGAGCCCATCACGGAAGATCGCTCTCTCTTCCGCTACGCGCCCGAG
>JBBRFL010000035.1:0-35527 GCA_038224325.1 Thermoanaerobaculia bacterium | reverse complement strand
CGGGGAGATCGAGCGGGACTCCTGGCTGGCGTGCGCGATGAGCCGCTGGGCCTTCAGCAGGGCCCGCGCGTTGTCCGAGAGGCGCGGCAGGAGCCGCCGGCCCTGCCTCTTCCCGGAGTGGACGCGTTGCTCCTCCGCGAGTGCCGCCGCGAATTCTTCGAGATGCTCCGCGGAGAAGAGCTCTCCGCGAATCGGCCCGGGGGTCACTCGCATCCTCGCCTTCTTACCACGGACAAAACAGGGCGCGCCGCATCCCTGCGCGATCTACGGGTGAGAGAAGGAACCTTCTGCGCCGGCGGCTACTCTCGTCAAGGAGGTCCGGCTCGTTTCGCTCGGAAGCGCTCTAGAGAGCGAGGGCCCGGAGTGAGCGCGTCATCTCTCCCCGGTTCCGGCTGCGAGGGACTTCAACCTCGACGCGATGAGGTTGCGCTTGCGCGAGTCGGCAAGCCCCCAGTCCCCCGCCCGGGACGCGCTCGTCGTCGCCTTCCCCACCAGGACCTGATCATTGGTCGTCCAGTGGCGAAGGATCCTCCCGGATCGGGAGGAGGCGGTTGTGGACTGCGTTTGGACGCTGGATGCCTTGGACATGTGTGCGATACCCACTTTCTTTGCCGAAAACCGGCCGCGGGCGCTCGCTGTCTTGGGGAGTCGGTCCGGCAGGAGGAATCGGTGTCTGCAGGCTATCACACGCACGGGCGGAGCGCCGCTTCCGGAGACTCCTCCGGCCGGACGGGCTCGAACCTCTACTTCTTTGGGGGAGCGGGCGCCGCGTTCTTCGGAGGAGTCGGCGCCGCGTTCTTCCGAGGAGCCGGCGCCGCGCCCGGGGGCGGAGGAGCGGGCTCGGAATCCGGCACGTGGTTGACGATCGGAGGGATCGAGCGCAGGTACGCGTAGATCGCCTTCAGGTCGCTCTCCGACATGTTGCGATAGGCCGGCCACGGCATCGGCGGAAGAATCTCGCGCGAGGTGCCGAAGTGCTTGCCCGACTTGATCGCCTTGACGAACGTGTCCTCGGTCCAGACTCCCAAGCCTGTATTCTGGTCGGGAGTCAGGTTTGCGGCGTACGAGATTCCCCAGGGGCCCGCGAAGGCGGTGAAGGGCGCCGCGATCGAAGCGTTCCAGGGGCCGACGGGCTTGGGCGGAGGCGGCATCGTAAGGCTCTCGGGATGGCCGGACAGCATCCTCGTCATGTCCTGCTCGGGGCCCTTCGGGCCCATCTTCCACGGCGTGTGGCAGTCGTTGCAGCCGAGGATGGTCACGAGGTAATGGCCGCGCGGGACGCCGGACTTCGGCTCCGAGGCGGACTTCGTCTCCGGAGCTCCCGCCGCGGCCCGACCCGGAACGGTCAGGAGCGCGAGCCCGGCGACTGCGGATGCAGCGGTCAGAGACAGCACCGACTTCTTCACCCGAATCCCCCTCATGAAAACGAAAATCGCGCTCTCGTATCCCGGCGCATATTACCGAAATTCGGGCGGTGCGGGGCCCCCCTCCCCGCGTCCGAATTCCGTCGCCTCTCCGAGTTCCCGCATAGCTCCGCGGCAGCGCGGCCGTAGCTTTCCAGGCGCTCTCCGACAGGAGGCCCCGCGCTGGCGGATCCAGATGTGCGAGCGGTCGTCTCCGAGGCAGCGCCTCCACGCGAGCCGGTCCTCCGGGGGAGAGGCCACGACCAGGCGCGCTCTCGCCACTCGGCGGCTCGCCACCAGTCTTTCGCCAGCTCGGCCAAGAACACCTCCGCATCGCGCCGTGCAAATCCCTTCTCCGCGGCTTCCCGTCCGGGCGCCCGCGCGAAGAGGACCAGATGACGAGCCATCTCCTCTATGCTACGTCCGACGGGACCGATGGATAGTCGCAGGAAAGTTCGTTCGAGCGCCGCGCTGTGGACCGCCCTCGGTCTCGCGGCCGCGGCCGTTCTCGTTCTCGCGACGACGCCACGGCCCGCGAGCCCGGCCCGGATCGAGATCCGGCCCCCGGCGGAGGTCGAGTTCCGGGCGACCGTGAATTCCCGGCCGTTCGACGGCGGATGGTCGATGCCGGGCTACCACGCGATCGTCTGGAAGGGCGGGAGCTCCGCGCACGCCGCCCTCCTGCAGGCGGACGTGACGGACGTCCAGATCCTGGACGCGCTCGAATCGCTCCACGCGCGTCCCGGGAACAATCTTTCGATGGACGCCTGGGAGGAGCGGAAGAACTTCAAGAATCCCGCTCCGGACACGGTGATCGCCGGCCCTCCCGTGGACATTCTTCTGCGGCTCCCGGGTAGGGTCGAGCTCGTTCCTCTGTCCGCCGTGCTGGAGGACTCCGGAGGCCGAGGGCTGGAGATGCGGCTGGGAGGGAACCGGGCGAACATCCCCGAGTGGAAGTCCGGCTGTATCGCCTGCCTCTACTCGTGCCCCGGGAGCAAGGTGGGCAACGCCCGCTACACCGAGCGCGACTACGCGCGCGGGACCACGCGGTTCCGGCTGCGGAAGGGCTCGCTGCCCGGAGACGGCACCGAGATCGGAGTCGTACTGCGCCTCGGGAATGCCAAGCCGCCCGCCTGACGATCCGCCCGGAGACTCGCCGCGGTCCGCGCGGGTGGTCCTGGTCGGCGGCGGGCACTCGCACCTGGAGGTCCTGCGCCGGGCGATCGAGAGCCCGAGCGCCGCAATCTCCCTGACGCTCGTCTCCGCCGCCCGCCGCCAGCACTATTCGGGAATGGTTCCCGGCTTTCTCGCCGGCGCGTACCGCGAGGGGGAGATCGCCTTCGATCTCGCCTCGCTCGCCGGAAGGGCCCGGGCGCAATTCGTCGAAGACGCGGTCGTCTCGATCGATCCGCATCTCCGTCGGCTGCGGCTCGCGAGAGGCGAACCGATCGCGTACGACCTCGTGTCGTTCGCCGTCGGGTCCGCCGCGCGCGGCGCCTCCCTGCCGGGCGTCCGAGCGCACGCGTGGAGCGTGAAGCCGATCGGGCGAGCGGTCGCGCTGGGGGCCGCGCTCTCCGATCTCGCGTCTTCCGGCGCCGCGGCGCGGGTCGTCGTCGTCGGCGCGGGCGCCGGGGGCGTCGAGGTCGCGTGCGCGGCCGCCGCGCTGCTCGAGCGGGCGGGCACGGCGGGGCGCGTCACCGTTCTCGAGAGTGGCGATGAAATTCTCGCCGGTTATTCGCCCCGTTTCCGGCGCCGCGCGCGGGGAGTGCTGGAGCGCAAGGGCTTCTCGATCCTCCTCCGGGCGTCCGTCGCCGAGGTCGATAAAAGCGCGGTGCGGCTGGACGACGGGCGGGCTGTCCCCTCGGATCTCACCATCTGGGTGACCGGGCCCTCGCCCCCCGAGGTCTTCGCGGGTTCGGGGCTGGCAGTGGAGGACGGATACCTGCTCGTCGACGATTCGCTGCGCAGCGTGACGGACCCCCGCGTCTTCGGGGCCGGCGACTGCGCCACCCTCGCGTCCCGCCGCGGCACTCCCCGGGCCGGCGTGTACGCGGTCCGCGAGGGGCCCGTGCTCTGGAGGAGCCTGGTCGCCGCGGTCGAGGGGACGGGCCCGCCGTCCTATTCGCCCCAGAGGAGCTTCCTCTCGATCCTCAACACCGCGGACGGGAGGGCCCTTCTCCGGTACGGGGCAGTCGTGTCCTGGAGCCGGTGGGCGTGGCGCTTGAAGGACGCGATCGACCGGCGATTCATGCGCCGCTATCAGAGTCTGTACGGCGACCGCGGCGGCTCCATGCCATGACCCCCCGCGTGACCGCTCGACCGGGGAAAACGGGTCCTCTCCGCGCGGCGTTGCGAGGCTGGCCGGCCGGGGTCGTGCGGTACCGATGGCCGATCCTCGCGGCCTGGGGAGCGGCGCTCCTCGCGCTCGCTCCGGCCGCGGGCAACGTCGAATCCCGCTTGGAGGTCTCCGCGCGCATGCCGGGAGGCGACGCGCAGGCTGTGCGGGCCGAGCTCGAGAGTCGCTTCCGGTCCCCGTTCACGGAGCGGGTCCTGCTCGTCGTCGACGGGCTTCCCGCGCCGCCTTCCCCCGAGGCGCGAGCGCCCCTGGAGATGATCGTCGGGGCCCTGCGCGGCGTCCCCGGCGTCGCCGGCGTGCTCTCCTCCCTGAACGAAGACGATCCCCTCTTCGTCGGACGCGGCGGCGGCTACTTCGTGCTCGTCGGGCTGGACGCCGGGTCCGGCCCCGTCGAGGCGCTGCTTCCCGGGCTGCGCAAGGCGAGCGACGCCCTGCTCGTCGAGCTCCGGCGCTCGCATCCCGACGCGTGGATCGGGTGGACGGGAGAGGCGCCGCTGAATTTCGACCTGCGGCGCGTCAGCGCCGGGGATGCGCGCTCCGCGGAGATCAAGGTGGTGCCCCTGACGCTGCTGCTCCTTCTGCTCGCGTTCGGAAGCGTCGTGGCCTCGGTGCTGCCGCTCGCCGTCGGGATCCTGTCGATCGTCCTCTCCCTCGGTGTCGTGGCGTGGCTGACGGGGGCATTCACCCTCTCGATCCTGATCCAGAGCCTGGCGTCGATGATCGGGCTGGGACTCGGCATCGACTACGCACTTTTGACCGTCAGCCGCTTTCGAGAGTCGCTCGCGTCGGGCCGCGGGCCCGGTCCCGCGGCGGTGGAGACGGCACGCCGCGCGGGCTGGACGATCCTCCTGTCGGCGTTCCCCGTGACGATCAGCTTCGCGGCGCTCCTGACGATTCCGCTCTCCGAGCTGCGATCGGTCGGGGTCGCCGGCCTCCTGGTCACGATTTTTTCCCTCCTGCTGTCGGTGACCTTCCTGCCCGCGATGCTCTCGCTGCTCGGCAAGCGGATCGACACGCTGCGCATTCGTCCGCGCGCGTCGGCGCCGTCGGGCGGCTCGGAGGGCTGGAGGCGATGGGGGCATCGCGTTACGTCCCGCCCTGTGCTCGCGCTGATCCTCACGACGACCCCGCTGCTGCTCCTCGCATTTCAGGCACGGCGCCTGGACACCTCGATCCCGTCGGGCGACTGGCTACCCGTGGGATCCGAGTCCGTCCGCGCGTATCACCGGCTCGATGCGATGGGTCGGGCCAACGTCGTCCACACGCTGCGCGTAGTGCTCGACTTTCCTCGAGGGGTCGCGCTCGAGAGCCAGTCCGGATGGAGCGCCGCGACCCGAATGCGCGATCGCCTGAGGGCGGACCGCCGCGTCGAGGCGGTCCAGTGCCTGCCGACGATCCTGGAGAAGCGCGGCGGAGTCAAGGGACTGCCGTTTCTCCCGCGACCCGTGCGCCGGAGCCTGGCCGCGGTCGACGGCAGCGCCGCCCTGTTCGAGGTCGTGCCTGCCGCGACACTGACGCCGCGCGAGCAGGTGAGGCTGGCCCGCGACCTGCGGGCCTGGAACGCGCCCGCTGCGAGCGGGCTCGCCGGGACGGCGATGCGAGTCGGCGGACGCCCCGCGTTCGACGCCGACTACGAGGACACGGTGGCCGTGCACTTCCGCGGAGTGCTCTTGCTGGTGGTCGGCTGCACGTTTCTCGCGCTGTTCGCGGGATTCCGCTCGCTGCTCGTGGCGATCAAGGCGGTCCTGCTCAATCTCCTCTCCGTGGGCGCCTCCTTCGGCGCGCTCGTGCTGGTGTTCCAGGAGGGGCACGGGGCCCACTGGATGGGTCTGACGGGGCCCACGGGCAGCGTGTTCCCCATCGTTCCGGTCCTGGTGTTCTGCATCGTCTTCGGCCTCTCGATGGACTACGAGGTCATCCTCGTGGCCCGGGTGGCGGAGGCGCGGCGGGGCGGCCTGGGTGAATCGGCGGCAATCGCGGAGGGGCTCGCGAGAACGGCCACCGTGATCACCAGCGCCGCCGCGATCATGATCGTCGTCTTCGCCGGCTTCACGCTCGGCAAGTTCCTCCCCATCAAGATGCTCGGGTTCGCTCTCTCCGTCGCCGTCTTGATCGACGCCATCGCCGTGCGCATGGTCATCGGCCCGGCGCTCTTGAAACTGGCGGGGCGGTGGAACTGGTGGCCCGGGGGGCTCTCCTGAGCCGCGAGGCATAGGGATTGCATCGGCTGGGTTCGGTCGGACGAGTCGCGGAATCGAAACGCAACCTCATCTAGCGAATGGAGTTTTCAATGGATAGCTCGACGATCAAGCCGCCCTTCAGTGACCCGAGCCGGAATCCCTCGAAGCCGAGCTCGAACAACCGGCCGGAAACCTCCAATCTGCGCCCCGAATCCTCCGGCTATCAGCTCGGAGCCTCGGAAAAATCGGAAAAGCCCGAAGATTCCCGGAAGAAGGAGCCTCTCCTCGGCGCAGACGGCGAGGCGATTCCCATTGCCGAGGGATTCGCGGAGTCCGCCGCGGCGCGGGGCCGGGAGATCGGACGCAAGGCGGAGGATTCGTGGAAGCGGATCTCGACGGCCGCGCAGGCCCTGGCCGAGGAAAACCCGACGCGCACCGCTTTGAGCACTTTCGGCGTGGGCATTCTCGTGGGAGCGGTGATCGGGGCTCTGCTGGCCAGGGACTAGGCGGCGGCATAGCGGTGTAGCGCCTCGCCGCTACGGCTCATAAAAGACTCTTCGGCCTGAGACTCCACACCGAGTTCTAGGGGCGAGGAATGGCGAAGAAACGGGAGACGAAGGCCCCGAAGCAGAACCCGCTGCGGCGCTTCTTCGGATCGCTCGGGCCCGGCGTCATCACCGGAGCGGCCGACGACGATCCGTCCGGCATCGCCACGTACTCGGTGACCGGCGCGCAGCTCGGCACCTCTCTCCTCTGGACCGCCCTGATCACGTGGCCGTTCATGGCCACGGTCCAGATGATGTGCGCGCGCATCGGAATGGTGACGGGTCAGGGGCTCGCGGGCGCGCTGCGAAAGCGTTTCCCGCGCTGGATGCTGGTTGTCGCGGCGATCGCGCTGCTCATCGCGAACACGATCAACATCGGAGCGGACCTGCTCGGCATGTCGGACGCGGCGGAGATGCTGACGGGGGTCAACTCTCACTGGTTCGTCGTCCTCTTCGGCGGCGCGATCGCGTGGGCGACGGTCCGGCTGAAGTACGAGCAGATCGCGAGCATCCTCAAGTGGCTCGCGCTCTTCCTCTTCGCATACGTCATCACGGCGGTCCACATCGGGCCGGACTGGGCTTCCGTGGCGCGCGACGCGGTGATCCCGTCTCTTCCGTCGGGAAAGCTGGGGTGGGCCGCGCTGGTCGCGATCCTGGGAACGACGATCAGCCCGTACCTCTTCTTCTGGCAGGCGTCGCAGGAAGTCGAGGAGGAGAAGGCGATGGGGCGGAGGATGCTCGTTCGCCGCAAGGGCGCGACCTCGCAGGAGCTCGCCACGCGCCGGCTGGACGTCGGGTTCGGGACCTTCTTCTCGAACCTCGTCATGTTCTTCATCATCCTCACGACCGCCCTGACGCTCCACCGCCACGGCATCACGAACATCGAGACGTCCCGACAGGCCGCGGAGGCCTTGAAGCCTCTGGCCGGCCGGTTCGCGGCGATGCTCTACACGGTCGGCCTGATTGGCACCGGGCTTCTCGCGATCCCGACCCTCTCCGGATCCGCCGCGTACGCCTTCGCCGAGACGTTCGGCTGGCGCCAGGGGCTCGACCAGAAGCTCCGAAACGCGCGCTATTTCTACGGCGTGGTGCTCCTCTCGACCGCGCTCGGCATCGCGATGGATTTCGCGAACTTGAACGCCGTCAAGGCTCTCTTCTGGACGGCGGTGATCAACGGGGTGCTCGCCCCCTTCCTGCTCGTGGGCATCCTGATGACCGCCTCGGACCGGAAGGTGATGAACGGCCAGCCGAGCCCGGTGTTGTCACGCGTCGTGGTCGGCGCGATCACGCTTGCGATGTTCGGGGCGGCCGTCGGGATGTTCGCCTTCTGAGACGGAGCCGGACGGAGCCAAATCCGCGAACCGCCGGCAACGAATCGAATACATGCGTCTGCGAATCGTGGCCATCTAGGCCCTACTGGCCGTCTTCGGCCCGCATTTGTTCGGTCAACCCGCCGGAACCGGAACCGGCTCGGTCGCGGGCCGGGTGGTCGACGAGACCGGCTCCGCCCTCCCGGATCACCCCCGGTGCGTCCGAGGCTCGACCTCGGATAGGCTCTCGCAATGGGCGATTCTCGAGACGAAGGGAAGGCCGGCGGCTCGCCCCCGACGATGCCGACGATGCCGCCGATCCCGACGGAGCCGATCGGCAGCCTTCCGCGCACTCCGGATTTGCTCGCGGCGATCGAACGGCTCGGAGGAGACGACCCGAGGCTGGAACCGCTGTACGAGGAAGCCATCCGCGACACGGTCGAGCGATTCGAGGCCACGGGCTCTCCCGTGATCACCGACGGGGAGCAGCGCAAATACCACAACTTCTGGACGTACTCCGTCCACGGTCTCCCGAACACGGCTCCCGACGGGTTCAAGATTCCGTTCGCCGCCGGGCACGTGCGCCGGATGCCTCGCATCACGGCCGGTCCCTTCCGATACCGGCGCTACGCGGACGCGTACCTGGACACGACTCTCCGGTACGCGCACCGGCCGGTGAAGCAGGCGGTCATCTCCCCCTCCGCGTTGAGCCTGATGTATCCCGCGGAGCCCATCGAGGGATATCCGCGCGAGGAGTTCATCGAGGACCTGCTTCGCGAGCACGAGGCGGAAATCAGGCGCTGCATGGCGAAGGGCGCATACAAGGTCCAGATCGATTTCACCGAGGCCCGGTTCGCGGTCAAGATCGATCCCTCCGGCCATCTCCTCAACAGCTTCATCGACCTCAACAATCTCGCGTTGGCGCGTTTCTCTCCGGAGGAGCGACTTCGTCTCGGCGTGCACACGTGCCCCGGTGGCGATCTCGATTCCACCCACAGCGCCGACGTCGATTACGCGGATCTCCTCCCGAGCCTTTTCGAGCTCCAGGTGGGGAGCTTCTACATCGCCCTCACGGGGGAGCCGGACCGCGAGCGGGTCCTGAAGATGATCCGGAAGTACCTGAAGCCGGGGCAACGCGTCTTCGCGGGAGTCGTGGCGCCGATCGATCCTCACGTCGATACGCCGGAGGAGGTGAGGGACCGGGTGCTCGAGGCGGCGCGATACATTCCGCCGGACCAGCTCGGCACGACGGACGACTGCGGCTTTGCCCCGTTCTCCGACGACCGGTCCACTACGCGCGACAAGGCGTTCGCCAAGATCCGGGCTCGCGTGCTCGGCACCGAACTTGCTGCGAAGCTTCTCGGAGGGGATTAGTGTCGGTCGGTGACGACGAAGAAAGCCTGCTTCGCTCCGTCGCTCTGCAGAATGAACAGGCCATCTTCCTCGCCCGCCAGCGAGCCGACGCGGAGCTTCTCCGCGCGCGGGAGGCGCTCCGGGACGAGACCCGCGTCCTCGAGCTGCTCAACGACACGGGCAGGGCGATCGCCGCCGAGCTCGACCTGCAGGCCGTCGTCCAGAAGGTCACGGACTCCGGGCGGGAGCTGACCGGCGCGGAGTTCGGGGCGTTCTTCTACAACGTGACCGATGACAAGGGCGAATCGTTCGTCCTCTTCACCCTGTCCGGCGCGCCGCGGGAGGCCTTCGAGCGATTCGGGCTGCCCCGCAACACGCCCGTGTTCGACGCGACGTTCCGGGGCCTCGGCGTCGTTCGGTCCGACGACATCACGAAGGATCCGCGGTACGGGACCATGGCGCCGCATCACGGGATGCCGAAGGGGAATCTGCCGGTATGCAGCTATCTCGCCGTCCCGGTCAAGTCCCGCTCGGGAGCGGTGATCGGAGGCTTGTTCTTCGGCCATCGCGCCCCCGGCGTCTTCACCGACCGCGCGGAGCGTCTGATGCTCGGCGTCGCGGCCCAGGCGGGGATCGCGATCGACAACGCCCGGCTCTACGAGGCCGCGCAGAAGTCGGCCGAGGAGCGCAATGCGCTGCTCGAGAGCGAGCGAAGCGCCCGCAGTGCGGCCGAGCGCATGAGCGAGATGAAGGACGAGTTTCTCGCCACGCTCTCGCACGAGCTTCGTACCCCCTTGAACGCCATCGTGGGATGGTCCCACGTGCTCCGGACGGGGCCGAAGGACCCGGCAGACCTGGTGAAGGGGCTGGAGACGATCGAACGCAATGCCCGCGTTCAGGCGCGGCTGATCGAGGACCTCCTCGACATGAGCCGGATCACGTCCGGCAAGATGCGTCTCGACGTGCAGCCCATCCAGCCGTCGCCCTTCATCGAGCTGGCCGTCGAGACCCTCCATCCCGCCGCGGACGCCAAGGGCATCACGATCGCGATGTTCCTCGACCCGGCGGCGGGCCCGATCTCCGGCGACCCCGGCCGGCTGCAGCAGGTCGTCAGCAACCTCCTGTCCAATGCGATCAAGTTCACCCCGAAGGGGGGCAAGGTCCAGGTCCTGCTCGAGCGCGTGAACTCGCACATCGAGATCAGCGTCGCGGACACGGGCATCGGGATCGCGCCGGATTTCATCGACCACATCTTCGAGAGGTTTCGCCAGGCCGACTCCTCGACCACCAAGAAATGCGGAGGACTCGGCCTCGGGCTTTCGATCGTCAAGCACCTGGTCGAGCTCCACGGGGGCACGGTCCGGGTGAGCAGCCCCGGAGAGGGTCGCGGAACGACGGTGGCGGTGCGCCTTCCCCTGACGGTGGTTCACCGCCCGGAGGGGGAGCGTCTGCACCCGTCGGCCTCCCGCGTGGGTGCGCAGGCTCTTCCGGCGTTCGACCTCTCGGGGATCACGGTGCTCGTGATCGACGACGAGTCCGACGCGCGCGACCTGATCCGGCGCGTCCTGGAGGATTCGGGCGCGCGAGTGGCCACCGCCGGGTCCGCGGAGGAGGGCCTGGCCCTGATCGAGACGGAGAGCCCGCAGGTTCTCGTCAGCGACATCGGCATGCCGGGTACGGACGGGTTCGAGCTTCTTCGGATGGTCCGCGCGCTGGGGCAGGGCCGCGGCGGCGATCTACCGGCGATCGCCCTGACCGCATTCGCGCGCTCCGAGGACCGCGTGCGCGCGCTGCGCGCGGGCTACCGCGTCCACTTATCGAAGCCGGTGGACCCCTCCGAGCTGATCGCGACCGTCGCGAGCGTCGCGGGTCGGGTCTCGGAATAGCCTCAGGCCCGCCGGCCCAGAATCGCCCTCGTCGCGGCGCCGTCGCGCGGCCCCGCGAAGTCGCAGCGATCCGGGATGTCGAACACCCAGCCGCCGTTGGTGGCGATCTCGACGTGGATGCAGCGGCGGGTTCCGTCGTCCCGGCTCTCGAGAACTCCGTGCCGGCGGCATTGCGGGCAGCGAATCACCGTTCGCGACATCGAGACGAGCGAGCCGACGGAGAGCTTCGTGAAGTTCTGGGTCATCATGGGAACCTCCTCTGGGATGGAGAGGAAGGATGGCCGCTCCGCCTGAAGACCGATGGGCCCCGACGTAAAAATTGCCCGGGGCGGCCGCGATGGGGCAGGCAGGCGTCTCGCTCCGTGCGAGCGTCAGAGAAACTTCAGAAGGGCGTCGGTCGTCGCGGCGGGCTTCTCCTCGAGGATCCAGTGCCCGGCGTCCTTCAGCACGATGACGGTCACGCCTTGCCGACGCGCCGCGCCTGCTCTTCGAGCTCCTTCCCCAGGGACTTGTCGCCTCCGATCGAGAGGACGGGCATCGTGAGCTTCGTCTTCGCAAGGTCCGCGAAGTCCTTCGCCGCCTTCTGGAACGAGACGAAGTAGGCCCATCCCGCCCTCATCCGCCCGGGCCGCGAGCATGCGGCGATGTAGGCCTCCCGGTCCGCCTCCGGGATCGAGTGGTTCCTGTCGGCGGCGAGGTCGTTCCAGAAGTAGGCGAAGTACGTCCGCTCGCGTCCGTCGACCAGCTTCTCCGCTCACACCGCGACTGTAGTATTCGAACTGGAGGTCCGAAATGAAGAAATCGAAAACGGTGTTCTCGCTCGCCATGCTCGTCCTCGCAGGTTCCACGATGCTCGCCCATGACACGAGGTGCAGCCTTCGTCCGAAGAAGGGCGCGAACAAGGCGGACCTCGCCGCCATGGCGAAGGTCAGCCAGGACGACGCGCAAAAGACGGCGCTGGCGAGCCTGAAGGATTCTTCGAGAGCGACGGTCAGAGAGGCGGAGCTCGAGGCGGAGCACGGCTGCCTCGTCTACTCCTTCGACATCGCGGTCGAAGGCCAGAGCGGAATTCAGGAGGTGCAGGTCGACGCGGGTAACGGAAAGGTCCTCTCCTCGAAGCACGAGAGCCCGAAGGCGGAGGCTCGAGAACAGGCGAAAGACAAGGCCAGGACGCCGGGCCCGAAGTAACCCGCGGATCCGCCGTGAACTACGCCGCCCTCCTTCGGTCCGCGCTCGTCGCGTTGCTTCGCAACAAGATGCGAAGCCTGCTGACGGTCCTCGGGATCACGATCGGGATCGCGGCGGTCATCTGCGTCGTCGCGATCGGAAAGGCCGGCCAGGTGCGGGTCGAACAGCAGCTCAACAATCCGTTCCGAGCGGTCGCGTGGATGTAGAGTTCATTTCATGGTGATGAAGAAGAAGAAGAAGGGCGGCGGCAAGCGCACTATGGCCAGCACGGGAAAGCGCGCCGCCGGGCGAAAGCCTTCGCCCCGGGCGGCCGCCCGGAGAGGCAAGAACAAGAAGGCGTCGAGCAAGAAATCCGTTGCAGCGAAAACGAGAAAGGCACCAGCGCCGAGGCGCATCAGGCCCCGCTCCCCCCGCACCTCGCGGCCGCCACGGCCGACCAGGCGGGGCCTGGGGCCGGAGGCGGGCGGCCAGTCCGGTGACACCGAGGGACTCTCGAGAAGGCAGCTCGCGGATTCGGAGAGCGTCGAGGAGCTGCTCGAGGAGGGCCAGGCGTTCGAAGCGGGCATCGTCGGCGGCGTCGAGAATGCGCCGGACCCCTCCCGAGGGCGAGGGCGAGGGGGCGTTCGGACGCGTCAGGTTCCGGAGGACGATGTGCCTCAGGAGTATCTGGACGAGGACTGACCTTGGGGACTCGCCCTCGGCTGCTGCGCCGCTTTGGGGGAGGAGACTGCGACCGTGAGCCTGCGGTCCGCGATGAGCCGGAATCTCTTCATCGTCGCCGCGGCCGCTGCTCTGGCGGCAACCCGAATCGGAGTCACTCTCTTCGTCCCGCCGGTGATCGGTTTGGCGAACAACGGAGACTTCGAGCGCGTCATGGTGCCCGTGGGCCTTGGATATCTCACCGACCGATTCGACGAGCGCTACTTCGGATGGGCGCTGACCGAGTTCTCGATCGTCGAGCCGCGCCCGCGACCCATCATTCATGTCACTTCCGAGACGCCGCTGGCGGCAATATCGGTACTGGCAGTGCGGCTCGTGTCGTCGAGGCCCATCCTGGACATTCGGGTGCTCGGCGGCCTGCACACGTTGCTCTTCCTTCTCGGAATGGCCCTCATCCTGCGGGCCTGCCGGGATCGGACGCCGTCGTCCCGGTGGCTGGCCGCCGGAATGCTCGTTTTCTTCTTCACGGACCTCGGCTATACCGCGGCCTTCCATTCACTCTACGGGCAGACGTCGTCGCTCCTCTCGTTCCTGATGTTGTCGGGGATCGCGGGGCTGGCCGTTCGCAGGGGTGGCGTCACCACGGGACAGCTGTGCGCCTATTTCCTGAGCGCCGCCTGGTTCGTCGGCTCGAAGCCCCAGGAGTGTCTTCAGGCTCCGCTGCTGGCCGTGCTGGGGATCCTGCTTGCATCGAGTCCCGTCTCCCCGGTCAGGGCCCGGAGACTGGCGGTGGTGTTCGCGGTGGCGCTCTGCGGGCTCGCCGTGTGGCTATACGCGCGTCCGTCGGTGCGAGCGATCCACGACGTCGGCGTCTATCACACGGTGTTCATGGAGCTCCTTCCGAGCTCGCCGGATCCGGCCGGCGACCTGCGCGCGCTCGGGCTGGATCCCGCGCTCGTTCGGTATTCGGGTCGTCACGCGTATCTTTCGGACGCGCCCCTCGAGCATCCCGACTTCCGGGCGCAATTCTTCGACCGATTCGGATACCGAGAGCTGGTCGGCTTCTACGTTCTTCGCCCGGCCCGGCTGCTCGACCGATTCGTGCGCGCCGGTCGATCCGCGTTCCGGCTCCGCCCGGCGAACCTCGGGAACTTCAGCCACGCGTCGGGGGCCCCCGCGAAATCGATGTTCATGCACTCGGGCACCTGGAGTCGATGGAGAATGAAACTCGGCGCCCATGGACTATTGACCATCGCGCTCCTCTTCGCCGGGAACCTGGCCGCCGCGGCCCGGGGGTGGAGGTCCTCTTCCTGGAAAGGCCGCCGGTTTCGAGAGGGCATCCTGCTCCTGGTCCTAATCGGGACGCTCGAATTCGCCGTCTGCTCACTGGCGGACTATCTCGGGGACCTCCCGCGCCATCTCTACATGTTTCAGGCGATCTTCGATCTCATCCTGATCGCCGATGCGGCGTGGCTCGTAGATGCCGTCGCCAAGCGACTTCGCCATCGCGGGGAAGGAAGCCACGCGGTGCCGAACCGGGCTTCAACGGGGAGCTAGCTCAGCTCCTCGATTCGCGCGGGGACCTCTACAAGACGGCGCCGAAGCCGAAGCCACGCCCCCGCAGCTCGGTTACGGCACGGGGGCGGACGATCACGCATTGCTCGATCCGAAGAATCCGAAATTCGCGCCTCAGCTCTGAGGGCGGTGGCCAGGAGGAACCGGATTGAGCAAGTTGTCGGAATTGAGAAACCAGAGCAACCCGTCGCCATCCGCCGCGTTCCAGAGCACGCTCGTGGAGCCGTCGGGAGAAGAGGCGATGCGGCGAGCCTCGAATCCCGGATTGACGTAGGCCTGCATCGCGGTCAGCTCGCCTTGCGGGCCGACGGTGGAGACTTCCATCCTGCCGTCCGCATTGGTCCAGAGGACTCGGGGCTGCTGGTCGCTTCCGACGGCGACATCCTCGGCCGTCCAGCCCGGATTCGCGCTCCAGCGAAAGGCGGCCTCGACCACGCCGTCGCGGTAGCGCGCGATCCCGGACTCGCCTGTCGCGCGCCGCCAGAGTACCCAGGTCGCGCCGTCGCTTCCGTCGGCGATCGCGCGGGCCGACCAGCCGTCGTACGGCCCGTACGTCGGACCTTCGGTCGTCGGCCCCCATGCCTGGACGCTCGTGATGCGCGCCCTACCGTCCTCACTCGTTCGGAGCAAATGGGTGTTGCCGTCGGCGCCGGCCGAGACATCGATCGCGGTCCACCCGGGCTCCGCCGCGAAACGAACGGCGGCGCTTTCTGTGGAGCCGAGGAATTCCACGCCGAAGCGGCCGTCCCGATTTTGCCAGAGAACGCGGGAGAGCCCGTCGGAGCCGTCCGCAATCGCCGTTGCGTTCCAGTCCGCGAAGGGCCCTTCAAAAGGAGTGCGTGTCCAGAGTCCCGGCGCGTCGAGTGTTCGCACCGAGAGCCGGTCGGCGTCCCAGGAGAGAATGCGGGTACGGCCCTCCGCGCCAGAGGCGACGTCCAGGGAGCCTTCGCCGATGTCCAGGCAGTGCATCGTTGCCTCGGACGCGCAGCGGTTCGTCGTGATTCGACCGATGGCATCGGATTCGGTGAACCAAAGATTGCCGTCCGGTCCAAGTGCTATTCCTTGCGGGTAGCCTCCATTCGGGTAGCTGGCTCTCGGAAGGGAGAACTCCGTAATGACTCCAGCCGTAGTGATCCGGCCGATCTTGTTGGCGGCCACCTCGGTGAACCACAGGTTGCCGTCCGGGGTACCCGCGATTCCGCCGGCGGAGATCAAAGCCCAAAAGCCGTAGACCATCGGAAACTCGGTGACGACGCCTTCCGTCGTGATCCGGCTGACACTGAGGGCATCCAAGTTGGTGAACCAGAGGTTACCGTCCGAGCCTGCCGCGATGCCATTGGGCGCCCCCGTCGTCGGGAACTCGGTTATGACGCCAGTGGTGGTGATTCGGCCGATCTTGCTTCCGGCCAGTTCTGTGAACCAGAGGTTGCCGTCCGCGCCGGCGGTGATCGCGCGCGGGTTGCCCCAATAGCCGACGGAGAACTCGGTGATGACACCCGCCGTTGTGATCCGTCCTATCAGGTTGCCGTTTGCGACCCCTACGCCGTCGGTGAACCACAGACTTCCGTCCGGGCCGGCCGCGATGCCGTAGGGGCTGCTATTGGCTGTCGGAGTCCGAAACTCGGTGACGACGCCGGCTGTCGTGATTCGGCCGATCTTGCCAGCCTCGAATTCTGTGAACCAGAGGTTGCCGTCGGGGCCGACTGTGATCCCGGTGGGGCCGCTGTCGGCCGTCGGAATCGGGAACTCGGTTACGGCGCCACCTGTCGTGATCCGGCCTATCTTGTTGCCGACGTACTCGGTAAACCACAGGTTGCCGTCCGGGCCGGCCGCAATCGTGTACGGGTAGCTGGAGCTCGTGCCAAGCGGAAACTCCGTGATCGTTTGCGCCGCAAGTGGCCCCACCAGACAAAGGCACACGAGAGCGACGGCAATCCTGACGCGACTGTTCATTTCGCTTCTTCCTCTCTCGTCGCTCGCAAGGAGCGAGATGAATTAGCGAGGCCGCGATGCTGAGATGATGTTTGTCTTTCGCTCGCGATCCGTTTCCCATCTCGTGTCTCGGGATGTTTCCCGGCCGACGTCGGGGCGCCGCCTCCCGGGTTCTCGCCATGCTGTCGTCCAGCGGTGGCCCAAGTCCTCACGGCGGCTTACAGGTCTTCTAGGATTTCGCCGGGCCGGATGATGCGGGCGGGGTCGAGCCCCGCCCGCGCGTGCCGTAATCAGTTGTCGTGCCTGCCCGGCGCGTGGATTCTGGATCCCACGCCGATGACCGCACTTCCGTCCCCCTCGCCCATCAAATAGACGCCCTTCCCGTCGTCGAAGACGACGATTCGCGTGGTCTCTACGCCGTCCCCGTTGAACGCCTTGCCGGTACAGTCGTCGTCGATCTGATAGGTGAATTCGCCTACCAGGTCGAACTCGAACACTCCAGCAAAGCTGATGCTCTGTTTCACGGTTCCGTTCCCATGACCGTCGTAAACGATGATGCCGATCGAGACGCCCGGGCCGTCCGCGTCCACGCCGGTCCTGTAGAAGCCGTAGGAGCCGTTCAGGACCAGGTTGGAGCACGCCACGGTCGGATGTTTATCGTCGGCCCGGACGGCGGGCGCGAGCCCCACGAGTAGGCCGGACAGAACCGCCACTTGCGCAAAGAGAGAGACCCGGGTCTGACTGTGTTTCATGATGCTTCTCCTTTCACGGGGGGCACCGTGCCCCGCGTTTTCGCTAAGATGCTTCCCTAGAGAGGGCGAAGTCTTCAGCGCGACTTCCGCGTTTCGTGGGGTTTCGCTCAGTCGAATGCGGCTCGGCTTTGGCGAATATGTTCTGAATCTCGGCACCCGGCAGGTCTTTCGGGCCTCCGAAGAGATGCCCCTGTCGCCGAAGGCGTTTCAGCTACTGGAGCTGTTGGCGCTGCGCCGGCCGGACGCGGTGTCGAAGGAAGAGCTTCATAAGGCGTTGTGGCCCAACACTTTTGTCACCGAGACGAACCTCGCGAATCTGGTCAACGAGCTGCGAACCGCGTTCGGCGACGTGGCCCGGCAGTCTCATGTCATTCGGACCGTGCAACGGTTCGGCTATGCCTTTCAGGCGACAGCGGAACCCCTACCTTCGACCAGGCCGAGGGAGGGAGACGAGGCTGGCGGGCTCGTCTCGAGCGGTCTTCCTCGGCCCCCGCTGGAGTCCATTGCGGTCCTGCCCTTCGAGAACGTGAGCGGGGATCCCGACGCCGAGTACCTGTGCGACGGCATCGCCGAGAGCATCATCCACAGACTGTCGCGACTGCGACGCCTGCGTGTCATGGCGCGCAGTACTCTGTCCCGCTACAAGGGGCGGGAGATCGATCCACGGGCTGTGGGCAAGGAGCTGAAGGTCCGTGCCGTCCTGACGGGGCGCGTTCTTCACAAGGGGAATAGGCTCGTCATCAAGACCGAGCTCGCGGATGTCAGCGACGGATCTCAGGTCTGGGGCGCGAACTTCAACCGAAAGTTCTCCGACATCCTGGCTATCGAGGACGAAATCTCGGGGGAGATCTCGGACAAGCTTCGGCTCCACGTCACCAGCGAGGAGGAGGAACGGCTCACTCGCCGCGCCACGCAGAGTCCCGAGGCCTACCGTCTCTATATCCAGGGGCGGTTCCATGGCGACAAGCGAACCGTAGAGGGTCTCCGCAAGGCGATGGCGCTCTTCCGGCAGTCGATCGAGCTCGACCCGGCGTATGCCCTGCCCTACGCCGGAATCGCGGAGTCCTACAACTTCCTCGGTTTCTATACGCACCTCCCTCCCGGTGAAGCGTTCCCGAAGGCGAAAGCGGCCGCAACTCGAGCGCTGGAGCTCGATCACTCCCTGGCCGAGGCGAGGGCCATGCGCGCCATCGCCTGCTTCTTCTTCGAGCGCAATTGGGCGAGTGCCGAGAAGGAGTACCGGCTGGCGACTGAGGCGAACCCCGGCTACGCGGGCGGGCACCAATATTACGGGCTCTACCTCTCGGCCATGGGGCGCGTAGATGAGGCGCTTGAAGAACTTCACCTCGCCGACGAACTCGATCCCCTCCTGTTACCCGGCAAGACGAGTCTAGCGTGGGGCCTCCACATGGCTCACCGCAACGACGAGGCCATCGATCAACTCCACAAGACCCTCGCGATGGACCCGGCCTTCATCCCGGCGGAGAACGTTCTGAGTTGGTGCTATCTCCAGAAGGGGATGTGGACCGAAGCCACCCAGGCGGCGCAGCGCGCGGTGAGTCTGTCCGGCCGCGGGACCTTCTACCTCACCTCGCTCGGCCAGTGCCTCGCCGCCTCAGGGCACGGGGCGGAGGCCGAGGCGATCCTCGTTGAGCTGGCTGCGACCTCGCCGGCGCGATACGTGTCCGCCGTTCATATCGCCTTGATTCACCTGGCCCTCGGTCAGACGGACCGGGCCTTTGCGTTCCTCGAAAAGGCGTTCACAGAGCGGGCCTGGGGCCTTGCGTTCCTGCTCGTCGAGCCAAAGGCGGATCCGCTACGCGCGGATCCCCGCTTCGGAGTGCTCATGCACCGGATCGGCTTCTCGGCCTCGGCGGGGAATCCTCAGGCTTAGAGCCGCGCCCGGGCGAGGATGCGGCGGTAGGTGAAGAAGAACGGCCGCGACTTCCGCTCGACCGAAACCTACTCACTTCCCCGCGACGAGCTTCTGGAATCTGGGGTTCTTGCGCAGCGGGTCGAAGTTGGGGTCGATCTCGAGGCAGCCGGGCGAGATAGCGTCGTGCCTACCGTCGTGCCTACCGTCGTGCGTACCGAACCGATCCCGGGCGACCAAGTCCGGGTCCGTGAGTAACCTTTCGTGACAGACGCTTCTCTTATCCGTGGGAGGCGATGCATGATTCGTCCCCGCCCCACGAGAGGCAAATTTACCAGTCGGAGAAGAGGGAGACGATGAGATCGGCGACTCGGCACTTGGGGATTGCGGTTCTGCTTCTCGTCGCCGCTGGCGGGTGCAGTGGAAACAACGCGACCATCAGTGGATCGGATCAGGGCGGCCAGATTCTGATCACGGGAGACCATCCACCGATCGAGGCGAATATCGGCGAAAACGGAATCGAAGGGCCGCCAACGCCGACTCCGGGCCCGATCGCGCCCAAGATTCCGATCCAGACGCCTGTTCCAACCGCAACTCCGCGCCCCTAATGAATTGATGTTACTGGTAGGAACCGAGATCGACGATGAGTAGCGAGGAGCTGGATCTACGGAATGTGAATTTCGGCATGACCGAGCGGCGCGAACGGTTTTCGGCGCTGGTTTCAGCGCTTTTTGTGGCGGCTCTTGCCAGCGTTGCCGGTGGTCAAGTCATTACGGAGTTTCCGATACAAAGCTACAACCCCGATCCGACGAGCATCACGAGCGGCTCGGACGGCAATCTTTGGTTCACTGAGACGTTTGGTATCGGACGGATCACGACGGCCGGCGATATTACGGAGTTCACGGGCCGCGCGTTCTCCTATCCCGGGGGTGTCACGGCTGGCCCCCATGGCGCCCTAGGGTTCGCCGAGCCGGTCTCATTCGCGATCGGGCGGATGACGGTGCCTCCTGTCGAATCAGAACCAGCCTCCCCGTCGAAAGGGTCCCAAACGTACCGCCACCACCGGTCGTCGTTTCCCGACCCCCGTCTTACAGTTGGGATGTCAAGAATCCGGATTTTGGGGCTGGTCTTGGGCGTGCTGGTATCGGCAGCCCTGTCGGCTCAAACCCCGGTCCGGACACCGACGCCGGCTCCAAGGCTCTCAGGTGGTTTCAGTCGTCACCAAGCCACGGTACCTCCAACGCCCGCCGAGGGGACGGGGGGGTCCAGATCCGAGACGCTGATGCCCACCTTAGTATTGCGTCCCGCTCATACGACTACCCCCCGGGTGACCCGGACCGCGCCGCCGATCACGCGCACGCACTATGCCGGAGGCCCGGCGACGCTCGGAGGCCTCAGTCTCGATCAGTCGGACTTCAAGTACTCGGCCTACCTAGAGCGACTCGTCCTGATTCTCGGATTGAACTGGTTCAAGCCCACGAAGGCCGTCGTGACCAACCCCGTGGTCCACTTCCAGATCCTGCGGGACGGCACTGTTACCAACGCCCGCATCGTCGTCTCGAGCGGCGTTCCCTTAGTGGACCGCGCGGCGCTGCGCGCCGTCCTCGTCTCATCACCGTTGCCGCCCCTGCCCGCCGATTACGGGAGACCCGACATCGGCATCCAGGTCGTCTTCGATTGAATCCCACGAACTACGATTCCGACTTCGCCGGCTATGTTTCGCGACCGGCCGCCTCCGGCAGCTGACGAACCTCGGATCGGGATACGACACGAAGAGCTTCGACGTGTCGCCGGACGGCCGCGACACGTCTGACCTCACGCCTCCCCTCGATCGGGTAAACGCTGGGGACGTGGTGCATGACGCCGCCGCCCGGACGGCGGTCCTTCCTGGGGCCCGACATCGTAGTGCGCCACCCCGCTTCGGAGAGTCCTCCGCGAAAGCCGCCAATCCGGAGGCGCCCTTTTCGATCCGCCAAGAATTCAGCGCGACGACCCATTCACACTTCCCATTCCTCGAGAGCGGCGATTCTTCGCGCCGAGAGAATCTGGGCAAGGACGTCGACCGGATGGCCGGTCAGCCGGCCCCCTCCATCCCTTCGAAGAATTCCACGAGCCCGCTCTCCAGCGAGTACTCCGCGCCGACCACCGTCAGGCCATCTTCCTGAATGAGTCGCTCGAGCAACGGAGAGCCATGCCGGAGGTGATTCGCAGAGGCTCGGATGTTGGCGCGGACTGCATCGCGCAGGAGGTCGTCGGGTTCGGAGGCCCCAACGCCCGCGACCAGGCCCTCGATTGAGGGCCGCACCCGATCCACGATGGCGCGAAGGTTTCGCGAGTGGTTGCCCGGCGTTCCGCGAAGCTCTTCGAGGGTCGCGACGACGGCTCCGCAGGAGGAGTGGCCCATGACCACCACCAGGCGTGTGCCGAACCGGGCCGCCGCGAATTCGACGCTTCCGATCTGAGAGGGAGCGACGATGTTGCCGGCGACCCGAATGACGAACAGATCGCCCAGTCCCTGATCGAAGACGATCTCGGCCGGTACACGGGAGTCGGAGCACCCCAGGACGATCGCGAACGGTTCCTGGCGCTCGACGAGGTCAACGCGCCGGCTCTGGCTCACGATCGCCTCCGACGAGGACGCGATCGACGCGAAACGCCGATTGCCCTCGCGAAGTCGTTCCAGCGCGTCGCGTACCGAAATCATGGAGGGGTCCGTGGCGTGCGCGCGACAGCCGTCTCCCGGCTTTCGCTACTTCGGTAGCCGTTCTTTGGCCGCAGCGACGAGCCTCTGCAGTTGTGACGCCGTGGCTTCGCGGATTGCTTCATTCTCACTTTCGAGCCCTTCCGGCCGGGGTTATCGGGATGCTAAGGGTAGGCTCCCCGATGGATTCCAACCGTCCGACGCATCGAAAAACTGTGCGAGTGCGCCAGGGGTGTAGCCGTTGAGCCTCATCGGCGCACTTTTAAATCCGTCGA
Source organism: Thermoanaerobaculia bacterium (assembly GCA_038224325.1). Taxonomy (GTDB): domain Bacteria; phylum Acidobacteriota; class Thermoanaerobaculia; order UBA5066; family Gp7-AA6; genus DAHUXD01. The sequence goes on along the minus strand of JBBRFL010000035.1, from coordinate 13,538 downwards.
GTCGCCGGCCGTATCGGTCGGCGCCCTATCGCACTTTATCAAGCGGGACCGACCGACCGGGCCCCTCCGCCCCGGAATGTCCGTGGTCTTGTCCGTACCGTGAGCAAGGCCGCACTCGGTGGTGAAATCGAGTCCACCAGCGCGGATTCAAACTCGACAGATCCGGCCCATACGAGGGCGCGTGAATGGTGGGAGTTGCTTAAGTTTGAACTCGGGGCAGTCTTGGACTTGGGCGACGAAGCCCCGGCGCCAGCTCTCCGCCTTGCATTTTCGGACCCCTCGCAGGTTTCGACGGGGAACCGCTCGCCTTTCGCTCGACCTAGAGGAAAAAGGGGTCAGGCCTTTCGACCTAACCCCTTGATTTGCTTGGTTGCGGGGGCAGGATTTGAACCTGCGACCTTTGGGTTATGAGCCCAACGAGCTACCAGGCTGCTCCACCCCGCGGCAGGAGGCGCACCTTATCGGAGACGCCTCGCGGCGTCAAGGCGGCTCGGGGCGTCCGTCGGCACGGCCTAGGCGACCGCGGCGGTTCCCTTGAAGCGATGCATCAGGCGACCCAGGCGGACGTTCAACCCGTGGTTCCGGTCGAGGAATGGCAGGGGCGGCGGCTGCCGCACGCCGAGGGTCTTGCGCATCCGCAGCAGGATGAAGTTGCCCGGCGACACGCGCAGGCCCCGTTCCACGGTCTCGATGGCCTCTTTGCGGTTGCGGTTCAGCAGCTGGAGCTTCGCCAGGCACCAGGAGATGTACGAGTCTCGGGAATCAGCGATCTGGGCTCGCTTGCAGAGCTCCAATCCGCGGTGAAGCTCGCCGTTGTGGCCCAGCGCCAGAGCGAAGCTGGCGAGCGCCGAGGCCGGAAGGTTGTCGCCCCGCGCCAGGTGCCGGTCGAAATGCTCCGCGAGAAACGCCTTCGCGCGCGCCCACTGTTCGATCTTGACCAGCTCCCGCCCGGATTCGAGCAGCTCCGCATCCGAGTACTCCGCGAGATCCATGGAGAGCCTCCTTCGCCGGGGCCGGCGACGCCCCATTCTAGGAAAACTCGCCGCTCGAAGCTAGTCCAGCTTCTCCTTCAAAATCTTCGCGGCCTGCTCGGACCGGAAGCGGACGAGCCGCTCCGCGAGGTCCGGCCGCTTCGAGGCGAGAACGGCGACGGCGAAGAGCGCGGCGTTGACCGCGCCCGGCTTTCCGATCGCGAAGGTGGCGACCGGGATCCCGCCGGGCATCTGGACGGTCGAGAGGAGCGAGTCCAGTCCCTTGAGAGACGCGCTCTCCATGGGAATGCCGAGGACGGGCAGGATCGTGTGAGCGGCGACGACGCCGGCGAGGTGCGCGGCGCCGCCCGCGCCCGCGATCAGCACCTCGATCCCGCGCCCGGCCGCGGCCGTCGCGTACTCGGACGTCTCCCGCGGCGTCCGATGCGCGGAGAGGACGCGGCTCTCGCTTGCGACTCCGAATTTCTCCAGAGTTTCCGAGACGTTCCTCATGATTTCCCAATCGGACTTGGATCCCATGAGGATTCCGACGAGGGGCTTCGGTGACGGATCGGTCATCGTCATTCTCCCTGGCCGAGCGAGTACCCCCGCTCGCCGTCGAAGTTGGAAAGGTTCTCGATCTTCATGAACTGGACGCCGCCGGCCGTGATGCGAGAGAGCAGCGCGACGATGTCCTCGAGCCGCACGAGCCCGCCGCTCGAAGCCATGAAGCGCGTGCGGTACTGGTCCCCGCGGTAGGTCTCCGGCTTGCCGTCGGGCCAGACCTTCATCCCGCGCGAGGTCACCATCGTGAGGCGAAACTCCGGCGCCGCCAGAGGCTGGAGGCGGGCGGCCAGGCCGTCGCTGTCGGGGTTCCACCCGACGTACACGTCCACGCCGACGGTCTCCTGCTTCGCCCGGACTTGCGGCGGAGAGACGGGCGGGACGGAGGGGGGCCCGGGCAGCGCGTACGTCCTGGGCTTCAGCTTCTGCGGAATCTGGCCGAGCCGGGCGACGACGGCCGCCGCGAACTCCTTCGTGCCGACCTTCTCCCGGCTGACGCCTTCCTTGTAGACGTCGTAGGTGTGGATTCCGTCCTCGAGCGTCCGCAGCCAGGCGTTGTGGACCCGGCCGGCCGCCTCGGGCTGGCCGATGTGGACGAGCATCATCACGGCCCCCATCAGAAGTCCCGAGGGATTCGCCAGGTTCTGCCCGGCCCGCCGCGGGGCGGAGCCGTGGATCGCCTCGAACATCGCACAGCTGTCGCCGATGTTGGCGGAGCCCGCCAGCCCCACGGAGCCGGCGATCTGGGCCGCGACGTCGGAGAGGATGTCGCCGTAGAGGTTGGGCATGACGAGGACGTCGAAGACCTCCGGCGAGTCCGCGAGCTTGGCCGCGCCGATGTCCACGATCCAGTGCTCGCTCTGGATGTCCGGATAGAGAGCCGCGATCTCGTCGAAGACCTTGTGGAAGATGCCGTCCGTGAACTTCATGATGTTGTCTTTGGTGAAGCACGTGACCTTCTTGCGAGCGTTGCGCCGCGCGTACTCGAAGGCGTAGCGGCAGATCTTCTCCGAGCCCGGCCGCGTGATCAGCTTGAGGCTCTGGTACACGTCAGGCGACAGGCGGTACTCGACTCCGGCGTAGAGGTCCTCCTCGTTCTCGCGCACGGTCACGAGGTCCATGACCGGGTGCTTGGTGGCGACGTAGGGATGGTACGAGGCGCAGGGGCGGACGTTGGCGTAGAGGCCCAGGGTCTTGCGGGTCGTGACGTTGAGGCTCTTGAAGCCCCCGCCCTGCGGCGTCGTGATCGGGGCCTTCAGGAAGACCCGGGTGCGCCGCAGCGACTCCCAGGCCGACGGAGCGATGCCCGAGGCGTGGCCCGCGAGGTAGACCTTCTCGCCGATGTCAATCTCTTCGATGGCCAGCCGCGCGCCGCTCTCCGACAGGATCCGCAGCGTCGCCGCCATGATCTCGGGGCCGATGCCGTCGCCGCGCGCAACGGTAATGGGGGTCTCGTCCGCCATCGTGTCGAAGCCTCCGCGTGGGCCGACGGGCTCGCCGGCGAGGGCGGACGTTACCACGTCGCCTCCGCTGCGCTCGGGGGCCTACGCCCGGAGGGCGCACCGGGCCTCGGCTCGCCCGGATGCGGGCTCGACCGCGGCCCTGGCCCCGTCGCTCCGCTCCGGCTCCCGCAACGCGAGTCGTTTCGTTCGCCCTGGCTCGCGAAACTTGGTCGTGTTGCGAGCCATAGAACCAGTGCCGCGGAAGGATGGTTTCGTTTCCCGGTCGTAGGGGCGGCCCTTGTGGCCGCCCGCATCCGCCGCGAAACCTCGTTTTCCGCGGCACTGGTTCAACCGCTCGCGGCGCGATGGCGACGGATTCGGGTTTAAGCTTGGGCTCAGTGAAGAAGACCCTCTGGGTCGTCCTGGCCGCGGGAGTGGCGCTGGCCGGCGCCTGGGGCTACGGCGAGCTCGTGCGGCGGGAGAATGACAGCGGGCAGCCATTGCGGCTCCTGGCGATCGCCGAGGAGCAGAGCCTCACGCTGTCGTTCTCGCGGCGCGGCCGGCTGACCACTCGCATTCCGGAGGAGGGGGAGGCGATCCAGGCGGGCCAGGAGGTCGCTCGGCTCGAGGAGCCGGGACTCTCCGAGGATGCGCTGGACATCGAGCGGCAGATCTCGCAGGTCCACGCGCGCAACCTGACGCGGCTGCAGGAGATCGAGAAGCTCAAGGCGCAGTTCGCCGGCGTCTCCTCCGAGGAGAAGCGCATCGGCCGCCTCGTCAAGGACGGCGTCTCGCCGGCGGCGAATCTCGAGAGCCTGCAGCACCAGCGCGACGCGATCGCCGCGGACATCCGCGCGCGCGAGACCGAGAAGGGCCAGCTCGACGCCGAGGAGGAGGCGCTGGCCGTCCGGCGCGACAAGATCCATCACTTCGAGAAGGAGGGCACGCTCAAGGCCTCCGCCGGCGGCACGGTGTTGACGCGCCACCACCGGCTCGGAGAGTGGGTCGAGCCCGGGCAACCGATCGTGACGCTGCAGATCGACACGCCCTATCTGCGCGTGGAGGTTCCGGAGGAGCGGCTGTCCTCCTTCGGCGTGGGCAAGACGGTCGCGGTCTGGCCGCAGGCGCGGCCGGACGCGCGCTTTCAGGCGCGCATCGTCTCGATCAAGCCGCGCTCCGAATTCGCGACCCGCAAGAACTGGGGACTCCAGAGCCGGGACCTGCAGACGTTCTCCGTGCGGCTGCAGCCGCTCAACGCCACGGTCGTGTCCGGCCAGACGTTCGTCGTCGAGGCCGGAAGCGGGCCGACGAAGGCGTGAGCTCGACGCATCCGATCCAGGTCGAACGGCTGACCAAACGCTTCGGCGAATTCGTCGCCGACGACGAGGTCTCCTTCTCCGTGCGCGAGGGGGAGATCTACGGGCTCCTGGGCCCCAACGGGGCCGGCAAGACGACCCTGATCCGCATGCTGACGACCCTCATGCCGCCGACGTCGGGCACCGCGCACATCCAGGGGCACGACATCGTCCGGAAGAAGTCCGCCGTGCGCCGCTCGATCGGGACCGTGTCGCAGGCCCAGACGACCGACGAGAACCTGACGGTGCGCGAGAACCTGTCGGTGCAGGGCAAGATGTACGGCCTCTCCGGGCGGCAGCTGTCCGAGCGGATCGAGCTCCGGCTGAACCAGGTCGGGCTGTGGGAGCGCCGGGACCAGGTCGCGAGGCAGCTCTCCGGCGGCATGCGGCGCCGGCTCGAGATCGCGCGGGGCGTGCTCCACTCACCTCCCGTCCTGTTCCTCGACGAGCCGACGACAGGCCTGGATCCCCAGAGCCGCCGCGCGATCTGGGACATGTTCGGGCAGCTGCGCGAGCACGAGCCGCATCTCGCGATCATCCTGACGACCCACGCGATGGAGGAGGCGGACTTCCTCTGCGACCGCGTCGCGATCCTGGATCGCGGAAAGCTCCTGTGCGAGGACTCTCCCGATTCGCTCAAGCGCAAGCTCGATTCGGGGGAGAAGGTGGAGCTCGAGGCGGATCACGAGATCACGGATGATGACGAGCTCTCGATGGCGTCGGTGGGCGCCACCAACCTGCGTTTCGTCACGCCGACGCTCGTCCACTTCGACGCGCGGCCGGGCGAGGGCACGGGCCGGCGCGCGGCGCGACTTCTGGAGGACCGCGGGTACCACATCGTCCACCTCAAGATCGCGCTCGTCACGCTCGAGGACGTCTTCTTCGCCTACACGGGCCGGGCGCTGCGCGACGCATGAGTTCGACCTCGAAGCCGAAGCCGGCGGCGCGCGGAGTGGCCCTCGCGGTCCTCGGAGTGCTCGCGATCGGCCAACGCGCCTTTCTGACGCTGTGGCGGCAGCCCGTCCTCCTCGTCTCGACGATGGTCTTTCCGGTGGTCTACCTGCTGATTTTGGGCAACGCGATGAACCGCCAGCTGCAGGACGTTCCGCTGGCGGTCGTGGACGAAGCGGGCAACGCGTTCTCGGCGGAGTGCCGGCGCGGCGTGCTGGCTCTCCAGTCGGGACGGCAGCTCGTCGTGGCCGAGTTCGTCGCGGATCGCGCGACCGCGCTCGACGGACTGCGCCGGGGACGCTATCGCGGGGTGTGGGTGCTTCCCTTCGGTCTGGCGCCGTCGGGGCCGCCGCCCTCGTTCATCGGCGACAACACCGACCGGTTCTCCTTCGAGGCGCTCGAGGGGGCCCTGCGCCAGATCTGGACGGAGGTCGCCGCTCCGCCGGGCGTCCAGGCGGCGCCGTCGGTCCGCCTCGAGGCGTACCCGTACCTGGACTACCTGACGTACCTGGGGCCCGCGGTCGTGTGCCTCGCGATCTTCATGGGCTCGATGGTGTCGGGCGGCCTGCAGGTGCTGGAGGACCGGATGTTCGGGTACCACGAGGGGTATCTGGTGACCCCGATCTCGACGGGCACACTGGTGGTGGGGAACGTGCTGGCCGGCGCGGTGGTCGCCTCGGTCGCCGGGGTGTTGGTGCTCGTCTGCGTGGTCTTCTTCACGCCGCTGCCGCTCGTCTCCACGGCGAGCCTTCTGGCCGCTGTCGCGACGGTGTTTCTGACCGCGCTTTCGATCGCGGCGCTCTGGTTCCTCCTCTTCGCGCGGGCGCGCAGCACCAGCCTGCTGCGGGGGATGTTCGGCATCATCAACGTGCTGCTGTTCTTCCCCTCCGGCGCGCTGTATCCCGTCGAGTCCTATCCGAACTGGCTCGCCCGGATCTCGGCGGCGGACCCGCTGACCTACGGGCTACGGGCCCTGCGGAGCCTCCTGCTTCGCGGCGCCGGCCCGCCGTCCGTCTATGCGGACTGGGTCTTCCTCGCGACCTTCACGATCGTGTGTGCCGTGCTGACGAAGGTGCTGTTTCGGAGAGAGGTGTAGGAATTTCTGATTTTGATTTGGGAAAACCTGTCGAATCTCAAATCCAAAATCTAAAACCCAAAACCTAAAATCAGACGGGGCGCCCTACGCTCCGCGGAGGTAGTTCTCGAACTCCTCCGCGTGATTGGCGCGGGCGCGGGCCTCCTCGAGATCGACGAGCCCGTCGCGCACGAGCTTCGCGAGGGACTCCTCGAGCGTCACCGAGCCCTGCTTCCTCGTGATCGCGATCTCCTGGTGAAGGTGCTGGAGCGCGTTCTTGCGAATGTGCTGGCGGGCCCCGTAGCTGATCCACAGCAGCTCCGCCGCGACCACTCGTCCGCCGCCCTTCTTCGGCAGCAGCGTCTGCGTCAACACCGCGGCCAGCGCCATCGAGAGCTCCTGGCGGATCGTGTTCTGGCGCTCCGGCGGAAAAGAGTCCGCGACGCGCGAGACCGTAGAGGCGACATCGGTCGTATGCACGGTCGAGAACACGAGGTGCCCGGTCTCCGCCGCGGCGAGCGCGATGCGCATGGTCTCCGGGTCGCGCATCTCTCCGACCACGATGACGTCGGGCGCCTGCCGGAGAGCCGCGCGCAGAGCCGTCGGAAAATCCGGTGCGTCGATCCCGATCTCGATCTGCTCGATCAGGCTCGAGTGGTGCGGATGCTCGTACTCGACGGGATCCTCGATCGTCACGATGTGGCGGGCATCGCGGCGATTGATCTCCTCGACCAGGCCCGCGAGCGTCGTCGTCTTGCCCGAGCCGGTCGGTCCGCCGACCAGCACGAGACCGCGCGGCAGCTTCGTCAGCGCCTCGGTGCCGGGCGGCAGCGCGAGCGAGGCCAGTCGCGGCGGATTCGTGGGGAGGGCGCGCACCGTGGCCGCCGCGCGGCCGCGCTCGCGGTGGAGGTTGATGCGGAAGCGGCCCAGCCCGCGGACCCGGTGGGACGCGTCCGCGATCCGGTTCTCCCGGTAGAGGACGCGGGCGTGCTGCGGCAGCGCCGGGAGCACCGCCTCCTCAATCTCGTCGCCCGAGAGCGGCGGCTCCGACAGCGGGGAGATCTTCCCGTCGGTCCGCACGGACGGCGGCGCGCCGGCGACTAAGAGGAGATCGCTGCCGCTCCTCCGAACGAGCTCTTCCAGCCAGCGGTTGAGACGCGTGGCGTCGGACGGCTCATCGAATCCGCCCGAGACGCCGGCGGCGGTGGACTCGGAGGATGGCCTCCCCTCGTTGAGCTCGCGGATCAGGCGGTTGATGTCGTCGGCGTCCGCCGGAGCGGCGCCCGGCGCGCCGAGGGGATCGGAGAGCGGTTCTCGTCCGTCTTTCTTCATTCTCGCCTCTTCGGCCTTCCCGTCAGCCGGCGAGGTGCCAGTCGGTGTGGGGCGCCTGGTTCTCGAAGATCCAGGCGCGAAAGAGCCGTCCGTAGGTCGTCGGCGTCCAGCCGATCGAATCGAAGAACGGCCGCAGCGCGAAGTGGAGGCGGCGCAGGTTGTAGAACGGCACGCCCGGGAAATAGTGGTGCTCGAGGTGATACGCCGAGGAGAGGAACCAGAAGTCCCAGAAGCGGCTGGGCTTCAGGATCGAGCCCCACTTGGCGGGATCCGAGGGGTCGATCGCGTAGTGCTGCCCGAGCCGATTCAACGCGAAGGCGATGGGGAAGACCAGGAAGACGGGCACGAGATAGACGCGCGCGAAGATCGCGGGACCGCCCGCCGCGAGGATCGCCGCCATCACCCCGACGTGAAACGCGATCGTCGCGAGACGCTCCCGCGCGATCCGCGACCGCAGCTCCGGCGGATAGCCGGCCGTCTCCCGCCGCGCGGCGCGGAAGTAGATCGGGAAGAGGGCCGGCGTGAAGTAGAGCAGCTTGAACCACGCCCGGTTGATCTTCGGCGAGAGGTAGTGGCGCTTGGGATCGGCCTCGGGATCGCCGAGCTCCGCGTGGTGCGTCAGATGCCAGCGCGTGAACTGGAGCGCCGACAGGCCCGAGGGCACCGCGTAGAGGAGGCCCAGGATCCGGTCCCCTCGGGGGCGCGGGCCGTTGAAGATCGCGTGGTGGACGGCCTCGTGGAGCAACACCGTGAAGTTGAAGATGGTCCAGCCCGAGACCAGCGCGGCGGGGATCCAGATCCAGGGCTGCGGAAACCGCCAGGCCGCCCCGGACGCCGCGAGGAGGAGGGCGAACTGCCGCATCGCGACCGCGGCGTGGCGGGCCGCACTCTTGTGGTGGAGCTCCTTCAGGGTCTCGTGGGAAATGGCCGTGTTGAGACGGTGGCGCAGGTCCCGGGAGACCTTCGTCCAGTGGTGGTCGCCCGGGGCGATCTCGTCCGGGCGGGAAATCGGGCTGATGGAGGGATTGGCGCTCATAGGAATCCGCCACCCCGAAACCGCCGGAATGGCGCTCGTATTCTCCCACAGGGGGAATGGTTTGGATCTAGGCTGGCCGCATGGGGCCCCTCGCCGGACGCCGGCTTCTGGAACGGCTGTACCGGGCCGCACTGTCGGGGGTCGACCCGGAGGGCGCGGTCCTCCGCGCGCTCGAAGGGGCGCCCGTCCGAAAGGCGCTCGCGGGCCGCCGCCGGGTCGGGATCCTCGCGGTCGGCAAGGCGGCCGCCGGCATGGCGCGCGCGGCCATGCGGACGATCCCGGGCGCTCCGGCGCTGGTGATCCTGCCGCCGGACCACTCGCGGCGCGGGCTCGCGAAGGCGCGCGTCGTGATCGCGTCCCACCCGCGGCCCGACCGCGCGAGCGTCCGCGCGGCGCGGGAGGCGCTGCGATTCTTTCGCGACTTCGGCTCAAAGGACGCGATCGTCTGCCTGGTCTCGGGCGGGGCCTCGTCGCTGTTGTGCATGCCGCGACCCGGCGTGACCCTTTCGGAGAAGCGGCGCGCGGTCGACTCGATCATCCGCTCGGGCGCTCCGATCGAGGCGGTGAATCGGCTGAGGACCTCGCTCTCGGCGGTGAAGGGCGGACGGCTCGGACGGGCGACGCGCGCGCGCCTCATCACGCTCGTGCTCTCCGATGTCCCGGGAGACCGGCCGGCGCTCGTGGGCGCCGGTCCGACCGTTCGGAGAAGACGGGGAGACGTGGTTCGCGTCGCCGGATCCAACGGGGAAGGACTCCGCGCGGCGGCGCGTGAGGCGCGGCGCCTGGGCTGGAGAGTCGCGATCGCGGCGGGCCGGCTCGGCGGCGAGGCGCGGTTGGCCGGCGGACGCATCGCGCGAGTCGCGCGCGTTCTCGCTCCCGGGACCGCGTGGCTCGCGGGCGGGGAGACGGTCGTCGCGCTCGGGAAGTCCTCCGCTACGGCCCGGGGCGGGCGGAGCCTGGAGCTCGCGCTCGCCCTGGCGATCGCGCTCGAGGGCTTTCCGGACGCGGCCTGGCTCGCCGCCGGCTCCGACGGAAAGGACGGCAGCTCGACCGCCGCGGGGGCCTTCGCGGACGGGGGGACCGTGAAAACGGCGCGCCGGCTCGGGCTCGACGCGTCGGCGGCTCTGCGCCGGCACGCGACGCACGGCCTCTTCGCGCGGCTGGGCGGCCTCCTCGTCACGGGCTCGACCGGAACCAACGTGGGCGACTGGGTCTTTCTGCTGCGCGGCTCGCCGCGCGGCTCACGGCCCGGCGATCTCGCCGCGGGCACTCTCCGCTCCCGGCGGCGCGTCGAGCACCGTTAAAATAGCCCCATGCGAGCGCTCCGCGCCGGAGTCGCGCTGCTGGCACTCCAGGCCGCGCAGGCGTCTCCCCAGCATCCGACGCCTCTCCGCTATCGCGTGGTGGCGGCCGGCTCGGAGCTCACCTGGGAGCTCCCGGCGACCCTCCACACGGTGCACGGAAGGGCGCCCGACGTCTCCGGCACGGTGGAGGCGGTGCCCGCGGGAGGAGGCGAGTGGGACATCCGCGCGCGCGTTTCGGTGAAGGCGGGAACCATGGTCACCGGCAATGCCTCCCGGGACCGCACGATGCGCGAGAAGGTCCTCGAGACCGACCGCTTTCCCGAGGTCGTCTTCGAGGCGCAGCAGGTGACGGCGGATCTCTCGCGGTTCAAGCCGGGGGAGCACCTGACGGTGGAAGTCATCGGCGACCTCACGATCCACGGAAAGCCCGCCTCCGTCCGACTGCCCGTGGACGTCCTCGTTTTTCCCGACCACGTCCTTCTGCAGGGATCCTTCCCGCTCTCCTGGAAGCAGTACGGCGTTTACGATCCGTCCTTCGGGATCATCACCGTGCGGGATCCGATGAAGGTCGTCTTTCGCCTGAGGGCGGAACCCTCCGGCCCCTAGCCGGTATAATTCCCGGTTCGGCATGAAAGCCTCTTCGAAGAACAGGGAACGCGCGCGCCTGGAGCGGTTTACGGAGGAGCCCAACCGGTTCGGGGGCTACCGCCTCGCGCTCGGCTTCCCGAACTCCTACGAGGTCGGGATGTCCAACCTCGGGTTCCAGTGGGTCTATCGGCTGTTCAACCGAATCCCCGATCTCTCCTGCGAGCGGTTCTTCTTCGAGGAGGGAGAGCCCGCGGTCACCTTCGAGAGCGGCGCGCCCCTGTCGGACTTCGGGTTGCTCGCGTGGTCCCTGTCGTGGGAGATGGACATCGTCAACATCCTCCGGACGCTGGCCGCGGCCGGGATCCCGCTCCGGCGCGAGCAGCGGGACGAGCGGCACCCGATTCTGCTCGTCGGCGGCGACATCGCGCGGATGAATCCGGCCGCGCTCTCGCCGTTCGTGGACCTGTTCGCCCTCGGCGACGGGGAGCGGCTCGTGCCGAGGATCGCCGAGCTGCTCCAGGCCGGGCTCGACCGCGACGAGTTCCTGGAGCGCGCGGCGGCCGTGCCCGGATTCTTCGTGCCCTCGGTGCAGGGACCGCGCGCCGAATCGGCCGAGAACGCCCGCGTCGTGGTCCAGCAGCCGATGTCGCGCCGCGAGATCCCGCCCGAGTTCGAGGTTCCACACACGACCATCCTGACTCCCCACACGGAGCTCGCCGACAAGCTCCTGATCGAGATTTCGCGGGGCTGTACGGAGATGTGCCGGTTCTGCTGGGCGGCGTACGCGATGGCGCCGGTCAAGCAGTACTCCGCCGCTTCGATCCTCCGGGTGGCGCGCGCCGCGAGACCCCTTACGGGCCGCGTGGGACTGATCGCCACCGCGGTCTGCGACCATCCCGAGATCATCCCGATCCTCGAGGGACTGGCGGAGCTGAAGTTCCACATCGCCCTGTCGTCGATCAAGATCGACGCGATCGAGGAGCCCATCCTGAAGGTGCTCGCGCGGCAGGGCGAGAAGGCCCTCGCGATCGCTCCGGAGGCCGGCAACGAGCGGCTCCGCCGGCACATCAACAAGAAGGTTTCCGACGCCATGCTGCGCGAGAAGGCGCGGCTGGTCTTCGCGAACGGATTCACGCGCCTCAAGCTCTACCTGCAGGTCGGGCTGCCGACGGAGACCGAGGAGGACGTGCGGGATATCGTGCGGCTGGTCGCCGACCTCCACGAGCTCGCCGTCGACGAGGGCAAGCGCCTGGGCCGGGTGGCCGAGCTGGTGCCGTCGGTCAACGCATTCATCCCCAAGCCGCACACGCCCTACGAGGACGAGCCGCTTCACGAGGAAGAGGAGCTCAAGGAGAAGCTGGGCCTGCTTCAACGCGAGCTCGACCGGATTCCCAACGTCGTCTTCCGGGGAATGCCCGTCTCCGAGGCGGTCTGGGAGGCCTTTCTCGCCAAGGTCGACGAGTCCGGAGCCGACATCCTGGAGAATGCGGCCGCGGGAACCCCGGTGCGCCGGCTCCTCAAGACCCATCGCCACCGCATCGACGCGGTCATCCGGCCCCTGCCGTTCGGCGCCGCGCCCGGGGCGGCGGCCGTTCCGACGCCCGCGCCCTGGTCCTTCATCGCGAAACGCTGATTCCAAGAGGAGACACCGCGTGAAAACTCGATTGGGGTTCCTGGTTCTCTTCCTGCTCGCTTCCCTGCCCGCGCTCCCGGCGATCGCGCTCGACTACCCGCCCCTGACCCCCGATCCCGCGGCCTTCCGAGCGCGGCGCGAGAGGTTCCTTTCGATGCTGCCGGCCAACTCGATCGCGGTGTTGCGTTCGGCGCCCCTGCGGACCATGACCAACGACGTCGAGTACCTCTACAGACAGGATTCCGACTTCTACTACCTGACGGGAATCGAGGAGGACGACGTGACGGCCGTGTTTCGGCCCAACGCGCCCGACCATCTTCGCTACATCCTGTTCCTGAGGCCTCGCGATCTGCGCCGCGAGGCGTGGCAGGGCGTGCGGGTGGGGCCGGACGAGGCCGTGAAGGCGTACGGCGCCGACGCCGCATTCCCGCTGGCGGACTTCTCCGCGAAGATGCGGAGTTTCGACCGAGCGACGATGACGCCGGGCGGCTACCTTGCGGGCGTCGAGGAGCTGTACCTGTACGACGGCGGCGACGAGGCGTGGTCGACGAAGTTCCGCGCCGAGTTCGACCCGCTGAAGGCCGAACGGGGCATCTCGCTCTCGACGCTGGTCGACGCGCGCTCGATCATCCACGAGATGCGCCTGATCAAGGACGACGAGGACCTGCGCTTCCTGCGCCGCGCCGCGGAGATGTCGGCCCGGGGCCACGCGCTCGCGATGGGCGTCGCGGCGCCCGGCAAGTACGAGTTCGAGGTCCAGCAGGCGCTCGACGGATTCTGTTACCGGAACGGCGCGCGGCGGATGGCCTACCCCTCGATCGCGGGATCGGGTCCGAACTCCTGCATCCTCCACTACGACCAGAGCAGCCGCCAGATGAAGGACGGCGAGCTCCTCTTGAACGACTCGGGCGCCGAGTACGGCGAATACGCCACCGACATCACTCGGACGTATCCGGTCAACGGGCGCTTCTCCGCCGAGCAGCGCGCAATCTACGAGATCGTGCTCGCCGCGCAGAAGGCCGCGCTGGCGCTGGTCAAGCCCGGCGCGACGCACGAGGACGTCGAGAAGAAGGCCGCGCAGGTCCAGACCGAGGGGCTGCTGAAGCTCGGCCTGCTGTCCGGCGACGCGGCGGAGATCCTGAAGAGCTCGGCGCAGCGCAAGCTCACGCTCCACGGCGTCTCCCACTGGGTGGGGCTGGACGTCCACGACGTCGGCTCCTATGGGACCCCGGGCAAGTCCCGAGTCCTCGCGGCGGGGATGGTGTTCACGATCGAGCCCGGCATCTA
>JBBRFL010000034.1:0-35605 GCA_038224325.1 Thermoanaerobaculia bacterium | reverse complement strand
GGACGAGGCCACCCTCGAGGACCTCGACAGCAAGAACGGAACGTTTGTCGGAGAGACGCGGTTGACGGAGCCGGCCCCGCTCTCCGACGGCGACTCGATTCGCCTCGGCCTCGTCCGCCTGATCTTCCGGGCGCCGCCCGGCAGCCTCTCGACGACGAAGACGGTTCGATGAGGGGGGCAATCGCTCCGCGCCGCGCGCGGCCGCCGCCGGCTCACTCCTGGAACGCGTAGGAGATCTTGAGGAAGAGCTGACGGTCGGCGCGGAGCCAGCCGCCGCCCTCATCGAGCGTCCGATTGTCGCCGTAGCCGGCGAACAGCACGGTCTGCCAGTTCAGCTTGTAGGAGAAGAGCGCCGATCCGGAGAACGAGCCGTCGCGGTTCGAGACGGGAGCGATCCAGAGCGAGGGGTCCCGCTCCGTTCGGAGGTATTGCCCGATCAGTCGTACGAGCATGCGCGAGTTGAAGACGTAGGTCGCCTTGACGCGCGCGACGTCGGCCGTGAACAGCCGCCCGGAGACCCCGCCGACCGTTTCGTCGATCCAGCGCCGCTCCGCCCGCAGGTCGAGGCCCAGGTGATCGGTCGGCCGCACCAGGGCGGTGACGGTCAGCGTGGCACCCGTCCCCACGCGCACGTTCTCCACGTCCGCCTGTTCTCCGACGTCCCCGGAGACCGTCACGCTCGGAACCAGGCGCGATGGAGAGCTCCCGAGGGTCCAAGTCAGATGATTGAACTCGAGGAGCCTCCCGTCGATCTGCACCGCGTCGATCGCGTACGTGACTTTCCCCCGGAGGTTCCACCGCGCCTGGATGTTCAGGCCGGGCGCGTAGAGGCGCGTGAGGAGGGCTCCGTCGCGCGCGGTCGTGTAGCCGACCCCCATGATCGGCCGGACCCTCGAGAAGAAGCCCGTCGTGAAGAACCGGTAGGAGAGATTCGCGGTTTCGTTGCGGTATCCGACCTGGGGCACGAATCCCTCGTCGTCGCGGAATCCCGAGGCGAAGTCGGTGTGCGACAGGAGCCAGTTCCAGTGCTGGGTCGAGTGGGTCCACTGCACCGTCGAGCCGAAGCCCGACAGGCGGGAGCCGACCCAGGCTGCGGAGAGATCGGGGCGATCCGGCGTTCGCGTGAAGCTGTAGAGGTATTGGCCCGTGAACAGGTCGGCGTCGTTGGGGCGCCACTGGAAGTCCCCGCCGACGACTCCGTTGTACCCGCCGCCCTCGATCGCGCGGCCGGCGAGGAGCAGTCCCCCGTAGGACGCCCCGAGGTCCTGCCGGACGCGCGCGATCCCCACGAAGGACTGGAAATCCTGAGGGGCCGTATCCGAAAAAACGGGGCCGGGGATGACCACGGTTCCGCCCCCGCGATCCTCGCCCGCCAGCACGGTGAAGCCGGTCCCCCCGCCTTGCCCGTAAGGCGCGCCCCCCACAGCGGCGACGTGATCGTGCGCGTGTAGACGGCCTGGATCGGAGTCTGGAGAAGATCCAGGTGTTCGAGGAAGAAGGGGCGCTTCTCCGGGTAGAAGAGCGCGAACCGCTCGTTGACGGAGATCTGGGCGGCGTCGGACTCGACCTTGGAGAAATCGGGATTGATCGTCCCATCCACGACCGTTCCCGCGTTGGGAAGCCACTTGGCGTCGACGCCAACCTTGCCCTTCGTCACGAGCCCGTCGCCCGAGTAGCCGTCGGCGCCGGGATACGTCTTCGTGCGGGAGGCGGATCCGTAGGGGGCGACCACGTAGTGCGCGGCCTTCGGCAGACCCGAGACGGCGGAGGATGACTCGGATCGACGCCGTCCCGTCGCAGGGGAGCACCTCGGTGTCCGACTCGAAGGCGTGGAACGTGATCGTGCCGCTGTAGGCCCCGGAGAAGTCGGTCTCCGGCGAATTGACTTTCTCGATGTCGGCCATCTCCCGCGCGGGCTCCGTCGGCGAGGCCTTGTCGCCGCATCCGAGAGCGCCTGCGACAACGAGGACAGTGGAGCAAGGAATCCAGGCTGTACATTTCATGGCTCACCTCCAAGACTCGACGGTATGCAGTCAGGAGGCCTGGAGTCGTCGGCAATTCCTCGGGAAGGTCCGGCCTTTTCGAGGCGGGCCGGATCACGCGTTCAGTAGTCCACGCGCTCCAGGAACAACCCCGACGGCGGCGCGGTCCACTTCGCGGGCGCGTTCGACTTCTCGCTGAGGAGCCTCTCGACGCCGGCCGCATCGAGTTTCCCGCGGCCGACCTCGACCAGAGTCCCGGCCAGGCGCCGGACCATCTTCCAGAGGAAGTGCGAGGCCGTGAGGCGGAAGTGGATCTCATGCTCCGAGTCGAGGATCTCGCTCTTCTCGACGACGACGATGGTCGACTCCTGGCCCGCCGCGTTCTCGCAGAACGACGCAAAGTCGTGACGGCCCTCGAAGAGCGTGGCGGCGCGGCGCATGGCGGCCGCGTCCAACCGGTCGCGCACCCACCAGACGAAGCGCTTTTCGAACGCCGTGCGCCGCCGCGACACGCGATAGAGGTACGTCCGGCGCTTGGCGTCGTGGCGGGCGTGAAAGCCGGGAGCGGCGATCGCCGCGGACAGGACGTTGATGTCGTGCGGGAGGTTGTCGTTCAGTCCCCACACGAGATCTTTCTCTGCGAGGGCTTTTCGCGCCTTGAGGTGTGCGACCTGGGCCAGCGCGTGGACGCCCGCGTCGGTGCGGCCGGCGCCTCCGGCGGACGCGTCTTCGCCGAGCAGCTCCCGCGCCGCCCGCAGCAGCAGCCCCTGCACCGTCCGGTCGGTGTTCTTCTGCGACTGCCAGCCGCTGTACCGCGTCCCGTCGTACTCGAGCGTCAACTTCCAGGTCGGCACGCGGCCAGTGTATCGGGAATAATCGCTCTCTCTTGAGCAGGCGCGGAGTCATCCCGCCGCCCGGTCCGGGCGAGCGCGACACGATCGTCCACGGCGTGCGATGGCGCTCGCGGGAAGCCGCGGGGACCGGCGGCGTGGCGTTCGTGTACGTGCACGGGGTCCTTGCTTCTTCGGCCACGTGGAAGGAGGTTCTCGCGCCGGCGTCCGGGGGCCGGCCCGCGATCGCGGTCGATCTGCCGGGATTCGGGTGCTCGGATCGTCCCAGGCCGTTCGACTACACCGTCGGCGGCCAGGCGGCGGCGCTTCTCGAGTTCCTCGACTTTCGCAAAATCGGGCGAGTCGTGCTGGTCGGGAATTCGCTCGGTGGATCGGTCGCGATGCTGATCGCCGCGGAACACCCCGAGCGCGTCGAGGCGCTCGTCCTCGTTGCGCCCGCGACGCCGGAATTCGAAATCCCTCTGCAATTCCGGGCGCTCCGGGCGCGGGTCCTGGGAGAGATCGCGATGGCGCTGGCCAATCGCCCTTTCGTGGCTTTCGGCCTGAGGCATCGTCTGTACGCGCGGGCCGACCGCGTCACGAAAGAGGCGATCGAGGACGCCTGGTTCCCGATGACCATCCCGGGCACCCGGCGCGCAGCCCTGGCGGCGATACGATCCGACCCCGCGCGCTATTCCGGGCTCGAGAAGCGGATTCGGACTCCGACGCTGATCGTCTGGGGCGCAGAGGACCGGCTGCTGTCCTCCCGGGGAGCCGACAACGTCTCGTCGCGGATCCCGCAGTCGCGGGTGGTTATCCTGCCGGAGGCGGGGCACCTCCCCCAGCGGGAGGCACCCCGGGCCTTCAGCAGCGCGGTGGCCGGATTCCTCGGCGAGCTCGCCATTACATGACGCCGCTGCAGTACTTCTGAATCCTGCAGGGCGTCGGCTGGACGGCGACCGGCGTCGTCGTCGGGCGAGGCGTCACACCCTGACTGACGGTCGGAACGGGCGACGGAACAGGATCCACCCGTGTGTCGGGCTGAGTCGGCCCCTTCCCGCAAGACACCAGAGCGAACATCGAGGCGACCAGGACTCCAATTCGAGCCTTCATGGCTGACCCCCTTTCGTTGATGGCTACAATGGGGATCGCGATAGCCTGAAGTCGTCGGGGTTTCCCGTCCGTTTTCCGGCTTTTCTCTCGAGACAACGCGATGAAACTGAGCTTCGAGGCCTGCGTCTTCGACTCGGACACACGACAGGTGTCCAGGGATGGGGATGTGATCTCGCTGTCTCCGAAGGCCTTCGCACTGCTCCAAATCCTGATCCGCGAGCGCCCGAAGGCGATTTCCAAGGAGGCAATCCACGAGCAGCTCTGGCCTTCGACTTTCGTATCCGAGGCGAACCTCGCAAACCTCGTGGTCGAGCTGCGTGCTGCCCTCGGCGACGAGGCGCGACGGTCACGAATCATCCGGACGGTCGCGAGATTCGGTTATGCGTTCTGCGCGGAGACCGCAGGGGACGAGGCGCCGCCGCGGTCCGCGCCCGCCCACACTCCGGCCTACCGCCTCATCTGGGGCCGGCGCGAGATCGCGCTCAATCCCGGAGAAAACCTGATCGGGCGTGATCAGAGCGCGGTCGTGTGGATCGACGACGAATCGGTCTCGCGCCGCCACGCGCGCGTCGTCGTCGACGAGGAAGGCGCGTCGCTGGAGGACCTGGGGAGCAAGAACGGCACCTTCCTTCGAGGTCACCGGATCCGCGCTGTTTCGGCGCTCGCCGACAAAGACGCGCTCAAGATCGGTCCGGCGTCCATGATGTTCCGAGTCTTGCGCCGGACCGGATCGACCCTCTCCAGCATGAAAGAGCGGGCCTCTCGATGACGCTCGCCCCCGGAACGACGCTTGGCCCCTACGAGATTCTCGGCCCGTTGGGCGCGGGCGGCATGGGAGAGGTGTATCGCGCCCGGGACACGAAGCTGTCGCGCGAGGTCGCGATCAAGGTACTGCCGTCGGAGCTGTCGGCCGACGCGCACCGTCTCGAGAGGTTCGAGAAGGAGGCCCGCACCGCCTCGGGATTGAACCATCCCAACATCGTGACGATCTACGAGGTCGGCCGGGTCGACTCCACATCCTTCATCGCGATGGAGCTGGTCTCGGGCAAGACGCTTCGTGAGCTGTTGATCCAGGGGCCGGTTCCGATCAAGAAGCTGCTGTCGATGGCCTCCCAGATCGCGGATGGGATCGCGAAGGCGCACGGGGCGGGGATCGTGCACCGCGACCTGAAGCCCGAGAACCTGATGGTGACCAAGGACGGGTTCGTGAAGATCCTCGACTTCGGCCTGGCCAAGCACATCCCGGGCGGCTTCGAGAGCTCGGAGCAAACGAACCTCCCGACGATGACGCGCGGGACCGAGGAGGGCACCGTTCTTGGCACCGTCGGCTACATGTCCCCGGAGCAGGCGAGCGGCAACCCGGTCGACTTTCGGTCCGATCAGTTCGCGCTCGGCGCGATCCTCTACGAGATGGTCGCGGGCAAGCGCGCGTTCGATCGTCCGACGCCGGTGCAAACGCTGTCGGCCGTCATCCAGGACGAGCCGGAGTCGCTGGCCTCGGCCGCGCCGAAGACTCCGATCAACCTCGTATGGATCGTCGAGCGCTGCCTGACCAAGGATGCCGACGAGCGCTACGGCTCGACCAAGGACCTCGCCCGGGATCTGGCCGCGCTGCGCGATCACGCATCCGGCATGTCCGTCTCGAGCGGAATCGCTCCGGTCGCGCGCCCGTTCCGGCCGTCGCGCGGTCGGTTCGCGGCGGTCTCCGTGGCCGCCGTCGCCGCGGCCGGACTTTCGTTTTGGATCGGCCAGAGGCTCCAGTGGCGCCGAGATCGCGAAGCCGCGCCGCCGGCGCGCACAGACCTGACGTATCGACGGGGCTATCTGACCGGCGTGCGCTTCGGTCCCGACGGGCAGACGATCGTCTACTCCGCGTCATGGGATGGCAAGCCGAGCGAAATCTTCACGACGAGGGTCGGCAGCGCCGACGCGCGCTCGCTCGGGATCTTCCCCGCGGGGATCCTGGCGGTGTCTTCCCAGGGGGAGATGGCGATTTCGCTCGGTTGCGAAAACATGTGGGAGCCGTGCTTCGGGACGCTCGCCCGAGCGCCGCTCGCGGGAGGCGCTCCGCGGGAGATCCTGGAGAACGTGAGCTCGGCCGACTGGTCGCCCGACGGGAAGGAGCTCGCCGCAATTCACGTCGTCGAAGGCCGCTACCGTCTCGAATACCCGATCGGCAAGGTGCTCTACCAGGCCGACGGCTATTTGACCAACGTGCGCGTCTCGCCGGACGGCAACCTCGTCGCGTTTCTGGACCACTCCAACTTCGACAGCGGGATCGGGCTCGTCAGCATCGTCGACCGCGCGGGGCACAAGCGAACCGTCACGCACGAGCCGGCGAGAGTGCGTCCTCTGCTCTGGAGCCCCGACGGAAAGGAGATCTTCTTTGACCAATCGCGCGCCGGGCGACAAGAGATCAAGGGCGCGACCCTCGCCGGGCGAGTCCGAAACGCCCCCTGGATTCCGTCGGTCGACGACGTCTCGCGTCAGGGCCTCTTTCTGGATTCCGGGGGAATGGTCAACATTCGCCGGGACGTTCTCGCGCTTCTTCCCGGCGAAACGAAGGAAGTGAGCTACTCCTACCTCAAGGGTTCCACCGCGGCGGACCTTTCGCGCGACGGCAAGCAGATGTTGATGAACGTGTACCAGGACAGCCTCGGGGCGAGCGCCGAAGTCTTCTCGACCTATCTCCGGTCTTCGGTCGGCGCGGATGCCAAGCGGCTCGGCGACGGCAAGGCGCTCGCGCTGTCGCCGGATCTGGAATTCGCGCTCGTGGTCCAAACCCGTCCGGACGCACATCTGACGCTGCTTCCGACGGGAGCCGGAGAGCCCCGAAACCTTCCCGGCGGCGGCGTGGTCCAATACCACGCGGCCTCCTTTTTCCCCGACGGACGGCGAATCCTGATCGCGGCGCAGGAGAGAGGAAAGCCGCCGCGGACCTACATACAGAACGTGGCCGGAGGTCCGCCGCAGCCGTTCCAGGAAGAGGGAATGCGCGGCTGGCTCGTTTCGCCCGACGGCCAGGAGATCGCCGGCTCGACTCCGGAGGGTCTCCAACTCATCTATCGAGCAGACGGCACGGGCAGGCCCAAGACGATCGAGGGGGCCCAGCCGACGGACCAACTCGTGCAGTGGAGCTCCGACGGGAAGTCGATCATCGTTCGGGGAGCCGAGGAGATGCCCCTGACGCTCTACCGCATCGACCTCGTCACGGGAAAGCGAGAGCGTTGGAAGGAGCTCGTCCCGCACGATCTGACCGGGTTCCTCGAGTTTGGATCCGGACTCCCGGGCGTTCGGGTCACGCCGGACGGACGGTTCTACGCATTCACCTATTACTCGGATCTGGAGACCCTTCGTCAGATCGACGTCGGTCCCTCCTGGTGGAAGTGACGGCGCCCTCCTCGCATTCCCGAAGGGAACCGCAATGACGCTGGCTGCGGGGACGCGGCTGGGCTCCTACGAGATTCTCGGTCCGTTGGGCGCGGGCGGAATGGGAGAGGTCTACCGCGCGCGGGATACGAAGTTGTCTCGCGAGGTGGCGATCAAGGTGCTCCCGGAGAGCCTCGCTTCCGACATCGCACGCCTCCAGCGGTTCGAGAAGGAGGCGCGCACGGCCTCGGCCCTGAACCATCCCAACATCGTCTCGATCTACGGCATCGAATCCGTCGGCGCGACGACCTTCATCGTCATGGAGCTGGTGGAGGGAAGGACGCTCCGGGATCTGCTGGTGGGCGGACCCGTTCCGCAGCGAAAGCTCCTCGGCATCGGCGCGCAGGTAGCGGATGGCCTGGCCAAGGCCCACGCCGCCGGGATCGTGCACCGCGACTTGAAGCCCGAAAATCTGATGATCAACCGGGATGGGTTCGTCAAGATCCTGGATTTCGGCCTGGCCAAGCTGATGCCCTCCAGCTTCGAAAGCTCTGGAGGCACAAACCTTCCGACGATGACGCGGGGCACGGAGGAAGGCACCGTTCTCGGGACGGTCGGCTACATGTCTCCCGAGCAGGCCAGCGGCGAGCCGGTGGACTTCCGGTCGGATCAGTTCGCCATGGGCGCGATTCTTTACGAAATGGCCTCCGGCCGGCGCGCCTTCGAGCGGCGGACCCCCGTGCAAACCCTGTCGGCGGTCATCCAGGAGGAGCCGGAGCCGCTGGCGTCAGCCGCGCCGAAGACGCCGACCAACCTCGTCTGGCTGGTGGAGCGGTGCCTGGCCAAAGATCCCGAGGAACGGTACGGCTCGACCAAAGACCTGGCGCGGGATCTGGCTTCAATGCGCGACCACCCCTCGGGGATCTCGGTTGGCATCGCCGGCGAACAACCGCCCTCTCGCCGACGGCGTCGGGAGCGCTTCATCATCGCAGGCGCGGTTCTCGCCGTTGCGGGCGCCGCAGTCCTTTCGTTCCTCGCCGGCGATCGGCTCCGGGCGCGCCGCGACCGAGAAACCCCGCCCACGATCCCGCGAGCGCTGACCTTTCGCCGGGGCTACCTGACCGGGGCGCGCTTCGCTCCCGACGGTCAGACCATCGTGTATTCGGCGGCCTGGGACGGCAAGCCCAGCGAGATCTTCACGACGCGCGCGGACAGCGCCGAATCACGCACTCTCGGCATCTTTCCGGCTGGAATCTTGGCCGTGTCTTCGACCGGCGAGATGGCGATCTCGCTTGGATGTGAGAATCGCTGGGATCCCTGCTTCGGGACGCTCGCCCACGTGCCGCTGGCGGGTGGCGCTCCGCGAGAGGTTCTCGAAGACGTGGGCTCGGCCGATTGGTCGCCGGACGGCAGGGAGCTCGCCGCGATCCACGCTGTGAATGGGCGATACCGGATCGAGTACCCCCTCGGGAAAGTGCTCTACGAGACTCAGGGATTGCTGGCCAGTATCCGAGTCTCTCCGAGAGGCGACCTCGTCGCTTTTCTCGAGCATCCTCACCGCGACAGTCGGCAGGGGATCGTATGCGTCGTGGACCGGTCTGGCCACAAACGGAATCTGACCGAAGAATGGTCCGCGGTGGATTCCACGCTCTGGAGTCCCGACGGGAAAGAGGTGTTCTTCGGCGGAAACCTGGTCGGGAGGGGACGAGAATTCAAGGGCGTCACCCTGTCCGGTAAAGTCCGGTCGGCTTCCTGGCTGCCAGCCCTGGATGATGTGTCGCGTGACGGCCGGTTCCTGGGCGGCGTATTCGCCAACAAGCGCGCGGATATTTTCGCGCTGACCCCGGGAAATTCCAAGGAGCGCAATCTTTCCTGGCTCGGTTTCTCCGAAGCGGCAGACCTCTCGGTCGACGGTCGGAAGTTGCTTTTCTTCGAGCCATCAAAGGAGGGGTCGAGGCATTTCGTGACGTTCCTCCGAAACACCGATGGCTCCGATCCCGCCATGCTTGGCGAAGGAAAGCCTCTCGCTCTTTCCCCCGACGAAAAGTGGGCGCTCGTCGTCCAGACCGACACCGCTCCGCACCTCGTGCTTCTCCCGACGGGGGCCGGGGCGACACGCGCGCTTCCGGGCGGAGACGTCGTCCAGTATCATTGGGCGAGCTTCTTTCCGGATGGGCGTCGGATCCTCTTCGCCGCCGAAGAAAAGGGACGTACCGCTCGCTCCTACATCCAGGACATCGCGGGGGGCGCGCCCATGCCCTTCGCCGATGAAGGCTTGCGAGCCGAGCTCGTCTCGCCCGATGGGCGCGAGATCGCCGGATCGACTGAGGAGGGCCTGCCTTTGATCTTTCCCGTCGAGGGAGGGGGACGCGCACGCTCGATCGACGGAGTCGAGCCCGGGGAGTCGCTCGTCCAGTGGAGCGGCGACGGCAAGGCTCTCTTCGTCCGAGGCTCCTCCGAGCCACCTCTCGTCCTTTACCGTGTCGACCTCGCGACCGGCAAACGAGAGCGATGGAAAGAGTTCTCGCCCGCAGACTCGGCGGGCTTCTTGGAATTCGGGTCCGGTCCAAAGGGCGTGCGGGTCACGCCGGACGGGCGCTTCTATGCCTACACTCTATGGGCCGCCTCGGCGCGACTCCTCGTCACAGACGTTGGAACGGGATGGTGGAAATGAGCGACCTCTTCGGGGGTCTTACGGACTCCTGATCGAAACCCTATTTGACTGAGCTCCCTCTCAAGCGTAGACACGTTAGAGAGGTCGACAGGAGAACTCATGAACAAGACGATGCTCGCGGTTGCGGCCATGGCGGCGGGCGCACTCGCCTTGGGTGCGGACGCCGCGTCGGCCTGTGGCGACAAGTTCGTCCTGCTCGGCCGCGGCGCGCGGGTGGCTCGGGCGAAATACCCGTCCTCGATTCTGATCTTCATGAATCCGACTTCTCGGATCCCCGCTGCGGAGCAGGAATTTCACGTGGACGCGACGCTCAAGGCGGCGGGACATAAGTCGCAGGTGGCCGAGAGCGAAAGCGCAGTGTCGAAGGCGCTGGCCTCCGGCAATTACGATCTGGTGCTGGGCGACGTCGCGGACGTGCCGGGGCTGCGCAGGCTGGCGGCGGGCGCGCCCGGAAAGCCCGTCGTCCTGCCGCTTCTTTACAAGCCCACCCCGGAGGAGCTCTCAGCCGCCGAGAAGGAGGCGAGCTGCCGGGTCCGCGCGTCGAACAAGAGCGCCGATCTCCTGCTCGTCGTCGAGGAGACCATGCAGAGCCGGAAGAAGGGCTTGGCCGCGATCTGCGAGACCACCCCGTAACGGGCGCCCGCATGCGCCATGGGAGAGCGGTCTTCGCCGTTCATCGCGCGCTGATTGCCTGTGCGGCAGCCGCCGTTCTCTCCTCGACGCCGGCCGTAGCGCAGGCGTGGCTGCCTCCCCAGGGCGAGGCGTGGTTTTCGCTCGGCTACGGGAACGTCTTTTCCGACAGGCACTACTTCGGAAACGACGCGCATCCGGGCGATCAGGTTCAAATCGACTACGGACACATCCGCGCGCAGAGCGTTGGGATGCAGCTCGGCTATGGGCTGACCGACCGCCTCGCCTTGTCCGTCGGTATCCCGTTCGTCGTCAGCAAGTACGAGGGCGAGAACGCGCACAACCCGTTTAACAGGAACAGGGTCGAAGGATTTCGGTTCCTCGATGATGGCCAATACCACGGGATGTTCCAGGACTACACGATTAACCTCCGTTACCAGGCGCTTCGGGGGCCGCTCGCGGTGGCGCCGTTCGCCGCAGCGGTGATTCCCAGCCACTCGTACGAGTATTGGGCCCACTCCGCCGCGGGCCGAGATCTCCACGAATATCTGCTGGGCCTGAGCTTCGGCGGACGCCTCGACCGAATCCTGCCCGGGAGCTACGTCGAGGCCACGTATTCGTACGCCTTCGTCGAGCGCGTTCTCGGGGTCCATCACGATCGAAGCGACATCCTCGTCGAGATCGGCTATTTCGTGACTCCGTCTCTGAGCGTCCGTGGTATCGGGACCGGCAACTACACACACGGTGGGTTGGTCTTCTACAACAGCGACCTATTGAGGCAAGCCCCATTGGAGATCCGTCAACACCACGATCAACTCGCCCATAGCTCGGGAATCAGCCTGGGCGGTGGGCTGTCCTACGTGCTGACCGGATCCACGGAGATCTACGCCGCCTACATGCGGCAAGTGCAGGGCCGCTCCGGACACAAGATCGCCTATTCCCTCAGCTTCGGCGTGGGCTGGAGCTTCTCGCCGCAGCAGATAATCCGGCGCTACTTTCCGGACCGGCGCGTGGGAGCGGCGGAGACGCCATGAGGAAAAGCCTCCTTCTCTTCACCGTTATCTCCGCGGGAATCCGGGCGACGGCTCCCGCAAGTCTCCACGCCCTCGAGATCGGCGCCATCGCGCCGGATTTCGCGATGACGACTCTGGAGGGACGGCGTTTCTCCCTGGCTGAAGCCGAGAAGACACACAGCGCCATCGTGGTCCTGTTCATCTCGACGATCTGCCCGTACTCCAACTACTACAACGACCTCATTCGGGACATGGCAGGGGAGTTCGGAAAGAAGGGCGTCGTGTTCGTCGGAGTGAACTCGGGGAAGCTTGAGACCGCCGAAGAGGCCAGAGCCCACGCCCGCGACCACGGCCATGCCTTCGACATCCTCAAGGATCCCGAAAGCCGCATCGCCGACTTGCTGGACGCGCGGCGTACTCCCGAGGCGTTCCTCTTCGACTCGAGCGGAACGCTGCGCTACCACGGCCGAATCGCGGCCAAGATCTCGGCGCCGGACTTGAAATCGGCGATCGACGCGCTCCTCCAGGGAAAGCCGATCCATCCGGCCGAGACGAAAGCGTTCGGCTGCGCGATCCCGCGCCGCTAGTCGCTCTCGAGTTCGGGCCGGACCCAAGGGGAGTACGGATCACGCCGGACGGGCAGTTCTATGCCTACACGTTCCCCGGGATTCGGGGCCGCTGACGGTGGCGAACGTGGGGAAGAACTGGTGGAAGTGAAAGCGAATCGGGCGGCTTGATCGGATCTGATGGCTCTCTGATCAAAGTTCTATTTGACGGGGCACCGATTGAGGGATCTACTTACCCAGTTTCATAAGGAGATCGCAATGCGCAAACAGGTCCTTCTCGCAGCGATGCTCGTTGCCGGAACGGGGGTCATCGCTACCGGCGTCGCCTCCGCCTGCGGGGACAAGTTCGTCCTGCTCGGCCGCGGCGCACGGGTGGCGCGGTCTCAGTTTCCGTCCTCGATCCTGATCTTCTCGAACCCGAACTCCCGTGTCCCGGCGGCGGAGAAGGAGTTCCGGCTGGAGGCGACGCTTCGGGCGGCCGGTCACAAGCCTTTCGTGGCTGAGAGCGAGGCGGAAGTTCACAAGGCGATTTCTTCGGGCAAGTACGACCTCGTTCTGACCGACGTGACCGACGCGCCCGCGCTTCGCAAGGAGGCCAGCGCGTCTACGTCGAAGCCGGTCGTCCTCCCGCTCCTGTACAAGCCCACGCCCGCGGAGCTCACCGCGGCCGAGAAGGAAGCGAATTGCATGGTCCGTCCCTCCGCGAAGAGCCGCGATCTCCTGATCGTCGTGGACGAGACCATGAAGAGCCGCCGCGCGGGCGTCGCCGCGGTCTGCGCCCCCGGTCCCTGAGAGAAACTGCATGCGGGCCCGAAGACAGGTATCCCCGCGACGGAGCTTCCCCGCGTTCTTGGCCGTGGGTCTCTTCGTTTCGTCGTTCGCGCGAGCCCAGGCATGGGTTCCGCCAAAGGGCGAGGCCTCTCTCTCGTTCGGTTATGGGAACGTCTTCGTCAACAGACATTACCTGGGGACAAACGACAACCCGAGCGACGCGGTGGAATCGGACTATGGCCATATTCGTTCGCAAAGCTTCGGGATCGGGCTGACCTACGGTGTAACCGACAAGCTCGCGTTTTCTCTCGGAATCCCCTTGGTCCAGACGAAGTACTACGGAACGTCCCGCCAAAACTTTTTCCGCATGACATCTCGATCGACGATGGCCAGTACCATAGCGCTCTTCAGGATTTCACTGTCCACATCGGCTATCAGGCCCTGAACGGCCCCGTCGCGATTTCGCCCTTCGCCGCGGCGGTCATTCCCAGTCATTCGTACACCACGTTCGCGCACACCGCCGTCGGCAAGCACCTGCACGAGTACCTTCTCGGGTTCAGCATCGGCGGCCGCCTCGACCGACTCGTTCCCGGCAGCTATGTGGAGGCGACGTATTCGTACGCGTTCGTCGAGCGGCTGATGGGCATCCACCATGACCGGAGCAACGTCTTTCTCGAGCTCGGCTACTTCGTGACACCCTCGCTCTCCCTGCGGGGAATCGCGACGGGTCTCTACACGCATGGAGGGTTTGCCTTCAAGTCGCCCCAGGAGACTCCGCTGGATCTGTTCCCGATCCACGATCGGATCGGCCACGACGAGGGGCTCGACGTCGGCGCCGGGATCTCCTATCTGTTGACGGGCTCGACGGAGGTCTACGCGTCGTATTTGAAGCAGGTGGAGGGCCGGGGAGGGCACAAGATCGCCAACGCCCTGAGCTTTGGCGTCAGCTGGAGCTTCTCTCCGCAGCAGCTGGGACGTCGCCTATTCGCCAGCAGGTCTTCCGGTTCGGCTGGGGAGTGAAGAGCCTTCTTCGCGCCCCGGCGTTCGGCTTCTGGCTCTGGGCCGTACCGTCGCTGATGAGACCGCTCTTGGTGGGGGCCGTCGCTCCGAACTTCTCGATGACGACGGTGGACGGCCGTCCCTTCTCGCTCGCCGAGGCCGAAAAGACGCACAGCGCCGTCGTCGTCCTGTTCATCTCGACGATCTGCCCGTACTCCAACTATTACAACGATCTGATGCGCGACATGGCGGAGGAATTCGGAAAGAAGGGCGTGATGTTCGTCGGCATAAACTCCGGAACGCTGGAGTCGGTCGAGGAGACCCGGGCGCATGCGCGCGAGCACGGCCACGTGTTCGACATCATCAAGGATCCGGACAGCCGCATCGCGGAGATGCTGGACGCGCGGCGCACGCCCGAGGCGTTCCTCGTGGACTCCAGCGGGACGCTGCGCTACCACGGCCGGATCGCGTCCAAGATCTCGGCGCCCGACCTGAAGTCGGCGATCGACGCACTCCTACAGGGCAAGCCCATCCACCCCGCCGAGACCAAGGCGTTCGGCTGCGCGATCCCGCGGAGATAACGCTACCGTCCTCAGCGCCCACACCGCGCCGCGACCTGCGCCGTGATCTCGCGCGCGTCCGGCGGATTCTCCGCGAGGCCCAGTGTGTGCAGCGCCTCGTGGATGATGAGGTTCGCGGCGTCTCCCGCGTTCGCGCGCTGGTGTGCCGCGAACTGGTCCCAGCAGATCGAGACCGACCGGCTGCCGGGCGTCGTCCAGGCGAGCACCTGGCGGTCGAAGCAGGGCCGCGTTCCGCGTCCGTCGGAGAACACGACGGAGCCGAGATACGAAGGAAGGCTCATCCCGTCGGAGGCGAGGCGAACATCGAGGCGCTGCCCCGAACGATCGGCGAAGTCCTCCAGGACCTGCTGGCAGCGGCTGTCGCCGAGCTTGCGGACCGCCTCCTCGAGCGAGGGCCGCAGCGAGCGGTCGAGCCGCCGGTCGAT
Organism: Thermoanaerobaculia bacterium; assembly: GCA_038224325.1. GTDB lineage: Bacteria > Acidobacteriota > Thermoanaerobaculia > UBA5066 > Gp7-AA6 > DAHUXD01. The sequence goes on along the minus strand of JBBRFL010000034.1, from coordinate 20,652 downwards.
CAAGAACGAGATCGCCAGGGGCGCTACGCCGGCCGGAGCGAGAGGTTCGTCTCGGCGGGCGACGGAAGAACCGCGGCGAGCGCGGCCAGGACGAGAGCGGATCGAGGGCGAGGGCGCGTTTCCGCGGCGGCGCTTCCATGGGACTGCTCCCGCGGCGAGCGCGTGTTGCCGGGAATTCCCGGGGCGGCTCCTCCGCTATCCATCACGGTCGCAGACGACGCCATGAGGTCTTGAAAGCCGCCTTTGAATTTCTTGCCTTTTTCCTGAGTGCCAATCATGCGCATCCAGTTCGGCGAGTGCATTTTTGACGTGGTCCAACGCGAGGTCCGCCGCGGGCCGGCGAAGATCCACCTCTCGCCCAAGGGATTCGAGATCCTCTCGGTGCTCGTGGAGAATCGGCCGCGCGCGATGTCGAAGGACGAGCTTCTCGAGCGCATGTGGCCCGGCCTTTTCGTCGCGGAGGCGAGCCTCGCCGGGTTGGTCGCGGAGATCCGGCGCGCGATCTCCGAGGACGCGCGCGAGCCCCGTTTCATTCGGACGATTCACGGCTACGGCTACGCTTTCTCGGACGGAGGCGCGGCGCGCCCGGACGAAGACGCTGTTTTTCGGCTCATCTGGGGCACGCGTGAGCTCGCGCTGGATGCCGGAGAAAACGTCCTGGGGCGCGATCCCGACGCCGCCGTGCACATCGACGACGCGACGGTCTCGCGCCACCACGCGCGCATCGTGATCGCGGGCGACGCCGCCGCGCTCGAGGATCTGTCCAGCAAGAACGGCACGTGGCTGCGGGGCGCGCGCGTCGGCGGAGTGGAGCCCCTGCGCGACGGAGACGCGATCCAGATCGGGCCGGCCTCGATGGTCTTTCGGTGTTATCTCGCCGGCGGATCCACCCGGACCCACTTCGAGTAGCGCGCCGTCCCCTCAAAGTCCGGGCCCATCCTCCGGATCGACGAGCTCGTCATCGCCGCCGGAACCCTCGCGTCGGCGCGCCGTATCCTCGTCATGGCGCCGCCCCGGAAGGCTTTGGGTGTGGGTGGGAATTGAGATGACCATCGCGGCTGGCAGCCGGCTCGGCCCCTACGAGGTTCTGTCCCCGCTCGGGTCCGGAGGGATGGGCGAAGTCTGGAGAGCGCGGGACGGGCGGCTCGACCGCGACGTCGCCATCAAGCTGCTGTCCGCGGAACTGGCGAGCGACCCGTCGCGTCTGAAGCAGTTCGAGGGCGAGGCGAGGTCCGCCTCGGCGCTGAACCATCCCAACATCGTCACCATCCACGAGATCGGCGAGTCCCCGGCGGGGCCTTACATCGTGATGGAGCTGGTGGACGGGAAGACGCTTCGCGAGGTGCTCTACGCGGGGGCCCCGCCGGTCCGGCGCGCGCTGCACATCGCGGCCCAGCTCTCCGACGCGCTCGCCCGGGCCCACGACGCGGGCATCGTCCACCGGGACCTCAAGCCCGAGAACGTGATGGTGACGCGCGAAGGCTTCGCCAAGATCCTCGACTTCGGCCTGGCGCGGGGACGCCTCGAGGCGGCCGGCAGCCCGAGCCAGGGCGACCACACCGTGACCGAGGAATTCCGCGAGGGCGCCATCCAGGGCACGTCGGGATACATGTCGCCCGAGCAGGCCAGCGGGCAGTCCCTCGACTTCCGGTCGGATCAGTTCTCGTTCGGAACGCTGCTCTACGAGATGCTGACCGGCCGACGCGCGTTCCAGCGTCCCACGCGCGCCGAGACTCTCGCCGCCGTGATCCGCGAGGATCCGGAGCCGATCGGATCGATCGCGCCGCACGTGCCGGCGCCCTTGCGCTGGATCGTGGAGCGCTGCCTCGGCAAGCTGCCCGAGGACCGCTACGTATCGACACGCGACCTCGCCCGCGAGATTCAGAGCCTGCGGGATCACTTTTCGCAGATCGACGGAGTGGTCGAGGACGGGCGCGGGCCGGCGTCCGGCCTCGCGAAGCGTTCGCGCCGACGGATCTCCCGCGGCCTCGCCGCGGGTGTGGCCGTGCTGGTGGCCGCGGCGTACTTCCTGGGTGCGAACGCCCGGGTGCGGGGGTCGCCGTCGTTCCAGCGTCTGACGTTTCGCGACGGCACCCTCTGGTCGGCGCGGTTCGCGCCCGACGGACACACGGTGCTCTACGGGGCCGCATGGAACGGCGGCCCGATCCGGATCTACGCGACGCGACCCGAGACCCCCGAATCCTCGGCGGTCCCCCTGCCTTCGTCGAGCCTGCTCGCCGTCTCGCCGTCCGGGGAGATCGCGCTGTCTCTCGGAGCGATGCCAACCAGCCCGTTCACGATAACGGGAATCCTGGCGCGCTCGGCCCTCTCCGGAGGAGCACCCCGCGAGATCCTCGAAGGCGTGCAGGCGGCGGACTTCTCCGCCGACGGCGCCAGCCTCGCGGTGCTTCGCGACGCGGACGGCCGGAGCCGGCTCGAGTTTCCCGTGGGAACCAAGTTGTACGAGTCCGCCGCGGGCTACCTGAGCGACCCCCGCATTTCGCCGCGCGGGGATCTCGTCGCGTTCCTGGAGCATCCGATGCGGGGGAGCGACGCCGGCTCGGTGGCGGTGGTGGGGCCGGACGGGCGCAAGCGGACGCTCTCCTCCGGGTGGATGACCCTGCGTGGCCTGGCCTGGTCTCTCGACGGAAGCGAGGTCTGGTTCACCGGGGCCTCCGTGGGAGGATCGCGGGCGCTGCACGCGGTGACGCTGTCCGGAACGCACCGCCTGGTCGCGCGCGTTCCCGGCTCTCTCACGCTTCACGACGTTTCGAGGGAGGGGCGCGTTCTGCTGGCGCTCGAGCAGGCGCGGGAGGGGGTCGTCGGCGTCGCTCCCGGCGATCCCGGGAGACGGGACCTCTCCTGGCACGACTGGTCGCGCCCCGTCGACCTGACCGCGGACGGCACGACGTTCCTTTTCGACGAGACCGGCGGGGGCGGCGGCGCCACCTACGCGGTCTACGCGCGTGGCACCGACGAGAGCCCGGCCGTCCGCCTGGGCGACGGGCACGCGCTGGCGCTGTCACCAGACGCGAAGTGGGCGCTCTCGACTCCCCAGTCGACCCCGGCTCGGCTCGTGCTCCTGCCGACGGGCGCGGGATCCTCCCGCGCGATCCGCACGGGCCGCTTCGACAATATCGTGCGGGCGGCCTGGCTTCCGGGCGGCGAACGATTTCTCCTCTGCGCCGACGAGCCCGGACACGCTCTGCGTCTCTACGTTCAGCCTTCGGCGGGCGGGGATCCGCGGCCGGTCACCCAGGAGGGCGTCGGCGCGGACTGGGCCGTCGCGCCGGACGGGGCCGCGGTGGTCGCGATTGACCCGTCGGGCGAGCTGCGGTCGTATCCGATCTCGGGCGGCGACGGCGCGGTCGTGCGAGGAACGGTCCGCGGCGACCTTCCGATCCGGTTCTCGCCGGACGGCCGCGCGCTCTACCTTCTCGTCCGCGGCGAAGGGGCCGCTTCCCGGATTGATCGGCTGGACCTCTCCTCGAGCCGGCGGGAGACCTGGAGGACCATCGAGCCTCCGAATCCCGTCGGCGTCTACGGCATTCCCCGCGTGCTTCTTTCGGCCGACGGGGAGTCGTACCTTTACGCCTACGTGCGCTTCCTCGACGAGCTCTACCTGGTCGACGGGCTCAGATAACGGCCAGAAGCGGTCCATCCCCTTGACGGGATCCCCGCATGGGGTATTGAATCTGTACAGACATTCGCCTCACAAGGGACCCGGCCCGCCGAGCCCACTTAGCCCGACTCGCCGTCTTCCATGCGAAGCGAGGAGGTCGCAATGAGCGTGCATCCGGGTCTTAGGGGCGCTTCGGGTCGGCTTCTCGGTTTCGTCGCGCTCGGGTGTCTTCTGTCCGCGCGGCCGGCGTCCGGCCAGGGTTGACAGCCGATCCGATTTACAGAGCCCAGTTTGGGCCTTCAAAATCAGCCCTTCCTGGCGGCCAACCAGTGGCAGGCTCAGGTTTCGTATCAGTACGCCAGCACGAACGATTTCTTTGTCGGCGATCAGCGCGTCGATGCGCCCATGCCTAACGGGCCGGCGCTCTACGGCACGCCCCCCCTGCGCAGAGTCAGCATCTTCGATCTGGATGTCCTGTACGGCGTGACCAATCGGCTCAGTCTCGACCTGACGGTGCCGTTCCTGTCGGGTTATAGCGCGGTCGTGCAGGGCAGTCTGGCATCCCATCGGCTTTACGAATATCGGGCGGGAGGCCTGGGAGACGTCTCTTTCCAAGGCGAGTACTGGCTAACCAACCCGCTGAATCCGTCCAAGGTCTCCGGGTCAGTTGGCCTTGGCTTCAAGGCGCCGACCGGCTCAGACAGCATCACGGGACCCTCTCCAACGGGTGAGGCTCCGCTCGACGAGAATACTCAGCTCGGCAACGGCGGTTGGGAGCTGTTGTTGAGAGCCCAGGGCACCGCTCAGCTCGGGGGACCTTTCGTCGCGTACGCGTCGGGCTACTACGGCTTGAGCCTGACCGAGCATACCGACATCGCACAGGGCGGCAAGTTGAACGGCATCCCCGTGCTGCGAGGTGTCCCCGACACCTACTCGGGCCGCCTCGGAGCGGCCTATTTGCTGCCGTTCTTCGAAGGACTGGTGTTCAGCGCCGGCGGCCGGATCAACGGGGTCACGGTCCGAGACATCGTCGGCGGCGGCGATCTCTACTTCCGAAGGCCGGGTTACGAGGTCTACTTCGAGCCGGGGCTGACGTGGACTCTCGGGCGCAACATGGTTTCCTTCAGCGTTCCGATCCGCATTTATCAGAGGAAGCTGGACAGCCCGCTGGACATCGCGCAAGGCGTCCATCGGGGTTCGGACTTCGCACCCTTTCTGATTGTCGCGAGTGTTGCGCGGCGGTTCTAAGTAGCGGCGCCGAGCCGGCGAACCGATGACGCTCTCCGCCGGTGGTCGTCTTGGTCCCTACGAGATTGTCTCCCCCCTGGGCGCGGGCGGGATGGGGGAGGTGTACCGGGCGCGGGATACCCGTTTGGGGCGCGAGGTCGCGATCAAGGTGCTGCCGGCCGGGCTCTCCTCGGATCCGGAGCGGTTGAAGCGGTTCGAGCGGGAGGCGCGCTCGGCGTCGTCCTTGAATCACCCCAATATCGTCACGATTCACGACATCGGGTTGGAGGGCGGAGTCTCCTACATCGCGATGGAGCTGGTGCAGGGGGAGCCGTTACGAGCTTTGCTCATGGAAGGGCCGCTGCCTGTCAAACGGCTGCTTCAGCTCGGCACGCAGGTTGCCGAAGGACTCGCGAAGGCTCACGCCGCCGGGATCGTGCACCGGGACTTGAAGCCCGAGAACGTGATGGTGACCGAGGACGGCCACGTCAAGATCCTAGACTTCGGGTTGGCAAAACTGACGCAGCCGGAGGGCAGCGGCGGCGGGACGACGATCGCGCCGACGGTGTCGGGCGGGACGGAAGAAGGCATCATTCTCGGAACCGTCGGCTACATGTCTCCGGAGCAGGCGACGGGCGGATCCGTGGACTTTCGGTCGGATCAGTTCTCTTTCGGATCGATCCTGTACGAGATGGCGACCGGACGGCGCGCATTCCAGCGTAGCTCGGCGCCGCAGACGCTGGCGGCGATCATCCAGGATGAGCCGGAACCGATCGGCACGATCAATTCCAGGTTTCCGGCGCCATTGCGCTGGACCGTGCAGCGATGTCTTGCGAAGGAGCCACGGAGCCGCTACGCCTCGACCGAGGATCTGGCTCGCGAGCTCACGACGATTCGCGAAAACCTCTCCGAGGCCACGAGCGCGATCGGGATGCTCCCGGCGGAGCCGGTGCCGGCGCCGAAACGGCGTTGGTGGATTCCGGCGGCGATCGTCGCGGCGATCCTCTTCGGCTTCGGAATCGTCGGATGGCGTCTCCGACAGCGCGACTACTTTTGGAGGAACCCGCTGACGGGCGCACGGTTTATGCGATTCACCGACTGGGAAGGCTCTGAGCTCGGTGCGACGATTTCACGCGACGGAAAATTCGTGGGCTTTGTTTCCGACCGGGGCGGGTCGTACGATGTCTGGGTCGGCCAGGTCGGCGGCGGTGAGTTTCTGAATCTCTCGAAGGGACAGATCTCGTCCCTGGTCTCGGCGGTCCGCGACTTCGGGTTCTCCGACGATGGGGCCCAGGTAGCATTGACCGGGAACCGGGACGGGAGAGTCGACTCCTGGCTCGTGCCGACAATGGGCGGGCCGCTCCGTCCCTTTCTCAAGAACGGCGCTGAGCCGTCCTGGTCTCCGGATCGGACGAGGGTGCTCTTCCATTCGGGCGACCCGGGCGATCCGATCTTCATAGCCGACCACAACGGCGGGAGCCCCAGGGAGATCTTCAAGGAGAAGCCCGGAATCCACAATCACTTTCCGATCTGGTCCCCGGATGGCGGCTACATCTACTTCGTCCACGGGATACCACCAAACCACATGGATCTCTGGCGAGTCCCTTCCAGCGGAGGCGCGGCCGACCGCCTGACTTACCACAATTCGCTGGTGGCCTATCCGGCCCTGCTCGACGACCGCACGCTGATTTACTCGGCCACGCGGGAGGACGGGTCCGGGTCGGGCTTGTACTCGATGGACGTCGATCGTCGGATTCCGCACCCGGTGACCTCGGGAGAGGAAGAGTACCTGTCCGTCAGCGCGAGTGCCGATGGGCGGCGGCTCGCCACGACCGTGGCCAACCCCATCCGCAACCTGTGGACGGCGCCCATCACGGACCACGTCGTCGACGAGTCGGGGGTGAGCCATTTCGAGCTTCCGACGATGAGCGCGGGCGCTCCGCGATTCGCACCCGATTACCTCCTGTATCTCTCTTCCAAGGGCGGCACGAACGGGCTGTGGAAGCACAAGGATGGCTCGGAGATGGAGCTCTGGAAGGGGAGCGACGGCACCGTGGCGCAGGCGCCGGCCATTTCTCCTGATGGGAGCCAGGTCTGCTTTGCGGTTCAGCGGGAAGGCGGGGCGCATCTCTACCTGATGGCCTCCGACGGCACAGGAGCGCGACCAATCGCGGAGGCAGTCGAGGTTCGCGGCGCGCCATCCTGGTCTCCCGATGGAAAGTGGATCGCGATCGTCGCAAACGAAGGGAAGGCGACTCCACTGCTCAAGGTGCCCGTGGAAGGGGGCCGGCCGGTTCGCGTGGTCGAAGGAGTCGACGCAGCTCTCTCCAACCCGGTCTGGTCGCCCGACGGGCGACTCATCCTCTACACGGAGGGCAAACACGGTCCTGCATCGCGAATCCGGGGCGTGACGCCCGATGGGCAGGCCTTTCCCGTACCCGACACCGAGGTCCATGTCCAGGGCGAACACTATCGATTCCTGCCAGACGGCAAGTCCGTGGTCATCATGCAGGGGCTGTTCCGACGCACCAACTTCTGGCTGCTCGATCTCTCCACCGGTCGCCGGCGCCAGCTGACCGACCTAAAGCCGGTTTACGACATGAAGAGCTTCGACGTCTCGCCCGACGGCAAGACGATCTTGTTCGACCGCTACCGCGAGAACTCCGACATCGTGCTGATCGACTTGCCGCCACGATGACACTCTCACCGAACACCCGCCTGGGCCCCTACGAGATTCTCGCTTCGCTCGGCGCGGGCGGGATGGGGGAGGTGTACCGTGCGCGGGACACGCGGCTCGCGCGCGAAGTCGCAATCAAGGTGCTGCCGGCGGCTCTCGCATCGGACCCGGAGCGGCTGAAACGGTTCGAGCGCGAGGCGCGCTCGGCGTCGTCGCTGAATCACCCCAACATCGTGACGATCTACGACATCGGCGCGGCGGACTCGGTCTCCTACATCGCGATGGAGCTGGTCAGCGGGGAGCCGCTGCGCGCGCTGTTCGCGGAGGGAGCCTTGCCGGTGCGGCGCCTTCTTCAGATCGGGGTTCAGATAGCCGAAGGCCTGGCCAAGGCGCACGCGGCCGGGATCGTGCATAGGGACCTGAAGCCCGAGAACGTCATGGTGACGGAAGACGGCCTCGTCAAGATCCTGGATTTCGGTCTCGCGAAGCTGACGCAGCCTGAGGGCAGTGGCGCCGGGGCCACGATGGCGCCGACGGTCTCTGGAGCCACGGAAGAGGGTGTGATCCTGGGAACGGTCGGCTACATGTCGCCCGAGCAGGCGGTCGGCGGATCGATCGACTACCGGTCGGACCAGTTCTCCTTCGGGTCGATCCTGTACGAGATGGCGACTGGGAAGCGTGCGTTCCAGCGTGGGTCGGCGCCGCAGACGCTGACGGCGATCATCCAGGAGGAGCCCGAGCCGATCACGGCGTTGAACCCGAAGGTCCCGGCGCCGGTGCGCTGGATCATCGAGCGGTGTCTTGCCAAGGAAGCGCGAAGCCGCTACGCCTCGACGGAAGATCTGTCGCGAGAGCTGGCGACGGTTCGCGATCATCTCTCCGAGGCGACGAGCGCGGTTGAGGTTCCGTCGGAGGTGCCGGCTCGGGCGACGCGACGACGGTGGTGGATCCCGGCGCTGACCGCCGCCGTGATCCTGTTGGCGGAAGGCGTCGCATTCTGGCGCCTGAGCCAGGCCGACTACTTCTGGAAGAACCCTCTCGCGGGTGCCCGCTACACTCGATTTACCGACTGGGAGGGCTCCGAGTTCGACGCCGCGATCTCCCCGGATGGCAAGTTTGTGGCCTTTCTCTCCGACCGCGCCGGTCCCTTCGATGCGTGGGTAGGGCAAGTCGGCGGAGGCGAGTTTCTGAATCTCACAAGAGGTCAGTTTCCCGAGCTTGCGAACCCGCTGGTCCGCAACGTCGGATTCTCGGGCGATGGAGCTCATGTGTGGCTCCACATCGGGGCGAAGCAGGCAAAGGACCACAGTGTGTGGCTCGTGCCCACGATAGGCGGAGCGCCGCGGCGCTTCCTGTCGAGTGCCGTCGAGGCCGTATGGTCTCCGGACCGCGCGCGGATCGCCTACTACGAGTTCAGCCCCGGAGATCCGATCTTCACCGCCGATCGGAGCGGTGGGAGTCCCAGCCAGCTCTGCACCGGTAAGCCGGGCATCCACGAGCACTATCCGACGTGGTCCTCGGACGGCCGGTTCATCTATTTCGTCCGCGGAATTCCGACGATCGATATGGACATCTGGCGGATTCCCGCCGCGGGCGGGGTCGCGGCGCGTTTGACGCATCACCGTTCGAACGTGGCCTGTACCGCGCTCTTGGACGACCGCACGCTGCTCTACACCTCAACGCGAGAGGACGGCTCCGGATCCGGGCTTTACGCCATGGACGTCGTGCGAAGGATTCCGCACGCCGTCAGCTCCGGCCTCGAAGAATACGTCTCCGTGTCCGCGAGCGCCGACGGCCGGCACCTCGCTGCGACCGTAGCCAATCCGATCCGCAATCTCTGGACCGTACCGATCACGGATCGTGTCGTCGACGATGCCGGCGCTACCCGGCTGAATCTGCCGACAGTCCGCGCCTCCGCACCTCGGTTCGGCCATGATGGACTCGTCTACGTCTCGTCCAAAGGCGGCGCGGACGGGTTATGGAAGTTTAGGGACGGCGCCGAGACCGAGCTCTGGAAGGGGAGCGACGGGGCCGTGGCCGCCGGGCCGGCAATCTCTCCCGACGGGAGCCGGATCGCCTTCGTGGTTCGCCATGAGGGGCGCGTGCACCTCTACCTCATGGCGGCCGACGGCACCAACGCACACCCGATCGCCGAGTCTCTGGATGTGCGGGACACGCCGAGCTGGTCTCCGGACGGGAAGTGGATCGCCGTCCTTGCGAGCGAGGGGAATCTCAACCCGCTCTTCAAAGTGCCGGTAGAGAGCGGTTCGCCGGTGCGACTGGTCGATGGGGAAGGAGTCATTTGGAATCCGGTCTGGTCGCCCGACAATCGCTTCATCCTGTACTCGGAGACTCAGGGCTCGGCGCACGCGCGCCTTCGCGGCGGTTACGCCGGACAAGCGGCCCTTTCTACTGCCCGACGTCGAGGTTGTAACGTGGGGCAACCGTTACAGGTTCCTGCCGGACGGCAAGACGCTCGTCGTCATGCAAGGTGAGATGTGGCGCCAGAACTTTTCCCTGCTGGTTCTGTCCACCGGCCAGCTTCGCCCGCTGACGAACTTCCGCTCCGGATTCGACCTGAAGAGCTTCGACGTATCCCGCGACGGCAAGCAGATCCTCTTCGACCGCCTGCGCAATAACTCCGACGTCGTGCTGATCGACCTGCCGCCGCGGTGATGACGCTATCTGCCAAGGCTCGCCTCGGTCCCTACGAGATCCTCGGCCCGCTCGGCGTTGGCGGGATGGGGGAGGTCTATCGCGCTCGGGACACGCGGCTGGGCCGCGAGGTGGCGATCAAGATCCTGCCTGCCGGCCTCGCCTCGGACCCGGAGCGACTGAAGCGCTTCGAGCGAGAGGCGCGGGCAGCGTCTTCGCTCAGTCACCCCAACATCGTCACGATCTACGACATCGGCTCGGCCGACTCGGTCTCCTACATCGCGATGGAGCTGGTCAGCGGTGAGCCACTGCGTGAAGTGCTCGCTGAAGGGGCGCTGCCGGTGCGCCGGCTGCTCCAGATCGGCACGCAAGTCGCGGAAGGCCTGGCCAAGGCGCACGCGGCCGGGATCGTTCACCGGGACTTGAAGCCCGAGAACGTGATGGTGACCGAAGCCGGACTCGTCAAGATCCTGGACTTCGGCTTAGCGAAACTGAAGCAGCCGGAGGGCAGCGGCGCTGAGGCCACGATGGCGCCGACGGTCTCGGGGGGCACCGAGGAGGGAATCATCCTCGGAACGGTCGGCTATATGTCGCCCGAGCAGGCGACGGGTCGCTCGGTGGACTACCGGTCGGACCAGTTCTCCTTCGGGTCGATCCTGTACGAGATGGCGACGGGGCGGCGCGCGTTCCAGCGAGCCTCAGCGCCGCAGACGCTGACGGCCATCATCCAGGAAGAGCCCGAATCGATCGCGGCTCTTAATCCGAAGATCCCGGTTCCAGTGCGGTGGGTCGCAGAGAGGTGTCTGGCCAAGGAGGCCCGCAGCCGCTATGCCTCGACTGAGGACTTGGCCCGCGACCTGGCGACGGTGCGTGATCGCCTCTCCGAGGCAACGAGTGCTGTCGGCTATGCGGCGGATGTCCCCTCGCCGCGGCCGCGTCGGTGGTGGCTCCCGGCGTCGATCGCCGCCCTGATTCTGGTTGCCGCCGTTGCCCTGGGCTGGCGCCTGCGCGAGCGGGACTACTTCTGGAGGAACCCGCTCCAGGGCGCGCTGTTCACGCGTTTCACAGATTGGGAGGGCTCCGAGCTCGACGCCACGATTTCTTCCGACGGAAAGTTCGTGGCGTTCTTGTCCGACCGTTCCGGTCCGTTCGATGCCTGGCTGGGCCAGGTTGGCGGCGGCGAGTTCCTCAATCTGACGAAGGGTCAATTCCCGGACCTGGCCAACTCGACCCTTCGGGTCATCGGTTTCTCCGAAGATGACGCGCACGTGTCGCTGCTCGAGAACAAAGGGGGCGTGTCGTCGGGCAACACGGTTTGGCTCATTCCTACGATCGGCGGGGCGCCACGCCCCTTTCTGCGGAATAGCGCGGTGCTGGTCATTTGGTCGCCGGACAAAAGCCAACTCGTCTATCACACCGCTGACCCCGGAGATCCGATCTTCATTGCCGATCGGAGCGGGCGGAATCCGAGACAGATTTTCACTGGCAAGCCGGGCATCCACAACCACTATCCGACGTGGTCTCCCGACGCTCGCTTCATCTACTTCGCCAGCGGCGTCCCTCCCGATGGGATGGACGTCTGGCGAGTCTCTTCCGCTGGCGGGATTGCGGAGCGATTGAGTCGTCACGATTCGCTGGTGTCCTATCCGGCTCTGCTCGACAATCGGACGTTGATCTACAGCGCGACAGGAGAGGGCAGCGGATCACAGCTTTACGCCATGGACGTCGAACGGCGGATTGCCCATGTGGTGAGTCTCGGAGTTGAGGAGTACCTCTCGGTCGCCGCAACTGGCGACGGACGGCGCCTCGTCGCGACCGTAGCGAATCCTGTTCAAACCCTTTGGATGGCTCCGATCTCGGACCGTACCGTCGATGAGTCCGGTTTGAGTCGCTCGAGTCTCCCGACAATCCGCGCCGCCTCCCCACGCTTTGGGCCCGACTACCTTCTCTTTGTCTCGTGTCGGGGCGGACCCAACGGACTCTGGAAGTTCAAGGACGGAGCCGAGACGGAGTTGTGGAAAGGGAGCGACGGAGCCGTGGCCGCCGCTCCCGCCATCTCGTCCGACGGTGCCCACATTGCCTTTGTGGTTCGTGGCAAAGGGAAGCGACACCTCTACAGCATGGCGTCGGACGGCACGGGCGCGCATCGCGTTGGAGAGTCGCTCGACGTGCGCGACGCGCCGTCGTGGTCTCCGGATGGGAAATGGATCGCCGTCGCCGCGAGTGAAGGAGAGACACACCCGATCTTCAAGGTCCCGGTGGAAGGCGGAGCACCGGTCCGTCTGGTCGAAGGCGTGAGCTCTGTCGCCTCCAACCCGGTCTGGTCACCGGACGGGCGCATGATCCTTTACTCCGAGGGTCGGGGTGCCGGGAGAGTCCGGCTCCAGGGCGTAACGCCGGATAAACAGCCTCTTGCCTTGCCCGAAATCCGAGTGCCGTACACACTGAACCCGTATCGGTTCCTGCCAGACGGGAAAAGTGTCATCGTTATGGATGGGCTTTTTTGGAAACAGAACTTCTTTCTCGTGGACCTCGCGAGCGGACGTCGGCGGCAGCTCACGGATCTGCGCCCGGAATTCCTAATGAAGAGCTTCGACGTCTCTCCCGATGGCAAGGCGATCCTTTTCGACCGCAACCGCGAGAACTCTGACATCGTCTTGATCGACCTGCCGCCGCGGTGATTGGCGCATCGGCCCCCCGGTGCAGGGCTGGTACGGCGCGTCGGCCTGGAAGTCTGAAATGAGCCCTTCCGGTGAGCAGACTGGTCCCATCCGCTTGACGTAGCCCGGGCCCGGGTGTTGAATCGTGTACAGCAAACCGCCTCACAGGGGACCCGGCCCGCCGAGCCCACTTAGCCCGACGTGCCGCCTTCCATGCGAAGCGAGGGGGTGGGAATGGGCGCAAACCGCTCGATCCGTTTCTTCTCACGTTGGATCGCCGTTCTCATGGGTTTCGCTTGGATTGCAGTTGCGCGGCCGGCCTCGGGCCAGGGTTGACAGCCGATCCGATTTTCGACGCCCAGTTTGGGTGTCCAGAACCAACCCAGTTTAGGGGCCAAACAGTGGCAAGCGGAAATAGGGTACCGCTGGCTCCACACGGACAAGTTTTGGATCGGTGACCAGCGGCTCGACGACAAAGGACCCGGCGGCGCGCCGGTCTTGATCAACATCAACTCCTACAATCTCAATGTCGCCTACGCCGTATCCAACCGCGCGCGCCTCCAACTCGGTTTGCCGTTTCAGTCCGGCTCTTTCAAGTTCGTGCAGGGTGACCAACAGCGGCACACGTACGACGCGAGCGGGGTCGGCGACATCACGCTTTCCGGGGAGTACTGGCTCTCGAATCCGGAAACAGCCTCGCGCGTGATGGCCTCAGTGGGCTTGGGCGTGAAGGCGCCCACGGGTTCGGACTCGGCCAGGGGGACCTTCTACAATCCGGTCACCAAGAACCTCCAGCCCGGCACGATCGATTCTGCAGCTCAGACGGGAGATGGAGGCTGGGGCATCATCCTGGAAGCCCAGGGGTCCGGTCAGGTCAGCGGTTCGCTTTACGCGTATGCCTCCGGCTTCTACCAGTTGAGCACGAAGGGCGTCTCGGACATCCCGTTTGGAAACAACCCTTGCACCGCCACGGCATGTCCACCCTCGACCGTCTTTCGATCTGTGCCGGATGTCTACTCGGCGCGCGCCGGCGCGGGCTATCTGTTGCCGGTCCTCAATGGGCTCTTCGCCAGTCTCGGTGGCCGGATCGACGGAATCCCGGTCCGCGATCTGATCGGCGGAGGCGACATGGGATTTCGCCGGCCTGGCTACGTCGTCTATGTCGACCCCGGGCTCACGCTGACGCTCGGCGCCCATATGCTTTCCTTTAGCGTTCCTTTCCGGGTGTACCAGAACCGCCTGCCTAGCTTGCTGGAAAGATCCACCCACGTCTTCGGGGGCGCCGACTTCGCGGATTACCTGGTCGTGGCCAGTTATGCTCTTCGGTTCTAGCCCAGCTAGTCGAAGCGCCGGGTTCCTACTTCGGAGGCCTGCGGGCGCGGATCCGGTCCAGGGGTGACGCTCGCATCTGGCTCCCGCCTCGGGCCCTACGAGGTCATCGCGCCCTTGGGCGCGGGCGGGATGGGGGAGGTCTACCGGGCGCGGGACACGCGGCTGGGGCGCGAGGTGGCGATCAAGGTGCTGCCCGCGGCGCTGTCGTCGGATCCGGAGCGACTGAAGCGATTCGAGCGGGAGGCGCGCTCAGCGTCTTCGCTGAACCATCCCAACATCGTCACGATCTATGACATTGGGTCATCCGATTCGATCTCCTACATCGCGATGGAGCTCGTGGACGGAGAGCCTCTTCGCGCGATGCTCTTGGAAGGAGCATTCACGGTTCGGCGGCTTCTGCAGATTGGCACCCAGGTCGCCGAGGGGTTGGCTAAGGCCCACGCCGCTGGGATCGTGCATCGGGATCTGAAGCCCGAAAACGTCATGGTGACCGACAACGGTCTCGTCAAGATCCTGGATTTCGGTCTGGCCAAGCTGACTCAGCCCGAGGGAAGCGGAGCCGGGGCCACCAGGGCGCCGACGGTCTCGGGCGGCACGGAAGAGGGAGTAATCCTCGGTACGGTGGGCTACATGTCGCCGGAGCAGGCGGTCGGCGGGTCGATCGACTATAGGTCGGACCAGTTTTCGTTCGGCTCGATCCTCTACGAGATGGCGACCGGCAAGCGCGCGTTCCAGCGGGGATCGGCGCCGCAGACGCTGACCGCGATCATCCAGGACGAGCCGGAGGTTATCAGCGGACTCAACGTGAAGATCCCCGCGCCGGTTCGCTGGATCGTCGAGCGGTGTCTTGCCAAGGAGCCTCGGAGCCGGTACACCTCGACGGACGATCTGGCCAAAGAGCTTGCGACAGTGCGCGACCGCCTTTCGGAGGCGACCAGCGCGGTCGAGATCCAAGGGGAATTGCACACTCCTGTCCGCCGTCAGCGCTGGTGGATTCCCGCGGCAATTGCCGGGGCGACTCTGGTCGTGCTGTGTATCGCGGCGTGGGGCCTGCGCCGATCCGACATTTTCTGGCAAAACCCCCTCGCGGGCGCTCGCTTTACGCGGTTTACGAACTGGGAGGGGTCCGAGGCGGACGCTGCCATTTCGCCCGATGGCAAGTTCGTGGCCTTTCTCTCCGACCGCGACGGTCCGTACGACGCCTGGGTGGCTCAGGTAAGCAGCGGCGAATTTCTGAATCTCTCCAAGGGTCAGTTCCCTGACCTGTTTTTCGATCAGGTTCACAGTGTCGGGTTCGACGGCGACGGCTCCCACGTGTGGCTGAGGCTCACGGTGAAGGCAGCACGGCGCAGCAGCGTTTTGCTCGGTTCGACGATGGGCGGTACGTTCCGCCCATTTCTGACAGAGGCGGTTCAGGTGGTTTGGTCAGCGGACCGAAGTCAGATCCTGTATCACTCGGCGGCTCCCGGGGATCCCATCTTCATAGCGGACCGCAACGGCGGCAATCCCCGGCAGGTGTTCATCAATAGGCCCGGCGTTCATAGTCACTTCCTGACTTGGTCCCCGGATGGCCGGTATGTCTACTTCGTCCGGGGGATTCCGAGCCCATACGACATGGACATCTGGCGAGTTCCGTCCTCGGGCGGCGCCGCTGAGCGATTGACGCATCACCGCTCGCGCGTGGCCTGTCCCACGTTTCTAGACGAGCGTACACTGATCTACTCCGCGACTCGGGAGGACGGCGCCGGGTTGGGCCTATTCGCCATGGACATCGAGCGGCGGATTCCGCACACCGCGACATCCGGCCTCGAGGAGTTCGTTTCGGTCGCGGCCAGCGGCGACGGCCGGCATCTCGTCGCGACCGTCGCCAACCCCGTCCAGAATTTTTGGACCGCGCCGATCTCGAGTCGCGTCGTCGACGACTCCGGTGTGTCGCGCTTCCGCGTTCCGGCCGTTCGCTCAGCCCACCCTCGGTTCGGGCCCGACTACCTCGTATACCTCTCTGCCCGGGGCGGCGCGGATGGAGTCTGGAAGCTCAAAGAAGGCGCGGAATCGGAGCTGTGGAGAGGAAGCGAGGGAGCGGTTGAGGTCGCGCCGGCGGTCTCACCGGACGGGAGCCAGATCTGCTTTGCCGCTCGCGGCGGGGGGCGGTCGCACCTGTACCTGATGGCAGCGGACGGCACTGGCGTGCATCGGCTGGCTGAATCCCTCGATGTCGGTGACGCGCCGTCCTGGTCCCCGGACGGGAAATGGATCGCAGTCGTCGCCCATGATGGTACGAACGAGGTCCCCCTGTTCAAGGTGCCCCTCGACGGGGGAACTCCCGTGCGTCTCGTTGGCGGAGTCAACTACAACCCGGTGTGGTCGCTCGACGGCCGTTTCATCGTCTACTCCGAGTCGGGGGGTGGACCGTCTCATCAACTTCGAGGCGTTACACCGGATAAGCAGCCCTTTCCGCTTCCCGAGGTCCGGGTCCGATACGCTGGCGATCGGTATCGGTTCTTGCCGGATGGCAAGGCTCTCGTCATCATGCAGGGCGACCTCCACCACCAGAACTTCTGGCTGTTGGATCTCGCGACGGGCGCTCAGCGACAACTCACCAACTTGAGCGCGGGACTCCAAATCCGGAGCTTCGACGTGTCGCCCGACGGAAAGCAGATTCTCTTCGACCGCTACCGCGAGAACTCCGACATCGTCTTGATCGACCTGCCGCCGCGGTGATTGGCCATCGGCCCCCCGGTTCAAAGGCTGGTACGGCGCGTCGGCCTGAAAGCCTGAAATCAGCCCTTCCGGCGAGCAGACTGGTCCCATCCGCTTGACGTAGCCCGGGCCCGGGTGTTGAATCGTGTACAGCAAACCGCCTCACAGGGGACCCGGCCCGCCGAGCCCACATAGCCCGACTCGCCGTCTTCCATGCGAAGCGAGGGGGTGGGAATGGGCGCAAACCGCTCGATCCGTTTCTTCTCACGTTGGATCGCCGTTCTCATGGGTTTCGCTTGGATTGCAGTTGCGCGGCCGGCCTCCGGCCAGGGTTGACAGCCGATCCGATTTACGGAGCCCAGTTTGGGTCTCTACAACCAGCCTAATCTCGCGGCCAAGCAATGGCAGGCTCAGTTCTCGTATCAGTACGCTAATACCGACCAGTTCTTTGTTGGTGATCAGCGTAACGACTCGGCTGGTTACAACGGTGTGGCGCCGGTACGGAGAGTCAGTATCTACGATTTGGACGTCTTCTATGGAGTGAGCAACCGGGTCAGCGTGGATCTCACGATTCCGTTCATTTCGGGCTCGGGGGGATTCACCCAAAGCGGCGCCCAGGGCAAACAGTTCGTCAACTGGCACGCATCAGGACTTGGAGACCTGTCGTTCCAGGCGGAATACTGGTTGAACGATCCGACGAAGCCTTCGCGCGTTTCTGGATCCGTGGATTTGGGCGTCAAGGCGCCGACCGGGTCCGACACGGTGAAGGGCGTGTACCTGACAAAAACCGCCCAGGTGGAGATGCCGATTGACGAAGCTGCTCAGCTGGGCAATGGAGGCTGGGAGCTTCTCCTGCGAGCCCAGGGCACGGCACAGATCGCCGGGCCCTTTTTCGCGTACGGGTCGGGCTACTATGGCCTGAGTCTGACGGAGCATACAAACGTCCACCAAACCAAGCCCGGTGGAACCGTCGGCCCTCTCCGGGGAGTGCCGGATACGTACTCTGGCCGTTTGGGCGCGGCCTATCTGCTGCCTTTTGTCCAGGGCCTCGTCGTGAGCTTCGGTGGGCGAATCAACGGAGTCACCGTCAAAGACCTCATCGGAGGCGGCGATCTCTATTGGAGAAGACCCGGCTACGAGGTGTACGTCGAGCCTGGGCTCACGTGGACGCTCGGAAGGAACATGGCGTCCGTCAGCGTTCCGGTTCGGGTGTACCAGAACAAGCTCGACAGTTTGCTCGACATTTTCAACAAGAAGCCCGTCGGGTCGGACTTCGCTCCCTACCTCATCGTGGCGAGCTTCGCCCGGCGGTTCTAGCTGGCTTGATCTCACCGTCCGATCCATGACGCTTTCCGTCGGTGCGCGACTCGGGCCTTACGAAATCCTCGGCCCTCTCGGCGCGGGCGGGATGGGGGAGGTTTACCGCGCGCGAGACGCGCGGCTCGACCGTGAGGTTGCGATCAAAGTGCTTTCGGAACGGACGGCCGAGGATCCCGCAGCCCTGTCGCGGTTTGAGCGAGAGGCCAAGGCGGTCGCGGCCCTCTCTCACCCGAACATCCTGGCGATCCACGACTTCGCCAGGGAGGGCGGAATTGCGTACGCCGTCACCGAGCTGTTAGAGGGAGAAACCGTAACGGACCGGCTGCTGCAGGGCCCGATTCCGTGGCGCCGCGCCGCGGAGATCGGAGTGGCAGTAGCGGAGGGGCTCTCGGCCGCGCACGCCAGGGGGATCATGCATCGGGATCTCAAGCCTCAGAACCTGTTCCTGACGACCGATGACAGGGTGAAGATCCTCGATTTCGGGTTGGCGCGGCGCGAGCAAGTCGTCTCGGCCGAAGAGCAGACCTCGGCGCCAACACAGACGGGAACGGTGCCCGGGACCGTGTTGGGAACGGTGGGCTACATGTCGCCCGAACAGGTGCGCGGAGACCCGACAGACGTTCGTACCGACATCTTCTCCCTTGGCTGCGTTCTGTACGAAATGGTGACGGGAAAGCGCGCCTTCCGGCGCCGGACGGCCGCCGACACTATGGCGGCGATCTTGAACCAGGAACCAGCGGAGGCCCCTGCATCGGAATTGGGCGCTCCTCCAACCCTCCATCGCATTATCGGACGGTGCCTCCAGAAGAATCCCGAGAGCCGCTTTCAGTCTGCGCGGGATCTCGCGTTTGCCTTGAGAGAAGCACTGTCTGGGTCGGCAGCCTCGGTTGCCGCGGCGCCGACGACGGAAGTCGCGAAACCGCGAGGCTCGCGTTTCTGGATCGACGTCGTCGGAATCGCGGCCGCGGCCATGCTCGCGTTGGCGCTGGGCCTGAACCTCGGGGGGCTACGTCAACGGCTGATCGGCCGCCGGGCCATCGCATCGCTCGTCGTATTGCCGCTGGCGAACCGCTCCGGCGATCCGCAGCAGGACTACTTCGTCGATGGGATGACGGACGAGCTCATTACGAGGCTCGCCAAGCTCGGCAACTTGCGCGTCATCTCCCGGACATCGGCAATGAGCTACAGGGATACGAAGAAGTCCTTGCCGGAGATCGCGCGAGAGTTGAACGTCGACGCGGTCGTGGAGGGCTCGGTCGCTCGCACCGGGTCGAAGATCAAGGTCAACGCCGAGCTGATCCAGGCGGCGAGCGACAAGCCCCTGTGGGCGGACAGCTACGAGCGGGACGTCGCAGACATCATTTCCCTCCAGGGAGAGATCGCCGGGGCGATCGCCCGCAAAGTCGAAATCGCGCTGACTCCCGACGAGCGCGCTCGTCTGGAGACCAAGCGCCGTGTCGATCCTCAGGCGTACGAGGCGTACGTGAAGGGCCGCTACTTCTTCAACAAAGGGAGCGAGCCGAATCTGAAGAAGGCGGCCGAGGAGTTCCAACGGGCGCTCGATATCGACCCGACGTACGCGGCTGCCTACGCTGGTCTCGCCGATGCGTATTCGGTAATCGGTTATCAGACCTACGTTTCGCCCCTGGACGTCGCCCCGAAAGCGAAGGCAGCTGCCGCGAAAGCGCTCGAGCTGGACGCGAGTCTCGCCTCGCCGCACGCTTCGCTCGGCTACATCCACCTGTACTTCGACTGGGACTTCGCGGCTTCCGAGTCCGAGTTCCAGCGCGCCATCGCGCTCGATCCCAACTCCGAAACGGCGCACCGGTGGTACAGCCTCCTTCTGACAGCCGTGCTTCGGCCGTCTGAGGCACGGCGCGAGATCGAGCGTGCGCGTGCACTCGATCCGCTTTCAGCGTCGGTCGCCTGGGTCGCCGGAGGGGAACTCTTCTACGGCGGGCAGTATGAGGCGGCGATCAAGGCCTTGCGGGACGCGATCGCGATGGACTCCAAGAACGGCGTAGCCCATTTCTGGCTGGGCCGCACCTTCCAGGCCCAAGGGAAGAACGCTGAGGCCATTGCGGAGTATCGGGCGGCCGAGCCCCAGGTCTCGCAGTTTCCCCCTTCGTTCGCCGCCCTTGGGTACTTCTACGGGATCTCGGGCAAGCGAATGGAGGCGTTGACCGTTCTTGCGGACCTCGACCGGATGTCGAAGGAGAGGTACATATCGCCCTTCTGCTGGGCTATGGTCTATCTCGGGCTCGGCGAGCACGACAAAGCCCTGGCTTACCTCAACCGCAGCCTCGAAGAACGAACGACCTGGCTCGTCTGGATCCTGAACGACCCGCGGTTCGATCCACTGCGCGGCGACCCGCGGTTCCAAGAAGTCCTCCGCCGCATGGGCTTTCCCGCCGATGCGCTTGCTCGCGCTCGCCGAGCCGCCGCTTAGCTCACCGGTC
>JBBRFL010000033.1:0-37087 GCA_038224325.1 Thermoanaerobaculia bacterium | reverse complement strand
GGCGATGGTGTCGGGACCCGGATTGGCGTTGGCGTCGAGGATCGCCTGGCGCAGCGTTCCCGGGCCGGAGTCGGCGGTCGAGGTGACCGTGTACGTGTTTGCCGTGCAAATCGCGGCCGCAGAGGCGAGGAGTCCGGTGATCACGAGCATTCGGGCCTGGCGCATGGAACCTCCTGTTACCCCTCTCTCGCCGAATCGGCGAAAAGAGGGCCAGGCCTCTTGGCTAGAATGAGCGCCACGTCATGTCCATGGGACCACCGGAGCCGCCCCTCGAGCCGGTCACGGGACTCCTGCGAGCCGCGGAAGCGGGAGATCGCACGGCGCTCGACCGAGTGTTCTCAATCCTTTACGAAGACCTTCGAGCGATCGCCCGGCGCCAACTGCGGGGGGCTCCGGCCGAGCAGACCCTTTCGACGACGGCGCTCGTCCACGAGACGTACCTGAAGCTCTCGCGGGGGGCCGGTTGGACGGCGAAGGACCGGTCGCATTTCTTTTCGCTCGCGGGCCGCGCGATGCGGATGATCCTCGTCGACCAGGCGCGTTCGCGGACTCGTCAGCGCCGGGGCTCCGGCCGACGGCCCCTCGATCTGGAAAATGTCGAGATCCCGGTCGAGGAGCGCGCGGCCGAGATCGTCGCGCTCGACGCGGCGTTGGAAAAGCTCGGCGAGCTTGATGGCGAGCTGGCGCAGCTCGTCGAGTGGCGGTTTTTCGCCGGCCTAACGCTGGAGGAGATCGCGGAGATGTCCGGCCGGTCCGAGCGGACGCTCAAGAGGCACTGGCAGGCGGCGCGCGCCTTTCTCTTCGCGGAGCTATCGGCCTCGGGCGAGGCGCCGTCGTGACCGGAGATTCTCGCTGGTCGGAGATCCGCGAGCTCTTCGAGGAGCTGGTGTACCTCCCTCCGGCAGAACGCGAAGCGAAGCTGACGGGCGTCTCCGATACGGAGCTCGCCGCGCGCGTCCGCCAGCTTCTCGCAGCGGACTCCGAGGCCGAAGGGTTCCTCGAGACGCCGGCCGTGGCGATGACGGGCGGCCTGTTCGACGAGGCTGAGGCCGCACCCGACCGGATCGGCCCCTATCGCGTCCTGCGCCGCCTCGGGCGAGGCGGGATGGGAGAGGTGTTTCTCGCCGAGCGGGCGGACGACCTTTACGATCAGCGCGTCGCGATCAAGCTTCTGCGGCGGGGCATGGAGTCGGCGGACGTCCTGTCTCGGTTCGCGAAGGAGCGACGGATCCTCGCCCGTCTTGCGCATCCTCACATCGCGCGCCTGTTCGACGGCGGCGCCACCGAGGACGGGCGTCCCTACTTCGTGATGGAGCTCGTCGAGGGGGAGCCGATTACGGCTTACTGCCGATCGCGCAGCGCTCCTATCTCCGAGCGGCTGCGGCTGCTGCTGGACGCGTGCGATGCCGTGGACGCCGCTCACCGCAGCCTCGTGGTGCACCGCGACCTGAAGCCCTCGAACGTCCTCGTGACCGCCGGTGGCGACGTCAAGCTGCTCGACTTCGGGATCGCAAAGGTTCTCGGCCCCGACGACTCCGGTGAGTCCGAGGTCGAAACGCACACCGACCTGCGTCTCCTGACTCCGGCATATGCCGCGCCCGAGCAGATCCTGGGAGAGCCCGTCACCGTCGCGACCGACGTGTGGGCCCTCGGAGCGCTCGCGTACGAGCTCCTGACGGGTACGCTGCCGCAGAAGCGGGAGACTCGTTCTTCCGCCGCGCTCGCCGCGGCCGCCGCATCGGACACCTTCGAGCGGCCGAGCCAGCGCGTGGCGGGCGAACCGCTCGACCGCCTTCCGATCGCGCAGCCGACCGAAGCCGATCGCCGGAGATTCGAGCGCCAGCTTCGCGGAGATCTGGACAACGTTCTCCTCACGGCGCTCAGGCGCGAGCCCGAGCGCCGCTACGGATCGGTGTCGGCCCTCGCGGGCGACTTTCGCCGCCACCGGGAGGGTCGTCCCGTCAAGGCGCGTCCCGACACCCTGTCCTACCGCGCCGGCAAGTTCGTCCGCCGCAATCGCCTGGGCGTGGCCGCAGCCGCGCTCGTCGGCATGTCTCTCGTGGGAGGGCTCGTCGCCACGTCCCGCCAGCGCGCCCGCGCCGAGTCCAGCGCTCGAGTCGCCGCGGCCGCCGCACGCCGCGCCGACGCCGTCAAGGAGTTCCTGATCGGCCTCTTCGAGATCGCCGATCCGGACCAGACCGGCGGCAACCTCCCCGCGAGCGCGCTCCTGGATCAGGCCGGCAAGCGGCTCGACACGGAGCTCTCCACGGAGCCGGACGTCCAGGCGGACCTGCTCGACGCCGTCGCACGCATCGACCGCAGCCTCGGCCGACTCGAGCCTGCCGAGGGGCTGGCCCGCCGGTCGCTCGCGGTCCGTAAAAGGGTGCTGCCGGAGGGGGACGGCGCCATCGGACGAAGCATGGCGACGCTCGGCGCGATCACCATGGATCGCGGCAAGCTCGACGAGGCCGAGGGAGAGTTGAAAGAGGCCCTCCGAGTCGTCGAGACGAAGGATGGCGCGAGGAGTCTCGCGGCGGCCCGAGTGCGCTCCGATTACGCGCAAGTCTTGTTCTGGAAAGGCGACGTTGCGACGGCTGAGAGGCTCGAGGGAAGCGTCTACGAGGCATACCGGGCCGAGCTCGGCGAGGACTCCGTGCAGACTGCGATCCACCTGCGCAACCGTGGAATTCTCCGCGAGGAGCTCGACCGTCTCGACGAGGCCGAGGCCGACGGGCGCGCGTCGCAGGCCGTGCTCGAGAAGCGCCTTGGCCCCGAGCACCCGAACCTCGGCCAGAGTTACCTGAACCTCGCGGTCCTGCTCGACCGCCGCGGCAAGGCCGAGGCCGAGAGGTGGTTCCTCCGCTCGCTCGAGGTACGGCGCAAGGCGCTCGGCCCCGACCACAGGGTCGTCGGACAGACCCTGCAATTGCTCGCGCTCTTCTACCTGAACCAAGGCCGGCTCGAAGAGTCCGAAACGAACTACCGCCACGCGCTCGCGCTCTTCCGCGCGATCGAGCCGAAGCATTTCGAGGTCGGCAAGTGCCTGAACGGCCTGGCGCTGGTGGCTTCCCGGCGCGAGCGATACGCCGAGGCCGAGGTCACGCTCGGTGAAGTCATCGCTCTCTTCGACGAGGTCCTCGGGCCGAAGCACACGTTCTCGTGGCAGGCCCGAGGCAACCGCGCCGAGCAGATCGCGCTGCAGGGGAGACTCGTAGAGGCGGAGCGGATCCAGAGGGAGGTCGCCGCAAAGCTGGTCGAGATCAACGGCGCCGATAGCTTCGAGGTCGTCGAGGCCGAAGCCCGCCTCGGCAAAACGCTTCGGAAGGAAGGCCGTGCCGCGGAAGCCCTCCCGCTGCACCGGAGGGGTCTCGAGCACCAGCGCAAGCTCTACGGCGAAGGGCATGTCGCCGTCGCACTCGCGCAGTACGAGGTCGGGGCGGACCTCGTAGCCCTCGAACGGGCCGAGGATCGCGCCGAAGCGCGCAGGCTGCTCGACGCCGCGCTTGCGGTCCTCGAGAAACGGACCCCCGCCCATCCTCGCCTGGGGGAGGTTCGAGCGGCCAGCGCGAGGTGGGCCGCTACGGAAAGCCGAGCCGATCGCCCACCCGACCACCGAAGGTCAGGTCCAAAACAGTAGGGAACGCTGCGCAGTGCGCAGCGTTCACGCCGGCCCCCGGCTGTGGGCAACGTCAGCCGGATGCCGGCGGTCAATGAACCTTCCTCGAAGCGAGCAACGGCGAAGGGGCCGCTCCCGACCGTCGGCAAGGGAAGCTCGGTGAACTCGCCCACGGACGTGACGCGGCCGATCCGGAAGCGCGTGCGCGCGACGTACGCGGGCGAGCTAGGAAGTCAGGTCCCGGATCGAGATCGTCTCGGCGCGGATGTCGACGACGAATGGCCGGCCGTCCGGAGCGAAACCGATCGCGTTCCACTTCGACACGCCGAGCGGAAGCGAGGTCTCCTTTCGGCTGGCGAGGTCGTAGACCCTCGCCTCGGCTTCGGACGTCGCGGGATTGATGCTCACGCTCGTGCTCGCGAGGCGTACGCCGTCAGGCGAGAAGGCAACGGCGCCGACCCCGACCGGGTAGCGTGGAAGCTCCGTCTTCGCCCCGCCGGTCTGCGCGTCCCACAGCGTGATGCGGCCGTCGACGGAGCCGACCGCGAGCGTGCGGCCGTCGGGGGAGAAGTCGAGCGCGAAGGAGGTCATCGCGAGGTCCACGACGTGCGCGACCGCCCCGGTCTTGCCGTCGAAGAGGCGCACGTCCGCGTCGGTTCCGCAGGCGGCGATCCGTTCTCCGCCCCGCGAGAGCGCGACCCTCGTGATCTCCGTGAGCCCCGGCGCCCGAAGGGTGCGCACGGCCGTTCCTTCCAATTTCCAGAGCCCCACGGTCCCGTCGCCGAGGACCACCGCGATGAGCTCCCCGCTAGCGGGAGCAAAGACCCCCTGGACGTCGGCCGCGCTCCAGGAAGCGAGGCGGGCGCCGGTAGCGGCCTCGAGCACCGTCAGCGTGCCCGTCGCGCCGGTTACGATGTGATTGTCCCCGGCGTAGAGCAGCCCCTCGACGGGTGGAACGCTCGCCGGCCAGGAGCGCAGAGGCGCGCCGGCGACGGACCAGACCTGGATCTTCCCGTTTTTCAGGACCGCCGCGATCTCCGAGCCCGAGGGCGAGAGCGCGAAGTCCGCGATCGGCGCCTCGGCCTGGATCGTTCGGGCCGCCGCCACCTCAGGCCCTCTCGAGGACGAGCTCGAAGGTGACGAGCGCGCGCGGCGCGCCTGGGTCGCCGGTGATCTCGACGGGACGAACCAGCTCCCGGTTGTGGACGAGCGGGTCCTTCCCGAAGTTCTTGTCCGGGTCGCCGTCGAACGCGGGGTCCGTCGCGAAATACATCTGGGTCACGAGGGGCTTCGCGCCGGGTGAGGAGACCTTGAAGTGGACGTGCTGCGCCACGCGGCCGGGATAGTGCCCGGGCATCACGCTGTCGAAGGCGAACTTCCCCTCGTTCTCGGCGACGAGCTGTCCGCGGTACAGGTAGCCCTGGTTGTCGTAGATCCCCGCATGGCTGGCGTGCCAGACCTCCACGAGGGCGCCGGCGAGGATCGCGCCGCGCGTGTCGAAAACGCGGCCGGAGACCGCGAGGGGCAGGCCCGGCGCGGCCTCGGGCGCGAGCTTGCCCGAGCGCGGGGCGCGCTTCTTGTAGAAGGGGCCGAGCTCGTTTCCCGGAGTCGGCTTGCGAGGGGCGAGCGAGCCCTCTTGGAAGTGTGCGGCGAGCGCGGCAGCCTTGAACGGCGGAGCGATCAGGAGGAGGCCGGCGGCCGCGCATTTCTCCAGGAGATCCCTGCGGGACAAAGGAGCGGGCATCGGAGGCCTCCTCGAAGCGCGCTGGAAGAGTCGCGCTCTGCGAGCCACGCTACCGCCGGTAGTCCGGGCGGTCAACGGCTTTCCGGGACCGTGGGCTATCGCGGCCTGTACGTCGCGCGATTTTCCGGGCCCTCCCAGACCGTCACCTCCGCCACGCGCGCCCAGCCCAGAGCGCCCGACGCCTCGAGCCGCTCGGCGAAGTGGCGGGCGAGATTCTCGGCGGAGGTGTTGCGGCCGGCGAAGGCGGGGTGCTCGTTGATGTACGCGTAGTCGAGCTCCTTCGCGATGGCCGCGAGCGCGGTGCGGGCCGGCACGAAGTCGACGGCGACGTCGTACTGCTGGAGCTTCTCGGCCTCCAGCACGGCGTCGACTCGGTAGGAGTGCCCGTGCAGCGGCTCGGGTCCGCCCGCGTAGTCGATCAGGTTGTGCGCGGCCTCGAATCGCGCGGTTACGGTGACGCGATACATCAGGCGAGGAGAGTGGCCTCGCGCGTCACCGAGAGCGCGAGCTGGGCCTCGGGCGGGATCGCGAGAAGGGCCTCGAGGACCTTCTTCGGCGTCGAGGTCTCGCCCGCCGACTGGTCGAGGTTTACCTCGAAGCGCAGCCGGGTCCCGGCCCCGTCGGCATGGAGCGAGAGCGCGCGCAGCGCCGGGACCGCGTCCCGCCAGCTCTCGGCCAGGACGTCTCCCGCGCGACCGATCTGCTCGTCGGAGCCGAGGAGGACGGAGTAGCGCGCTCCCTTCACCGCCTTCGCGAGGCTCGGCTCGCCCGCTGGAAGGGCCCGTACCTCCCGTACGCGAAGCCCCTCGGGCAGCTTGGCCGAGATGTCCGCGGCCGCGTCCGGCGCGAAAGGGCCGGTTCCCTCGACGTCGAACACCTCGTGGAGGCTCTCGACACCGAGCGCGAGCGCCGGGCCCATCGAGAGCTTCATGTGCGGATTGAAGCCCTCGGAGTAGCGCGCGGGCAGGCCCGCGGCGCGGATGGCCCGCTCCAGCACGTCCATCGTGTTGCGGTGCGAGAGGAAGCGCGCGTCGCCGATCTTCTCGAACGTGACCCGGTGGCGGACGGGCGGGCTCGCCGCGGAGACGCTCGACCGCGCGGCCGAGACCAGGTCGGGCATCGCCTTCTGGCGGTACGCCGCGCCCTTGGCGACCTCGCGATAGGCGGCGGGATCGCTCGAGGGCGCCGTCGCCGCGTCGAAGGTCGGGACGGTTCCCGTCATCGCCTTCGCGAGGACCGTATCCTCGCCGTTGCCCGGCACGCCGCACGCGTAGCAGTGGCCCCACTTGCAGTCCTCGGTCCGCATCTCCTTCTTTGCCTTGATCAGCTCGATCTGGAGCCAGCGCTTCTTGATCGAGACGTCCAGGACGTCCCAGGGGAGAATCTCCTCGAGGTCGTACGCCCGCAGGTAGGACTCCTTGGGAATTCCCTCCGCCTCGAAGGCGCGCATCCACAGATCGTAGCGGAAGTGCTCCGACCATCCGTCGAAGCGCACGCCCGACTTCCAGGCGGTGTGCAGGACGCGGCCCATCCTCCGATCGCCGCGCGAGAGCGCGCATTCGATCTCCGCCTCGCGCGGCTCATGCCACTTCATCTTCGCGCCGCGCAGGTTGCGAAACTTCTCCTTCAGGTACGACAGCTTCCGCTCCAGGATGTCGATGCCGTCGAAGGGCGCCCATTGGAACGGCGTCCAGGACTTGGGCACGAAGGAGCCGACGGAGACGTTGACGTTCTTGCGGCCGTGCTTCCTTCCCTGCGCGAGGATCCCGGCGACGAGCGTGACGAGCTCGTCGAGGTCCGACAGCGTCTCGGTCGGCAGCCCGATCATCGTGTAGACCTTGATGAGGTCCCAGCCGCGAGCGAAGGCGACGTCGGCGGCCTGGATCATGTCGGCGTTGGTGAAGGTCTTGTTGATGACGCGGCGCAGGCGATCCGAGCCCGTCTCAGGAGCGAACGTGAAGCCGGACTTGCGCACCTCGGAGACCGCGTCCGCAAGCCCGACCGAGAACGCTTCGGCGCGCAGCGACGGCAGCGAGATCGAGACGCGCCGCTCGGAGAGCTGCGGCGCGAGGCACTTCACCAGCGGCTCGATCTGCGAGTAGTCGGCCGTCGAGAGCGACAGCAGACCCACTTCGCTCCAGCCCGACTCGGCGATGAACTTCTTGGTCATCTCCGCCACGTCGCCGGGATCGAGCTCGCGCACGGGGCGGTACCAGTACCCGGCCTGGCAGAACCGGCAGCCCTGCGTGCAGCCGCGCATCACCTCGAGGCCCAGGCGGTCCTGGATGATTTCGACGGAGGGAACGACGGGCTTCTCGGGGTAGTACTCGGGCTTCAGGACCGGGACCCAGGTGCGGCGGGCTTGCTCGGGGGCGCGCGGGTCGTTCCGCGCGATCGACGCGATGCGCCCGTCCTCCCGGTACGACACGTCGTAAAGCGACGGGACGTAGATCCCGTCGATCGACGCCAGTCGCGCGAGGATCTCGCGGCGCGGCGCGTCCCCCGCGCGCGCTTCGCGGTACGCGTCGAGGAACAGGTTGAGCGCCTCCTCCGCGTCGCCGATCAGGAACGCGTCGAAGAAGTCGGCGATCGGCTCGGGGTTGGCGGTGCAGGGCCCGCCTCCGAGGACGATCGGATCGGACTCCCGCCGGTCCCTCTGCCAGACCGGCAGGCCCGCGAGGTCCAGCATGTTGAGGATGTTCGAGTAATTGAGCTCGGACTGGAGCGAGAAGCCGAGCACGTCGAAGTCCGACACCGGCGCGAAGGACTCGACTGAGAAGAGGGGGATGCCTTCCTCTCGCATCTTGCCTTCGAGGTCCACCCAGGGCGCGTACACGCGCTCGCAGGCGAAGTCCTCTCGGCGGTTGACGAGCTCGTAGAGGATCTTCAGGCCCGTGTGGCTCATTCCGATCTCGTAGGTGTCCGGGAACGCGAGCGCCAGCGACACCGTGGCCTTCGAGAGATCCTTGCGCGTCAGGTTTCGCTCGAGGCCCACGTAGCGACCCGGCTTCTCCACGGTCGGGAGAAGGGGGTCCAGTCGGCGGCGCAGGGACGTGTACCTCATGGAACGACCGATTCTATCGGACGGGCGCGAGCTCAGACGTACTTGAAGCCGGAGCCGGTGTTGAAGAGAACCGTGCGCGCGGCCGGGTCCAGCTCGCCCGTGCGCGCGAGGTTCTTAGCGGCGGCCCATACCGCGCCGCCCTCCGGGGACGAGAATAGCCCCTCGGCCGCGCCGATCTCGTCGCATGCGCGCCGCATCTCGTCGTCGCTGACCGCCACCGCGCTCCCGCCGGACTCCCGGACGTACCGCAGGATCAGGTAGTCGCCGAACGGCCTGGGGACCCGGAGCCCCGAGGCGTAGGTGTGCGCGTCGGCGACCCGCTCCGACACCTTCTTACCCTGGGCGAACGCCCGCGGGATCGGGGCGCAGCCCTCCGCCTGGACGGCGAACATGCGGGGCCGTTTCGAACCGATCCAGCCCATCTCCTCCATCTCCGCGAACGCCTTCCACATGCCGATCAGCCCCGTTCCACCGCCCGTGGGATAGAGGATCGCGTCGGGAAGCGTCCAGCCGAGGTCCTCGGCGAGCTCGTAGCCCATGGTCTTCTTGCCCTCGACCCGGTAGGGCTCCTTCAGGGTGGAGACGTCGTGCCACCCCTCCCGCGCCGCCATCTCCGCCACGAGGCGGCCGCAGTCGTCGATCAGCCCCGGGACCATCGTCACGCGGGCCCCGTACCGCTCGCACTCGATCCGAAACACGCGCGGCGTGTCCTCCGGCATGAAGACGTGGCACTCCATTCCCGCGCGCGCGGCGTAGGCGGCCGCGGCTCCGCCGGCGTTTCCGGCGGTGGGAAGCGCGATCTTCGTGAACCCGAGCTCAAGCGCCTTCGAGACGGCTGCGGACAACCCGCGTGCCTTGAAGGAGCCCGTGGGATTCCCCGCCTCGTCCTTGATCCACAGGTCGGTGAAGAGCGCGCCGGCGCCCAGGCGAGGCGCCCGCAGCAGCGGCGTTCCGCCCTCGCCGAGCGAGACGACGTTCGCGGGGTCCTCGACCGGCATCATCTCGTGCCACCGCCAGATCGTTCGCGGGCGATCGGATGCGGCGTCGCGATCGAGCGCGAGCGAGTGGTAGCGCGCGAAGAGAGCTCCGCCGCAGCCCTCGCGGGGACAGGTCGAGACGCGCCGGTCGCGTTCGTAGAGAGTCGCGCAGCGGGTGCACGTAAGGTGCGCGAACCGGGAAAACACGGGGCAACGGTATCAGCAGCGGAGGCGATGAAGGGACTCGAGGAGGCGGAGCGGGCGCGGCACGGCGGCGAGTCTCCGCCTCACCCGACGACTCGGAGGATAGCATTTTTTCGCCGGGGAATGTTTCTTGATTCTCGCGCGAAGCGGAAGCGATAATCGCTGCGGCCATGGAACTCTCGGATAACCTTCGCGACATGCTCAAGGAGCTCGGGCAAGCGATCAACGAATCGATCTCGGGCTCGGGACGCGTGCACGAGTCGATCCAGCGCATCCGCGACGAGGGGTACAACCTGTACATGGTCCTCGACGCCAAGGTGGGAGTGAAGCGCGAGGCGCGATCGCGCGGGCGCCGCGCCGCCGCTCGCGACGAGGAGACGAAGGGGAAGACGTCGGAGGAACGCGCCGCGTTCCGGATCAACCTGAAGGACCTGCATATTCTGAAGTCGCTCGGCATCGATCCCACGCGCAAGGTGCGCAACCGCAAGGTCGCGGTCCGCAAGGCCGCCCGCTAGGCGGGCTCCCCGCCCTCCACCCTCCGACATCGCCGCGCCTCCCGGTCTACACTCGATAAACCATGGCGCTCGACCCGCTCGGCATGACTCCGTCCGCCCTGGAGGCGCTGGCGCAGGAATGGGACCTGCCCCGCTACCGGGGGCGCCAGATCTTCGACCTCGTCCACCGCCGTCTCGCGCCCGACTACGGATCCGCGCGGGAGCTCCCCGCGGCGATACGCGAGCGCCTGGAAAGCGACCTGCCGATTCGATTCCCGGAGATCGTCCGGAGGGATCGCGCCGCGGACGGCAGCGTGAAGCTCGGCCTGCGCCTGTCCGACGGAGCCCTGATCGAAGCCGTGTACATGCCGGGCGAGGCCCGCGTTTCGCTGGCCAACGAGTTCGCGGACGCCCGAGCCTCCTCGGATCCCGGACTCCCGCCGGGATCGGGAGCGCGCCCCTCGAATCCCGGATCGAATCTCCCGGACTCGAAGTTCACGATTTGCCTCTCCTCGCAGACCGGCTGTGCGGTCGACTGCGCCTTCTGCGTGACGGGACGGCTGGGCGCCGGGCGCAACCTCTCGGCGGGCGAGATCCTGGGACAGCTCTACGCCGTTCTGCGCGACGTCTCCCGCGGCCACGAGGGAATGCGGATCGTCTTCATGGGAATGGGGGAGCCGCTGCTGAATCTCGACGGCCTGCTGCCGGCCCTCGAGATCCTTTTCGAGATTCTACCGCCGCGACGCGTCACGGTCTCCACCTCGGGGATCACGCCCGCGTTGGAGAGGCTCGCCGCGCTTCCCCGGCGCCCCAACCTGGCGGTCTCGCTGAACGCCGCCGAGGAATCGATCCGCGCCCGGCTGATGCCGATTACGCGGACGTACCCTCTAGTCGGGCTGATCGCGGCGATGCGGGCGTGGCCCCTCGAGCCGCGCCGCCGGATCCTCGTGGAGTACGTCCTGATCGCGGGCGTGAACGACTCCGCCGCCGACGCCTTTCGGCTCGGGCGCCTCCTGCGGGGATTGACGGCGAAGATCAACGTCATCCCGCTCAACGAGGACGCCACCTACCTTCCGGGCTGGAAGCGGCCGGCGGAGGAAAGCATCGACCGCTTCGTCGGGGCGCTCGTCGAAGCGCGCTGGCCGGTGACCGTTCGTCGGAGCCGCGGACCGGACGCCAGCGCCGCGTGCGGCCAGCTGAAGGGACGCACGGAGGACCCGCGCAGGGCCCGGATCAGGCCGGCAGGTAGGTCCTGAAGAAATCCTTCCACTTGCGCTCGTAGGCCAGCCGCGCGATCGACGAGGGCGCGTCCTCGTGGTGGCAGTGTCCCGCGCCGGCCACGTTCCAGACGGCGCCTCGCGGGGGCAGGGCGGCCGCGAGGCGGGCGGTGAACGCGGCCGGGACCAGGCCATCGTCCTCGCCGTGGACGAGCATGACCGCGGCCGTGACGCGGCTGACCGCGCTCAGCGGATCGAGCAAGGTAAGGGCATCGGAGGAATCGCGAAGACCCAGTTCGCGCGCGACGCGGGCGACGGCGCGAGCCACGGCCCAGTGCGACGCCAGCGCCAGCAGGGGCCCCGGGATTCCCGTGGCGCGCGACAGATAGTGCCTCGCCATCTCCCGGGGTTGCGCGAACGGAGACTCGAGCCAGATCGCGCGGATGCCGCTCCGGACCGCGGCGAATTCCAAAGCGACCGAGGAGCCCGCGGAGCACGAGTGGATCCCGAGCCGCCCCGGATCGATCCCGAACTGCCGCGCCGCGGCTTCGATCGTCTTCGCGAGGTCCTCCTTCTCGAGGTATCCGAAGGTGAAGAACGAGCCGCCGCTTCGGCCGTGACCGCGAAGGTCCGGCAGCAGGACGTTGTAGCCCTGACGCAGCGCGCGCAGCGCGTCGCCTTCCCACTCGCTCGAGTGGCCTCCCTTGCCGTGCAGGAAGAGGATCGTGGGCCGGTCCGCCGTGTCGCCGGGCGAGGCGAACGTCGCGGCGAGCTCCACGGGCAATCGGTCGCTGCCCGGGTGCCTCAACTCGCCGACGACCGCGGCGTGACGGCGAAGGGATGCGTCCGTTTCCGCGGCGCGGTCCGGAGTCGGCCCCAGGCCCTCCGCGGAGATCAGCCGCCGCGCGAGCGAGCGGGAGGCGGCGAACGAGGCGCCCGCGTACAGCACGCCGGCCGCGGAGCCCCACGCGAAAATCCGGCGAGCCGGCGTCATGTCACGGTTCCAAACCGATGGACATCGCGGTCGAGAGCGAAGGATCGGGCGGGCGGCGCCCGTTCTCCTGATCGCTACTCGATGCCCTGGGCGCGCCGCGTCTCCCGCCCCGCCCGCCCCAGCACGCCGACGACCTCGACGGCGCCGCGGACGTAGGCCTGGCAGGCCAGGCGAATGGGACGAGCCCGCCAGCGCTTGCGAACGAACGCCAGCGGCTTGAGAAACCAGAAGCGCATCGAGAGCTTTTCGAGCCGTGTGGGGCCCGAGAGGTTCTCCGCGCCGGAGACGGGAATGACCGCGCACGTGCCGCACAGGCCGTCGCCCCCGCACCACTTCCAGAGCCGCGCGTCCGCATCGAGGGCCGCGTCCCAGAGACGATAGCCCTCCCAGACGTCGATCTCCCGGCCGTTGATGACGCAGCGCACGCGGCGCAGCTCCCGAACGGGGTTCGCGGCCATGCGCGAATTATACGGGCACGCGGCTAGAATTCTCCGATGCGGCGCGCTGAGCGGGGATGGGCGATCGCGATAGCCGGACTCGCCGCGCTCGCGGCCGTCCCCGTGGGCGGGACCGAGGAGCCCCCGGGCTTCACCGTCGCGCCGGTCGCGCCCGGAGTGTTCGCGGCGATCGCGGACGCGGGCGGGGAAGCGGGAGGAAATGCCGGGTTCGTCGTGGGAGAGGACGCCGTGCTCGTGGTGGATTCCTTCGCGACCCCGCGAGCGGCGCGGCGTCTACTGGCGGAGATTCGCCGAACGACACCGTTGCCCGTGCGATGGCTCGTGAACACCCGCCTCGTGCCCGCTCACGCTGGAGGAGACTCGGTGTTCGAGACCGCCGGCGCCGTGATCGTCGCCCACGAGGGGCCGCCCGCGGCGGGTGCCTCCGCGGCGCGGCCCTCCGTGACGTTCCGCGATTCGCTCGCGATCTGGCCGGGGAAGGAGCGGGTC
The DNA here is from genome assembly GCA_038224325.1 of Thermoanaerobaculia bacterium. Classification (GTDB taxonomy): domain Bacteria; phylum Acidobacteriota; class Thermoanaerobaculia; order UBA5066; family Gp7-AA6; genus DAHUXD01. Next base: position 23,830 of record JBBRFL010000033.1, on the reverse strand, counting down.
GAGATCTTTTCCCTCCCGGGCTACGCGGAGGGGAGCGCGCTCGTTTTCGTCCCCGACGCGAACGTCCTCTTCGGCGGCGACCTTCTCCTGAAGGGGCACGTTCCCGATCTCTCCGACGCCGACACGCAGGCGTGGATCGCCGCGCTCGACGGCATCGCCCGGCGGTTTCCCACGGCGGTCCGGATCCCCGGCCACGGCTCGGTGGCGCGACCCCTCGACCTGCGCGCGCTGCGCGACTACCTGGTCGGCCTTCGCTCTCAGGTCGCGCGCGGGCTCGCGGAAGGTCTCTCGGGGGCCGAGCTCTCCACGGCGCTTCTGCCGCGGCTGCGCGCCCAGTGCCGCGGGTGGAGCGGCACGGACCGCCTTACCCGCAACGTGGCGCACGTCGAGGCGGAGCTCACGGGCAGGAAGGGGCCCGCTCCGGAGCCGACTCCGTGATCGCTCTCCACTCCGCGTTCAGGAAAACGAGGTCCGCTCCGGAGCGGCGCTCCCCCGGGACGACTGGAACGTCCAGGCGGGCCGGATCCTCGGGCCTCGGAGTGATGACGGACGTCCCCCTCCACACGAGCTCGAAACCGTAGCTTGCGGGCGCCGCGACCGTCAGCCGGAATCCTCCATCGCAACCGGTGACGGCGGCGGCGGACCACGGTACGCTTTCCCCGCGGGGGATTCCGCGCACGGAGATTCCCGTCACCGGGCGGCCCTCCGGGTCCCGGACGCGCCCCTCGATCACGGCGGGAGCGTTGGCCCGGATCCGCAGAGACTCACGGGTCGGGCGGGGAGCGCTCGCGCAGGAGACGGACGCGAGGAGCAGCAGGAGGGCGCCGCGTCGCACGGAATGGGTCACGAGACCGAGATTCTAGCCGCGGTCGCCGAGGGGCGCGGCCGAATGTCGTGGCATGATCGCGACGTGGGCGAAACGGGTGAAGTCCGCCGCTTTCAGAGCCGGGTCTCGTGGAACGGAGACGCGACCGGAAGCGGCACGGCGGAAGTCGCGGGAGGCTTCGCGATCCCGATCGCGGGAGCCGTGAGCCTGGGCGGATCCGGCGCCGGCGCGAATCCCGAGGAGATGTTCCTGGCCACGATCGGCGCCTGCTTCGTCAACACGTGGGCGATCTTCCTGAAGAAACTCTCGCTCGCCCATCCGGCGCCGGAGGTCCGGGTCTCCGGCGAGCTCGGAACGGACCCCGCGGGCGGATTCCGGATGGAGGGCGTCACGATCCACGCGCGTGTGCCCGCGCCTCTCCTTTCCTCCAGCCGCGCGGCGGTCGAGAAGACGCTGGGGCTGGCCGAGAAATACTGCATCCTCTCCAAGGTCGCCCGAGCGGCGATGCCCGTTCGCGTCGAGATCGAGGAGATTCCGGGCAGCGCTCCGTGAAGAGCGTTCCGATCGAAGACTCCTTCGATCTGCATTCCTTCCGACCGGAAGACGTGCTCCCCGCCCTGGAGGACTATCTGGCCGAGGCCACCCGGCGGGGATTTTCGGAGGTGCGAATCATCCACGGGAAGGGGAGGGGAGTGCGGCGCGCGGAGGTGCGGCGGGCGCTGGCCGGGCGGAGCGACGTGCGAGAGGCCTACGACGCGCCGCCGGGGCACGGCGCCTTCGGCGCGACCGTCGTGGTCCTCGGACGGGATCGGGACTAGGGCGCGGGTCTCTCCGTGGCGGCCCGCTCGATCTCCGCGGCGCGAACGGGAATCGGCTCTCCGCAGAGGCACGCGGCCTGGAAACCCCCGTCCGCGGAAACCGCGGCCAAGGGAATCTCGAGCCGGGCTCCGTCGTTGACCGAACGGTCCCGCGACCAGCGGCGCAGCGAACCCACGAGCCCACCGTCGTGCTCCGAGTACTGGATCGTCAGCTGGCCGGAGCACTTCGGGCAGAAGGTCCAGACGTATTTCATGGGGTCTTTTTCTCCTCGGCGGGGCCCCGCATCTCTCGATGGGCCCGCTTGCGCTCGTACATCACTCGGTCGGCCTGCGAGATCGCGATGTCCAGCGGAGACCGCTTGGAATACGGATGCACTCCCACGGAGGCGGCGAGAAACTTCGGGTAGGGCTTGGAGCCCGGCCTGTTGGACTGCTTCACCTCGTCGATCTTCGCCGGCAGCATGTAGAACCGCCGGCGGGCCAGGTCGTCCTCCATGCCCGGAAGGATCACGAGAAACTCGTCGCCGCCCCATCGGATCACATGATCGTTTCCGCGCACCAGCTTCTTGATAGCGGTCGCCACGGTCCAGATTGCCTTGTCGCCCTCCTCGTGGCCCTCCTGATCGTTGATGCGCTTCAGTCCGTCGACGTCGATCAGGACGATCGAGCCGCCCGTGTCGCTCGCCTCGAGCTGGGGCCGGATCTCGTCGAGGAAGAAGCGGTTGTGGGTTTCCGTCAGCGGATCCAGCCAGGCCCGCCGCTGCGAGCGGCGGGTGTCGTCCACGGTGCGGGCGTGCAGCGCACCCAGGCGCCGCTCCGTGTCCTCCATGGCCCAGATGATCAGACCGATCCCAAAGAGCATCTCCAGGAGCACGTCGAGGAAGCCGGTGTAGGCGAGGACGGTCGGGTAGTGCGGGGTCGGCACGAGATTGACCACGACGACGTACACGACCTGGGCGGCCGCCGTGACCAGTGCGAGAAGGCCCGCGAACTGGCGGCCCAGTCCGGCGCGGGGGCTCTGGAAGATGAAGACGGCGAGCACGAGCCAGCCGACCGCCATGATCCCCAGGTGCACCGAGAAAAACGTGAGGCCGGCGCCGGCCGTCTGCGCGAGGATCAGTGAGAAGGGAATGGCAGCGATGGCCGCGACCGAGAGGGGCTTGACCAGCGAGACGTCGCGGTCCAATCGGATCGCCGCGATCGCCATTGCGACCAGGTAGAGGATCTTGAAGTACTGGAAGAGTTGCCGATCCCACGCCACGTGCAGTCGAGGCAACGCCAGGAGGGACAGGACCGACAGAAAGAGGAAAAACCACGCGATGCCGGCCGCCTGGAGGACGCGGTTGCCCCGGCCTCTCGCGAGGTAGAGAAAGATCGCGGAGAGAAGGGCCGCGCCCACGGACTGGACGCCGAGCCCGAGCCAGAGGTCCATTCAGCCTTTACCTGGCGAAAGGTTAGCAGGTTGCTCGATCCGGGTGTAGTCGATCGGCCGCCCCGCGCGTCGCGCGCCTCTGCGCGCGCCCCTAGTTGACGTTGACCCGGGCGCCGAGGCGGCGCAGTTTCTCGGCCGGACCGTCCGATCGACACGAGCGGCTTCCGCCCGTTCCCTCGCAGAGGAGCGGGGTCCGCTCGAGGGCGTTGGGGCCCTGGAGCACGACGCCCCATGTTCGGCCCCCGGCGTCCGCCGGGAGCAGGAGGAGGTCGGCCGCGGGGGGCGGCGCCGCCATGTCCACGACGAACAGCGCCTGGTCCATCCGGACGCGGTAGGGCGGCGCGCCCTCGATCTGGATGGGGATCCTCCGGCCGAGCGGGCCCGACCAGGACGCCGTCAGGAATTGCGAGGCGATCTCGTCGGCCGCCGAGGGGAAAACCTCACGAGCCCGGCCGTGCCAGCTTCCCGCGGGCGCGAAGGGGCCGTCGAGCTCGCGGCTCAGTCCTTCGACGCGCACCTCGATCGGCACGCTGCCGTCGGCCCCGAGCTCGACGACGGCGCGGAAGCTCTTCCCGCCGGCGCGCGCGGCGAGCGAGGCCTTCGCCTCCGAGGGAATCGCGGCGAACGAGTCCACCGGCGCGTCGATGTCGCCGCCGGAGGTCTGGAAGCGAAGCGCGAAGACGCCGCGCTCGCGGTCGGCGACGATGCGCAGCTCGGGCCGGGAGCGGAACGACGCCAGGTCGAATCGTTGATAGAGCCGATCGAGGGCCGTGCGGGTGTAGAGCCGGGTCTCGTACCACGCGGGGATCGGCAGGCCGTTGATCTCGCTCGTGGAGCGTTTCGCATCCGCGTTGAGCGAGAAGCCGGCGAACACGAACACCTCGCGACGGCGCAACGATCCGTTCGGCACCGTTTCGACTCGCTCGCGAACGAACGCCGAGGGAGTGTCCGCAGGTTCCCTCTCCCAGCGGTGCACCCAGCCTCCCGGATCTCCGCAGTCCGCCAGCGGACGTCCCGCGCGGTCCTGGATGGGGACTCGCGCGAGGGCGTTCGCGCGGTATCTCCACACGGAGACGCACTCGGAGGCGTCCGTGAACGCGCGCACCTCGAGAAGGGAGCCGCTGCTGCCGAGAGCCGCCGCGGTGAGCGTCACCTGGACGACGGATGCGGGGGGCGCCGGCGCGATCGATTCGGCCTGCTTCCGTCCCCTCGCGTCCCGGACTTCGAGTCGCGCGCCCCCCCGCGCGGCCGAGGCTGTCGCGGTTTCCGCGCTTCCGTCACCGTCGAGATCCACGGAGAGGCTCGGCGTCATCGGCTCCGGATCGACGAGAGCCAGCGCGATGGCGAAGAGCGCTCCCGGGAGCAACCGTCTAGCTCAGCGCCGGAGGTTCGGGGCTCAGGAACCCGATCCGGCCATGCGTGCCGTCGCAGTAGGGTTTGTTCGCCGACGCGCCGCAGCGACACAGGGAAACGGCGCGGCCATCCTCGATCACCCTCTCCGTGCCCTCGGAATCGACGACCTTCGTCGGTCCGAACACTCGATACGGGCCGTTCGGAATGACCTTGATCGTGGGATCCGTCATGCGTCCTCCTGAATGGTCGTGAGGCATTGTAGCCCGCGGACGCGCCGCGACTTCGCGCTCGCGCGGAAACATCTGTGTTACTCTGAGACGAAGTCTTCTTTTGCGCGCGTTCGAAAAAGCCCCGCCGGACGTCCAGGAAATCCTGACCAAGCCCATCAAGGAGCTCGGACTCAAGCTCGAGGGCTCCCCGCTCGAACGTCTCGTCCAGCAACTCTACCGGGAGCTCGACCGCAAAGGCCTTCGCCGCTTCCGTCCCCTCTGCTACCTGACCGACGAGTGGGGCTGCCCCTCGGGCGAGCCCGTCATCGGGATCCCGTTCTACCTCGCCGATCCGAAGCTCGCCCGCCTGGAAAAGGAGATGAACGACCTGGAGGACCGGCGCGAGATTCTCATGTACCTGCGGCACGAGGCGGGACACGCCTTCAACTACGCCTACGAGCTCTACCGGACCCCGGAGTGGCGGGACCTCTTCGGACCCTTTCGCCGGCCGTATCGCGACGGCTACCGGCCGGTCCCGTTCTCCCGCCGCTTCGTGCGGCACATCGCCGGGTGGTACGCGCAGAAGCATCCCGATGAGGACTTCGCCGAGACCTTCGCCGTCTGGCTGACGCCCCGCTCCGCCTGGCGCAAGCGATACAGGGGCTGGGGCGCGATGGCCAAGTTGCGCTACGTCGATCGGATGGCGCGGCGCTTCCGCGACACGGAGCCGATGCGGCCCCAGGGCCGCACGGACATCACGGTCGAGGAGATGGAGACGACGGTCGAGGACCACTACAAGCAGGCGCTCGAGCAGCAGACCCAATCCGTCGATCTGGCGCTCGACAGCGACCTCCAGGACATCTTCCCCGCATCGAAGCGCAAGCAGAAAGGCGCGCGGCCGGCGGTCGACCTGTTGCGCGAGGGCCGCAAGTCCCTGGTCGACAAGGTGACGTACTGGACCGGCGTGCAGCGCCCCCTGGTCAAGCGCCTCGTCGAGTCGATCGAGACTCGCGTCGGCGAGCTCGGGCTGCGCGCGACCGTCACGGGCGAGAAGGAGCACTTGACCGAGGTCGCCACGTACACGACGGCGCTCGCGATGAACTATCTCGCTCGCGGGAAGTTCATTCATCCGTGATCATCAAGGAGGAAGCGAATGAGCCGTGAGGCACTCAAGATCGCGGTCCTCTACGACCTCTGGGAGGAGCAGGAGGAGCCGCCTCCGCCCCCCGAGAAACCCGCCAAGCCGGGAGGCAAGCGGCGCAAGTCGAGGCGCAAGCCCAAGCACGATCGCGAGGAGATCTTCCAGGCCCTCGAGAAGCTGGGGAACGCGCCGTGCTATCTGGTCGTGGACGGGCGAGACCAGTCGCTGATCGCGCTCGCCCGGACAGGCGCAGACCTCTTCTTCAACCTGACCGAGTCCTACGCCGGGGACGACACCATGGACATGAACCTGGCGGCCTACCTCGACCTGCTCGGCAAGCCCTACACGGGGGCGGGTCCGCACGCGCTCTACCTCGCGCAGGACAAGGCCCTCGCCAAGAAGATCTTCGCGTTTCACGGAATCCGGACGCCGTTCTTCGCGACCTCGTACAAGGGAAAGCTCGACCATTCCCACGACATCGCGTTCCCCCTGATCGTCAAGCCGACCTCCGAGGACGGATCGATCGGCATCGACGCGGGCTCGGTGGTCGGGAGCGTCAAGGAGCTCATGGAGCGCATCCACTACATCCAGGAGGAGTTCGATTCCCCCGCGCTCATCGAGGAGTACATCGAGGGACGGGAGATCTACGCCGCGGTCCTCGGGAACGACAATCCCGAAGCGTTGCCGCTCATCGAGCTCGATCTCTCGAGGCTGCCGGAGGGCACGCCGCGGATCGCCGGCAAGGAGGTCAAGTGGGAGAAGGACACGGAGCACTACCGCGTGACCAAGTCCGCGCCCGCCGACGATCTCGACGAGGACACCGTCAAGCGGCTCTCCGACACGGCCCTGGCCGCGTATCAGGCCCTGAAGCTCCGCGACTACGGCCGCATCGACATGCGCCTGACCCGGGAGGGCGAGGTCTACGTCATCGAGGCCAATCCGAATCCCTGGCTCTCTTCGGGCGCCGAGTTCTTCATGGCCGCGAAGAAGGCCGGCCGGACCTACACGCAGATGATCTCGGAGATCATCGACCTCGCGCGCGCCCGATACGCCGCGACGTAAGATGTTCCCGGGGGAACGCATGAAACATCTCGCGATCGCGATACTCGCTCTCGGCCTGTCGTCGGCAATCCGGGGGGTGGAGATCGCGGGCGTGAACGTGCCGGACACGGAGACGGTCGAAGGAAAGACCCTCAAGTTGAACGGTGCGGGGCTGCGCAAGAAATACGTCGTCGCGAAGGTCTATGTGCTGGGCCTCTATCTCGAGACGCCGTCGCGCGATGTGGCGGCGATCCTGTCCTCGGACCAGGTCAAGGATCTCCGGATGTCCGTCCTGCGCGACGTCTCCGGCGCGAAGATCTCCGAGGCCATCACGGGCGGCTTCGAGCGCCACTCGGGCGGACGCCTCGCTTCGTTGAAGACCCGGCTCGACCGGCTCGCGGCGCTGATTCCCGACCTCGTGAAGGGAGACGAGGTCCTGCTGACATACCTTCCGGGCAAGGGGACGGTCGTCCGCGCGAAGGGCGCCGAGCGCGGCGTCATCGAGGGAAAGGACTTCTCCGACGCGCTGCTCGCGGTGTGGCTGGGTCCCGATCCGGTGCAGGAGGACCTGAAGCGGGCGCTACTGGGGAGCTGAGAGCCCCTCGGCGGACGGATCGGTTCGGAACCTCCGCGTCAGCCGGTCGATCGCGACGCCCACGAACATCAGCCGCGTCCAGAACCACATCGCGGGGGATACCCGCTCGACTCCGCCGGCGAGCGTCGTCGTGACGGCGGCGCGAATCGTGTCGGGCGGATTCTCAGTGCAGAAGGCCTCGAAGAAGACGGGGTCGTAGAAGCTGTAGACGAAGCGCCGAAAGCGGGCGAACATCCGATTCGACTGCCGGGCGTACGCGCGGAAATCCCGCCGCTCCACCCGTCCCCGGCGCGCGAGCGCCCGGTGGATCGTTCGGGCCGCCCGCTCTCCCGTGGACATCGCCAGGAAGACGCCCGTCGAGAAGACGGGGTCGAGGAACGTCGCGGCGTCGCCCACGAGCACCCAGCCGGGTCCCGCCAGCCGACGCGACCGGGCGGAGTAGTCCGAGATCCCGTGAACCGGCGATACCCGCCGGGATCCCTCGAGGAGGCGCGTCATGCGAGCCGAGCGCGCGACCAGCTCCTCGAACCGGCTCTCCACGGAGGCTCCGCCCGCGAAGCGAATCTCCGATGGGTCGAACACTCCGCCGACGCTGCAAGAGCCGTCGGAGAACGGGATGATCCAGTACCAGACCCCGCGGTCGATCGGCAGGAGGATGTCCCCGGGCTGGCTCTCCTCGGGCCAGCGGATCCCCTCGAAGTGCGCGAACAGGGCGGCTCGCTTGAGCCGGGGATCGAAGCTCCGGATGCCCAGCTTTCGGGACAGGAGCGCGCCCTGCCCGGACGCGTCGACCACGACCCGCGCGCGGATCTCCTCGGAGGAGCCCGAGGCGCTCCGGGCCCGCACCCCCACCGCGCGCTCGCCCTCGAAGAGAACGTCCTCGACGGCGGTCTCCTCCCGGATCTCGGCGCCGCACGACGCGGCGTGCCGCAGGAGGAGGTCGTCGAACTCCGAGCGCTTGACCTGGTACGCCATCGGATGGCGGGGGTCTCTCGCCTGCGCGAACACGACCGGGCACGTGGCGCCCGTCGCTTCGTTCCAGAAGTACGCGCCGAATTTCCGCTGGAAGCCGGCGGCGCGAACCTTCTCGTGCACGCCCAGCCGGTCGAGGATCGGGAGCGCGAAGGGCAGCAGGGACTCGCCGACGTGGAAGCGGGGGAACTTGTCCCGCTCGAGCACGAGAACGCGTCGGCCGGCGCGCGCCAGGGTCGTCGCGACGGTCGAGCCGCCGGGCCCGCCTCCGATCACGATGGCGTCGTAAGATGCGACCACGCGTGCATTCTAGTTCCGTTCCCGCGCTGGAATTTCTCGACGCGCGCAAGAGCTTCGGACCCGGCTCGGCGGCGCTCTCCGGCCTGAGCCTCCGGGTCGAGGAGGGCGAGATCGTCGCGCTCGTCGGGCCGTCCGGATGCGGGAAGACCACCGCGATTCGCCTCGCCAATCGCCTTCTCGACGCGGACTCCGGGCAGGTGCGTGTGTTCGGCGCGCCCGTCGGCGACCAGGAACCGGTGGCGCTGCGGCGCCGCATCGGGTACGTGATCCAGGAGGGCGGCCTCTTCCCCCACTGGAGCGTGGAGGAAAACATCGAGACGGTCCCGCGCCTGCTGGGCTGGCCGCCGGAGCGCCGGCGGCGAAGGTCTCACGAGCTGCTCGCGCTGGTGGGACTTCCGCCGGAGCGATTCGCGTCGCGCCGTCCCCGTGAGCTGTCGGGAGGGCAGAGGCAGCGCGTGGGGGTCGCGCGCGCCCTGGCGGCCGATCCTCCGCTGCTCCTCATGGACGAGCCCTTCGGCGCGCTCGATCCGATCGCCCGCCGCGCCATGCAGAAGGAGTTCGGCGCGTGGCGCCGGAGGCTGACTTCGGCGGTGCTCCTCGTCACGCACGACCTGCGCGAGGCTTTCCTCCTGGGGGATCGGGTCGCCGTCATGGAGGGCGGACGCGTGCGCCAGTTGGGGACTCGGGAGGACCTGATGCAACGCCCGGCCGACGCGTTCGTCCGGGAGTTCGTCTCGGAGTTCGCCACTTGAGGGAGGTCGCCCGCTTCCTCTGGGAGCGCCGCGCCGAGATCCTGGCCCTGACCGGCCAGCACGTGGGGCTCGTGCTCGCGGCCACGTCCGTCGCCGTGGCGATCGCGGTGCCGCTCGGCGTCGCGCTCACCCGGCGTCCGCGGCTGGCGCGGCCCGTGCTCGCGTTCGCCAACATCGTGCAGACGATCCCGAGCCTCGCGCTCTTCGGGTTTCTGATCCCTCTTCCCCTGCTGGGAGGAATCGGCGCGCGGACGGCGATCGTTGCGCTCGTCGTCTACGCGCTCCTGCCGATCCTTCGCAACACTCACGTCGGCATCTCCTCGGTCGACCCCGCCGTGGTCGACGCGGCGACGGGACTCGGGATGACTCCCGGGCAGCGGCTGCGCTTCGTCGAGCTGCCGCTGGCGTTTCCGGTCGTGCTCGCGGGAATCCGCATAGCGGTGGTGGTGGGAATCGGCCTGGCGACGATCGCGGCGGCCATCGGGGCCGGAGGCTTGGGCGTTTTGATCTATCGCGGCGTCGCGACGGTGGATCACCGGCTGATTCTCGCGGGCGCGCTGCCGGCCGCCCTCCTGGCCGTCGCGTTCGATTTCGGCCTCGGGCTCTTCGAGAGACGGTGGGGACCGGCGCGATGACGAGGCGACTCCCGGCCGCTTGGGTCCTGGCGCTCGCCGGGCTCGCGGCGTGCCGGGCCCCCGGCGGCGCGCGTGCCGTGCGCGTCGGATCCAAGAACTTCACCGAGCAGATCCTTCTCGGCGAGATCGCGGCGAAGGTCCTGGAGGCCGCGGGTGTCCGGGTCGAGCGGCGGCTGAACCTCGGCGGCACGTTCGTGTGCCACCGCGCACTGATCGCGGGCGAGCTCGACCTCTATCCCGAGTACACCGGGACGGCGTTCACCGCGATTCTCGCGCGCAAGCCCGTGTCCGACGCCCCGCGCGTGCGCGAGGAAGTCGCCCGCGAATACTCGCGGCGGTGGGGGATCATCTGGTCGCCGTCCCTGGGCTTCGAGAACACCTTCGCGCTCGCGATGCGCGGCGCGCAGGCCCGGGAACTCTCGATCGCCCGGATCTCCGACCTCGCGCGCTCCGGCGCGAATCTGCGGCCAGGCTTCGGATACGAGTTCCTTGAACGGGCCGACGGGTTTCCGGGGCTCGCGGCCGCCTACGGGCTGCGGTTCGCGGCGCGTCCGGTCGAGATGGATCTCGGCCTCCTCTACCAGGCGCTCGCTCAGGGCCGCGTCGACGTCGTCGCCGGGAACTCGACGGACGGTCTGATCGCTGCGATGCACCTCGCGGTCCTGGAAGACGACCGGAAATACTTTCCGCCGTACGAGGCGGCCTTCGCCGTGCGTTCCGAGGCCTGGAAGGATCCCCGCGTGCACGCGGCTCTCCGGCGTCTCTCCGGAGCGATCTCCGCCGACGCGATGCGATCGATGAACGCCGCGGTCGATCGGGACAAGCGGGCCCCCGAAGCGGTCGCGCGCGAGTTCGTGAACGCCCTGCCGCCGCGGCCCGCCGGTCCCCAGGCGGACTCCGGGGCGCCGACGTCCCCGCGCAGTCCCCGGTGAATTCTGCTACCCTGAGCGCAAGAGAACCCCAATGTCCGGCGCTTTCGATTACTTGACGCGGGCCGACTGGACGATTCTGGGCGTCGCCGCTCTCCTCCTGTTCCTCCTGATCGTCTCCTTTCGGTCGCGCTCCTACGTCTTCTGCCAGTACCTGAAGACGATGACTGGCGTCATCCTCAAGCCCACCGAGGTGCGCCGCGCGTTCAAGTCCGGGGGTCGCGAAGGGGTCCGGGAGCTCTTCCTGGACCTGATCATTCGCGAGGACCTGAAGGAAGGCCCCGCCGCGATTCCGGAGAGCGTGACGAAGGTCTGAGCCGGCTTCCGCGAAGCCCGCTCCCGGGGCCCTAGTTCTCGATCAGGCGAAACGTCGGGACGACGTCCCTTCCGAGCACGCTGCGCAGGACGGTCGCGTGCAGCACCTCGTCCGAGAGAATCCGGGACGCCGACGCGGAGAGCGCGCGGTCCTGGAATCGCTCGACGGCCGCGAGGTACGCCCGCGCCGCTCCGACCTCGAGCTTGAAGGCGAGCTCGAGGACCTCCTTCTCGCTCGTGAGGGGCACGGAGAAGACGTATTCCTTCCGGGGCTCCAGGGGTTGGCCGCCCTTGCCCTTCACCGCGCTCACCAGGAGGTCGCGGTGAATCTCATGGCTGCCCTGGAAGAGGAGTCCCACCTCCTTGGCCTTTTCGGAGAGCAGCCCGCTCTTCCCGGCGAGCGCGTAGGCCCAGATGGCCTCGTGCTCCAGCGCGAGAGCCGCGTTCATCAGCGTGACGTCGTCCGCGGGGGACGTTCCGTTCATTTCCGGGAGCGCCAGCAGCGGCCGCCCGGCCGCCGCCAGCCCCAGTGCGAGACCCGAAGCTGCAGCCTCCCGGAAGAAATCGCGTCGGCGCATGGAGCCCTCCTGGGCGCCATGGTAAGGGAAAATCGACGCCCGATTCCGACGCGTTCCCAGGTCGGTGGTATAAGTTGCCCGACCGCGTTCTCGCGAAAGACCGATGAGCCAGAAACGGGATGACCCCGACCGCGCCGTGATGCTCCGCGTCGAGGCGCGCGAAGCGGACGCCCTCGGCGAGCTCTACGATCGGCTCGGCGGGCGCCTGTTGGGCCTCGCCCGGCGGATCGTCGGCGTGGGAGGAGAGGCGGAAGAGGTCGTCCAGGAAGTCTTCCTCCACGCGTGGCGGGCCGCCTCCTCCTTCGATCCCACGCGCGGGTCCGTGCTCACGTGGCTGCTGATCGCGACGCGGAGCCGGGCGATCGACCGCCTGCGCTCGCGCCGCTCCGCCTCGCGCCCCGAGACAAGGAGCCTGGACGAGCTCGGGGAGGGCCCCGCGGCGGGAGACGACGTCGAGGCGAATTCTTCCGTCCGCCAGTGGGCGACCCTCTGCCGCTCCGCGATCCGCCAGCTTCCCGAGGATCAGCGCCGGGCCCTGGAGCTCGCCTACTTCGAGGGTCTGACGCAGGAGGAGATCGCGGCGCGAACCGCCTCGCCGCTGGGCACGGTAAAGACGCGAGTCCGGCTGGGATTGATGAAACTCCGCGAGCACATGCGTCCGTACTGGGAGAGTGGCACCCATGGCGCATAGCGAGCGGCACGAAGAGGTCCTGGCCGGCCTGGCCCTGGGGATGCCTCCGGGCGCCGATGGGCCGGAGCTCGAGGCGCACCGGAGCCGGGGATGCCCGCGCTGCGACGAGATCCTCGCGCAGATGGAGCTCGCCGCGACGGCGCTGGCGGCTGAGGCTGGCGCGGTCGTTCCGCCCGACGCGCTGCGCGCCCGCATCCTCTCCTCGCTCGGGCCGTCCCGCGCCTCCCGGGAGTCGTACTCCGGGCCCCTGGCGTGGCGCGTGGCCGCGGCCGCGGCGGCGTTGCTGCTCGTGGCCGTCGGGCTGGACGACGCGCGGCTCCGCCGCGAGCGCGAGGATCTGCGCAGCCGATCGGCGCAGCTGGCCGGGCGGCTCCAGACCGCGGAAACGGAGCTCGCGCAGCGCGTTCTCCGTGCTCGCGTGCTCGAGAGCGACGACGTCCGGATGCTGACCCTCGGCGGCAAGGGGCCGCAGCCCAACGCGCAGGCGCGCGTCTTCTGGAGCGCGCGGGCGCGGCGAGGGGTGCTGGTCGCGGGTCAACTCGCCCCGCTGCCGCCCGACCGTCAGTACGAGCTGTGGGTCTTCCTGAAGGGAAAACCGGTCGCCGCCGGCGTCTTCGACGCCGACGCGCAGGGCCGCGCGCTGTTCGAGTCCACGGACTTCCCCGAGCCCCAGGCGCAGAACTTCGCGGTCACGATCGAGCCGCGCGGCGGGGTGTCAGCTCCGACGGGCCCCATAGTTCTCGTCGGTTCGCCACAGCAGGGCTGAGCCCGAGGTCCCGCTCCCGCCCTGGCGGTCCGCGTTCCGCCCCTCAGCCCTTTCGAATCGCCAGAATCGCCGCCAACGCCAATCCGATGGCCAGGAGGGCAACCATCAGGCGCGAAAGGGTCGGGATCGCGCTCGGTGGCGAGACTCCCGGCGTCGGGGTCGGAGAGATGGAGAGGGTGACCGTCCTCGTCGGAGTTGCGGGAGCTGGGGTCGATGTCGGCGGCGGCGTGCGGGTGGATGTTTGAGTTGGCGAGTTGGTGACCGTGAAAGTCGGGGTTGGCGTGAGGGTGACGGTGAAGGTTTGAGTTGGGGTGTTGGTGATCGTGAAGGTCGGGGTTGGTGTGAGGGTGACGGTGGATGTTTGAGTTGGTGTGTTGGTGACGGTGAAGGTCGGGGTTGATGTGAGAGTGACGGTGAAGGTTTGAGTTGGCGAGTTGGTGACCGTGAAGGTCGGGGTTGGTGTGAGGGTGACGGTGGATGTTTGAGTTGGTGTGTTGGTGACGGTGAAGGTTTGAGTCGGGGTGAGGGTGACGGTGAAGGTTTGAGTCGGGGTGAGGGTGACGGTGAAGGTTTGAGTTGGGGTGTTGGTAACCGTGAAAGTCGGCGTCGAGGTGACGGTCGGAGTGTTTGTCGGTGTCGGAGCAGCGGCTCGATAGGTCGCGATTGCGGCCGACCAGAGCGCCGCCGCGGCGAGAGTCCCGTCCGCTTGATAGGAACCGGTGGAGGAGACGATCTGGAATTCGGGGTCGATCGTGACGTTGCCGGAGCCCGCCGACGTGCCGGCGCGCGGCAATACCGTGTAGCCCGAGCCCGGCGTAAATCCGCTGGCTAACGGCTGGAGCACGCCGATCGCACCGATCAAGAGCTCGCTCGCCTGTGAGGTGGGCATGGTGAATCCGGAGGTCGGTGCCGTGTCCGGGACCATATTGCTGTTCGTGTTCGTCCGATCCAGCGTCCCGCTCGAGGCGAGACCCGAGAATTCGCTCGCGCTCAAGGCCTTCGCCGTCGCGAGCGCCGGAAACGTGGCCGTGATCGTGTTCCCTCCCGCCAGAGGGAGAACGCCGTGCGACGAAAAAATGATCGTGCGGCGGACAGCCCCGACCAGGCCCGCCACGTCCGCGTCTTTCAGGTAGGTGTTCCCGGCACTGTCCGAAATCGACACCGCTCCCGCGGCCACATCCATGACGAAGGTGAGGATGATGCTGTCGCCCGCGGCCACTCCCCCGGCGGGAACCGTGATCGAAAGCGACATTCCTCCGAGAAGGAATTGAGAGGCGGTGCCCAGGTCCTGAACTTTCGAGATAGCGCCCGCCCCGGCGTTCGCGAGGAAGCCCAGTGCGGCCAGCATGACCACGCGAGCGGCGCGCGATCCATCACGGATCACGATCGTGTCCTTCCGGGCAACTGGAGTGAAAAGTCGTTGCTCTCAGTGTCCGCCGGGTGCGTCGGGTTGTCAAGGCGCACCGCCGCGCGATTCGGCGCGACTTATGTTTGCGGCTCCTACATAATGTTTCCGCGTGCGCCGCTGGATCGTCGTCCCCTTAGCGTTGGCCAGCCTCGCGGCCGCCAAGCCCGAGCGCGGCGTCGCTCCGGCGGTCACTCCCGCCGTCGGCGTCGGCCTGAACCTCCCGGCCGCCAGCGTCTCCGAGCGGCAGGCGGCGCTCGAAACGGTCCGAAGCACGGGCGCCGCGTTCTTCGCGCTGGAGGTCTCGTGGTCGGCCGCCGAGCCGCGACCGCGCGAGTACGAGGTGGCCGAGGTGACCCGTTCGGCGCGCCTCCTGCGGCAGTCCGGCGCGACTCTGCACCTGATGCTTCCGCTGGTGACGCAAAGCGCGCGCGACGTGCCCTCCGATTTGGCCGGCGCGGCGTTCGACGATCCGAGACTGTCGCTCCGGCTCGGCCGGTTCCTCGATGCCCTGGCCCCGGCATTGCTCGACGTTCAGACACTCTCGTTGGGCGAGGCGGCGGATACGTATTTCGCCGACAAGCCGGAAGAGCTGAAGGCGTACCGCCGCCTCTTCGAGGGCGCCATCCAGTTCCTCCGGAAGAAATTTCCGCGTCTTCTGGTCGGCGTGACCACCTTGGCTCCGACCGAAAGCCGCTCGCCCCAGGTCGCCGCCATGCTGCATCAGAAGAGCCCGGTCCTCTTCTACAGTTATTGCCCCCTCGTCGCCGGGGCCCCGTTCACGCAGCGGCCGCCGGACGCCCTCGAGAAGGACTGGTCGGCGCTGCTGAAGGGAGCCGCCGGACGGCCGATCGCCTTCCCGGAAGTCAGCTACTCCTCGTCCGGAGAGAACGGCTCGAGCCCCGAGAAGCAGGCGGAGTTCATCCGGCGGTTTCGCCGGTTCGCGTCCCGGTCCGACGGGAAGGCGCTGCTCTTCGCGCGTTACCTCTGGCTGCGCGACGCGCCGCCGGACTCCCTGCCCTCCATCGAGGGCGGAGCGTCGGTGGCGGAGCGGCGCCGGCGGGCGCTCCTGGCATCCTGCGGCCTCCAGGACTCCGGGGGACGAGGCAAGCCCGGTTGGCGCGAGTGGCTGCGCGCCTCGGCGGCTGTGAAAAAATGACGGCGACGGGAGGATCCCCCATGGATTGCGCGCGACGGCGGTGGACTGCGGCGCTGGCTCTGGCCGCGGCGGGCCTGGTCTCGATCTGTGCGTGCGGATCATCGAAGAACCCGGCTCCCGCCGTGCCGGTCGCGGGAACCCGCTCGAGCATCGCCTCGCTGGCGGGACGATGGGAGGGGGAATACAGCAGCGAGGCGACGGGGCGGTCGGGATCTGTGGTCTTCGATCTGAAGCCCGGCGATACCGTCGCGCGCGGCGACGTCCTGATGGTCCCCCGGGGCGCCCGCGCGCCGGTCGAGCCGTCCCGCCTCCCGGGAACGTCGGAGAGTCTCCAGACGATGCCGCAGGTGCTGCGCATCGGTTTCGTGAGCGCGGCGGAGGGCGTGGTGAAGGGCACGATGGATCCGTACCGCGATCCCGACTGCGATTGCGAGGTCCAGACGACCTTCGTGGGCCGGGTCTCCGGGGACACGATCGGGGGGACCTTCACGACGACGGGCGCCGGCGCGAGCCCGATCACGACGGGCCGCTGGAAAATGACGCGCAAGAAGAGCTAGCGGGAGCGGAGCGATGGATGCGGCCGGCGCGGCCGAACGGACCGCGTGATCACCCTCGATCGTTTCATCCTCGAGGAGCAGCAGGCGTTTCCCGGCGCGACCGGGGAGCTCTCGCTGCTGCTGATGCGCTTCGGCGTCGCGGGCAAGCGGATCGCGAGCGCCCTCTCCCGCGCCGGCCTGACCGAACAGCTCGGCTCCGCAGGCGCCAGGAACCCGCAGGGGGAGGAGCAGAAGAAGCTGGACGTCGTCGCCAACGACATCCTGCTGCAGACGTTCGACTACGGCGGACTCGTCACGCTGGCGGCCTCGGAAGAGATGGAGGAGCCCTTCGTTTACGGGTCCGGGTCGAACAGCCCCGGCCGGTATGCCGTTCTCTTCGACCCGATGGACGGCTCCTCCAACATCGACGTCAACGGAACCCTCGGCCTCATCTTCTCGATCCGGGCTCGCCGGGACGGCACCGTGGCGGACCTGCTCCGGTCGGGTCGCGAGCAGATCGCCGCCGGATACGTGCTCTTCGGCCCCGCCGTCCTCTTCGTCTACACGTCCGGACAGGGCGTCCACCTCTTCACACTCGACCCCTCGATCGGCGAGTTCGTGCTCACGCTCCGCAATCTCCGGATGCCGGATCGGGGACGGGGTTACGCGGTCAACGAGGGCCGGTCCCATGGATGGGCGCCGGAGATCCGCGCCTTCGTCGAGCACCTGAAGGCCCTCGATCCGACGACCGGGCGGCCCTACTCCACCCGGTATTCGGGATCGCTCGTCGCCGACGTGCATCGGTTTCTGCTGGAGGGCGGGATCTACCTTTACCCGGCGGACATGACCGGGCCGCGGCCGCAGCCGAAGCTGCGCGTCCTGTACGAGTGCCACCCGCTCGCGTTTCTCGTCGAGCACGCGGGAGGGCGGGCCTCGACCGGGACGGGGGAGGTCCTCGACGTCGTTCCCGATTCCCTCCACGCGCGCATTCCCCTAGCGATCGGGGGGCGCGCGGAGGTGGACCTCTTCGATGAGTTCACGGGCGGCCGGCCCCGATGACGGGGGGACGCCTCGCGGCGGCTCTGGGTCTCTCCCTTCTGGCGCTGTGCCCCTCCTCCGCTCCGGCGCAGGAGAACGAAGCCGGCAATCCGGATCCGGACCCGGATCGCGTCGAGAACCCCGTTCCTTTCCCCGAGCCCTCGCCCGAGATGCGGAAGGCCGACTTTCTCCTGGGGACCTGGACCCTGGCGGAGACCTGGGCCGAGCCTCGCCGGTACAAGCGGGGCAACTACCGGGGCCATCCGGGCGACGGGGGGTATGGCACCGCCACGTGCCGGCTCGGGCCCGGCGACTTCTCCCTGGAGTGCGACTACCAGGAGCACAACCCGATGGGCCGGGTCACCTCCCGGACGATCCTCTCGTGGGATCCCTCCGATCGCCTCTACCGGCTCGACCGGACCCATAGCGCCTTCCCCGGGATCCTCCGCCTGTCGGGCGGGTTCGAGGGGGGCGACCTGGTGTTCCGCGGGGAGGATTCCTCGACCGGACGGAAACGTCCCGTACGCCTGGTGTTCACGGGTTGGGCAACGGATCGCCTGGCCGAGACCCTCGATGTCGTCGAGGGGAAGCGATTCGAACCGGTCGTGACCATCCGGTTCGCCAGGACCCCGCCGCCGCCGTGACGCCGATCCCGGAGGTGTCCCAAGGGGCAGGCACCTGTTCGTATTGACGGGTCGGGTCGTTCGACGTATCGTGTGCTCACGTTTCAATTTACAGACGGAGGAGAGATCGATGAGCTTTAGGGAAGCAACAACGGGCCGGGCCGCGGTGGCCGGTCGCGCCTCGAGGGTCGCGTTCACCGGTGCGGCGATTCTTTTCTGCGCGGCTCTCGCGAGCGCGGCGGGCGTCATCTATTCGCCCGGCGACGTCTTCGCAGGAGTCGGCGGCGGGCAGATCAAGCACTTCTCGCCGACGGGCGTCCTCCTCGACACGCTCAACACGGGTTGCGGGAGCGGCGACACGCTGGGGATGGCCTGGGACCAGGCTGGCAATCTGTACGCCACCACGTCCTTCGGGTGCTCGGCGCAGGTCTACAAGTTCGACAGCTCGGGAAATCTGCTCGGACCTTTCGGCACGGGCTACTCCAGCTCCGTGGAATCGGTCGTCATCGACAACGTCGGCAACGTGTATGTCGGCCAGCCGGACGGCACGCACGCCATCCGGAAGTACGACTCCGGCGGCAACTTCCTCACGGAGTACACCCCCGCGATCGACGCTCGCGGAACGGACTTCATTTCGCTCGCCGCGGACCAGTGCACGATGTACTACACCTCGGAAGGCACGAAAGTGAAACGCTTCGACGTCTGCACCAACACCCAGCTGGCCGATTTCGCTACGGGCCTGCCCGGCCCCGTCTACCAGTTCAAGCTGCTTCCCGGCGGAGGCCTGCTCCTGGCCGCGACATCGCAGGCGCTCGAGCTCGACTCGGCGGGCGTCGTCATCGGAAACTACCCCGGCGTGGGCGGTGAGTCGCTGCTGTTCGCTCTCGACCGCGATCCGGACACGGTTACTTTCTGGACCGCCGGGTTGTTCACGGCGAACGTCTACCGCTACACGATCGCCACTCCCGGACCGCCGATTTTCCAGTTCAACGCGGGACTGCTCGGCTCGGAGATGGCCGGCCTCGGGGTGTTCGGAGAACTGATCGTCGGACAGCCCACGCCGACCGCGACCCCGATCGGCGGCGGTCCGACACCGACGCCGACGCCACTGCTCGGCGGAGCGCCCAGCACGATTCCGACCCTGTCGACGCCGATGATGGCCTTGTTCGCGCTCGCGCTTCTGGCCGTCACGATTCTCGTGCTCAAGCGCCGAAACTGATTTTCGGCAGGACGGGGGCCCGGCGTCGGCGCCGCGCCCCCGATCCTCAGAATCGCAGCGACAGGCAGCTCAGTCCGCCGTCCATCTTCTGGAACTCGGACATCGGAACAATCGTCATCCGGTCACCCCGATCGCGAATCGTCCGCTCCAGGATCGGAAAGCCCTCGGCGAAGAGAATCGTGCCGTTGACCCGTACGCAGTTGGCGGCGTAGTCCTCCGAAGGCGCGACCCCGATCCGTTCCCACCCGCGGAACGCGGAATTCTCGGCGAGCGATTCGATCACGACGAGATCGCGGTCCCCGAGCCAGGCGATCCCGCTTTTCAAGTGCAGGATGTCGGCGATTTCGCGAATGTCGACGACGGACGAGGTGAGGCCATCCTCTGACAGGAACCGCGCGAGCTGCCTCGCTCCCTCCGCGTTGGTGCGTCGGGAGAGGCCGATGAAGAGGTGGTCGCCGGCCTCGCAGATGTCCCCGCCATCCAGGGTCCCGGGCGCCTCGATCCGGCGGGGCTCCGGAAAGAACGGAGCGAGCGCTTGCTCGATCGCCTCGACCTCTCCCATCCGACTCGGGGCGCCTGGGCGCGTCAGGATTGCCCCGCCGCGGGTCAGGACCGCGGCGTCCTCGACGAAGGTGGAATCGGGGTAGCGCGGGTCGGCCGGCAGGCTCGTGAGGGAGAGGCCGCATTCGCGCAGGGCCTCGCAGTATCTCTCGTGCTCTTGGACGGCATCCGCGACCGAGGGCTCACCGAGGTCCACCGTGGTCAGTCCGTCGGCGAAGTTCTCGGCGGGCGGCCGGACGATGGCGTGCCGAAAGCTGTTTTCTCTCAAACGTTGAACTTAAAGAGCATCACGTCGCCGTCCTGGACCACGTATTCCTTTCCCTCCTGCCGGACGAGCCCCTTCTCCTTGGCGGCCGCCATCGAGCCGGACGCGACGAGGTCCGCGTAGGAGACGGTCTCGGCCTTGATGAAGCCCTTCTCGAAGTCGGAATGGATCACTCCGGCGGCCTGCGGTGCGGTGTCGCCCGCGCGAATCGTCCAGGCGCGCGTCTCCTTCTCCCCGCCCGTGAGATATGTGCGCAGGCCCAGCAGCTCGTAGGCGGCGGCGATCAGCGCCGAGACGCCGGAGTCGGTGACCCCGAGGTGGGAGAGATAGTCGCGCGCCTCCTCATCCGGGAGCTCGGCGAGCTCGGACTCGATGGCGGCCGAAACGACGACGGCGCGCGAGCCCAGGTGCGCCCGGGCGAACGTCCGGACCGCGGCAACGTGCGGAGAGGATGTCTCCGCGGTCGACAGCTCTTCCTCGGCCACGTTGCAGGCGAAGAGGATCGGCTTGGACGTCAGCAGAAAGAGGCGGGCCGCGACCGCCTTCTCCCCTTCGGAAAGAGGGGCCGTCAGCGCTCGCTTTCCGGAGTTCAGGTGCTCGAGCAGCTTGCCCAGGACTTCGAAGGACTCGCGGGCGTCCTTGTCCCCGCCCCGCGCGAGCTTCTCGGCCTTGTCGCGCGCCCGGGTCGCGGTCTCGATGTCGGCCAGGACGAGCTCGGTCTGGATGGTCTCGATGTCGGCGACGGGGTCCAGGCGGCCGGCGACGTGCACGATGTCCTTGCTCTCGAAGCAACGCACCACCTCGACGATGGCGTCGACCTCGCGGATGTGCTGCAGGAACTTGTTCCCCAGGCCCTCCCCCTGCGAGGCTCCGCGGACGAGGCCGGCGATGTCCACGAACTCGATCGTCGCCGGAATGATCTTCGCGGACCGGGAGATCTTCGCCAGCGGCTCGAGGCGAGCGTCGGGCACCGTGACGACGCCGACGTTGGGCTCGATCGTGCAGAAGGGATAGTTGGCGGCCTCGGCCTTGCGCGTCCGCGTCAGGGCGTTGAAGAGCGTGGATTTCCCGACGTTCGGAAGCCCCACGATTCCGGCGCGCAGCATGGAGCGCGGGAGTATACAAGGCGGGACCTCGGCTAGAATCCGCACCAGCTTGAGCGAAACGGCATCCTCCGGTCCGAGTCTCCTTCGCGCCGTCTCGCGTTGGTCGATCGTCGCCCTCGCGCTGAACGACGTCATCGGCAGCGGCGTTTACCTGAGCAACCCCAAGGAGGCGGCGGAGCTGCTGGGCCCGGCCAGCGTCTGGGCGATCCTCGCGGCGGGCGTCGCCGTCCTCCTGCTCGTGCTCTGCTTCGCCGAAGCGGGCAGTCTCTTCGACACGCCGGGGAGCGGGTATGTCTACACGCGCGCCGCGTTCGGGGAGTTCGTCGGGTTCGAGGTGGGTTGGATGACGTGGGTCGCGCGCATCACGTCGGTCGCGGGCCTCTCGGTGGGCTTCGCGCGCGTCGTGGGCTTCCTCTGGGAGGGCGCGCGCACGGGGCTCGGCCGCGGACTGATGATCGCCCTCCCCGTGATCCTCCTGACGTGGATCAACATTCGCGGAATCCGGTCGGGCGCCCGCACCGCGGTCATCCTGACGTGGGGCAAGATTCTCCCGCTGGCGCTGCTCGTGTCCGTCGGGCTGTTCTTCGTGGATTGGCACCGGGTTTTCCCCGTTCCGATCCCGCCCGCCGGCAGCCTGGGCGCCGCGGCGCTGGTGGTCCTGTTCGCGTACTCTGGATTCGAGAACACGGCCGCGCCGGCCGGCGAGTTCAAGAACCCGCGGCGCGACGTCCCGTTCGCTCTGATCACGCAGATCGTGATCGTGACCGCGATCTACACGTCGGTGCAGCTCGTGGCGATCGGGCTGATCCCGAACCTGGGATCCTCCGACACTCCGCTGGCCGACGCGGCGCGCCGGATCATGGGCCCGGCCGGAGGATTGATCCTGACGGTCGGCGCGGCGCTCTCCGTGCTGGGCACCAACAACAACACGATCCTGGCGGGACCGCGGTACCTCTACGCGCTGGCGCAGACGGGCCGGCTGCCCCGCGTCCTCGCCCGCGTGCACCCGCGCTATCGCACCCCCTACGTCGCGATCCTGGTCCAGACGGGCATCGCCCTGCCGCTCGCGCTGACAGGCACGTTCCGGTCGCTCGTCGAGCTCTCCGTCATCGCCCGCCTGGCCACGTACATCGGAACGGCGGCGGCGGTGCCGGTGCTGCGGCGCAAGATGCCGGAAACCGAGCGCTCGTTTCGCCTTCCGGGCGGCGCGCTGATCCCCGCGCTGGCGCTCCTGATGTGCTTCTACTTTCTCTCGCAGGCCACCGCCCGGCAGCTCCTGTCCGGCGCCCTCGCCCTCGGCGTCGGAGCCCTGGTCTACGTCGCCCGGCGTCCGGCTCCGTAGGCGAATTGGTGGCGATCGGCGCTCGCATCGCCGCGGGTCTCCTCCTCGCGAGCTCCGCGCTTGCCCAGGCTTCGCCGCGGACGGATTGCCGCCCGCCTGCGGTCGAGGTCGCTTTTTCGTCCCCTCTGCAGCGACAGGGCGGGATCGTCACGGTGACCCTGCGAAGCGACGTCCCCCTCGCGAGCGCGAAGATCTCCGACGGGAAGCACGAGGCCTTGCTCGAGTCGGACCCGGCTTCGAACGGACGGGTCTTCCGCGCCCTCTGGGGGATCGACTTCGAGAGCGCCGTGGGAGTCCGTCGCCTCCGAATCGATTCGCTGGGACGCTGCGGCGACTCTCATCGAGCCACCCGGGACCTCCGAATCGTCTCGGGACGCTTTCCCTCGCAGACTCTGCGGGTGGACCCGGCTTACGTCGAGCCGCCGCCCGAGGAGAGCGAGCGCATCCGGAAAGACCATGACAAAGTCGCCCGCGTCTGGGCCGCGGCCCCGACTCCGCGCGGGTGGAGCGGCGCCTTCCGGGTGCCGGTGAACGCGCCGCTCCGGGCGAACTTCGGCGCGCGCCGGATGTTCAACGGCAAGGCCCGCTCGAGTCACAACGGCGTCGATCTGTCTGCGGCCGAGGGCGCTCCCGTTACGGCGCCGGCGGAGGGAACGGTCGTTCTGGCCGAGGATCTCTATTTCTCTGGGGAGACCGTCATCCTCGATCACGGCGGGGGGTTGTTCACGACGTACTTCCACATGTCGCGGATCGACGTCCACCCGGGGGATCGTGTCGCGGCCGTCGAGCCGCTGGGTTTGGTCGGCGCGACGGGGCGCGCCACGGGTCCGCACCTCCACTGGGGCGCGCGCTTGAATGGGGCGCGGGTCAACCCGCTCGATCTCCTGAAGTTGCCGTTGTGGCCCGCTCCATCCGAAACGCGCTAGAAACTGCCTGACCGGTCGGTCAAGCAATTCTACCTGTCCAACTCAAAACAAAGAGATTACAGTCCGTAGAAGTGAAGACACCGGGAAAAACAGCGGCGGCTGAGTTCTCTCTGGCACAGGTCCGTTTCACGCTCAACGGCGAGTCCGTCGAGGCGGCATTCGCGCCGCACAAGACGCTTCTCGAGGTCCTGCGCGAGGATCTCGGTCTGACCGGCACCAAGCACGGCTGCGAGTTGGGCGAGTGCGGAACCTGCGCGGTGCTGGTGGACGGAAAGCCCGTGCTGTCGTGCCTCGTGC
>JBBRFL010000032.1:0-37461 GCA_038224325.1 Thermoanaerobaculia bacterium | reverse complement strand
CATTCGCGCCGCACAAGACGCTTCTCGAGGTCCTGCGCGAGGATCTCGGTCTGACCGGCACCAAGCACGGCTGCGAGTTGGGCGAGTGCGGAACCTGCGCGGTGCTGGTGGACGGAAAGCCCGTGCTGTCGTGCCTCGTGCTGGGACTCGAGTGCGAGGACCGAAGAGTCGAGACGGTCGAAGGCATGGCCGGACCGGCTGGGCTCCATCCGCTCCAGAAGGCGTTCTCCGATCTGGGCGCGGCCCAGTGCGGATACTGCACGCCGGGATTTCTGCTGACCGCCAGGGCCCTCCTCGAGGAGAAGCCGAAGCCGACGCTCGCGGAGATCCAGGACGCGCTCGCCGGGAACCTGTGCCGGTGCACGGGCTACATCAAGATCTTCGAGGCGGTCGAGCTCGCGGGGGCCTGGATGCGCGGCGAGGAGGCGGAGCCGCGGCGCGAGACTCTCTACGGGTTCGACTACGACGAGAGCGGCCTGCTTCCGGTGTTGAAACCATGAAGGGTAGGGAGCCCACCCGCGTCGTCGGCCGTCCCTACGCGAGGGTCGACGGGCCCGCCAAGGTCACCGGCCAGACGAAGTTCGCGGACGACCTGATGCTGCCGCGGATGCTCCACTGCAAGCTTCTGCGCTCGAAGATCGCGCACGCCCGGATCATCGGGATCGACGTCTCGAGGGCGCTCGCGCGGCCGGGCGTCGTGGCGATCGCGACCGGCGCCAACCTCCCGATTCCATTCGGCATCCTCCCCGTCTCCCAGGACGAGCACGCGCTCTGCACCGACCGCGTCCGGTTCGTGGGCGATCCGGTCGCCGCGATCGCGGCGGTCGACGAGGACGCGGCTTTCGACGCGCTCGGCGCGATCGAGGTGACCTACGAGCCGCTGCCCCCGATCGCGACGATCGAGGAGGGGCTGGCCGCCGCGGCGACGCCGATTCACGACTACGGCGACTCCGGCAACATTCACAAGCTCGTCGCGATGGAGTTCGGCGACACGGAGGAGGGTTTTTCGCGGGCCGACCGGATCTACGAGGACCTCTTCTTCTATGAGGGCAACACGCACCTCCCGCTCGAACAGCACGCGGCGCTGGCGGACTACGGCCCGGACGCGCGGCTGACGCTCTGGTCCTCGACGCAGACGCCGCACTACGTGCACCGCGCGCTCGCGAAGGTGCTGGAGATGCCCGCGGCGAAGATCCGTGTCGTCGCGACGCCCAACGGGGGTGGCTTCGGCGGGAAGTCCGACCCCTTCAACCACGAGATCGTCGTCGCGCACCTGTCGCGCGTGACCGGACGCCCCGTCAAGATCTGCCTGACCCGGGAGGAGGTCTTCTACTGCCACCGCGGCCGCCACCCCACGCTGATGAAGATCCGGACCGGCGTGACGAGCGACGGGGCGATCACGGCGATGCACCTCCAGACGGTGCTCGACGGGGGCGGATATGGCTCCTACGGAGTTGCGTCGACGTACTACACCGGCGCGTTGCAGACCGTCACGTACGCGGTCCCCGCCTATCGGTTCGAGGGCGCGCGCGTTTTCACCAACAAGCCGCCGTGCGGGCCCAAGCGGGGGCACGGGACGCCGCAGCCGCGCTTCGCGCAGGAGGTGCAGCTGGACAAGATCGCATGCGACCTCGGGATCGACCCCGCGCAGATCCGGCGGAGGCACCTCCAGCCTGCCAATTCCCTGACCGCGAACTTCCTGCGGGTCGGCTCGATCGGCCTCGGCGCGTGCATCGACAAGGTCGTCGCCGCCTCCGGCTGGGAAACCCGCCGCGGCAAGCTCCCGCACTGCCGCGGGCTCGGCCTCGCGTGCTCGTCGTACCTGAGCGGGGCCGGCCTGCCGATCTACTGGAACACGATGCCCCAGTCGGGGGTCCAGCTGAAACTCGACCGCGGCGGCGGCGTCACGGTCTTCTGCGGCTCGACCGAGATCGGACAGGGGTCCGACTCGATCCTCGCCTCGATCGTGGCCGAGGTGCTCGGCGTCGATCCCTTCGACATCCGGGTGGTCACTGGCGACACCGACCTGACCCCGGTCGACCTCGGCTCCTACTCGTCGCGGGTGACGCTGATGACGGGAAACGCCGCGATCCAGGCGGCCGGGCGCGCGCGAGAGATGATCGTTTCGGTCGCGGCGGAGAAGCTCGATGTCCCGGCCGCGCGCGTCGCGCTGGCAGAGGGCCGCGTCTTCGACGTCGAGGAACCCTCACGGGGGATGCCGTTCGCGGACGCAGTCGTGCTGGCCGAGTCCCGGTTCGGCACTCTCGGGACGGTCGGTTCCTATTCGCCGCCCCCCTCCGCGGGCCGGTACCGCGGCGCCGGAGTCGGCCCCTCGCCCGCGTACTCGTACTCGGCGGCGATCGTCGAGGTCGACGTGGATCCGGAGAGCGGCATCTACACCGTCCCGAAGGTCTGGATCGCGCACGACGTCGGCAAGTGCATCAACCCCGTGCTGGTGATGGGACAGGTTGAGGGCTCCGTCTACATGGGTCTGGGCGAGGCGATGATGGAGGAGATGGCGTACCGATCCGACGCCAACGCCAACGTGGTCCACAAGTTTCCCTCGATGCTCGAATACAAGAGCCCGACGACGAAAGAGTCCTCTCAAATAAGCACCTTCCTGATCGAGGACCCGGACGCGAACGGCCCGTTCGGAGCGAAGGAGGCCGGGCAGGGACCGCTGCTCCCGATTCCCCCGGCCGTCGCCAACGCGGTGTACGACGCGGTGGGCGTTCGGATCGACGAGATCCCGGTGACGCCCGAGAAGATCGCGCGGGCTCTCAAGGCCAGGGCGCAGGGGAAGCCCGCGCGCGTCGGACCGGATCGATTCCCCGACGTGCCGTATCCCGCCCCCATCCACGTCCCGACGCCGGCGCAGGGCGGAGACGGACGGGCGGTCGACGCGCCCGTGACCTCGGCGGGCGGAGTGCGCTGACGCCATGATGCGGCTCCCGAGGTTCCGGTACTACGCGCCGAGGAGTGTTCGCGAGGCGCTGGCGATCAAGGCCGACGCCGGCCCCGACGGCTCCTATGTCGCCGGCGGAACGGACCTGTATCCCAACATGAAGCGCCGGCAGCAGACGCCGGGAGTCGTCATCGGACTCTCGCGCATCGGCTCGCTGGGCCGGGTTCGGGCCGGAGCGGGCGGCGTCTCCGTCGGAGCGGGCGTCCCGCTCTCGGAGGTCCAGGCGCATCCGCGCATCCGCCGCGCCTATCCGGGGCTCGCGCACGCGGTCGCGGAGATTTCCACTCCGCCGCTTCGCAACATGGGCACGCTCGGGGGCAACCTGCTCCTCGATACGCGCTGCAACTACTACGACCAGAACCTCGAGTGGCGCCAGGCGATCGACTACTGCATGAAGAAGGACGGGACGATCTGTTGGGTCGCGCCCGGATCGCCCAAGTGCCTCGCCGTGCAGTCGGCGGACTCGGTGCCGATCCTGATCGCGCTCAACGCGCGAGTGGCGCTCGCTTCGGTCGCGGGGGAGCGCGAGGTCGCCGTCGAGGACCTCTACCGCAACGACGGCATCCACTACCTGACCAAGGAGAGAGACGAGCTCCTGACGGAGATCCGGATCCCCGCGCCCGACGGCTGGTCCGCGGCCTATCGGAAGCTGCGCCGGCGGGGCGCATTCGACTTCCCGGTCCTCTCGGTGGGAGCGGCGATCCGCCGCGAAGGGGACCGGGTCGTCGAGGCCCGCATCGTCCTCGGAGCCGTCGCCTCGGCTCCGCTCCGAGCCGGCGTCGCCGAGCGGCTCCTGGTGGGGCGCGTCCTCGATCCGGCCGCGATCGCGGAGGCGGCCGAGGCGGCCGCCGGGCCGAGCCGGCCGATGGACAATACCGACTTCTCTTTCCTCTGGCGCAAAGACATGACCCGGAAGTGGGTGGCTTCGACGCTGAACGAGCTCGCAAGCCCCTCAAAAACCAAAGCTTAAGAAGCGCTCAAGTCAGTTGCGCCCCCCGCGACCGGCTGCTATACTGACCGCCTTCTCGTATCGCTCGCCTTCCCGCACGCTTTCCGCGATGGCTGGACTCCGACGAACCCCACGGGAAGTCGGTTCCGCCGAGCGGCGCGGCGAAACCGGAACAGTGACGCCGGATAGGACTCCGTGTCGATGAAACTCTACGTTGGCAACCTTCCCTACAACACGACCGAGGACGATCTTCGGACCCTTTTTTCCCAGTACGGCGCGGTCAGCTCCGTCGCGATCATCACCGATCGAGACACCGGCCGTTCCAAGGGATTCGGGTTCGTCGAGTACGGCAGCGATGACGAGGCGCGCACGGCGATCTCGGCGCTCTCCGGCCAGGAATACGGCGGACGAGCTCTGACGGTCAACGAGGCGCGTCCCAAGACTCAGACCGGCGGCGGCGGCGGCGGAGGCCGGCGCGACCGCTACTGAGAACATCAGGTCATTCTCGAAAAGGGGGCTGCGGCCCCCTTTTTCTTTTGCTCTAGACTTCGCCGATGAGCGTTCGCCTCGAACGGTGGGAGCCCTCGGACGGTCCCTTGAACGAGAAGCGGATGATGCGGCTCCTGGAGCTGGAGGGCTTCGACGTCCTCGTCTACACCTACCGCCCCGGCACGAGCTTCTCCGAACACGAGCACGCCCGGGACAAGTGCGACGGAGTCCTGGAGGGAACGCTCCGGATCCGCGTCGGAGAGTCGGTGTTCGACTTGACCGCGGGCGATCGGCTGTACGTCCCGGCGGGGACTCGCCACTCCGCGGAGGTGGTCGGAGAACGGACCGTCGTCTCGCTCGACGCAACTTTGTGGTGAAGGAGGAGACCATTTTGTGGTGAAGGAGGAGACCATGGGGGAGAGTCCGGCCGACCGCGAAACCCTGATCCGCCGCTACGAGGAGGGGCCCGCCCGCCTGCGCGCGGCCCTCTCCCGCATTCCGGCCGAGGCCCTGAAGTGGCGACCCGGGCCGGGCAAGTGGTCCGCGCACGAGATCGCGTGCCACTGCGGCGACTCGGAGACGGTCGCGGCGATGCGGATTCGATTCCTGATCGGCGAGAAGAGTCCGGCCATCGTCGCCTACGATCAGGCGCAATGGGCCGAGCGCTTCGACTATCACTCGGCGCCGATCGAGCCCGCCCTCGAGGCCATGGACGCGGTGCGCGCCCACACCGCCGGCCTCCTTCGCCGCCTCCCCGAGTCTGCCTGGTCCTCCGAGGGAACCCACTCCGAGATGGGTCGTTACTCGGCGCAGACCTGGCTCGAGGTCTACGCGGAGCACTTGGAGAAACACTCGCGCCAGGTGGATCGCAACCTGGCCGCCTGGAAGGCCCGGACCGCCTAGATCAGGTCGACTTCGCGGCCGATCCGCGCGGACTCGTCGAGCAACGCGAGCAGATCCTCTTCGCGGGTGCGGAAGTTGGTGATCGAGACGCGCAGGGTGGTGCGCCCCTTGAGGATCGTGGGCGCGAGGAAGAACGATCCGTCCCCGACCAGCCGGTTCACGATGCGCCGGTTGATGCGGTCGAGCTCGCCGTCGGACAGGTCGCGGTCGGCGGGGCGGAAGCGGAAGTTCGCAATCGACAGGGGCGACTCGGCCAGGCGCTCGAAGTCGGCGCGCCGGTCCACCTCCGCCGCGAGAAAACTCGCGAGCCGCACGTCGCTCTCGATCTGCTCGGCGTATGCCCGGCGGCCGTGGGTCTTCAGCCCCATCCAGACCTTCAGGGCCTTGAAGCCGCGGGAGAGCTCGACGCCGCGCTCGGCGTACCACGCGGGACCGGGAAAGGGGCTCTCCGGATCGGAGGCCAGGTACTCCGGGAACTTTCGGAACGTCGCCGAGAGCCGGCCCGGCTCGCGCACGAGCGTGGCGCCGGCCTCGTACGGCACGTAGAGCCACTTGTGAGGGTCCGCGGCGATCGAGTCGGCGCGCTCCATGCCCGCGAAGAGCGGCTTCAGCCGCGGCACGATGGACGCGATCGCCCCATACGCTCCGTCGACGTGGAACCAGAGCTTCTCCCGCGCGCAGAAGTCGGCGAGCTCGGAGAGCGGATCGATGGCGCCCGTGTTCACGGTTCCGGCATTGCCGACGACGATCGCGGGGACGAACCCCGCCTCGCGATCGGCGGCGACGGCGGCGGAGAGTTCGGGCATCCGGATCCGGAATCGCGCGTCGGTGGAGATCTTGCGCAGCTGGCGAGTGCCGATGCCGAGCAGGTCCACCGCCTTGTCCACGCATGCGTGCACCTGGTCGGACGCGTAGACGGTCAACCGAGGCCGATCCGGCCCCGCCAGTCCATCCTGGCGCACGTCGCCCGGCGTCATCGCGCGGCGAGCGGCGGCCAGCGCGGTGAAATTCGCCATGGAGCCGCCCGAGACCAGGATTCCCTCCGCGGTCGTGGGGAATCCCAGCATCTCCGAGAGCCAGCCGAGGACGCGTTGCTCGACGTGGGTTCCCGCGTGGTCCCCGCCCCAGCAGTTGGCGTTCATTCCCGCCGCCAGAAAATCCGCCACGATCCCCACCGGATCCGCGGTCGCGTTGATGAAGCCGTAGAACCGGGGATGGGAGTTGCCCATCGGAAAGGGAAGGACGTGCTCGCGAACGAAGGCGAGGACCTCCTCGAAGGGCTGGCCCTCCTCCGGCAGGGGCTCGTCGAAGATCCCGGCGCCGGAACCGACCTTGCCGAAAACCGGACGCGAGAGGAGCTCCTCCTGGTGCGAAGCGACGGCGTCGGCGGCGAGCTCGCCCCAGCGTCGCAGCTGCTCGGGAGGGATGTCGAAGATCGGCTTCATCGTTCGTCGTCAATCCGAGCCGCGTGCCGGACGGAGCTCGTCCCGTCGCCGGGAAGGCGGCTGGCGAGGCCGCCCCGGCGACGACGGTTTGGGAACGCCCTACTGCACCACGCCGCAGCCGAAGCGGCCGCCGGCGGCGCCCGCGGGCTGCGACTTCAGGTCGTCGGCCTTTTCGTGGAAGACCACGGACTTGCCGACCACCGAGTTGGCGCCCGGCTTCACCGTCAACATGTCGGAGGTGATCTCGAGATGGCCCTTTCCGTCGGCGCCGACCTCGATGTTGCCCAGATCGCCGTTGTGCCGCGCCCTGTCGGCGGGAGCCGCGTGCGGATTTCCGGCGGCGTTGAAGTGCGGGCCCGCGGACGACGCGTCGGCCGCCGAGCAGTCGCCCTTCTCGTGAAGGTGCAGCCCGTGAGTCCCGGGTGCGGCGTTCTCGACCCACACCTCGACCTTGACGCCACCCGAGGGCAGCTCCGTGAACACGGCTTTCCCAGTGACCTTGGATCCGCTCTTGGACTCGATCGATGACCGGGCCGAGGGGGCTGACGGGCTGGCCGACTGGGCGTGGGAGCAGGCCGCCGCCGCCAAACCAGCCAGCGCGATGGCCGAAGCGGAGAAGATACTCAATCGCCTCATGGAATCCTCCTTACGTAAGGCGGAGATAATACCTGCGCGCAGCCTATGATTCCGGCCGTGGAACCGATCGCCGTCTCCCGCCCCCTCCTCTTCGGCCTGGTGGCCGCGGGAGCCCTGGTCGCCGTGGCCGCTCCGCAACCGACCTCGTCCTTCGCGGCCGGCTTCGCCGCGGGGGCCGGCGCGGTTTTCGTCCTGTCGTTCATGAGGGGCTCGACGGCCCCGCGGGGCGGTGACGGAACGGCCCCGGGCGGGGAGGAGCCTTGAAGGTTCTCGTGGTCGAGGACGAGCAGAGGATCTCGCAGTTCCTCAAGAAGGGGCTGACCGAGAAGGGCTACGCCGTGGACACGGTCGGAGACGCGGACGCGGCTCTTGCCTCCGTGGCGGCGGCGCCGCCGGACCTGATCCTCCTGGATCTGATGATCCCGGGTTCGCGCGACGGCCTCGAGCTGTGCCGGGAGCTCAAGGCCCGCGGCCTCCGGTCGAAGATCCTGATGCTGACCGCCCGCGACACCGTCGAAAACAAGATCGAGGGACTCGACGCGGGAGCCGACGACTACCTCGTCAAGCCCTTCTCCTTTCGCGAGCTCCTCGCGCGGGTTCGGGCGCTGCTGCGGAGGACCGAGGTCGCCGAACCCGGCCCGCTGGTCTTCGAGGACCTGACCTACGAGCCCGAGTCCCGCGAGATCGTTCGCGGCGAGGAGACGGTGCGACTGACGGTGCGCGAGGGTGCGCTCTTCGAGCTGCTGCTGCGGCGCCGTGGCAAGGTCGTCTCCCGGTCGGAGATCCAGGCGCGGATCTGGGAGGAGTCCATCGACCTCTCCACCAACATCATCGACGTGTACATCAACGCGCTGCGGAAGAAGATCGACGGCGGGGATCGCGAGAGGCTCATCCAGACTGTTCGCGGCGTCGGCTACCGGGTGCGCGAGGCCGGCGCGGGTCCGGCCGCCTCGCCGTGACGCGAATGCGCCTGTTCGGCAAGGCCCGCGGCTCTCCGGCGCCGGAGCCCTCCGCGCTTTCGGTGCTGGCGCAGCGTCTGGAAGAGTCGCTGGCGCGCCCGCTCCGCCGCATCGCCGCCGACGACCTTCCCGACGATTTTCGTGCGCTGGTCGCGGGCCTCAATGCCCGCCTGGACGCACTGGCCGCGGCCGAGAAGGAGCAGCAGCAGTTCATCGCAGACGTCTCCCACGAGCTGCGCACGCCGCTGACCATCCTTCGCGGGTCCCTCGAGGTGGCGCTCGAGGAGGAGCGTCCGGCCGAGGAGTACCGCGAGGCGATCGGAAACGCCCTGCTCGAAGTGCGGCACCTGACCCGCCTGTCCCAGAATCTCCTCTTCCTGACGCGAGGCGAGAGCGGCCGCGTCACGCTCTCCCTCGCCAACCTCGATCTCGGGAAATTCGCCTCGGAGATCGTCCGCGACCTGGCTCCCGCGGCCGAGGACGCCGGGCTCGACCTGAGCGCCTCGATTCCGAAGATCCCGATTTACGTCTTCGCGGACGGCGGCCGGCTCCAGCAGGTACTGCACAACCTGATCGAGAACGCTCTGCGCTACACGCCGTCGGGTGGAACGATCGCCATCCGCGTCGAGGCGGCGCCGGGAGAGGCGGTCCTCGCGGTCGCGGACACCGGCGTGGGAATCCCGGAGGCGGATCTGCCGTACGTGTTCGAGCGGTTCTTCCGCAGCAAGGCTTCGCGACAGGCCAATCCGGGCGGATCCGGACTGGGCCTCTCGATCGTTCGCTGGATCGTCGAGGCCCACAAGGGACGCATCACCGCCGAGAGCGAGATCGGCCGCGGCTCGACGTTCACTATGCGCCTCCCGGTGATCTGAGTCATGCGGCCCGTCTTCGTCCTCTCCGCAGCCCGCACGCCGATCGGCCGATTCGGCGGCGCCTTCGCGTCGCTGTCGGCTGCCGATCTCGGCGAGGTCGCCGCCCGGGCGGCGATCGAGCGTTCGGGGCTTCCGGGAGCGGCGGTGGACGAGACGATCTTTGGCCACGCGCGCCAGGCCGGCGGCGGGCCCAACACGGCGCGGCAGGTCTCCCACCGCGCGGGAGTCCCCGACTCGGTGCCGGCCTTCACCGTGAACAAGGCGTGCGCGTCCTCGCTCAAGGCGCTGACCCTGGGCGCGCTGTCGATCGCGGCGGGCGAGAACGACGTCGTTCTCACGGGCGGGACCGAGTGCATGTCGGCGACGCCGTATCTCCTTACCCGCGCCCGCTTCGGCATGCGCATGGGGGACGCGGAGGTCGTCGACGCCATGTACCGGGACGGATTCCTCTGCCCCCTGTGCGGGCAGCTGATGGGGGAGACCGCGGAAAACCTGGTGCGGGAGTACGGCATCCTGCGCGCCGAGCAGGACCACTTCGCGGTGGAGTCGCAGCGCAGGGCGGGCCGGGCGGCGGAGGAAGGCCGATTCGACGCGGAGATCGCGCCGGTCACGGTCGCCGGAAAGAAGGGCACAGTCGAGGTCACGCGGGACGAGCACCCACGTCCCGATTCGACGATCGAGTCGCTCTCTCGCCTGCCGCCGGTCTTCGAGACGGGTGGAACGGTGCACGCGGGCAACTCGTCGGGCGTGACGGACGGCGCTGCCGCGGTCGTGCTCGCCGCGGAGGACCAGGTCCGGAAGGCCGGCGTCCCGCCGCTCGCGCGGGTCGTCGCGTGGACCTCGGCTGGCGTCGACCCCGCGCGGATGGGGATCGGGCCGGTGCCGGCGATCCGTGCGCTCCTGCAGAAGACGGGCCTCTCGCTGTCCGACATCGACGTCCTCGAACTCAACGAGGCGTTCGCGGCCCAGGTCATCGCCTGCGCGAGGGACCTCTCGCTCGATCTCTCGAGGGTGAACGTCAACGGCGGCGCCATCTCCCTGGGGCATCCGATCGGCGCCACGGGCGCCCGAATCGTGACGACCCTGCTGCACGAGATGCGGCGGCGGGACGCCCGACGTGGAATCGCCACGCTGTGTGTTTCCGGAGGAATGGGGATGGCGGTTCTCTTCGAGAGGCCATAGGACGTCCGCGTGCGCATCACACTGACGCTCGACCGCGACGCCGACACCTCGGAGTCCAACGACTATCTTCGCTCGCTGGAGGCCGCGGGAGTCCCCCGGTCCGAGATCGACATCGTGACGCCGGACCGGCCGTTGCCCGACTCGTTCGGTGCGCTCCTCCTGGGCGGCGGCCTGGACGTCGATCCGGGCCGCTACGGCTCGACGGTTCTCGTCGACGGCCAGGTCGAGATCGACTCCGAGCGCGACGAGATAGACTTCGCGCTCTTCGCCGAAGCGCTGCGCCGCGGTGCCCCGGTGCTCGGCATCTGCCGGGGGATCCAGGTGGTCAATGTCGCTCTGGGCGGCACGCTCGTGCAGGACATCCCCATCGAGCGCCCGTCTCCCGTGGTCCACCAGGGCGCGCGCGGGGAGAAGACCCGGCTGGACCATCGCGTTGCCATCGCCCCCGGAACGCGGCTGGCCTCGATCGCGGGGGCGTCCGAGATCTCCGTCAACAGCCGCCACCACCAGGCCCTCGCGCGCGTGGCCCCCCGCCTCCGTGTGTCGGGCACCGCTCCCGACGGCATGGCCGAGGCCGTGGAGCTTCCGGGCGGCGCGTGGCTCGTCGCCGTGCAGTGGCATCCCGAGAACCTGTGGGCGGACCGCGTCTCCTCGGGACTCTTTTCCGAGTTCGTCCGGGCCGCGCGGGACGGGCCCGCGCGCTCGGATTCCCGAACGGCGTGAGGGCTCCCGCGGGAATTCCCGGCCGGCGCTCGCGTTGTGCTGCCGGACCCCGAGAGATACAGTCGGAAGGAGCCTTGCAATGAAAAGACGCGTTGGAATCCTGGCCCTGGCCCTCGTCGCCGCGACGGCTGCCCCGGCCCTGCGGGCGCAGGCGGCGCCCCCGCCGATGAAGGCCGAAAAGCTGGCCGACGGCGTCTGGGCGGCGCAACCGGAGAAGGGCGCCAACGTGGGCTGGTTTCTCTTCGGCGACGGGGTCATCGCAGTCGATTCGGGGGGCGACGCCGCGACCGGGAAGCAGATTGTGGACTTGATCGCGGAGACGACGTCCGGCAAGCCGGTCCGCGCGCTGGTGCTCACACACATCCACACCGACCACGCGGGCGGAGCGCGCGCCTTCGCCGCCGCGGGCGCACGGATCATCTGCCAGGAAAACGTGGCCGCTCAGGTGCTCGCGCTCGTCGGCCAAGCGGCGACGGACCCTTTGGATCCCCTGGCGGGAAAGGCCAACCTGCGCCCGGTCGTCGAATCGCTCTCGGAACGGGCGATCCTCGTGGACGGCGTGCACAACGTGCAGATCTATTTCCTCGGAGCGGCGCACACTCGGGCCGACCTGATCGTCTATCTCGCCACCGACAAGATTCTCTTCTCGGGCGACATCGCGCTGAACGGGCTCCTGCCCTTCATGCAGTCCCCCGACGTGGACCCGATCGGCTGGGAACGGGCGCTCACCGCCATGGCCCGCGTGGCGCCGGAGAAGATGGTGCCCGGCCACGGCCAGATCGGCCCCATCTCCGGGATCGCCGATTCCCTGGCCTACGTGCGCCGGGTCGTCGAGATCTCCAGGAAGGTCGTCGATCACGGCATCCGGGACGAGTTACTCGACGCCGAGATTCGAGCCCCCGAGAATCGCATCGAGAACGTTCCGCTCTCCGAGTCTCACCTGGCCAACGTCAAGGCGTCGGTGAAGACCCTCCGGGAGAGGGCCCAGAAGAAGACCACGTCGGGCGCCCCCGCGGCTCCCACGCCGGGACGGACTCCCGCTCCGAGGTGAGCTCGCCGGATCGAGTTCGGCTGGAACGCTCGGGGGACGGCGCGCGCGCGGATCTGCGGATCTCGATCCCGCCGCTCAACGTCCTCGGCGCGGAGGACCTGGCCGCGCTCGCACGACAGGTCGAGCTCTCGCGCGAAGCCCGGGTCCTCGTGATCATGGGGCTTCCGCGGGCGTTCTCCGCGGGCGTCGACGTGGCCGACCACGTTCCCGAGCCCGCGCGGATCGAACGCATGCTCGGTGCCATGCGAGGTCTGCTCGAAGCGCTGATCGAGACTCCGGCCATCACGCTGGCCGCGATCTCCGGAGCCTGCCTCGGCGGGGGAGCCGAGATCGTCGCGGCCTGCGACCTGTCGCTCGCGGCGGAGGACGCGCGGATCGGCTTTCCCGAGATTCGTCTCGCGTGCTTTCCTCCGGGCGCCGCCGCGCTGCTGCCCGGCCGGATCGGAGAGGCGAGGGCCGCCGAATGGATTCTCTCGGGCCGGATCTCCTCGGGTCGCGCGGCGGCGGAGGCGGGCTTCGTGTCGCGCGCGGTCGGGGCGGCGAGGCTTTCCGAGGAGACCGATCGGCTCGCCGCGCGATTGCTCGGAATGGCCGGGGAGGGGCTTTCCGCGGCCCGCGACCTGATGCGCGCCGGACGCCGCGAGGCGCTGGCGACGCGACTCCCCCTCGCCGAGGACGCGTACCGCCGACTGGCGGGAAACGAGCAGCTCGCCCGGGCGGTGCAAGAGTTCCGTCGCCCTCGCTAGCCGTCGCCCTTCGCGCGTCGCGATGCTGCGGGTTGATGGTCAGAGGGGCAATCGAGTTCGGGATCCTTCGTCGCTGCGCTCCTCCGGATGACAGCGTAAGCCGCGAAGCGGGCGGCCTGTTGATACGATCGCAGGGTGGCGGTCGTTTACCTGAACGGGCGGTTCCTGGACGAGAAAGAGGCGGCTCTGTCGCCGCTCGATCGGGGGTTTCTCTTCGCGGACGCCATCTACGAGGTGGTCCGGTACGACAACGGCCGCCCGTACCGGCTCTCCGAGCACATGGACCGCATGCGCGACGGGCTCGACGCGATCCGCATCGCCGCGACGCCGGACTTTTTCCCGTCGGTCGGCGAGCGCCTCCTCGCGGAGAACGGCCTCGCGGATCGGGACGCGTTCGTCTATGCGCAGGTGTCCCGAGGGGCGGGGCCGCGCTACCACGCGTTCCCGCCGGAGGGAACCGTTCCGACCGTGTTCGCCTTCGCGCGGGTCACCGACCCGCCGCCTTCGCCGGAGGGAGGGAAGGCCATCCTCGTCACCGACGAGCGATGGGGACGCTGCGACATCAAGAGCGTCATGCTCCTTGCCAACGTCCTCGCCGCCCAGAAGGCGCGCGAGGCCGGCGCGGTCGACGCCATCCTGGTCAAGGACGGCTTCGCGCTGGAGGGAACCAAAGCCAACCTCTTCCAGGTCGCGAAGGGCGGACTCGTCCGCACGGCGCCCAACGGTCCGCGCATCCTTCCCGGAGTCACTCGCGCGGCGGCGATCGAGGCGGCGCGACGCATCGGGCTGACCGTCGAGGAGCGGGCGTTCACGGTCGAGGAGATGTACGCGTCCCAGGAGCTATTCCTGGCCTCGACCACGCTCTGGACGCATTCGATCGTCTCGGTCGAGGGCCGCCCGATCGGAAGCGGCGCGCCGGGGCCCGTCGCGCGGATGATCCGCGAGGCGCTCTACGCGGAGTTCCGCGTGGCCGCCCCTGCCGCGCCCGAATCCGCTTCCCGCGGGTAGCGCGCCTCGACCGTCGAGGAGATCCCGCCCCGGGAGGAGAAGGTCCCCGTGATCGTCATGCGCTTCGGCCGGCATGCCGCGACGCAGTCGGCGAGGATCCGATTGACGGCGTTCTCGTAGAAGATCCCGACGTTCCGGTACGCGACGATGTAGAGCTTGAGCGACTTGAGCTCCAAACAGAGCCGGTCGGGCACGTAGCGGATCGTCAGGTGGCCGAAGTCGGGCAGCTCCGTCTTCGGACAGATCGCGTTGTATTCCGGGATCTCGACCGCGATCTCGTAGTCCGGGTACTGGTTGGGCCACGTGTCGATTGCCGGAAGCGGGACGTCGATCCCGGATCGGGCGTTCGCGGCGCTCATGTCGGTCATCGCGCGAATCCTATCCGAGGGAAGCTCGAGAGCCTGCTACCATGCCGCGACTCCATGGACTGGCTCAAGCAGGTCTTCCACCAGGTCACCGACGTCGAGACTCTCGTCCGGGTCGGCGGCCTCACCGCGATGACGATCATCGTGTTCGCCGAGACCGGGCTCCTCATCGGATTCTTCCTTCCGGGCGACTCGCTTCTGGTGACGGCCGGCGTCTTCGCCGGCACCGGGCAGCTGAACATCCTCCACCTGAACCTGATCCTGATGGCGGCCGCCATCCTCGGCGACACGGTGGGCTACTGGTTCGGCCGGAAGACGGGCCCGGCGCTGTTCGCGCGCCCGAAGTCGCTGCTCTTCAACCCCGCGCACCTGAAGCGCGCGCACGACTTCTACGAGAAGCACGGCGGGAAGACGATCGTGATCGCCCGATTCATGCCGATCGTGCGGACGTTCGCTCCGATCGTGGCGGGGATGGGCCGGATGGAGTACCGCCGGTTCCTGACCTTCAACGTCTTCGGCGGCACCCTCTGGGTCCTCTCGATGACCCTGCTCGGCTACTTCCTCGGACAGATTCCCGGGGTCCGCGAGCACATCGAGGTCGTGATCCTCGTCGTCGTGATCCTCTCGATCCTCCCCGGGATCATCGCGGGCGGTCGCGAGTGGTGGAAGAAGCGCAAAGAAACTAGGCGGCCCGGCTAGCGTTTCTGAGGGAGAGATCGCCGGAGAGACTCTCCCTCCCCCTCCGGTCGGGCCGCGAAGCGGCCCGCTAGGAATCCGAGTCTAAGCCACCGCCGAAGTCGGGCGCGCGTTCCGCGAGCGCGCCTCTCCCCGGATCATCGCCATGAGGTCCCCGACCTCGTCCCCGTGCGAGCGGTCGTGATCGGCCATCATGCGGGGAATGTCGGCGAGCGCGACCCGGCCGATTCCCTCCTGCGAGCCGGAGCGTTTCCATTCCGCGGGGCTCAGGTTGCGGAGCGCGACCACGTTCTGCGCGCGCGCCCGGGTGAAGAGGGCCAGGCCCTGCTCGAGGTCGCGTTCCTGGTACGAGCGCTCGCGGGCCATCCGGTCCCCGTCGAAGTTCGAGAGCTCCGGACGGTCCTCGGCGAGGATCCGCGAGATGCGCACGCCGTATCCCTCGCGCTCCAGGTCGGCGAGGTGCCAGACGTTCTCGACGAAGGAGAAGCCACCCTCATGGGGCCTGCGGCGCGCGTCCGAAGGAGACAAGCTCGAGGCCGCCCGCCAGAGCAGCGCGGGAGTGGACTCCAGTGT
Organism: Thermoanaerobaculia bacterium; assembly: GCA_038224325.1. Lineage (GTDB taxonomy): Bacteria > Acidobacteriota > Thermoanaerobaculia > UBA5066 > Gp7-AA6 > DAHUXD01. Next base: position 21,899 of record JBBRFL010000032.1, on the reverse strand, counting down.
GAGCAGAAGGGTCTCGAAATCGCGCCGGTTCATCATGTGTCCTCGGTGCAAGATACGCAGGCACAGGGCGAAAAGTTTCTGGAAAAGGCTCGCATAGACTCCCCTCATGGGGATCCAAGGGATTCGTCAGTTCTTCACATCCCGGCTCTCCTCGCCCGAGGAGCCGCACCGTCCGGATTCGGTCGCGATCGCCGCGTGCGCGTTGCTCCTCGAGATCGCCCACGCCGACGACGTGTTCGGCGAGGATGAACGCGCCCGAATCCTGCGCGCCGTGCGGGAGGACCTCGGGGTCGCCGCCGCGGATGTCGACGAGGTCGTCCGGCTAGCCGAGGCCGAGCGGCGCGAGAGCGTCGACCTCTATCAGTTCACGCGCCTCGTGGCCGAGCGGTTCTCCCGGGACCAGCGGCTGCGCCTGATCGAGGTGATCTGGGGCATCGTGTATTCGGACGGCGTTCTGACCGCGGTCGAGAACCAGCTCGCTCGGCGCATCGCCGAGCTCCTGGGCTTTCAGCATCCGGAGGTCCAGACCGTGCGGGAGAGGGTCAAGAAGTCCTTCTGAGCCGCGGCACGGGTTCGGGCGCGAGAACCCGGGACGGTTACGGAGGAACCTCGCGATTGGCGGGCGGGATCCGCTCGAGTGATTGCGGCATCTCCGCGAGGACGTACGCGGCGACGGCCGCGGCCGCGGTCGAGGCGTCCAGGATCCTCGGGTCGATCTTGTCGAACGTGTCGTTGGCCGTGTGGTGGTAGTCGAAGTACGTCGAGGCGTCCAGCGAGAGGCCCAGGTTCGGGACCCCCGCGGGCAGGAGCGGCTGGATGTCCGCGCCTCCGACCGTCGTGGCCCTGAGGTGGTCCGCCCCGAGCGGGGCGAGAAGTTGGGCGATCGCCTGAAGCGAGGGTTCGGCCGAGGGCCCCGCGTTCCACGATAGCCCCGTCGGAGGCCCCTGGCCGAGGTCCGCCTCGAGAGCGGCCGCGTGGCGGTCGAGCTCGCGAGCGTGTGCCGCCGCGTAGGCCTTGCCTCCCGCGAGGCCGTTCTCCTCGTTGGCGAACAACACCACGCGGATCGTGCGGAGGGGCCGAGGCGAGAGCGCCCCGATCTGGCGAGCTGCCTCGATGACGATCCCACAGCCCGCGCCGTCGTCTATCGCGCCGGTGCCCAGGTCCCACGAATCCAGGTGGGCGGCGAGGAGCACGATCTCCTCGGGGCGTCCTGTGCCGGGAATCTCCCCGACGACGTTGGCCGACTGCGCATCGGCTAGCGTACGACACGACAGGGTGAAGCGCACGCGGACGGGCCCACCGTGCCGCAGCAGCCGATCGAGGAGCTCGGCGTCGGGGATCGACAGGGCGGCGGCCGGGATCCGCGGCGCGTCCGGCTCGTACTGGAGCGAGCCCGTGTGCGGCAGGCGGTCGTGGTCCGTACCGATCGACCGGATGAGGAAGCCGATGGCCCCGAACCGGGCGGCGCGGGAGGCTCCCTTCGAGCGGTCGGCAGCGGCGTCGCCGTAGCCCGACCCGTCGGAGGTGCGCGCCGTCGGCCGGTCGATGAAGACGATTCGGCCACGGCACGATTCGGCCTCCTCCTCGATTTCGGCGAGGGATCGCACGCGCACGATCTCGCCCTCGACGCCGCCGTCCGGCGTCGCGACGCTTCCGCCGAGCGCGGTCAGGGCCAGCCGCTGGGCCGCGGGGAAGACGACCTCGCCGGTCTCGACGCCTCTTCGCCAGACGGGCACCGAAACCGGCTCCGCCCGCACGTTCGCGAAACCCTGCGCGTGGAGGAGCGCGAGGCTGGCCGCGACGGCCGCCCGATCTCCGGGGGAGCCCGCGAGGCGGGGTCCCGCCCGGTCGACGATCTCGCGGACCCAGTCCGAGGCGCGGGATCCGGCCGCGATGCGATCCCGTAGCGCGACCGCGTTCCGGACCGTCTCCGGCGAGAGATGGGCGGCCTCCGGGGCGCGCGAGGGAGCCGCCGCGAACAGTCCGATCGCGGCGCAAAAGGCCCCGACCGCGTCGAAAAAAGGGAGGCCACGGGGAGATTTCATCGTCGGTCCGCCGGTTGGAGCATCGTATCAACGCCCGCTGATCTAAAATCCCCCTCCCATGTCGATACGCACGCCCCCCGAAGTCGATCTGTCCGAGGAATTGATCGCCGAGTTCGGGGCCAACGCGACCTACGTTTCGGAGCTCCTTGGTCGCTACCGAGCGAATCCCGCCGCCGTGGACGACGAGTGGCGCCGCTACTTCCGGGATCGATTCGGAGAGGTCGAAACCCCGTCGGCGCCCCCGCCCGGTCCGCGGGCCCTCTCGGATTCCCCGGCACCCGCCGTCGAGGGTGAGCGCGTGCCGCTCCGGGGCGCCGCGGCGCGAATCGCGGAGAACATGGAACGCAGCCTCGAGGTTCCCACGGCGACGACCCAGCGGCAGATCCCGATCAAGCTGCTCGACGAAAACCGGCGGCTGATCAACGAGCACCGCGCCGCGGCCGAAGAACCCAGGGTCTCGTTCACGCATCTCATCTCCTGGTCGGTCATCCAGGCGCTGAAGGCGTTCCCGGGCTTGAACGACGCGTACGACGGTTCGAGCGGGGAGCCGGTGCGCGTGCGGCGCCAGCTCATCCGATTCGGGCTGGCCGTGGACGTGGCGCGCTCGGACGGGTCGCGCACCCTCCTCGTCCCCAGCGTCCCGCGCGCCCAGGCGATGCGATTCCGCGAATTCACCGCCGCGGCCGACGACGTGATCGCGCGCGCGCGCTCCGGCAAGCTCAAGGTCTCCGACTTCGAGGGAACCACGGTGTCCCTCACCAACCCGGGCACGCTCGGGACCACCGCCTCGGTGCCGCGGCTGATGGCGGGACAGGGCGCGATCATCGCGACCGGCGCCATCCACTACCCCGCGGAGTTCTCCGCCACGGCGCCCGCGACCCTCTCGCGGCTGGCGATCAGCAAGGTCCTCACCTTCACCTCGACCTACGACCACCGGATCATCCAGGGCGCGGAGTCCGGCGCGTTTCTGGGGCGGATCGAGGAGCTCCTGCTCGGATCGCACGGGTTCTACGAGGAAGTCTTCGCCGACCTGGGGATCCCCTTCCGTCCACTCCGCTGGGAGGCCGACCGGGACCCGGAGGTCCTCTCCGACGGGCACATCGACGAGATCGCCAAGCAGGCGCGGGTGCTCGAGCTGATCAACGCGTACCGCGTGCGGGGGCACCTGATCGCCGACATCGATCCGCTGCGCTCGCGGCCGGTCGCCCACCACCCGGAGCTCGAGCTGGAGACCTACGGGCTCACCATCTGGGACCTGGACCGCGAGTTCTGGACGGGAGGCCTGAAGGGCGGCGAGCGCATGCCGCTGCGCGACATCATCGGCGTGATGCGCCGCGTGTACTGCGGCAAGATCGGGACCGAGTATCGGTTCATCTCGAGCCCGTTCGAGAAAAACTGGGTTCGGGAGCGCATCTCCGCGGCGACATCCGCGGGGCCGCTGTCCGAGGCGGTTCGGAAGAAGCTGCTCGAGAAGCTCGTGGCAGCCGAGCAGTTCGAGCGGTTCCTAGGCACCCGGTTCCTTGGCCAGCGCCGCTATTCCGTCGAGGGCTGCGACACGGCGATCCCCCTGCTCGATCGCCTGGTCGAGGGCGCGGCCGCGCGAAATATCGAGGAGATCGCGATGGGGATGTCGCACCGCGGCCGGCTCAACATCCTGGCCAATGTCGTCGGCAACTCGGCCGAGCGCATCTTCAGCGGCTTTGAGGGGGTCGTCCACCCCGACTTTCCGGCCGACGAGGGCGACGTCAAGTATCACCAGGGCGCGCGCACGGTTCGGGCGTCCGAGGCCGGGCGGCCGATCGCGATCCAGGTCGAGGCCAACCCCTCCCACCTGGAGGCGGTGGATCCCGTGGTCGAAGGGGTGGCGCGGGCCAAGCAGGAGCGAATGGGGGGACACGGCCCGGGCGCCTGGAACCGGGTCCTTCCCGTGCTCCTCCACGGCGACGCCGCGTTTGCGGGACAGGGAATCGTCGCGGAGGTTCTGAATCTCGCCCAGCTCCCGGGATACCGGACGGGCGGCACGATCCACGTCGTGATCAACAACCAGATCGGCTTCACGACGCCGCCGTCGCAGGGACGGTCGTCCGTCTATTCGACCGACGTCGCGAAGATCAACCAGGTCCCGATCTTTCACGTCAACGCCGACGACCCCGAGGCCGCCTATCGCGTGCTGGAGATCGCGCTCGACTACCGGCAGGAGTTCCACAAGGACGTCGTCATCGACCTGATCGGATTCCGGCGCCACGGGCACAACGAGGGCGACGAGCCGAGCTATACCCAGCCTCTGATGTACCGCGCGATCGAGGCCCACCCCGGCGTGAAGACGCTGTATGCGCGGCGTCTGGTCCACGAGGGCGTGATCACTGAGGCGCAGGTCGGCGAGCTCGAGACGCGTCAGGTCGCGCTGTACGAGCAGGCCCTGACGGCGGCCAAGGAAGCCGCGAAGCGCGCGGCGGCGCCGGCCGTTCCCGGCAAGCCCGCCGACGACGCGGAGGGGGTGCTCCCGACGGGGGTCGCGCGCGCGACCCTGGCCCGGATCGGGCAGGTCCTCACGACTGTGCCCACCGGCTTTCACCTGAACCCCAAGATGGTCCAGCAGCTCGCCCGCCGGGCGAAGATGGCCGAGGGCGCCGCGCCGCTCGACTGGGGCACCGCCGAGGCGCTCGCGTTCGGGACGCTTCTCCTGGAGGGCACGCCCATCCGCATCAGCGGCCAGGATTCCACCCGGGGCACCTTCTCGCAGCGCCACGCCGTCCTCCACGACACGGCCACCGGCGACACCTGGACGCCGCTGGCGACGCTGGATCCCGCGCAGGCGCCCTTCGAGGCGTGCGACAGCCCGCTGTCCGAGTTCTCGGTGCTCGGCTTCGAATACGGGTTCAGCGTCGAGTGGCCGCAGTCGCTCGTGCTCTGGGAGGCGCAGTTCGGAGACTTCGCCAACGGCGCGCAGGTGATCGTCGACCAGTTCATCGCCTCGGCGCAGGACAAGTGGCGGCAGTCGACGCGCATGGGCATGCTGCTGCCTCACGGCTCGGAGGGCCAGGGCCCCGAGCACTCGAGCGCCCGGATGGAGCGATACCTCCAGCTCTGCGCCGACGGAAACATGCAGATCTGCAACGTGACGACGCCGGCCCAGTACTTCCACCTCCTGCGGCGCCAGATGCGCCAGGCGGCGGCCGTGCCGCTGATCCTCTTCACGCCGAAGAGCCTGCTGCGCCTGCCCGCCTCCTCCTCGCCGCTGGAGGACCTGACGTCGGGCGGTTTTCAGGTCTGCCTGGATTCGCCGGGGACGGGCGATCCGGCGCCCACCCGGGCGATCCTCTGCTCGGGCAAGGTCTATTACGACCTGCTCGCGGAGAGGGAGAGGCGGGGCGACACGCGCCACGCGATCGTCCGCCTCGAGCAGCTCTACCCGTTTCCGCACGCGCGCCTCCGGGAGATCCTCGGCCGCCATCCGGGACTGAGCGGCGCGGCGTGGGTCCAGGAGGAACCGAAGAACATGGGGGCCTGGAGCTTCGTGAACGAGCGCGCCTCCGAGTTCCTCCCCGGGGGCCTCGCGCTGACTTACGTCGGCCGCGCGGCGGCTCCGTCGCCGGCGACGGGCAACGCCGCGGTCCACAAGCGCGAGCTCGAGCAGTTCCTGTCGGGGGCGTTCCCGCCGTAGAGATCGGCATCGGCGATGCTCTTCAACAGTCCGCAGTTCCTCTTTCTCTTTCTTCCCGCGACCTATGTCGGCTTTTGGTCGCTCCAGGGGTCTCGCCGGCGTCACGTATGGTTGACGCTGACCGGCTACGTCTTCTACGCCTGCTGGAACTATCGTTTCTGCGCCCTCATGGCGTTTTCCACGCTGGTGAGCTATCTGGCGGGACTCGGGTTCCTGCGTTGGACGGACGCGCGGCGCCGGCGGCTCTGCCTGATCGTTCCCGTCGCCGTCGATCTCTCGCTCCTCGCGGCATTCAAGTACGCGAATTTCGGGCTGGCATCGCTCTCGAGCGTGGTCGCGGCGTTTGGCGGCTCCCTGCCGCACGGGCCGCTCCACATCCTCCTGCCGATCGGGATCTCTTTCTATACGTTCCACACGATCACCTACATCGTCGACTGCTACCGCGGCGACGTGCGGCCGACCCGCGACTTCTTCGAGTTCGCCAGCTACGTATCCTTCTTCGCGCAGCTGGTGGCGGGGCCGATCGCGCGATTCCGCCAGGTCGAGTCCGATTTCGAGGGGCTGGGCCGAGCCGATCGGGGCGCCGGCCTCGAGCGGGGGTGGTCGTTCTTCACGATCGGAATGCTCAAGAAGGTGCTGATCGCGGACACGATCGCCGCGGTCATCGACCCGGCGCTCCGGAACGTGGCCGCGCTCTCGAGCCTGGACGCCTGGCTATGCGTGCTCGGCTACACGTACCAGCTCTACTTCGACTTCTCCGGTTACAGCGACATGGCGGTCGGCCTCGGGCTCCTCTTCGGGATTCGCCTGCCCCAGAACTTCGATTCTCCCTACATGGCCGCGAGCCCGGCCGAGTTCTGGCGGCGCTGGCACATTTCGCTCTCCACCATCCTGCGGGACTACCTGTACATTCCGCTCGGAGGAAACCGCGGCTCGGTCTGGACGACCTGCCGCAACATCCTCATCACGATGGCGCTCGGGGGCCTCTGGCACGGTGCGAACTGGACGTTCGTGTTCTGGGGCTGCTACCACGGGGCCCTTCTCCTGCTGTATCGGTTGGGAGCCAGGTACTGGGATCGGTTTCCGAGACCGCTGGGGTGGGCGGGGACGTTTGTCTCGGTCGTGCTCGGATGGCTGTTCTTCCGCTCGACGGACTTTGCAATGGCCAGGGAGTGGCTCGAACGGATGTTCGTTCTCCACTCGGGGATTCCCATTCCCGGCCGCGTCGTCCTGATTGCGGCGATCGCGATCGCGGCGGCCTTCGCCCACTTCGGGCCCAACAGCTTCCAGCTCCGCCACGAATGGAGGCCCGCGGTGGCGCTCCTCCTGGCGGCGCTCTTCGGCACCTCGCTTCTCATCATTCTCGGGGGCCGCCCGACGCCGTTTCTCTACTTTCAGTTCTGAGCCCGGATGAACGACAAGCCATCCGCCGCGCGACGGCTCACCCTGGGGAAGGCGATCCCGATGTTGCTCGCCCTGACGTTCGTCTCCGAGCTCGCGCTCCGGTGCATTCCGCTCGAGGAGTTCGCCTTCCGATCGCACGAGGCGCTGCTCGACCCCGATCCGCGGCGCGATGGGCCGTACCTGCCCGGGCGCAGCTACCGAAACGAGCGCACGTACGGCGACCTCGCCGGGCTGGGGAATCTTCCGGCGCTGCGTCAATACCGGCGCGAAACGTTCACCACGGACGCGTGGGGATTCCGAAACCCTCCCTCGTCGCGGCCGGAGGTGCCCGCCGCGATTCTCATCGGAGACTCCTTCGGGGTCGCGACCGGAGTGGAGGATCGCGAAACGCTTCCCGCCGCCCTCGGGCGGCTCTGGGGCCGCGGCGTCTACAACGCGTCCGGAATGCGCAAGGGCGACGAGGCCGAGAGGATCCGCGCGATCGCCCGGCGCCTCGGGATCCGCGGCGGCCTCGTGATTCACGAATTCCTCGAGCGGCAGGACGTGCCCGTCCCGCCGTCCGCGAAGTTCCCCGAGCCACCCCCCGACGCCGGGCGGGCGTTCTCGGACCGCCTCAAGCGCGTGTGGGCGACGTCCCGCCTCCGAATTCTCGCCGAGCGGATCGACCGCCGGATGCAGGACGGTCGGATCGTCCCGAACTCCTACCGGTCGGAGGTCGTGTTGGAGCGGCTGCGCAACGGTGCGGAGATCCTCTTCTCTCCGATCGAGATCGAGGTCTGGCGGCATCGCCGTTCCGTGGACGCGAGCCACTGGCGCCGGATGCAAGCCGAGATTGGGAAGGACGGGCTGCGTCTCGTCGTCCTGCTCGTGCCCGTCAAGTACGACGTCTACGGGCCGCTCCTGGAGCCTCCCGCCTCGCAGTCCACTCCCGGGGCCGAGCACCTGGAGCGGCTCGAAGCGTCGCTCGTCGATGCCGGGGTTCCGGTCGTGAACCTGAAGGCGGTGTTTCGAGAACTGGCCCGCGAAGGCCTGCCGCGGGGCCGGTATCTCTACTGGAGGGACGACACCCACTGGAACGCGCTCGGCTTGGAGATCGCGGCCCAGGAGCTCGTCCGGGCGATTCCGGACCCGGCCTCGCCGCGTTGATCCGGCGCGCGGCGCGCGGCGCTCGTCAAGCCTTGCGGGGCTTCATCGCGTCGAAGGCGGCCTTGAGCTGCTCGCGTGGCTTCCGGCGATAGTCCGAGAATTCGCCGGCGCCCGCGATCCATTCCCCGCCGTCCATCGTTACGCAGTCGCCGGTCTGGTACGAGCAGAGATCGGACAGAAGAAATGTCGCGAGATTCGCGATCTCCTCGGCCCGGCCGAAACGCCCGAGCGGGATCCGTTCGATCGCGTTCCGCTGCGCCGCCTCGCCGGCCAGGAGCCGCGAGAAGGCCCCCTCGGTGGGGATCGGGCCGGGCGCGATCGCGTTCAAGCGGATGCCGGCCGCGCCCCACTCGACGGCGAGGGACCGCGTCATCGCCAGCACGCCGGCCTTGGCGCACGCGGAGGGGAGCACGAATGCCGAGCCGGTCCAGGCGTAGGTGGTGGCGATCGACACGACGGCTCCGGGCTTGCCACGAGACAACAGGTGCCGGCCGAGGGCGAGCGTGCAGTTCACGCTGCCGTAGAGTACGGTGCGGACCACGGCGTCGAAGCCGTTGGGCGTGAGCTCCTCGGAGAACGCCAGGAAATTGCCGGCGGCGTTGTTGACGAGGTCGTCGACCCCGCCGAACTGATTGGCCGCGTGCGCGATCAGCGCCTCCGCCTCCTCGGCCTGGCGCACGTCCGCGGCGTAGATCGCCACCGCTCCGCCCTCGCGAGCCGCCGCCTCGATCCGCGGCGCCGCCGCCTCCAGGCGCTCGCGCCGACGTCCCCCGATTGTGACCCGCGCGCCGTGCGCGGCGAAGGTGGTGGCCATCGCCAGTCCGAGCCCCGATCCGCCGCCGGTGACGACGATCGAGCGATTGGCCAGAGTCTTCGGATCGAACACTTACTTGAGGTACTGATCGAACCAGGCGGCCGTGCGCTGGAGGATGTCGAGCTGGTGCGGGGCCTTCCGGATGTCGTGGCCCTCGCCTGGATAGATCACGAGCCGGGTCGGGACGGAGAGCGCCTTGAGGGCGTGCCAGAACTCGTACCCCTGGGGAGTCGGGACCTCCGAGTCGCGGTCTCCGTGGAGGACGAGGGTCGGGGTCTTCGCCTTCGTGATGAACTCGATCGGCGAGGACTTCGCGTAGACCTTCGGGTCCTCGTAGACCGACGCTCCGAAGAACGGCAGCATCCACGTGTCGATCTTGTTTTGCCCGTAGTAGCTCTGCCAGCTCGCGATGCCCGCGCCCGCGACTGCTGCCGAGAACCGCTGCGTCTGGGTCACCGCCCACATCGTCATGTAGCCTCCGTAGCTCCAGCCCATGACGCCGAGGCGCTTGCCGTCCACGGGAGCGATCCGCACGATCTCGTCCACGCCGGAGAGGATGTCGCGCAGGTCCCCGCCGCCGAAGTCCTGGACGTTGCCGCGGGTGAAGTCCTCGCCGAAACCGTAGCTGCCGCGGGGATTCGGAAGGAAGACGAAGTATCCCTGGGAGGGGAGCGCGGCGTTCCAGCGCGAGGGCCAGCCGGGCTGGTGCGCGGAGGACGGGCCGCCGTGGATCGAGACGATCATCGGATATCTCTTTGATGCGTCGAAGGCGAGGGGATAGAGGAGCCAGCCCTGCACCGCCGCGCCGTCGCTCTTCCAGTGGAGCGTCCGGGCCTCGCCCCACCACCGGCGCACCCCCGCGTTGAGAGAGGTCACCGGCTTCCACTCTCCGATCGGCCCCGCGGCCACCTCTGGAGGCCTCGTGAACGAGTCGCGAACGGCGATCGAGACCGCTCCGGACTTCGCGATCGCGAAGTCGTGAAGGGATTCGGCGCCGGTCCACAGGGAACGCATTCTGCCGCTGCGCGGCTCGACGGACGCCACGCCCTCGCCCCCGTCCACGTGTTCGGTGAACAGGATCTCGCCCGGAGCGCGCCAGAAGAGCGCCCGGGCCGAGGCCTTCATTCCCGGGGTCAGATTGCGCGCCGCCCCGCCGGCGGACGGCACGATCCAGATGTCGCCGCCCGTCGAGCCCTGGTCGCTCATCAGGCCATGGATGACGGCGATCGAGCCGCCGTCGGGCGAGAAGCGGGGACAGGCGAGCTGGAGCGGTGGCTTCCAGATCGAGCGCGCTTCACCCGTTGTGGCGTCGATGCGGTAGAGCTGGCCGATCCAGTAGTTGTCGGTCCCCGAGCCCTTCACCGCCTCCGCCGCGAAGGCGCTCCCGTCCGGCGCCCAGTCGTAGTCGTAGACGTACAGGTCCGCTGGAGAGACCTGGCGCAGTGCTCCCGTTTTCGCGTTGATGACCGCGATCCGCTGCTCCTCGATCGACTCGGAGACGACGCCCGAATCCGGAGCGTAGGCGACGAGAGCTCCCGGCTCCTGGGACGAGCCCTCGACGAACAGCACCGCGAGGAACCGTCCATCCGGCGACCAGCGCAGGTCGGCGAGCTGTCCGCGGACGCGCGTCATCTGACGAGGCGTGCCGCCGGCGGCGTTTGCGATCCAGACCTGGGCCTGGCCTTCCTCCGCGGCGTCGGAGAGAAATGCGATCGCCTTTCCGTCCGGTGAGAACGCCGCGCCGAGCTCGCGGTGGTTCTTCCCGTCGCCGGCGGCCGTCAGGGGCCGGGGAGTGCCCGCCGGAAGGTCCGAGACGAAGATCGCGCCGAGCCGCTCCGCCCCCTCGGCCTCGCGCGCCTTCACCGACCAGGCCGCTCGCTTTCCGTCCGGCGAGATGGCGGCGTCGTGAAAGTGTCGGACGCCCTGGAGAGATTCGAAGACCGCGTCGAGGGAGGGCCTCGCCGCGGGAGACGCCGAGGCGTCGGCGAGGGTGATCAGCGATGCGAGGGCGAGGCTTGCGTACGGCACGATCCCTCCAAAGAACCCGGATTTTCCGGAGATCGAGACTAGGTGAGATCGATCCAGATACTCTTGACCTGCGTGTACTCCTCGAGCGCGTAGTGCCCGCGTTCCCGGCCGAAGCCGGACTCCTTGTAGCCGCCGAAGGGCAGGCCCGGGTCGTACAGGTTGTAGGCGTTGACCCACACCGTCCCGGCCTTCAGCGCCCGGGCCGTGCGAAGGGACTTCTTGATGTCGCGCGACCAGACCGCGGCGGCCAGGCCGTAGATGGTGGCGTTGCCCACCGCGACCGCCTCATCCTCGTCTCGAAACGTCAGCGTTGCCAGCACCGGGCCGAAGATCTCCTCGCGCGCTATGGTCATGGAGGGAGTCACCCCGTCGAACACCGTCGCCTCGAAGAAGGCGCCGCGCCCCTGGATCGAGACGGGGTTCCCGCCCGCGACCAGCTTCGCGCCCTCCCGCTTCCCGGTTTCCACGTAGCGCGCCACGTTCTCCCGCTGCTTCTCCGAGACGAGCGAGCCCAGGCGCGTCTTGGGATCGAGCGGGTCTCCGGGCGCCATCTTCCGGGCGCGCTCGACGATCTTTTCCATGAGCGCGTCGTGGGCGGATTCCTCGACCAGGAGCCGCGAGCCCGCGGAGCACAGTTCGCCCTTGCCGTAGAAGATGCCGTTGATCGCGCCCTTGGCCGCCGCCTCGAGGTCCGCGTCGGCGAAGACGACGTTGGGCGACTTGCCTCCCAGCTCCATCGAGACGCGCTTGACGGTGCCTGCGGCGGCGCGAAGGATCGACTTGCCGGTCTCCGTCTCTCCCGTGAAGGAGATTTTGTCGATGCCGGGGTGCTCGGCCATGGCCCGGCCGATCACGGGGCCCGGGCCGGGAACGACCTGGAACGCGCCGGGGGGCAGTCCCGCCTCCTGGAGCAGTTCGGCGAAGAGGAGCGAGGTCAGCGGGGTGACCGAGGCCGGCTTGAGCACCACCGCGTTGCCGAGCGCGAGGGCCGGGGCGATCTTCCACATGGCCTGGAGGAGCGGGAAGTTCCAGGGCGTGATCGCGCCGACGACGCCGACGGGCTCGCGCACGGTGAGCAGGAACGCGTCCTTGCGGCCCGGGAACGTGTCGCCGTAGAGCTTGTCCGCGTACTCCCCGAAGTAGGCCAGGCACTCCGCGGCCGCCGGCATGTCGATCCGGGCGGACTCGAAGATGGGCTTGCCATTGTCGAGCGTCTCGACCCGCCCGAAGGCGTCCGCGCGGGAGAGGAGGAGATCCGCCGCGCGCATCAGGATCCGGCCGCGCTGCCGCGGCTTCATCGCCGCCCAGGGCCCCGACTCGAAGGCGCGCCGCGCCCCCGCGACCGCGCGGTCGAGGTCCGCGGCGCCGGCCTCCGCTACCTCCGCGACCGTCTCCCCGGTGGCGGGGTTGACCGTCGCGAAGCGCTTCCCGCTGGAGGACGGGACGAACTCGCCGTCGATGAAGAGGTCGGTGCGCAGGGCCAGGGCGGGAGCGGCTTCGGTCGTCACGAGTCAGCGCGAGGCGCTACCTCCCCTTGAACTTCGGAACCCGCTTCTCCTGGTTCGCGGCGATCCCTTCCTTCGCGTCCTCGCTCTGGAAGAGAAGCTGCTGCAGCTCCCGCTCGATCGCGAGCGCGGACTCGAGCGGCAGGTCCCAGCCCGACTGCACGGCGCGCTTGATGCGGCCGACGGCCTTCGACGCCTTGTTTGGCGGGACGAACTGCCGGGCATAGTCCAGGACCTGCTCCCACCACTCCTCGGGCGTGGCGTCGATCACCTGGTTGACCACGCCGAGGTCGAGCGCCTCCTCGAAGGAGAAGGTGTTGCCGGTGATCATGAGCTCGATCGCCCTGGACTTGCCGATCATCTTGGACAGGCGCGAGGTCCCGCCCGTGCCCGGGAGCACTCCGAGCGTGACCTCGGGAAGCCCGATCTTGCCCGCGTCCTTTCGCGCCAGGCGCAGGTCCGCCGCCATCGCGATCTCGAGACCGCCTCCCACGGTGTGGCCGTTCAGGGCGGCGATCACCAGCTTGGGCGTGTGCTCGAGGCGCAGGAGCGTCTCGTTGGCGTGGAGGCAGAAGAAGTACTTGAAGCCGGGCGTGACGGCGTTCAGCATTCCGATGTTCGCTCCGGCGGAGAAGAAGCGGTCGCCCTTGCCCCGCAGGACGATGACGTGGACGTCGTCGTCGAAGCGGGCCTTCAGAACCGCCTCGTCGAGCTGCCGCATCATGGCGTAGGTGTAGGTGTTGGCGGGGGGATCGTCCATCTCGATGACGGCGATCCCGTTGTCGGCTCGGTACTGGATGACGGCGACGTCGAGCGAGGCGCTCGTCCAGTCGCGGGTCTTTGCGGGCGTGCTCATCGGTCCTCCCTGATCATTTTCGAGCTGGAAATGCTATCAGAGCCCGAGGAAGGTCTTGGCGATCGTGAAGTAGATGATCAGCCCGGTCGCGTCGACCAGCGTCGCGATGAGGGGGGCGGACATCACGGTCGGGTCGATCTTGAACGTCGTGGCGAGCATCGGGATCATGGATCCGACCGTGTTCGCCCACGCGCAGATCGCGAGAATCGAGACGCCGACGGTCATCGCCAGCGGCACCGTGGAACCCCAGAGAAGGGCCCGCCCGAAGCCGACCACGCCCAGCGACAGGCCGAGGATCAGGCCGCTCCCGGCCTCGCGCAGGAGCACCCGGCCGGAATCCCGGACCCGGATGTCGCCTACCGCGAGGCCCCGGACGATCGTCGTGACCGTCTGGGAGCCGGAGTTGCCTCCCGTGCCGATCAGGAGGGGTATGAAGAAGGAGAGGGCGACGACCTTCGCGATCTCGCTCTCGTAGTGGCGCAGCACGGTCCCCGTGAACGTCTCGGTGACGAACATCAGGAGCAGCCAGTTGAAGCGCAGCCGGACGTTGCGCAGCGGCTTGGTCGCGAAGTATCCCTGCTCGACGCTTTCCTCGGTGACCGACACGCCGCCCATGTGCAGGGCGTCCTCGGTCTGCTCCTCGATCAGGATGTCGATGACGTCGTCGACGGTGACGATTCCGAGCAGGCGATTCTCGTCGTCCACCACCGGGATCGCGTGGAGGTCGTACTTGGAGACGAGCTGCGCGACCTGCTCCTGCGGGGTGTCCGAACGGACCGTCAGGAGCCGCTGTTCCATCAGGTCGGCGATCCTCCGGTCGGCCGCGGCGGGAAAGAGGTGCCGGAGCGAGACGTACCCGACGAGCCGCCCGTCGTCGTCCACCGCGTAGAGGCTCTGCACGGTCTCGACCTCGGGGTCGATGCGCTTCAGGTGGTCGAGCGTCTCAGCGACGGTCCAGCCCGGACGGATCGTGGCAAACTTCTCGGACATCAGGCGGCCCGCAGTGCGCGGCGGATACCGGAGGAGCCGCTGGACCTCGGCGGCGTCGCGCGGCGACATTTTCGCCATGATCGTCTCCCGCTGCCGCTGCGAGAGGTGCTCGAGGAGGAAGGTGACTTCGTCGGCGGGAAGCCGGTCGAGCTCCGCACCGAGCCTGGCGGGGGAGGCGCGGTGGAGGATGAGGCGCAGGGACTCGCCCTTGAGCTCGGAGAGGACCGCCGCTCCCTGCTCGGGTGGGAGGGCGTCGAACAGGATCAGTCGGTCTTCGCGCGGCAGGTCGTCGAGCAGCTCCGCGAGGTCGGCCGGGTGGATGGTGGCGACCGCGGCCGGAAGATCCCGCGGGTTCTCGCGGATCAGCTCCTCGATGTCGGGTCCGATGACCTTCGCCAGAGACATGCGGCCGCTATTCTGGCCGATGAGCGGCCCGGAAGCCGCGACTATTTCCGAGTCGGATCGACCCAGTCCGAGGTTCCGTCCGGATGGTGCTCCTTCTTCCAGATGGGAACGGTCGCCTTGAGCCGATCGATCGCCGCGCGGCAGGCGGCGAAGGCCTCGCCGCGGTGCGGGGCCGTAGCGGCGATGGCGACGGACGCCTCGCCGATCTTCAGATCCCCGACGCGGTGCCGCACGAGGATCCGCACCGCCGGGAACGCCGTGGCGAGCGACTCCAGGATGCGGGCGATCTCGGCCTCGGCCATCGGCCCGTAGGCCTCATATCGGATCCCCGAGGTCGGCCGGCCTCCGCTCTCGTTGCGCACGACGCCAACGAACAGGCACAGCGCGCCGTCGGAGGCGCGGGCCTCGAGAAGCAGCGCGGAGAGGTCGATTGCGGAGGCTGTCAGATACATCGATCTTGGATTTTAGATATTAAATTTTGGATTTGGCCATGCACTCCTACAATCCAAAACCTAAAATTCTCATTCATCCTCCCGCCACGGGCGGGAGGAACGCGACCTCGTCGCCCTCTTGGAGAACCGTTTCGGGCGGCACGTACTCGCGGTTGACGGCCGCCGGAGGCGGGGTGGCGAAGCGCGCGAAGAGCGGCACCTCTCGGGCGAGGATCTTCCAGAGATCGCCCACGGGGGTGCGCTCCGCAACCTCCCGCTGCTCCTCGTCCCGGCCGGACGCCTCGCGGAACGAGGCGAAGTGGAGAATCCGGATTCGCATGGGCGGAGTTTATGGGAGCCTTGAACGGGGAGGGGACGCCCCTTGACGGCTGACTGACTGGTCGGTTAATATCTCGTCCATGGCCCGAACCGCCCAGGTCAACGAAGCCGAGCGCCGGTTGGCGTTGCTCAAGGCTGCCTTCCGCGAGGTCGCGGAGAAGGGGTTCTCGGAGGTCACGCTCGACGACATCGCGCGCCGCGCCGGGGTCTCCAAGGGCATAACCCTCTACTACTTCGACTCGAAGGAGGAGCTCTTCCGGGAGCTCTTCTCGTGGCTGATCGATTCGATTCACGCCCGGATGCGCGACGCGGTAGCGGCCGAGGGCGACCCGGTCGCGAAGGTCCGAGCGCTCGTGGCGATGATCTTTCCGTCGCCCTTGAAGAACCGCGCGTTCTTCCGCGCCTTCGTGGACTTCTGCGGGTTGGCCGCCCGGCGCGAGGCGTTCCGCGAGGTCAACGAGCGGTTCTACGCGGGCTGCCGCGAGATCGACGGCGGGATCGTGGAGGAGGGCATGCGGCAGGGGGTCTTTCACCTCCGCGATCGCCACGAGGCCGGCTCGACGATGCGCGCCATGTTCGACGGCCTGATGATGCAGTGGCTTGCGGAGAAGGACCCGGAGGCGACGTTTGCGACCTACCGCGAGCGCTGCGAGCGCGAGATCCTCTCCTATCTGCTCCGCCGCGGCGGCCGCGAGGGCGCGTGAGCCGCGTCTCGCTCCGAACAGACGGTCGCTGCCTCAACGAGGGCTGCCTCCGGGCGGCGGATCCGGGCGAGGCCTACTGCTTCCCGTGCGACCTCGAGCGGTCCCTGTACGTGCGGGATTCCCGGACGCAGACCCCGGATCCGGACCGCCGGCGCGGGCAACCGGAGCCCGGGCGATAGAATCGACGTTCCCATGATCACCGAAAGCGACCCCGTCTCCGTCCGACGGATCGTCCTGGCGTCCCCGCGGGGCTTCTGCGCGGGAGTGGTCCGGGCGGTCGAGATCGTGGACCTGGCGCTCGACTGCTTCGAGGGCCCCGTCTACGTCCGGCGCGAGATCGTTCACAACCGGCACGTCGTGCGCGACTTCGAGGCGCGCGGAGTCCGGTTCGTGCAGGAGCTCGACGAGGTCCCGGACGGCGCCACGGCGGTCTTCTCCGCGCACGGCGTCTCTCCGCAGGTCCGCCAGGCGGCGAGCCGGCGCGGCCTGCACGTGATCGACGCGACGTGTCCGCTGGTCACCAAGGTCCACCTCGAGGCGATCCGGTTCGCGAAGCTGGGATACGAGATCCTGCTCGTGGGACACGCCGGGCACGAGGAGGTCGAGGGCACCATGGGCGAGGCGTCCTCGCAGATCCGACTCGTCTCCTCCGTCGAGGATGCCGAGCGGGTCGTCGTGAAGGACCCCGAGCGCGTGGCGTTCATCACCCAGACGACGCTTTCGATGGAGGACACCCGCCCCATCGTCGAAACCCTGCGTCGCCGGTTCCCGGGGATCCACGCTCCCGCCCGGGACGACATCTGCTACGCGACGCAGAACCGGCAGGTCGCCGTGCGCGCCCTCGCGAAGGAGGCCCCGGTGATCCTGGTGGTCGGCTCGCGCAATTCCTCCAACTCGAACCGGCTCGTCGAGGAGGCGCAGCTGGCGGGCGCGCGCGCGTACCTGATCGACGACGTATCGGAGATCGATCCGAAATGGCTGGCCGGCGTCGACACCCTCGGGATCACCTCCGGAGCCTCGGCGCCGGAGTTCCTGGTCGAGGAGATCGTGCGGAGGCTCGGCGGGCCGGACGCGATCGACGTCGAGGAGGTCGGCACGGTGAACGAGGACGTGCACTTCCCCCTTCCCCCGGAGGTCTCCGGGGCCCGTCGCTCCGGGCGCCCCTCCGAGACCCTCCCCACCCGCTCGTAGCCGCCATGCCGGACCCGTCTGCTCGGCGCCTGGCCGGAAAGGCCGCCCTCGTGACGGGGGCATCGCGGGGGATCGGAGAGGCGATCGTCCGCCGGTTCGCGACGGAGGGAGCCGCCGTCTGCCTCGCGGCGCGGGACGTCGCGGCCTGCGAGCGCGTGGCCGAGAGCCTCCGTAAAGCGGGCGGCGACGCCCTCGCGATCGCGTGCGACGTGACCGATCGCGCCTCCGTCGCCGCCGCGGTCGGCGCGGCCGCGAAGCGCTGGAGCCGGATCGACATCCTGGTCAACAACGCCGGCGCCGGCGGGGCGACGCCGCTCGAGGATCCGGACGACTCCCGCTGGGACGCGATCCTGGCGACCAATCTGACGGCGGCCTTTCGGGTCACGCGCGAGGCGCTCCCGTTCCTGTCGGACGGGGGACGCGTCATCAACATGTCGTCGGTGCTCGGGCGGTTCGGCGTGGCCGGCTTCGGGGCGTACGCGGCGTCCAAGCACGGGATCATCGGGTTGACGCGCAGCCTCGCGCTCGAGCTCGCGCCGCGGTCGATCACGGTCAACGCCATCTGCCCGGGCTGGGTCGAGACGGAGATGGGGCGAGAGGGATTTCGCCGGTTCGGCGACGAGGAACGCGGGAGGGCAGCGGCGGCGGCGATGGCTCCGCTCCAGCGCGTCCTGGAGCCCGAGGAGGTCGCGGGGCTCGCTACCTACCTCGCCTCCGAAGACGCCCGCTCCGTGACGGGCCAGGCGCTCGTCATCGACGGCGGACAGGTGATGCCGTAGGCCGGGATTTCAAGTTAGACTGGGCGTTCCCGGAAACGAGAAAGTGAAACACGACGTGTCGGAGGTGGGCATGACCCGTGACGAGTTCTTGAACGCGCTGGACTCCATCATCGCCGAGAAGCATCTCCTGAAGCATCCCTTCTATCAGCTCTGGTCGCAGGGCCGGCTGACCCGCGAGCATCTGCGCGAGTACGCGATCTCCTACTACCCGCACGTGGCCGCCTTTCCGACGTACGTGTCGGGAGTCCACTCCGGGTGCGAAGACGCCGCGCTGCGCCAGGAGCTCCTCGAGAACCTGATCGAGGAGGAACGCGGCCCCGAGAATCATCCCGCTCTCTGGCGGCGCTTCGCGGCTTCGCTCGGAGCCTCGGAGTCGGAGTTGAGCGCGACGCCGCGCACGCCGGAAGTCGCGGAGGCGATCGGCGAGTTTCGCCGCGCCACGCGGACCGGCTCGGTGACGGAGGGCCTCGCGGCTCTCTACGCGTACGAGTCCCAGATCCCGGAGGTCTCGAAGACCAAGCGCGAGGGCCTCGTCTCCTTCTACGGCATCGAGGATCCCGACGCGACCCGGTTCTTCTCCGTGCACGAGGAGGCCGACGTCTGGCATCGCCGGGTCGAGCGGGAGGCCCTCGGGCGGGCCGCCGACACGCCGGAGTCCCGGCGCGAGGCGCTCGACGCCGCGAGCCGATGCTGCGACGCCCTCAACCGGGCGCTCGACGGCGTGATGCGGGAGAACGCGCTCGTCTGCTAGTGGGTCGCCGACCCGGGCCGTCCTCTTCGACGCGGGCGCGACTCTGTTGTTCCCGGATCCTCCGGTCGAGGAGGTGTACGCGCGCGTCTTCGCGCAGGATGGGGCGCGCTTCACTCCGGATCTCCTTCGCGACGCGCTGACCGCCACCTGGATCGAGATCCAGCGCGAGAAGCCGGGGGACCGGTACGGAGGAACCCGCGGCGAGCCCGCCTTCTGGCGCGACTTCCTGGGGCGCGTGCGCCGCCTCCTCGACGGCGGCGCAGTCACGGACGATGCGTTCGCGCAGCTCGGCCGCCACTTCCGGCGGCCGGAGGCGTGGGGCGTGTATCCCGACGTCGTTCCCGCGCTGACGGAGCTTGCCGGCACCGGCCGGGTTCTCGCCGTCGTCTCCAACTGGGACTCGT
Source organism: Thermoanaerobaculia bacterium (assembly GCA_038224325.1). GTDB lineage: Bacteria > Acidobacteriota > Thermoanaerobaculia > UBA5066 > Gp7-AA6 > DAHUXD01. The sequence goes on along the minus strand of JBBRFL010000032.1, from coordinate 2,443 downwards.
TTCTGCCGGAGCTCCTGGAGGCGCGGGGTCTGACGCCGCACTTCGCAACGGTCTCGGTGTCGGCGATCGAGGAAACGGGAAAGCCGGATGCCGAGATCTTCCTGCGCACCTGCGCGCGGCTCGGCGTGGCACCGGCCGAGGCGCTACACGTCGGGGACTCGCTCCGGGAGGACTTCCACGGGGCGCGGGACGCGGGCCTGGCGGCCGTACTGCTCGATCGAGAGGATCGGCACCCGGACGTCCCGGATCGAATTCGGAGCCTGTCGGAAATTTCGGAAGTTCTGATACGCTCCGCGCCCAGCGCTCGATGAACAAACTGTTCCGGACGAAGTCGCTCGACCGGATCCTCGCGGACGCCGAGGAGCCGGAGCACCAGATGAAGCGGGCGCTGGGGCCCATCCAGCTGATCGCGCTCGGCATCGGAGCGATCGTCGGCGCCGGAATCTTCGCGGTCATCGGCTCGGCAGCCGCCGGCGGCGGGCACCACGACGGCGCGGGCCCGGCGCTCGTGATCTCGATCATCATCACCGCGATCGGCTGCGGATTCTGCGCGCTCTGCTACGCGGAGTTCGCCTCGCTGGTCCCGATCTCGGGAAGCGCCTACACGTACTCGTACGCCACGCTCGGCGAGTTCGTGGCCTGGATCATCGGCTGGGACCTCATCATCGAGTACGCGATGGGCAACGTGGCCGTCGCCGTGTCCTGGTCCGGCTATTTCGTGGAGCTCCTGAAGGGCTTCGGGCTCGTCATACCGCCCTGGCTCACGACGGACCTGGCGACGGCCATCAAGACGCCCGGGTTCATGGCCGCGGCTCCGCACGTGGGCGGAATTCCCATCGTGCTGAACCTCCCGGCCGCGGCGATCACACTCCTGCTGACGTGGGTGCTGGTCATCGGGATCAAGGAGTCGGCGCGTTTCAACACCGGCATGGTGGTCCTGAAGCTCATCATCCTGGTGTTCTTCATCGTGGTCGGCGCCCTGTACGTCAAACCCGAAAACTGGCACCCATTCTCGCCCAACGGCTGGGCGGGGATCCGGACCGGCGCGGCCCTCATCTTTTTCGCCTACATCGGCTTCGACGCCGTCTCGACCGCCGCGGAGGAGTGCCGCAATCCCCAGAAGGACATGCCGATCGGAATGATCGGCTCGCTCGCGATCTGCACCGTGCTGTACATCGCGACCTCGCTGGTCCTGACAGGCATGGTCCCAATCGAGAAGATCCGGGGTTCGTCCGAGCCCCTCGCCCAGGCGTTCTCCCTGCTGGGCATGAACTGGGCCGCCGGGATCGTGGCCTTCGGTGCCGTCATCGCGACGACCGCGGTCCTGCTCGTCTTCCAGTACGGCCAGGCGCGCATTTTCTTCTCGATGGCCCGCGACGGCCTGCTTCCGCAGTCCTTCGCGAAGATCCATCCGAAGTACAAGACGCCCCACATCACCACGATCTGGATCGGAATCGCAGTCGCCGTGCTCTCCGCCTTCGCCAACCTCGACGTCTTCGTCGAGCTGACCAACATCGGGACGCTCTTCGCCTTCGTCCTCGTCTGCATCGGCATCATGGTGCTGCGCCACAAGGACCCGCATCGCAAGCGCGCGTTTCGCACGCCACTCGTCCCATTGACGCCGATACTCGGCATTCTGGTGTGCCTTTATCTGATGGCCGGCGTCCCGATCCCGCATGCGAATTCTTCGTGGCTGGGATTCGGCATCACTTGGCTCGGAGGTTTGCCGTGGCGGACATGGGTCCGCTTCGGGGTGTGGCTGGTGATCGGCCTGGCCATCTATTTCCTGTACGGGTTCCGCAAGAGCCGGCTCGCTCAAGTCCCCCGCTGATCCCGTCGCCGCCTGTTACACTTTGGAAGACTCCCCGCCGGCCGTCCGGCGACCGGAGTCATCGTCGTTTTTAATTCATTCAGGAGGTGTGGATGAGATTTCGCAGCCTTTCCCTGGCGGGCCTGCTCGCGGCCGCGCTCGCGGTGCCGGCGACGGCGGAGGTGATGTCGAAGAAGTTCGACTGGTCGCCGGTCGACGGGATCCAGGACATCGAGGTGGCGGACGGCAAGGTCGTCGTCAGCCAGGTCCAGTTCGACGTCGGGAGGGTCCTCAAAGGGACGCCGATCCGCAAGTCGAGCGCGAACGTCCGTGTCCGGATCGACAACAACGGAACAACGGATCAGGAGGTCGGTGTCGCCGTCGTCGTCTTCGATGCCGAGGGCAACGTCGTCGCCGCCGGCTCGAACGGCACCAAGTGGGGGTACCTGACCAAGGGCGATCGGACGTACTACACGATCGACTTCGCGTATCTCTATCGGCGTCTGGACAAGGCCGCGTCCTTTCTCGTGACCCTGGAAACGAGCGGAAAGGGGACCAGTCGCGGCCGCTACGAGTCCAACTCGGTCGAGTCGGAACCGATTCCGACGCCAGTCCCGTAGACCGAGATTCAGG
>JBBRFL010000031.1:0-40862 GCA_038224325.1 Thermoanaerobaculia bacterium | reverse complement strand
ATCGCGATCGTCTTCGCCCTGGCCCTTCTCGTGATCCTCGCCGTGGCGGTCTGGACCTATCGAACGGAACGCCTGGTTCGCGACAGCGGGCGGGCCATCGCGCACTCCCAGGAAGTCGTTCGGGCGATCGATTCGAGCTGGTCGCTTCTCGGGGAGTTCGAAGCGGCGCAGCGGGGCTTCATCCTGACCGGCGACCCCAGGCTCTATGCGGCCTATGAGAAGGCGGCCGCGAAGGTCCATCCGGCGTTCGGCGAGATCCGGAAACTGACACAGGACAACCCGACGCAGCAGGCGATGCTGCCGGGGCTAGAGGCTCTCCTCGACCAGAAGATCGCCTTCATCGAGCAGCTGTTCGCGCAGCGGCGCGACCGCGGAGTCGACTACGCGGCCGCCCTGATGGCGACGGGAATCGGGGAGAAGATCAAGGCCCAGATCCGCGCCGTCCTCGATGCCATGCGCGATGAGGAGCGTCGGCTCCTGCTGGAGCGGACCGGTGCGGCGGATGTGCGGGCGCGCCGGAAACTGCTCGTGCTGGGCGTCGGCATCCTGCTCCAGTTCCTGCTGCTCTTCGCCGTGTACCACTTCGTCAGCCGCGACCTCGCGGAGCGCCGGCGGACCGGGGCGGCCCTGGCCGAGCGCGCGCGCCTGGCGGCCTTCGGCGCAGACGTGGGAAGGGCCCTGACGCGCAGTGAGAGCCTGACGGCCGCGCTCAAGGCGTGCGCCGAAGCGATGGTCGCCCACCTCGGGGCCGCGATTGCGAGCATATGGGTCCTGGATCCGAAGGAGCCGGTCTTGGAGCGGCGAGCGGAGGCCGGCGGCATCGATCTGCCGGGATCCGTCGGCCGGCTGCCGGTCGGCGAGCTTCGGATCGGGCGGATCGCCGCGGAGGGGAAGGCCCGGATTCTGGATCTGACCGCGCAGCCTTTCGAGCCCGGAGACAGGGGATGGGCCCGCGAGCAGGGGATGGTGTCGTTCGCGGGCCATCCCCTGCTGGTTGGCGGGCGGTCGCTGGGCGTGATGGTGATGTACGCGCGCGAGCCGATCAGCGAGCCGGCGCTTCGTGCGATGGCGACGGTGGCCGACTCGATCGCGCTCGGGATCGCCCGGGAGAGGGCGGCCGAATCGCTGCGCGCGAGCGAGGCGCTGACCCGATCGGTGATCGAAGGGATGCTGGAGGGACTGGTGATCGTGAACTCTCAGGGACTGATTCGGACGGTGAACGCCGCGGCCGAGCGCATCTTCGGGTATGCGCGCGAGGAGCTACTGGACCGGCCGCTCGCCCGGCTGATCCCGAGCATTCGTGGAGTCGCGCCGCAGGAGCTTCTCCTCGGGGCCGGGGTTCAGACGATGGGGCGGGTCCCGGAGCGCGAGGGCCGTCGGAAGGACGGGGAGGCTTTTCCCGTGGAGTTGTCGCTGTTCGAGTTCTGGACATCCGAGGGGCGTCACTTCGGGGGATCGATCAAGGACCTCTCCGAGCGGCGCGAGGTGGACCGCCTGAAGCGGGAGTTCGTCTCGACGGTCAGCCACGAGTTGCGCACGCCGCTGACGTCGATCCGGGGCGCGCTCGGGCTCGTGGCCGGAGGGGCGGCGGGGGAGGTGTCGGTTCATGCGAAGGGTCTCCTGGACATCGCCTTGAAGAACAGCGATCGCCTCGCCCTGCTGGTCAATGACATCCTGGACATGGAGAAGATCGAGTCGGGGAAGCTCGAGTTCAAGATGGAGGAATTCGAGGTGGGGCCCGTACTGGAGGCGGCGATCGAAGGCAACCGCTCCTATGCCGATTCGTATGGTGTCCGGCTTGCGCTGGAGGACGGGGCTCGCGGAGCTGGCATCCGTGGCGATGCGGACCGGCTGACGCAGGCGATCACGAACCTGCTGTCGAACGCGGTGAAGTTTTCGCCGCGTGGCGAGACGGTCGCGCTCGTGGCGAGCCGGCGTGATGGCCTCCTGCGGCTCGAGGTCCGCGATAGGGGGCCGGGGATTCCGGAGGAATTTCGATCCAGGATCTTCGGTCGGTTCCAGCAGGCAGACTCCTCGGACACGCGCCAGAAGGGGGGAACGGGGCTGGGCCTGGCGATCACGCGCCTGATCGTCGAGACCCTGGGAGGCCGGACGAGCTTCGAGACGGAGATGGGTCGAGGCAGCACGTTTTGGATCGAGCTCCCGGAGGTGGGAGGTTCGGGGCCCGAGGACCTCGAACCGCGGAAGCGCGGGCCGCGCTTCCGGATTCTCCACGTGGATGACGACCCGGACCTGCCGCGGATCGTGTCGGCGGCCCTCTCGGAGATGGCGGATGTCGAGGTCGCGCACACCGTGCGGGAGGCGCGCGAGCGGCTGGACGTCGCGGCCTACGACCTGGTCGTGCTGGACGTGGGCTTGCCGGACGGATCGGGCCTGGAGCTTCTCGGATCTCTCGATCGCCCGAGCGGCGGCTCGACGCCGTTCGTTCTCTTTACGGCCCGCGAGATACCGCAGAAGTCCGCCCCGGCCGCGGCCGCGATCCTCGTCAAGTCCCGTTCCACGGTCGACCAACTCGTCCACGCCGTGAAGACTCTCATCGCGGGACTGCCCCAGCGGAGGCCCTGAGTTGTGAGGCGGCGGCCATCGGCGTACCATGAATAATCCCGTGACACAAACCGATCAGGGTCAGGGCGAGGCTGTCCCTACTCATGTCGTGGCCTGCTACCACTGCAAGGCGCTGTTCGACGCCGTGTCCGCCACATGGTGCCAGTGTCTCGTCACTCGCCGCTCGTTTGTGTGTCCGGGTTGCGCGAAGTGTTTCTGCCAGGCGCCGCAGTCGTACAAGCAGGGCGTCTGGCAGCGAGCACCCAAGGCGCTCTGGGATCGCGCCGCCGCCGAGCACCGTCCGATCGAGGACCTGCCTGAGAACCCGGACGTCGAGGTAGCGAAGCATCCCCTCATCCTGATCGTGGATGACGAGAAGGACATCCGGCGCATCGCCCACGCCGCGGTCACGGGCCTCGGCTACCACGCCATCGTGGCGTCCAATGGGGAAGAGGGGATCGAGCTCGCCGCTCGATACCATCCCGAGCTGATCCTGACGGACGCCTTCATGCCGAAACTCGACGGCCGCGAGATGTGCCGGCGGATCAAGGCGAATCCTTATACCGCCGCCGCGAAGGTCGTCATCATCACGTCCCTGTACACGGCATCGCGGTACAAGTACGAGGCGTACAAGGAATTCGGGGCCGACGACTACCTCTCGAAGCCGCTGGAGCTGCCGTCTTTGCGGGATCTCCTTCGAAAGCACCTGGGCGAGCCGTGACGGAGGAGACGCAGGGCGTCTCCTCGCGTCATCGCCCGGCGCTCTGGACGCCGGTGCTCGTTCCGGTCGCGGGGATTGCCGGGACGTTGATGCTCTGGCGGGCGGTCGTCGCCGACAAGCGTGGATTTGTCGACCGTGCAACCGGACACGAGGCGGAGCTGCTCGCCTCGCGCATGTCGGGCAAGGTCAGGGATGTCGAGTCGGGCAGTTCGAGTTCAAGATGGAGGAATTTCCGATGGCGCCGCTGCTGGAGGCTGCGATCGCGGGCAACGGCGCCTACGCCGCGCAGTTCGGCGTCGCGCTGGAAGTCGAGAACGACGCGCCGGGCGTTCGGGTCCACGCTCGCGGGCGCCGCCGCCCCCCGCCCTCGCATCCTCCACGTGGAAGCCGGTTCCGCTCCGCGTCCTCGAGTCCTCCACGTGGACGACGACCCGGACCTGCCCACGATCGTCGCGGCGGCCCTTTCCGAATTCGTCGACGTCGACGTCGCACGCGGTATCCGAGAGGCCCGGGAGCGGTTGGCCGCGGGGACCTACGACGTCGTCGTCCTGCCGGACGGGTCGGGTCTGAAGCTCCAGCCGCTGCTGGCCAGCGCTGCCGGAAAGTCGACTCCGTACGTTCTATTCACAGCCCACGAGATCCCCCGGGAAAGCGCCCCCGCGGCCGCGGCGGTCCTCACCAAGTCGCGCTCGACGCTCGCCGATCTCGTGGAGTCGGTGAAGTCTCTGCTCGCCGAGCCGGCGACGCACACCGCCGGTCAGGCAGGATGCCCGGCATGAACGACCGCCTGGAGCGGATCCTCTACGTCGAGGACGACCCCGACATCCGCGCGGTCGGGACCTTCGCGCTCGAAGGCGTCGGAGGGTTCACGGTCAAGGCCTGCGGCTCGGGCGCCGAAGCCGTCGCGGTCGCCCCGGCCTTCCGCCCCCAGCTCTTCCTGCTCGACGTCATGATGCCCGAGATGGACGGCCCGGCGACGCTTCGGGCTCTGCGCGCGATCGAGTCGACCGCGGCCGTCCCCGCCGTCTTCATGACCGCGAAGGCGCAGCCCGCCGAGGTCGCGCTCTACCTCGAGATGGGTGCCATCGAGGTCATCCGGAAGCCCTTCGATCCCATGACGCTCGGCGCCAGCCTCCGGTCGATCTGGGAACGCGCGGGCTGAGGGCGCCTCATGGCGGACTGGGAGAAAACCCTCCACACCCTGCGCGAGCAGTTTCTTCAGGGCTCGATCGCGCGCCTGGACCGGATCCGGAACGACCTCGAACGGCTGGGATCGCGCCCGGCCGACGGCGAGGCGCTCGCCGATCTGCGCCTGGCCTTCCATGGGTTCTCCGGCATCGGCGGATCCTTCGGATTTCCCCAGGTCACCATCCTCGGGATGGAGGGAGAGCGGCGGTGCGACGCTCTGGCCGAACCCGCCCGGGAACCCGGGCCGGGCGAGCTCGCGGCGTTCGCGGAACTGCTCGGCGGGCTTCGATCGGCGCTCGGCGCGCACGGAGTCATCCCGCCGACCTCGGCGGAATCGCCTCCGCCCCGGCTCCGCGAGGGGCTGGTCGTCGAGGCGGATGACGCCCTCCGGGACGAGCTCGCGCGCGTCCTGGAGCGGGCGGGCCTGGCCGTTCGCACGGCGACGACCCGGGTCGAGGCCCTGGCGGCCCTGGACCTCCGCATGCCCGACGCTGTTTTCGTGGATTCCGAGCTTCCGGACGGATCGGGCTACGCGCTCGTCGAGCGCATTCGCAGGATCGCGGGCGGAGAGGCGATCGCCGTGCTCCTGGTCGCCGACGTGGCCAACGTTCTCGGCCGGGTCGAAGCGATCCACTGCGGAGCCGACGGGCTTTTCGAGAAGCCGGTGGACTCGGAGTCGATCGGCCGCCGGTTGCAGCAGCTGCTCGACCGCGACGGCGCGGATCCGCCGCGCGTCCTCTCGGTGGAGGACGATCCGGATCAGGCCGCTTTTCTGCGCGAGGTCCTGGAGTCCGCGGGATACGAGGTGTTCGTCGCGGGCGGAGCGGAGGAGTTCGAAGAGGCCCTGATCGCCTTTCGACCGGATCTCGTCCTGATGGACATCCTGTTGCCGGGAGGCGTGTCCGGGTACGACCTCGCGCGATACCTCCGGCAGGACGAGCGGCACGCCACCCTGCCCGTGCTCTTTTTGACGACCGAGCAGCAGATCGACATGCGCATCGAGGCGCTGAAGGCGGGCGGAGACGATCATCTCACCAAGCCGATCAGCCCGGGGCTCCTCCTCTCCACCGTCGCCGCGCGGATCGAGCGCGCCCGGGTCCTGAGGGACCTCGTGGAGCGCGACGGCTTGACGCGGCTGCTCACCCACACCGCCTTCCTCGAGCGCGTGCGCGCGTCGCTGGTGCGCCGGCGCCGCCGATCGGACGGCCCCGCCGCCGCGCTCGCCGTGCTGGACCTCGATCACTTCAAGAGAGTCAACGACACGTGGGGACATCCCGTCGGGGACCGGGTCCTCACGGCCCTGTCCGCCCTCCTGCGCACGCGACTCCGTCAATCCGACACGATCGGCCGACTGGGGGGCGAAGAATTCGGCGCCCTGCTCGAGGATCTGACGGCGGAGGACGCCGTTCGGCTGATCGAGCGCTTGCTGGCGGATTTCCTCGCGATCGAGCACCGGAACTCCGGGGGTGGGACCTTCCATGCGAGCTTCTCCGCGGGAGTGGCGATGAGCAAGGGCGGGGAAGACCTGACCGGTTGGCTGGCGGCCGCCGATGACGCCCTCTACGAGGCCAAGCGCGCGGGTCGCAACCGCGTCGTGGCCCATAGCGGGCCCGGCGGGAAGTAGAATTCGCCTCGAGAAAAGGAGGATATCCATGCTCAAGACGCGGGGGATTCTGGCGGGTCTGGCTCTGGCGTGCACTCTCGCGGCGACGCCCGTCGCCGGGGCCGAGACGGCGGACAAGTATCAGGTCACCGGCCCGGTGTTGGAGGTGACGGACACCATGATCGCGGTGCAGAAAGGCAAGGATCGCTGGGAGGTGGCGCGGGATACGGGCACGAAGGTCACGGGCGACCTGAAGGTGGGCTCCAAGGTGACGATCAAGTACCGGATGATCGCGACCTCGGTCGAGGTGAAGCCGGGCGCGAAGAGCGCCAAGAAGGCGAAGTAGGCATTCGGGTTACGCCGAGAACGTAAGGGCCGCGCCGCGGGCGCGGCCCTTACCCTTTGCGGTCAGTTCTTTGGAGCGCCCTGCTTGGATGCGCGATACCCGGCGGCGACGGCCTCGGACTCGCTCATGAACTTGCCCTCCTTCGTCCTGCCGTACCAGCGATCGCCCTCGAGGTGGTACACCTTGGTAGCGGTGTTGACCCAGACCATGCCTGCAGCGGGCGCGGTCCGGGGAGCGACCTCCGTTCCCGTGTCCGCCGGAGCCCGCCTCGCGGCCGCTCGCGACTGAGCCGGAGAGGCGTCGCGGGGGGCTGGGGCGCGCGGCGAGGCCGGCGCCGAGGATCCCGTCGCCGCCGGAGCGGAGGCCGGCTCGACGCGCGCCGGGGGGCGTCCGGGAGTGCCCACGGTCAGTTGCGGGCCCGCCTTCGCGAGCGACGTGCGGGAGACTCCGGCGCGCGACAGGTCCGCGACCGAGGAATACGGCCGGCCCGCGATGATCTTCTTCGCCGTCGCCGCGCCGATTCCGGGAAGTGCCTCGAGCTGCTGCTGGCTCGCGGTGTTGACGTCGACCTTCTCGCCCCGCGCGGGGCCCCGGGTCTCGGCCGGCTTGCTCGATCCCGACGCCGTCGCCCGGGATTCCGCCGGGGGGGCTGCCGCGGCCTTCACCGGAGCCTTTTCCGCCCGGGACGGGGCCTTCTCGGCCCGGGTCTTCGCGGTGGAGCCGACGGTCAGGCGGGACCTGAGCTTCGACACCGTCGATGCGGGGACGCCGGCCTTCGCCAGATCGTCCACGGAGCCATAGGGCCGGCCTGCGATGATCTTCCGGGCCGTGGCCTCGCCTATGCCCGGAAGGGCCTCGAGCTCCGACTGGGCCGCGGTGTTGATGTCCACCTTCGCCGCCTTCGACTTGGCCGCCTGGGCCGGCGCGGCGAGAAAGGCCATCGCCAGCAGCGCCGGCAGGTAGATCCCCAAAAGCTTTACTCTTCGAATCATCATGTCCTCCTGGCGCCACGCGCCTGTTCGCCGAAAGATATCGTTCCTTGAGGCTCGCGAGTCTGACCTCTGCCGTATGAACGGGACGTGAACGCGCCCGCTCGCGGGTCAGGCCGGCTCGCCGGCCGCCTCGAGCACCCGGAGGAGCGAGCGGATCAGGGAGGGAAGCGTGCGGACGTCCAGTTGCGTCGCGCGGTCGGAGAGGGCGTTGTCCGGGTCGTCGTGGACCTCCAGGAAGAATCCGTCGACGGAGCGGGTGGCCGCCGCCGCACGGGCGAGAACGGGCGCGTACTGCTTGAGCCCGCCCGTCTCGCGGCCCCAGCCCGGGAGCTGTAGCGAGTGAGTGACGTCGTAGATCACCGGGCATCCCAAGGCCGCCAGGATGGGAAAGGCGCGCATGTCGACCACCAGGTTGTGGTAGCCGAACGAGCTTCCGCGCTCGCAGAGCAGGATCCCTCCGCCGCCGGACGCACGGAGCTTCTCGACGACCGGGCCCATGTCCTCGGGCGCGAGGAACTGTCCCTTCTTGACGTTCACCGGCTTTCCGGTCCGGGCCGCCGCGGCCAGGAGGTCCGTCTGGCGGCAGAGGAAGGCGGGAATCTGCAGCACGTCGAGGACCCGCGCGGCAATGGGAGCCTGCGCAGCCTCGTGGATGTCCGAGATCACGGGCAGGCCCGAGGCGTCCTTGACCTCCGCCAGGATCGCGAGGCCCTCGGAGATCCCGGGCCCCCGGAAGGAATCCTTCGACGAGCGATTGGCCTTGTCGTAGGAGGACTTGAAGACGATGCGCGCGCCCGTCTCCTCGGCGACGTCCCGGATCCGCTTCGCCATGGAGAGCGCGTGCTCCCGCGATTCGATGACGCAGGGCCCCGCGAAGAAGATCGGGGCTGCGCCTCCGCCCGCGGCGTATCCGGGAGCGATCTCGACCCGGGGAGACAGGGTCAGGCCATCTCTCCGGAGACCGGGTGCTCGACCGCGACCTCGCCGGAGACCGCGGCGCGGTGAGCCCGGGCGGCCCGGATGAAGTCCCGGAACAGGGGATGGCACGCGAAGGGCTTGGACTTCAGCTCCGGGTGGAACTGGCATCCCAGGAACCACGGGTGGTCCTCGTGGAGCTCGACGATCTCGACGAACTTCCGATCCGGGGACATCCCCGTGAACGACAGGCCGGCCTCCTTCAGTCGCGGCAGGAATTCCTGGTTGACCTCGTAACGATGCCGGTGCCTTTCGGAGATCGAGCTCTCGCCGTAAGCCCGGGCCGCGAGCGAGCCCGGGGAGAGGTCGCAGGGGTATTTCCCCAGCCGCATGGTTCCGCCGAGGGCCTCGACGCCGATCAAGTCCCGCAGCTTGAAGATGACCTTGTGCGCCGGCTCCTCCTCGAACTCGGTGGAGTTGGCTCCCTCGAGGCCCGCCTCGTTTCGGGCGAACTCGATCACCGCGGTCTGGAGCCCGAGACAGATCCCGAAGAACGGCACCTTCTTCTCGCGCGCGTAGCGGATGGCCTTCATCATGCCCTCGACGCCTCGCCGGCCGAAGCCGCCCGGCACCAGGATCGCGTCCGCCCGGAAGAGCGCGTCCGGGTACTGATCGCCCTCGAGCGTCTCGGCGTCGACGTAGTGGAGCCGCACGCGGACGTTGTTGGCGATTCCTCCATGGGAGAGCGCCTCGTTCAGCGACTTGTAGGAGTCGCCGTAGTCCACGTACTTGCCCACGACCGCGACGTCGACCTCGCCCGCCGGGTTCTTGATCCGGTTGACCAGGCTCTCCCACTTCGACAGGTCCCGGTCGTAGTGCGGCAGGGAGAGCAGGTCGAGCAGGATCTCGTCCAACCCTTCCGCCGCGAAGTGCAGCGGAACCTCGTAGATCGACGGGACGTCGCGGGCGTTGATGACGGCCTCCACGGGAACGTTGCAGAAGAGCGCGATCTTCTTCTTCACCTCGGTGGGGAGCGCCCGGTCCGTGCGGCAGAGAAGGACGTCGGGCTGGATCCCGATCGACAGGAGGTCCTTGACGGAGTGCTGCGTGGGCTTGGTCTTGAGCTCGTCGGAGGCCTTGATGTACGGGACCAGCGTCAGGTGCACGTTGATCGCGTTCCCGCGGCCCGCCTCCTGGCGGAACTGGCGGATCGCCTCGAGGAAGGGGAGCGATTCGATGTCGCCGACGGTTCCGCCGATTTCGATCAGCACCACGTCCGCGTCCCCGCCCGCCAGCCGGATCGACTCCTTGATCTCGTCCGTGATGTGGGGGATGACCTGGACCGTCTTGCCGAGATAGTCGCCGCGCCTCTCGCGCTCGATCACGGTCGCATAGATGCGTCCCGCGGTGGTGTTGTTTATCTTGGAGCCCGTCATGGATGTGAACCGCTCGTAGTGGCCGAGGTCGAGGTCCGTCTCGGCGCCGTCATCCGTCACGTAGACCTCGCCGTGCTGGAAGGGCGACATCGTCCCGGGATCGACGTTGATGTAGGGGTCGAACTTGGCCATCGCGACGGTGAACCCGCGCGCCTCGAGCAGGGCGCCGATCGACGAGGCGGCGATTCCCTTGCCGAGCGATGAGACCACCCCGCCCGTGACGAAGACGTATTTCGTGCTCACGACACCACCTCCTTTTTCCAGGCTCGCTCGGCCTCCTCCAGGTCCGCCACCGTGTCCACCCCGATCGAATCGCCCGCGGCCGGGCCCACCCAGATCGTATGTCCGGCCTCGAGCCAGCGCAGCTGCTCGAGGGACTCGGCGCGTTCGAGCGGCGACGGCGGAAGCGCGGCGATCGCCTGGAGCGTCTCCGAACGGTACGCGTAGATCCCGAGGTGCTTCCGGTACGCCGGCTCGCCCTGCCGATAGTAGGGGATGGGGGAGCGCGAGAAATACAGCGCCCGGCCGTCGGCCGCTACGGCCACCTTCACGGTGTTCGGGTCCGAGGCCGCGCCGGCGGCCAGGGGATGGGACAGCGTCGCGAGCTCCCGCCCTGGGTGTTCGAGGAGCGCCGCGACGGCGCGGTCGACGTTTTCCGGCGGCATCAACGGCTCGTCCCCCTGCACGTTGACATAGATCTCCGCGGGCATTCGGCGAGCCACCTCGGCGACGCGATCGGTGCCGCTCGTCGCGGCTTCGGACGTCAAGATGGCCTCTCCTCCTGCGGCCCGGACCGCGTCCGCGATGCGCTGGTCGTCCGTCGCGACGACCACCCGGTCCACGCGACGCGCCGCCTGAGCCGCCCGAAGCACGTGGACCACCATCGGGAGGCCGGCGAGGGGAGCGAGGGGTTTTCCGGGGAATCGAATCGAGGCGTAGCGCGCGGGGACAACGGCGAGGACCGTCATGCAATCATCGCGCGCAATAGTATCCTCGGTCCCGTCTTGCGTCAAGAAACGGCGCCCCTCGACCCGACGCGCTTCTCGCGAATCGCCCGCCATCCCGCCGTCGCCGCTTTGTACGCGATCGCGGTTCTCGTGTGCGGGTTCGCCGCGGTCCGGGCCGTGGTGCGCGCGCATGGGGATCGGATGTGGCTTCGCACCGGGGCCGCGCAATGGATCTGGTACTCGAGCGGGGGAAAGAACCCGGCGCCTCTCCGCTTCTACGCGACTCGGGACGTCGCGCTGTCCGAGCGGCCGGCGGCCGCGACCGCAAAGCTCTTCGTGGATCGCGAGCACGTCCTGTACGTCAACGGAGTCCGGGCGGGCGGCGGTACCCAGAACCCGGGCGACCCCCTCCGCGTCTACGCGGTGGCCGCGCTGCTCGAGCCCGGAATCAACCGCGTCGCCATCGAGGCTTCGAGCCCCACGGGCGTCGGCGGGATCCTGTTCTCAATGGATCTCGACGGCTTCGGTCGGGACGCGGTCGTATCGGATGGCCTGTGGAGGGTGAGCCTGGCGCCCGCGTCCGTGGCCGACGGCGGGCGATACCGGCCGGTCGTGTGGGGAAGGCCGCCCCGGTTTCCCTGGGGGTATCCGAGAATGCCGAGGCCCGATGAGATGGGGCCCTAGAGAAGAAGCTCGGCCTCGCAGATGGCCGCGACGGCCGCGATTACGAGCGCGTGACGAGGCTGTCGAGCGCTTCGCGCGCCGCGACGCAGTGCGGGTTTTGGCCGTCGTACCCCGCCAGCGCGATGACCTTCTTGTAACCCTCGACCGCGGCTTCCAGGTTTCCGAGCCCCTTGTCGTGGATTCGCGCGACGAGCAGGCGCGCCGGGAGATGGCGGGGGGACACCTGGAAAGCCTTCAGGCAGAAGACGAGGGCCACGTCGAATCGCTCCTCGTTCGCCGCGAGGCAGGCTCGCCGGTAGTACAGATCCGCCTCGGCGGAGGCATCCGACTGATTCGGAAGGAGTTGCGAGAGATTTCTGAGAGTCGAGGCGAGAGCCGTCCAGCCGGGAGAATACGCAGGCATCGGGGACAGTGTACGATGCTTCCCGATAATCTCAATAAAAATTTAGAGAAATTGCCACGAAAGCCTTCTTTTTTACGGGTTCGGCGTGTCTCTTGGCAACCCTAATTTAATAAGGTAATAGTCAGATACTGCCTTATATTTTCTAAGTACCCCTCAACGGATCCGGTCGATCACCGACTCGGTCGCCAGCAGCAATCCGTCCTTCGCCTCCGAGTTCGGGAAGGCTTCGAGTGCGACACGCGCCGCTCCTGCGTAGTCCCGCGCGAGGGCGCGCGTCTCCGAGATCGCGTCGTACCGTTCGACGAGCGAGAGGATCTCGGCCGGCTCGACGGTCTTGAACTCGCGTTCCCGCAGAACGGTTGCGACCCGCTCCCGCTCCCCGGGCGAGGCCTTCGGGAGTGCGAGCAGCAGCGGCATCGTCAGCTTCCCCTCGCGCAGGTCGTTCAGGACCGGCTTCCCGACCTCCTGCTCGCTGCCGGTGTAATCGAGAAGATCGTCGATGAGCTGAAACGCCATTCCGAGACAGCGGCCGTAGTCGCCGAGGCGCTCGGCGGCGACCAGATCCCCCCGCGGCGCGAAGTGGGCGGGAAGCCGGCAGGCGGCGGAGAAGAGGTCCGCCGTTTTTCGCCGCGTGATCTCGAGCGCCTCTTCGCGCGTGACGTGAACGGAACCCTCCTTCTCCATGCCGATCATCTCGCCCTCGATCATCGAGAGGGTCGTGTCCGAGAGCACCTTGAGGATCGTCAGGTCCCCCTCGTCCAGGGCGATCCCCATGGACATCGTGTAGAGGTAGTCGCCGTAGAGAACGGTCAAGTTGTTGCCCCACCGGGCATTGGCCGAGGTACGGCCGCGACGCAGCCGCGCCTCGTCGATGATGTCGTCGTGCACGAGCGTGGCGGTGTGGATGAACTCCACGACCGCAGCGTACCGGACGTCCTTGTCGCCGTCCTCGTATCCGAGGAGCCGGGAAGACAGCAGGAGCAACGCGGGCCGGATGCGTTTGCCGCCGCCCTGCGCCAGGTAGCTTCCCATCCGGTCGACGGTCGGGATCGGCGAGCGGAAGTGGAGGAGAAGTTCCTCTTCCACCCGGGAGAGCTTCTCCGCGATCAAATCGTAGGCGCGCAGGAGACGGACGTTGCCGGCGCGAAAGGGTCCGTTCATCGGTAGTTGGTGAATTGGAGCGGGACTCCGAAATCCCCCCCGCGCAGAAGGGCCATGACCTCCTGGAGATCGTCCTTGGCGCGCCCCGAGACGCGGACCTGGTCCGCCTGGATGGACGCCTGGACCTTGAACTTGCGGTCCTTGATCGCCTTCACGATCTCCTTGGCTTTCTCCGAGGGGATGCCCTGCTGGATCTTCACGATCTGCCGCACGGTATTGCCGCCCGCGGCCTCGACGGTCTGGAAGTCCAGCGACTTGACCGCGACACCGCGCTTGACGAGCCGGGTCTCCAGGATGTCGACGACGGACTTGAGCTTGTGCTCGTCGTCCGAGATCAGGGTGAGCTGAAGCTCCTTGTCGTTCCACTCGATCTTCGACTTGCTGCCGCGGAAGTCGAAGCGCGTGACGATTTCCTTGGAGGCTTGTTGGACGGCGTTGGAAACCTCCTGGAGGTCGACCTTGCTCACGACGTCGAAGGAGAACTCCTGCGCCACGCACGCATTCTATTACCGTCGCCTACGCTACGCTGCGGGATCTGCCTTCGGCACCGGCACGCGGCTCGCCCGGATGCGGGCTCCACGTCGCCGTCGCTGCGCTGCGGGATCTGCCTTCGGCACCGGCTCGCGGCTCGCCCGGATGCGGGCTCGACCGCGAGCCTGATCCCTTCTCTTCGCTCCGGCTCCCGCAACGCGAGTCGTTTCGCTCGTCCGGACTCGCGAAACTTGGTCGCGTTGCGAGCGATTAGCCGTTTTGGCGGGAAAGGCTTCGAATTCGATATCAGCAGAGCGCCGCTCGTTCGAGGCGCGAAGGGAGGCGGATTAGTTCTCGACGATCCGCGTGCCCTTGGGCCCCTCGATCCGGTAGTCGGCGGCGGGGCGTGCCTTTTCGGTCTTCCAGCCGTCGAATCGGAACTCGGTGCGGCTACCGGAGGCGTCCTCGTAGGAGAGCGCGTTGACCTCGCCCGACGGCTTGATCGCGAGCTTGAGCCAGGCGAGCTCCGGATCCGCTGCCCGGGGCTTGAAGAGGACCGCCCGGGATGCGTCGAGCTGGATCTCATAGCGCTTCGTCAGCTCGTCGGGCCTGGCGAGGAAGACGATCGGGAGGCGGGCGATCTCCTCGGCCGACAACTTCCGGATCGTCAGCTGCTTGTCTTCGGGTGAGAAGAAGCGGCCCTCTCCCGAGTCGTACGTGAAGATCTTCTTCTCCGGCGCGGCGTACTCGAAGCGGAGCCGCTGGGGCGCCTGGATCCAGACCGACCCCGCCTCGCGCCGCGAGTTCGCGAATCCGGAGGGCGTGTAGATCTGGGTAAACGCGGACGTGTGCGCGCCGCCGTCGGTGTAGACGCTCGCCGCCTTCGACAGGATCGCCGCTGCGTCGGCCGGAATGACGGAGGTCTGCGCGGCGAGCGGCAGCATCGCTACGACGCCCATTGCGACGCCGAGCGCCACCGGCCATACGCGCGCCGCCCCTCGTCTGCTCAATGCCGGAAGTGCCTTCTTGGAGCGATCCAGAACGCCATGTTGCGCTCATCGGCCGCCGCGATGATCTCCGGGTCCCGGATCGAGCCGCCGGGGGCCACGATCGCCGTGACTCCCGCCTCTCCCAGGATGTCGAGCCCGTCGCGAAACGGGAAGAATGCGTCCGAGGCCGCGCCGCAGTTGACGATGGGCAGGACGGGCTTGGTCGCGGCCAGTCGGCAGGCGTCGACGCGACTCATCTGACCGGCGCCGACGCCGATCGTCTGGCGCGCGTTGGCGATGACGATCGCGTTCGACTTGACCCGCCGCACCACCTTCCAGGCGAGCTCGCAAGCCGCCCGCTCGACCGCCGTGGGCTTGCGCTGGGAAGCGAGCTTCCAAGCGGAGGAGGGCCCGGGCTCCGTGTCCGCGTCCTGAAGCAGGAGACCGCCCTCGATCCGCTTCCAGTCGAGACCCGGGGCGGACCGGTGCGAGACGGGGATCCTCAGGAGCCGGATGTTGGGCTTCTTGGCGAAGAAAGAGAGCGCCTCGGCGGTGAAGTCGTCGGCCGCGACGACCTCCACGAAGTGCTGCAGCACGAGAGACGCCAGCGCCCCGTCGACCTCGCCGCGGATGGCGATGATCCCTCCGAACGCCGCCAGCGGATCGCAGGCGAACGCCCGGCCGAATGCCTCGGAGATCGAGTCCCCGATCCCGGCGCCGCACGGGTTGTTGTGCTTGACGATGACGGCGGCCGGTCCGTCGAAGTCCCTCGCGAGGGCGACCGCCGAGTCCAGATCGAGCAGGTTGTTGAACGAGAGCTCCTTGCCCTGGAGCATCTGGAAGTGGACGAGCGCGTCGGGAGGGGCCGACGGGAACGCGTACAGGGCGGCCCGCTGGTGGGGGTTCTCGCCGTATCGCAGCGCCCCGAGCCGCTCGAACGCGAAGACGAGATTCTCTGGAAAGGCGTAGGGCTCGCGGACGGAGCTCGCGAAGTATCCGGCGATCGCAGCGTCGTAGGCCGCGGTCCGAGAGAAGGCCCGGGCGGCCAGGCGCTCGCGCGTGCCCAGCCGCGTGCCTCCCGTCGTCCGAATCTCCTCGAGGACGGTCTCGTAGTCCGACGGGTCGACCACCACCGCCACCCGCGCGTGGTTCTTGGCCGCGGCGCGGATGAGCGCCGGCCCGCCGACGTCGATCATCTCGACCGCCTCGGCCCGACCCTTTCCCGCGGCTACGGTCCGCTCGAACGGGTAGAGGTTGACGACGACGAGGTCGAACGGATCGATGCCGCCCGCCTCCATGTCTCTCGCGTGATCGCCCCGCGAGTCGTCCGCGAGGACTGCCCCGAAGACCTTCGGGTGGAGCGTCTTGACTCGCCCGCCGAGAATCTCCGGGGAGCCCGTCATTTCCTCGACGAGCGAGACCGGGACCCCCGCGTCTCGGAGCGCCGACGCGGTGCCGCCCGTCGAGACGATGGCGACGCCTCGCTCGGCCAGCGCGCGGCCGAGCTCCGCGATTCCGGACTTGTCGTGCACCGAGATGAGCGCCCGGCGGACGGGCGCAACGGCGTCCGAGAGATCGGGGGAGGTCTCGGGCATAGGAGGGGAATATACCCTCAGAAGATCTTCAACAGCGTGAGGTTCACCGTGCCGCCCTTCACGCCGTGCGCCAGGACGGGGTAGCCGATCTGAGCGTGGATGCGCGTGTTGTTCCATGGCCCGTTGAACGCGGTCGTGAGCCCGACGCCCGAGAAGTACGTCTGATCGTAGCCCGCGCGCTTCTGAGTGACGAGCGCCTGGTCGTACGCGAGCTCGAACCGCACGATGTTCTCGACGTTCAGCCCGTAGGACAGGTTCGCGAGGACCGCCCGGTCGGCCCGAACGCTTCCGCCCGGGAAGCCGGAGAGCGGGCTGCTGCCGAAGGGCCCGAAGTCCCACTCCGAGAAGCGGTCCAGGTTCCGCCCGTCCAGGTACGACACCGCGACGGCAAGCTTGCGGAAACCGGGGAAGTAGAAGCCCTTCCTCAGCTCCGCCGAGTATTTCCAGTAGCTCTTCTGGCTCGGGTCGTAGCCGGAGGTCGTGGGGTCTCCCCAGGGCTCCCACTTCGCGCGCGAGGCGTAGCTGCCCTTGACCACGAGGTTGTACCCCGCCTGATTCCAGGCGAGGCGCAGCTCCGTTCCGGTCGTGAGCGTGTCCACGGGCGTGACGAACGCGGGCCCAGTGTCCTTGTCGCGCTGGTAGTTGTCCCACTGCGTGAAGACCCCCAGCGAGGTCTTCAGGTACGGCCCCATCGGCAACCCGAGGTTGACCTGGAAGGACTCGGGGAGGTGCTTGATGCGCTCGGAGGTGACCTCCTGGCCGCCGCGATACGACTGCTCGCCGAACGGGATGGCGACCCCGACGACGTCGGCGCCGAGGTCCAGGTGCGTGCCGAGGAAATCGGGATCCGTGTAGTTGGCAAAGAGCAGCACTCCGGCGAAGAAGACCGAAAGCTGTTTGTTCTTGCCGAACAGGTCGAAGTCGAAGTACTGGACCCCGAGCAGCGGCAGGGGATAGTCGTTCGAGCGCTGATAGAAGGTCCCCGCCAGTCCGAACAGGCTCCGGCGATTGACCGACGATTCGACGACTCGCTTCGCGGGATCCTCCTTGCCGGGCAGGAGGTACCGCAGGCCCTCGTCGGTGTCGCGCACCATCTGGAGGTGGGACGCGTACGCCGCGTCCAGCCGGGACTGGAAATCGGCGGGATCGACCTCGACGTCGCTCATCATCACGTAGCGCTCGATCGCGGTGACCCGGCCTGCCGTCGAGAAGACCTGTTCGCCCCGGATCTCCAGCGGCAGGACCACGTCGGGCCGCGATGGAACGGCCCGGAAGAACTCCGTCTGGACGTTGGAGAGCGTGTCTCCCTTCAGGTTGAGCTGTATGGACTCCCGGCGGAGCAACGCGAAACTCTCCGAATCGATCCACGCCGTGCCGCGGTAGATCGGTTTGTCCTCGACCGTCGCGCGCGGCCGGAAGTCCACGCGATACACCGGCCGTCCGTCGAGCCGCGTCTCCCCCGCGAGCGTGTAGTCGTATTCCTCAGAGAGGCGGATGTCGAGGGGGAGCGTCGTGACCTTTTCGGGCTGAAGGATCGGAAGCTTGGGGATCGTCTGCCCCTTCCACTTCACCCCGTTGAGGTAGAACTCCTTCCAGGCCCAGTCCGTCGGCTGGCCCCGCCGCGAGAACACCGGCCCGACGATCGTGAGATCCAGCGACGACTGGAGCTCGGCGACGCGGAAGCGCAGGGAGGTGTTCACCGACGCCGTGTACGACTCGACTTTTGCGCGCTGCCCGGCGTCCCACGCGCGCTCGCGGGCGATGATCTCCTCCGCGGTCAGGCCGCGGGCAGCTCCCACCTGGACCGCGGCGCGATTCTCGCCGCCCGAGCGCGCCATGGGCTTGAGCACGACCGCGAGGGATCCCCTGGAAAGGTCGAGCGTCAGGACGCCCGCCCCCTTCAGCTCGAAGTCGCGGCGGACGCCGCTGCCGAGGTTTTCGACCGAGGCGCGCTCGAACGGCCCCCCGGCCAGCTCGATGCGAGCCTCGCCCGCGGGATCCTCCGCGAGGAGCAAGACGGGAGTGAAGGTCTTCGCGTCGAAGAAACGCAGCGCCTCGCGGCGCGAGCCGTCGTGGTGGACCACGGAAGTCCGGGTGGGATCGGGCGACGCGTCCGCCGTCCAGTAACTCTGCAGGCGCGAGAGTGCTTCGAGGTCGGCGGGCGCGAGTGGCCTCGAGTCCGCCGTCACGAGGACGAGGGTCGACGCCGGCCGCGCGGCCACGACCTCGATGGCGGCGGCGGCCGGTCCCGGGCCCGAGACCGGCGCGATCGTCCAGGTGCGCTCCGACTCGCCGGGGGAGACTGCCTGGCCCGGGCGCACGACGACCGCGTCGACGTAGGGCGCGAGCTCCTCGAAGGCGCTCGGGGGGAGCCCCGGGTCTCGCGAGAGCCCGACCTTCCCCTCCGGCGACCCGGAGCGGAAGATCGACGAGAGGCGCTTGATCGCGAACACCGCGCGGTCTGCGTCCGATTCTCCGGGCAGCGACACGATCAGCCCCGCCGCGGAGCGGATCGGAGCGAGCCGGCTGACGGCGTCGTCGATCTCCGTGTCGGAGAGATCGGCCAGCGAGGCGAGAAAGACGCAGTGCGACGCGTCGGAGCCGGCGGGAAGGACGGCGCCCAGTCGGGCGATGCCCAGCACCCTGGAGTCCGCCGGACAGGATCCGTCGGGACGCTCCGCGGCGAGGCGCAGGAGCTCGCCCCGGGCGCCGGCCGCCCACGCCGCCAGCAGAAGAGCGCCCCCGGCGAGACGGGCACGGCGTCGCGATCGCATCAGCATCGGGAACGCGGGCATTTCCGGGGATGTTCCCGCGGCGGAACGAGGCGGCGGGCCGCCGCCGCCGCCGAGCCTACCGCCGGACCTTCTCCTTGTCCTTGCCGGAGTCGACGTCCACGGAAGCGATGGCCGCGGGCGCCGCGGGCGCCGCCTCGGCCGGGCCGATCCCGAGGGACCGCCGCAGCTTGCCCTCGATCTCGGCGGCGAGCTCGGGATTGTCCTTCAGAAACTGCTTGGCGTTTTCCCGACCCTGCCCGATGCGCAGGTCCCCGTAGGACAGCCAGGCGCCGGACTTCTCGACGATCTTGGCCTCGATCCCCATGTCGATGAGCTCGCCGGAGCGCGAGATGCCCTCTCCGTACGTGATGTCGAACTCCGCCTGCCGGAACGGCGAGGCGACCTTGTTCTTGACCACCTTCACCTTCGTGCGCGAGCCCACGACCACGTCGCCGTCCTTCAACGACGCGATCCGGCGGATGTCGATCCGGATCGAGGCGTAGAACTTCAGCGCCCGGCCGCCCGTGGTGGTCTCCGGGTTGCCGAACAGGACCCCGATCTTTTCCCGGATCTGGTTGATGAAGATCAGGCTCGTGCCCGATTTCGAGACGATCGCCGTCAGCTTCCGCAACGCCTGCGACATCAGGCGAGCCTGCAGTCCCATCTGCGCCTCGCCCATTTCGCCCTCGATCTCGGCCTTGGGAACCAGCGCGGCGACCGAATCGACGACGATGACGTCGATCGCTCCCGAGCGGATCAGCATCTCCGCGATCTCCAGGGCCTGCTCGCCGTTGTCGGGCTGGGAGACCAGCAGGTTGTCGGTGTCCACCCCGAGCTTCTTGGCGTACTCGGAGTCCAGCGCGTGCTCCGCGTCGATGAACGCGGCGAGGCCGCCGGTTTTCTGCGCCTGGGCGATGATCTGGAGGGAGAGGGTGGTCTTGCCGGAGGACTCCGGCCCGAAGATCTCGACGACGCGGCCCCGCGGGATGCCGCCCACCCCGAGGGCGACGTCCACGGCGAGGGAGCCCGTGGGGATGACGGCGATCGCGACCTCGGGCCGCTCTCCGAGCCGCATGATGGAGCCCTTGCCGAACTGACGCTCGATCTGAGTCAGCGCCGTTTCCACGGCGCGCCATTTCTCGTTGGGTTTCACGCTGGACATGTCCTCACCTTTCTCGATGGAGGGAAAAATTCCGCGCGTTCTGCGCGATTATAGACTTCGGGGAAAGGCACAACAGGACGCGATGAGGACGCACGGATCTTCTCTCCGGCACGACCCGGTGTCAATGTCGGATGCGCGCCGCGCATTCGCCGCTCATCCGGTCGCGGCCTTCCTCGCGACGGGTCTCGGCTCCGGACTCTCGCCCTTCGCGCCCGGAACCGCGGGTTCGGCCGTGGGCCTCGCCCTGGCGTGGCTCCTGGCTTCTCGTCTGTCGGCCGCCCATGCCTCCATCCTGATCGTCGCGGTCGGACTATTGATGTCCGGCCTCGCGATTGGTTTGCTCGGAGTCGCGGTCTGCGGGCCGGTGTGCGAGGTCCTGGGCGCAAAGGACCCGGGTTGCATCGTCATCGACGAGGTCGCCGGCCAGTTCTTTGCCTCCGCGGTCGTTCCGTTTCTCGCTCCGCCGACCCTGTCGGTCCGTACGGCCGTCGCGTGGGTGCTTTCGTTCGTCCTTTTCCGGTTCTTCGACGTCGTGAAGCCGGGCCCCATCGCTCGCCTGCAGGATCTCCCGGGCGGGTGGGGAGTGGTCGCGGACGACGTGGCGGGAGGCATCACCGCCGCCGCGGTGCTCGGGGGCCTGGGATTCCTGGCCTCGCGGCTCGGATGGGTCTGACCCTCGCGCCGGAGGACGGCGCGGTCCGCGAGGGCGAGCCGCTTTCTCGTCTGACGACGTGGAGGATCGGAGGCCCGGCCCGCTTTCTGTGCCGGGTCCGGACCGAGCGGGGGCTCGCGCAGGTCCTCGCCGCGGCCGCGGCGGATGGCCTGCCCCTGGCGCTCCTGGGGATGGGTTCCAACATCCTCGTCGCCGACGAGGGGTTCCCGGGTTACGTAATCCGGCTGGAGGGCGAATTCCTCGAGGTCTCGATCGACGGCGAGCGCGTCCGCGCGGGCGGCGGCGCGGCCCTGGGTGGCGTTTGCGCGGCGGCCGCTCGCGCGCACCTCTCGGGGCTCGAAGGCATCTCCGGGATCCCGTCCTCGATCGGCGGAGCGGTGCGGATCAACGCGGGCGCCTACGGGGGAGAGATCTTCGACGTGCTCGAGACGGTTCGCCTGGTCTCGCGGGCGGGGGAGAGGCGAGTCGTCGAGGCCGGGCGAATCCGACACGGGTACCGCTTCACGGAGCTCATCGAGACGCGCGAGATCGTCAGCGGGGCCGTCCTGAAGCTGCGCCCCGCCGCCAGGGAAGAGATCGAGGAGAGGACCCGGAACGTCGCCGAGAGGCGCCGCGGCGCCCTGCCCTCCGAGCCCAACGCCGGCAGCGTCTTTCGGAATCCCGCCGGGGACTCCGCGGGGCGCCTGGTCGAGGCGTGCGGCTTGAAGGGGCGGACGACCGGCGGGGCGATGATCTCGCCCCGCCACGCCAATGTGATCGTCAACACAGGGGCCGCGCGGGCGGAGGACGTCCTCACCCTCATGCGGACCATGCGCGACGCCGTCGCGACGAAGTTCGGAGTTACCCTGTTTCCCGAGGTGGAGCTGCTGGGACTGAGATGGGAGTGAGGATGACGGCCGGGCGGCCGCTTGGGCCGCACGGGTCATGAGGATCCTCCTGCTCGCGGGAGGCGCGGGAACCCGCCTCTGGCCCCTCTCAACCGAGGCGCGTCCCAAGCAGTTCCTGCCGCTGCTCTCGGACGCGAGCCTGCTCGCGGAGACCCACGCGCGCGTCCTTCCGCTCTCGCGCGACATCTTCGTGGCGACGTCGACGGCGTATCTGCCGCTCGTGCGCCGCGAGCTCCCCTCCCTGCCGCCGGAGCGCATCCTCTGCGAGCCGGTCCGGCGCAACTCGGGCCCCGCGCTCCTGGCCGCGGCCCTCCGGTTCGCCGCCGACGGGGATCCGATCACGGCGGCGGTGCCGTCGGATCAGACGGTCCGGGACGCGGAGGCTCTCCGCGCCGCCCTCGCGCGGGCAGAGGACGAGGCCGACCGCGCCAGCGTCGTCCTGCTGGCCGCCGCTCCGACGCGCCCCGAGACGGATTTCGGCTACATCGAGCAACGCGACGGCGAGGTCCTTCGGTTCACCGAGAAGCCCTCGCCGGAGCGAGCCCGCGAGTTCGCGGCATCGGGCCGGCACTCCTGGAACGCGGGAATCTTCGTCTTCCGGCCGTCCCGCTTCCTCGCGGAGGCGCGCCGGGCGGCTCCGGAGCTGCTCGCGGCCGTCGAGGCCTACGCGCGCGGCGAGTCCGCGGAGGCCTACGCCGCCCTGCCCAGCGTGTCGATCGACTACGCGGTGATCGAGAAGGCCGCCCACGTGCGCGCGGTTCCGCTCGACGCCGGGTGGAGCGACGTGGGCACGTGGCGCTCCGTGCGGGAGATTCGCGGCCTGAGCGATCCGGACGGGAACCTGGTGATCTCGCCGGTTCCCGTAATCGCGCCGGGCGTGCGCGACACCGCGATCATCGTCGGAGAGGGGGGCGTGCTGGTTCTGCCCTTCGAGCGGGAGGGAGAGCTGCGGGAGGCCGTCGAGCGGAGGCGCCGGGAAGGAGAGCGGCCCCTCCGCGGTTAGAGGAGGAACCGACACCATGGTGGACACCGAATCGGCCGCGACGCTCTCGAGGCTGCGCGAAAACGTCGGCCTGGCCTATCGCGGCGAGCCCCGCGCGGTCGACCTTCTTCTGACCGCCCTGCTGGCGCGGGGCCACGTCCTGATCGAGGACGTGCCCGGGGTCGGCAAGACAACCCTCGCGCGGGCCCTCGGGCGGAGTCTGTCGCTCGAGTTCCGGCGCATCCAGTTCACCAGCGACACGCTTCCCGCCGACGTGATCGGCATCTCGGTCTTCCACGCGCCGGCCGATCGATTCGAGTTTCACCCCGGGCCGATCTTCTCCAACATCGTGCTCGCCGACGAGATCAACCGCGCGACTCCGAAGACGCAGTCCGCACTGCTCGAGGCCATGAACGAGGGTTCGGTGACGGTGGACATGGATCGCCGATCGCTTCCCCAGCCCTTCATGGTGGTCGCCACGCAGAACCCCGTCGAGTACCTCGGCACGTATCCGCTGCCGGAGTCCCAGATGGACCGGTTCTTTCTCCGGCTCTCCCTCGGGTATCCATCGGAGAAGGAGGAGCGCATGTTGCTCCGCCGCGGCGGAACCGAGCGCGTGCTGGCCTCGATCCCATCGGTCCTCGGGCCGGCCGAGGTGCTCGCCCTCCAGGACGAGACGGAGCGGATCACCGTGTCGGATTCCCTGCTGGACTACCTGCACGCCCTCGTGCGCGCGACGCGCCAGGCCGCTGAGCTTCGGCTGCCCGTTTCCACCCGTGGGGCGCAGGCGCTGTTCCGCGCGACCCAGGCCCGCGCGCTTCTCGACGGCCGCGCGTTCGCGACGCCCGACGACGTGCAGGCCGTGGCAGAGGCTGTGCTCGCGCATCGAATCCTGTCGGTCTCCTCGGACGGTTTCGGAGCGGGAGGGAGGGAGCGGGAGATCGTGCGACGGATTCTCAGCCAGGTGGCGGTGCCCGTGTGACCATTTTAGATTTTGGGTTTTAGATTTGGAGAGGAGCATGCGTCTGCAATCCAAAATCCAAAATCCAAAATCCAAAATGCGATGACCCGTCTGATTCCGGACTGGGAAATCCGCATCACCAACTTCGGCCTGGGCTACATCCTGCTGTGCCTCGTCGTCGCGATCGCGGCGACCAACACCGGCAACAACGGCCTCTACCTGGTGCTCGCGGCCATGCTCGCTGCCATGGTCGTCTCCGGCGTCCTCTCGCGCCGCAACGTGCGGGGAGTCGTCTGCCAGATCGAGACCGTGGGCGAGGTCGTCGCGACGCGCCCGGCCTGGCTCAAGCTCCGGCTCGAGAACCGCCTGCGCACCTCCACGGCCCAGGCGCTCTTCTTCCTGCACGAGTCGCTCCCCGGCCCCCTGTGGATCGATCCGCTCCGCCCCGGCGAAACGCGGGAGCTCGTCGTCGAGGGGCGATTCCCGGCGCGCGGAGTGTTCCGCGAAGCGGACGCCGGCCTCCTGTCCCGCTTCCCGATCGGCCTCTTTCGCAAGTACCGCCGCGCCACCCTCGCGCGGGAGATCGTGGTCTACCCGCTGGCCGAGATGACGGCGATGCCGCCCGTCCCCGCGGAAGATTCCCGCGGAGGGAGGCCCCTTCCCCGACAGCGCGGTGGCGGCCCCGACATCCGCACGCTCCGGGAGTTCTCGCCCGGCGACGACCTGCGCGACCTTCATTGGAAGCAGTCGGCGCGCATGCGCCGCTGGATCGTGCGAGAGCGCGAGGCCGAGCGCGATCGGGTGATCTTCCTGACGATCGACAACGCGCTGCCTTCTCCCATCGACTCCGCGGCGCTCGAGCGGCTCGAGCGGGCCGTCGCACGCTGCGCGGGATGCGCCCTCCTGCTCCTCTCGCGGGGAGCGGAGGTGGGATTTCTGGCCCGCGGAGTGAAGGTGTCCGCGCAGTCCGGCCGGAACCAGCGCCTGAGGATCCTGGATGCGCTCGCCCGCCTCCCCGCCCTGCCCGCGGAGGCGGCGCCCGACTTCCCGGCGATGCGCCGGAGAGACCTGCGATGGCTCGTCTCGTGACCGCGCGCGCCGAGATGCCCGCGGGGCTTCGCCGCGCCTACGTGCGCGTGCTCATGCCGGTCGCCGCGCTCGCCCCCCTCCCGCTCGTCTGGACGGGAGGCGCCAGCGCCGTGGCGATCGCGACGTACGAGGCTGGCCTGCTCGGGCTCGCGTGGCGCGCGCGCTCCGGCCGGCCCGTCCGCGTGTCGAACGCGATGCTGAACGTGGCCGGCCTTCTGTATCTGGCCTGGCTCGCGTTCGAGACGGTGACCCTGCGCGTCGGGCTTCTGCGGTCCGTTTCGCACCTTCTGCTCTTCACCGCGATCGCCAAGCTCGCGTCGCTGAAACGCCCGAGCGAGGCGAGGCTCGCGCTGCTGGTGCTCTTCCTGCTGACGTTGGCGGCCGCCTCCTCTTCCACCCACGTCTCCTCGATGTTGTACTTCGCCGCCATGGGCTGGATGGGCTTCCGCGCGCTCTCGTTGCTCGCCGTGCTCGCGGATTTCGACGAGGCGCCCCCGGAGCGCGTGCTCGATTCCGTGCCCACGGCCGGTTCGGTCGCCGTCGCGCTCGCGGGCGGAGCGCTGCTCTCCGTTCCGCTCTTCTTCCTGCTTCCCAGGCTCCACGGGCCGTTCGCCGTGGTGCCCTTCAAGGTGGACGACGCCTTCTCCAAGGCGATCTCCTCCGACCGGATGGACCTGGACGCCTTCTCCGCCGCGAAACGCAGCGACCGCGTGGTCCTGCGCCTGTCCTCCTCTCCACGCCTGCCCGGGCGGGACGAGCTGCGGCTGCGCGAGGCCGTCTTCACCGACTACGACGCGGGAGTCTGGGTCCGCGATCCCCGCGTCGGAGCCCGCCGCGGAGAGCGGTCCGCCTACGGCGCCGGCTACTCCGCGAAGGCCGGACCTCCGAGCGCCGTCGTGTCCGTCGACCTGAACGTCTACGGGCGCGGATTCCTCTTCCTCCCCTACGGGACCTCCGCGGTGCGCGTGGACAAGGGGCGCGCCTGGGAGATGCCGGACGGCGTCATGCAGGTCGGCTCGGGCCGCGGGCCGGTGCGCTACGAGGCCGACGTCCGCCGGGGCCCCATTCGGGCCCCCGGGCGCGGCGTCATCCCGATCTCCGACGTCCCCGAGGAGGTCCAGCGTTACGCGCTCCAGCTCACGGGAGACCTTAAGGATCCCGCGGCGATCTATCGCCGGATCGAGGAGCACTTCCGCAAAGACTTCATCTACACGCTCGAGCCGCCGAAGGCGCGGGGGGACCCGATCGCGCACTTCCTGCTGCGGTCCCGGGCCGGGCACTGCGAGTACTTCGCGTCGGCCGCCGCGATGATGCTGGCGTCGCGGGGCGTGCGGGCGCGGCTCGTCACGGGCTCCTACGGAGGGGACACGGGGCTCTTCTCGAGCTCGATCGTGGTGCGCGCGGAGAATCTTCACGCCTGGGTCGAGGCGGACCTCGACGGGTCCGGGTTTCGCGTGCTCGATCCGACGCCGCCGGCCGGGATCCCTCCGGCACTGCGCACGCTGTCCCTGTTCTCGCGCCTGGCGGCGCTCGGTCGCGAGGTCGAGTTCCTCTACGACCGGAGGATCCTGGGATTCGACTCGGGGGATCAGGTCGGCGTCGTGGAGGCGGTTCGGGAATCCCTGGGCTCGGCGGCCGGAGGGCTGGCCGCGCTGCGCAAATCGGTCGCTGAGCTCGTGTCCTGGGAGACGGCCGCGGCGCTGTTCGCGGCGGCGGCGCTGTGCGCGCTGCTCGCGCGGGGAATCTCGGCGCGGCATGCCTCCGCGAGACCCGCGACGCGCGCCTACCTCGCCCTCCGCCGCCTGCTCCGGCAGCGGCGGGGAGGCCTCGCGCCCTCGATTCCGCCCGCCGAAGTCGCGCGCCTCTTCGGCCGCGAGGTTCCGGAGGGCCGCGAGGACGCGGCCGCGGTGGTCGCCGTCTATTGCGCCAGCGCCTTCGGAGGCCTGGAGCCGGAGCCGGCCGCGCTCCGCGACCTGTCGCGCCGGCTGCGCCGGCTGAGAAAGCTGGCGGAACCCCGTCGCCTCCGCTGCGCTCCGGGGCCTGCGCCCGGAGGGCGCAACGGCACGTGGCTCGGCCGGATGCGGCCTCGACCACGAGCCTGGCCCCGTCGCTCCGCTACGGCTCCCGCAACGCGAGTCGTTTCGCTCGCCCTGGCTCGCGAAACTTGGTCGCGTTGCGAACTGTAGAACCCTCGCCTCTTACGCTGTCATCCTGAGGGGCGCAGCGACGAAGGATTCCGGACTCGTTCGCCTCTCTCTTACTACAGATCGCGGTCGAGTCCGCATCCGGACGAGCCGCGACCCGGTGCCGAAGGCAGACCCCGAGCGACGCGGAGGCGACGGTTAGTACGCGTTGCGGTGGTGGAACCCGTGCCGCAACGTCATCCAGAGAATCTTGATGTCCAGCGACAGCGACCAATTCTCGATGTAGTAGAGGTCGTACTCGATGCGTTTGGAGAGGCTGGTGTTCCCGCGCCAGCCGTGGACCTGGGCCCAGCCGGTGATGCCTGCGCGCACGCGGTGGCGCAACATGTACTGGGGAAACTTCTCCTTGAACTCCCGGACGAACTCGGGGCGCTCCGGGCGCGGGCCCACCAGCGACATCTCTCCCCTGAAGACGTTGACCAGCTGGGGGAGCTCGTCCAAGCTCCAGCGGCGCAGGAACGCGCCGACCCGCGTGCGCCGGGAATCGTCGGGGCTGGCCCACGTCGGGCCCAGCCCCTCCTCGGCCCCCACGACCATGGACCGGAACTTCAGGATGTCGAACGGCCGCCCGTCCAGCCCCATGCGGCGCTGGCGGTAGAAGACCGGATCGCCGTCGGAGAGCCGGATCGCGGCGGCGATCGCCGCGAACAGCGGCGAGAAGGCGGCGAGGGCGGCCGCCGAGATCCCCGCGTCGAGCACGCGCTTGACGAGGCTCAGCCAGCCCGACAACGGCACCTGCATCAGGTGCACGACGGGCATCCCGTCGAGGTCCTCGACCCCCGCTCGGAAAGTGATGTATTGGAGAAGGTCCGGCACCACGCGGACGTCGGCGACCGTGCGGCCCACGTCCTTCAGCACCTCGAGCATCGTGCGGTGCGCGTCCAGGGGGAGCGCCAGGAAGACGGTGTCGATCGCGTGCGCGTCGACCAGGCGCGACGCGTCGCGCGTCACGCCGAGAACGGGGAGGCCGCGATACTCGGCGTCCCGCTTGTCGGGCGCGTCGTCCAGGAATCCGACGGCGCGCAGGCCGGCCTCGGGATGCTCCAGGAACTTGTCGACGATCGCCTTGCCGAGACGCCCCGCGCCCACCACCAGCACCCGCCGGACGCCCACGCCGTGCCGCCAGGCCTCCTCGAGGTAGCGGCGGATCGCGGTCCGTCCCGCGAAGACGAAGAGCACGTCCAGCCCGAGAAAGAGCAGGAGGACCAGCCGCGAGTACGAGAAGCCGCGGTAGAAGGTCGCGAGCCCCGCCAGCAGCAGCGTCGACAGGCCGGTCGCGACCAGGACCGATAGGCCCTCGTCCACGCGCGATCGATTGCGGCGGACCTGGTAGAGGCCGTAGAAGTAGAAGACGAGGGGCCAGAGGACGGCGATCAACGGGAAGAGCCGGTAGTAGGAGGAGGCGTCGGGAATCCCCTTCGTGACGGGAATGATCTCGGCCCGGAAGCGCAGGAAGTAGGCGCCCGAGAGGGCGAGAAAGGTCGCGAGGACGTCCGAGGCGACGAGCACGCCGGCGATGCGTCGCGTCGATTTGCGAATCATCGAAGGACCTCCTCGAGCGCCCCCCGGAACTCCTCCGCGAAGCGCTCCGGCCGGAACGCCAGCGCCGAGGCTCGCAGAGAAGTGTAGTCGAAGGGCATGCCGGCCGCGCGTTCGAGGACGGCCGCGAAGTCCTCGGGTCGCTCCCCCTCGCTCAGGACGCCGTTTTCGCCGTCGCGCACGATGTCCCCCGCCCCGCCGCGCGCCAGGGCGACGACGGGCGCCCCGCAGGCCAGGGCCTCCACCGCGCTGATCCCGAAGTCCTCCTCGCCGGGCTGGAGGTACAGCGCGCACTCGCGGTAGAGAGCGCGCAGCCGGTCGGGGCCGAGATCCGAGACGAACGCGACGGAATCGTCGGCGAGCGCGCGCAGCCGGCTCTCCTCCGGCCCGCGCCCCACGATCGTGAGCCTGCGGCCGAGGATCCGCGCGGCCGCGATCGCGGTCTCGTATCGCTTGTAGGGCACCAGCGCTCCGACGCAGAGGAGGAAGTCGCCGCGGCTCACCGAATCCGGGGTGAAGAAGTCGACGTCGACCGGCGGATGACAGACTCGCGCGGGCCGGCCGTAGCGGCGGAGGATCCGCGCCGCGACGGCCGAGGAGTTCGCGAGGTACGCCGTCGGCCGGGACGCCGTCCGCAGGTCCCACGCCCTGAGGCGCGCGACGGCCGCCGTCTTCAGGGCGCGAAACCGCGTGCGGCCCTCCGGGAAGTAGAGGTCCTGCTGCTCGTAGGCGTAGCGCACCGGAGTGTGGCAGTAGCAGAGGTGGGGGACCCCCGGGGGCGCGATCGCTCCCTTCGCCACGCAGTGAGACGAGGACACGACGAGGTCGAACCCCGAGAGGTCGAAGGACTCGACGGCCGAGGCGAAGAGCGGGAGGTAGGAGCGGTAGTGCCGGCGGGAGAGCGGTATCGAGTTGAGCCAGGAGGCGCGGATCGGGTAGCGCTCGATCGCCGCGGACACGGAGCCCGAATCGTGGAAGAGCGTGAAGACGGTGGGGTCCGGAAGCAGTGGCAGCAGGGCCTCGAGGACCTTCTCGCCGCCCCGCATTCCGTTGAGCCAGTCGTGGACGACGGCCGTTCTCATCGCGGGGGATGGCGCGCGAGGGTCTCGCCGTAGACCTTCAGCGTCTGCTGAGCCGCCCGGTCCCAGGAGAAGTCGGCGGCGCGCCGCTTCCCGAGCTCGACGAGCTCCGCGCGGCGTGCGGGATCGGTCGCGAGGTCCGCGATGCCTCGTCCGATCGCCTCCACGTCCATCGGATCCACGAGATACGAGTAGCCGCCCGCGATCTCCTGGAGCGCCGAGGTCGAGGACGTCAGCACGGGCACCCCGCACGCCATGGCCTCGACGACCGGCAACCCGAAGCCCTCGTATAGCGTGGGGTACAGGAACGCGTCGGCCCCGGCGAACAGCCCCGGGAGGTCCTCCTCGGGCACGATTCCGGTGCGGATCACCCGCGACTCCAGCTCGAGCCCGCCGATCAGCGCCTCGACCCGGCTGCGGTTCTTGGGCATCGGCCCGGCGAGGACGAGAGCGTGGGGGATGGCGCGCTCGCGGCGGGCCTCGGCGAACCCGCGCAGGACGTTGCGCACGTTCTTGTGCGGCTTCTCGCCGCCGAGGAACAACAGGTAGGGGCGGGGGAGGCCGTACTTCGCGGCGACCCGATCCCGCTCCGCGCGCGGGACGTGGTCGTTGAAGCTGGCCGCGACCCCGTTGTAGACGACGTCGATGCGCGCGGGCGCGATGCCGAAGTAGTCCACGAGGTCCCGCTTGCTGTTGTAGGACACCGTGATGATGCGATCGGCGCGGCGCAGCGCGCGGCCGATCATCACCCGCGCGTAGAGCTGCGCCGCCTTGCTGGGAAGGAATTGCGGGTAGAGGACGTGGATGATGTCGTGGATCGTGACGATGGCACGCGCTCGGGCGAGCGGGGGGATGACGTAGTGCGTCGCGTGGAAGAGGTCGAGGCGATCGCGCATCAGGCGCCACGCGAAGCGCGTCAGCTCCGCGATTGAGTAGCCCGGCGAATCTTCCGGGACGACCTCGAAGTGCGAAGGGAGCTCCGGCAGCGCCGCCACGTCGGCGCCGGGAACGTAGACCCGGAACCGGTAGGCGAGAGACTCG
Organism: Thermoanaerobaculia bacterium; assembly: GCA_038224325.1. Taxonomy (GTDB): domain Bacteria; phylum Acidobacteriota; class Thermoanaerobaculia; order UBA5066; family Gp7-AA6; genus DAHUXD01. The sequence continues at coordinate 10,455 of JBBRFL010000031.1, read as the reverse complement.
GGTCGCCGGGCGATCCCTTCGAGAAGATTGCGGATGTAGGTTCCGATACCGAAGTGCGTCAGCTTGCGCGCGTCGATCCCGATCCGCGGCGTGTGCGACCGGCTCATCGCGCGGTCTCCGCCGCCTCGCGCACCGCGGAGGCGGTCCGTTCGGCGGCGATGTCCCACGAGAAGCCCGCGGCCCGCTCGGGGCCCGCGGCCGCCAGCCGCCGGCGCAGGTCTCCGTCGTCGAGCACTCGCTCGATCTGGACCGCGAGGGCCTCCGGCTCCCGCGCGGGGGCGTAGAGCGCGGCGTCGCCGCCGACCTCCCGGAGCGCCGCCGCGGTGGAGGCGACGACGGGAGTTCCGCAGGCCATCGCCTCCAGGACCGGGAGCCCGAATCCCTCGAAGAGGGAAGGATAGACGAAGACCTCCGCCGCGCGGTAGAGCTCGCGCGCGGGGTCGCGGGCGGCGTAGCCGGTGACGTGGATCTTGTCGCGGAAGGGGGATCGCGCGATGCGGCGGTGGAGCGCGGCCGTCTTCCATCCGGCTCCGCCGGCGAGCACCAGGTCGGGGCGCGAGCGTCGCCGGCCCCAGATTCGCTCGCAGGCGACGACGAGCGCCTCGACGTTCTTACGTGGCTCGAGGGTGCCGAGGTACAGGATGAACGGCTGTCCGCCGGCGTGGCGCTGCCGGGCCCGCTGCCGGGCGGCCGGGTCCTCGACGGAAGAGAAGAACTCGCGGTCGACGCCGTTACGGGCCACGCGCACGCGCGGCGCCGTCTCCGGGTAGTGGGACACGAGGTCGCTCGCCGTTGTCTCCGAGACGCAGAGGAAGCGGGCTGCGCGCTCCACGGTGCGCTCCCACAAGGGGACGAATCCGATCAGTGTCCTTCCGGAGTGCCACTCGGGATGCGTCAGGGGTGTCAGATCGTGGACGACCGACACGTAGGGAATCGAGCCGCGCGCGGGCCCGATCGTCAGGGCGGACACGAGGACGTCCGCTCCCCAGCGCGCGAGCCTCCGGGGCAGCGTCGTCTGCAGCCAGAGAATCCCGAAGGGGTGGTGATCGGTGTGCAGGGAGAACTCGGGCGATCGATCGAGCGCCGGAGGCAGCGGTCGGGGGGCGAAGAGACCCACGCGCACGGCCGGCTGGGCCGCCAGTCCGCGGGCGATCGCCAGGGTGTAGGTGCCGATTCCCGTCCTCTCCGCCAGCAACGCCCGGCTGTCGATGGCGATCTTCACCGCGGAGACGCTATCAGCTTTGGTTGCAGACGTTAGGCTCCGGGCGATTTGACTGTGGCCCGGGTCCGGCTAAAATGCGCGGTTCGATCATGAAGCCCAATACGCTCTCCCTCGAATCCGTCTCCGTGGAGCCCCTGCACGTCGAAGCCGAGCTGCCCGCGAGCGTGGCGGCGATCGATCGGGAGCCCCTGCTTTCGATTTCGCCGCTGAACCTGGAGGGCGAGGTCTCGCGCATCGAGGGCGGATACGCCTTGGCCGCCCACCTGACCTACGACGGGCAGCTCGAGTGCAGCCGGTGCCTGGCCGCATACCCGTTTCGCGAGGAGGACGAATTCACCCTCGTCCTCTACCCGCGCCCGCGCCAGCCGGGCGTGGACGTCGAGCTGGAGCGCGGAGACCTGGACACCCAGTACTTCGACGAGCCGGTCGTCGAGCTCTCGCCCATCGCCGAGGAGCGCGTCCAGATGGCGCTTCCCATGAAACCGCTGTGCAAGCCGGACTGCCTCGGGCTGTGTCCGGTCTGTGGAAACGATTTGAATCTCGGTTCGTGCGCATGCGCCCGCGACACCGTCGATCCCCGATGGGAGGCCCTCCGGGCCCTCAAAGAGAAAGTGTAGGACTCCGATGCCCAACCCCAAACGACGCCACAGCAAGGCTCGCCGCGACAAGCGCCGGGCGCACGACGCGCTCACGCCGCCGGCGCTCTCGGAATGTCCCAACTGCCACGAGCCGAAGATGCCCCATCGGGTCTGCGCGCGCTGCGGGCATTACAAGGGGAAGCAGGCGATCAACACGTAGGACCTCCCCGGACTTATAATCCCCCGCACCCGTGACCCCTTCCGAACGGAGAAGCTGACGTGCGGATCGCAGTGGATGCGATGGGCGGCGACAATGCGCCGGCGGTCAACGTCGACGCCGCGATCGCGGCCGCCCGCGAGTTCGGCATCGCGACCCTGCTCGTCGGCAAGGAGGGCGCGCTCGCGAAGCTGCTCGCCGAGTCGGGATATCACGGCTCGGACATCGAGATCGTGGACGCGGCCGAAGTCATCTCGATGGACGATCCCGCGACCGCGGCGATCCGCAAGAAGCGCAACTCCTCGATCCGCGTCGCGGCCAACTGCGTTCGAGACGGCCGCGCGGAGGGCCTCGTGTCGGCCGGGCACACGGGCGCCGCGATGGTGGTCGCGAAGATGGTCATCGGGACGATCGAGGGCGTCGATCGGCCCGCGCTCGCGACCGTCCTCCCGAACCTGCGCGGCCACTGCCTGCTGCTCGACGTGGGCGCCAATCCCGACGCGAAGACGTCCCACTTCAAGGAATTCGCCGTCATGGGATCGCTCTACGCGGAGCTGGCCTTCGGCAAGAAGACGCCGTCGATCGGGCTGATGTCGATCGGCGAGGAGGACTCGAAGGGCACCGACAAGACCAAGGAGGCCTTCAAGACGCTCAAGGACGCCGGCCTCAATTTCATCGGCAACGTGGAGGGACGGGACGTCTTCAACGGCACCGTGGACGTGATCGTCACCGACGGGTTCACGGGCAACGTCATCCTCAAGGTCTCCGAGGCGCTCGCCGAGATGGTCGAGAACCTGCTGCGCGAGGAGATCAAGCGCACGCTCCAGGCGTCGGTGGGCTTCCTGCTTTCCCGGTCTGCCTTCCGGCGGTTCAAGCAGCGCCTGGACTACTCGGAGTACGGCGGGGCGCCGCTCCTGGGAGTCAAGGGTTGCGTGATCATCTGCCACGGCCGATCCTCGGCGAAGGCGGTCAAGAACGCGATCCGGTTCGCCTCCGAGTTCTCGAAGCGCCGGCTCGCCGAGACGATCCAGGCGCAGATCGCCGAGCTCCACTCTCGCGAGGACCGGCTGGTGAAGGCCTAGCCGCGGTGAATCGCTCCAAGATCCTCGGGACGGGCGCCTCGGTCCCGAAGAAGATCCTGTCCAACGCCGACCTCGAGAAGCTCGTCGAGACTTCCGACGAGTGGATCATGTCGCGTACCGGCATCCGGGAACGCCACATCGCGTCCGACGGCGAGCACTTCTCGGACTTCTGCACGCGCGCTGCGGAGCTCGCGCTCAAGCGCGCGCACGTCAGGGCCGAGGACCTGGACATGATCCTGGTCGGGACGATCTCGGGAGACATGCCGTTCCCGGCCACGTCCTGCCTGGTGCAGCGCAACCTCGGCGCCACCCGCGCGGCGGCGTCGGACGTCTCCGCGGCGTGCGTCGGCTTCCTCTACGCCCTGCACCTGGCCGACGGCTTGATCGGATCCGGCAAGGCCCAGAACGTGCTCGTGATCGGGGGCGAGATCCTGTCCCGCTACGTGGACTGGACGGACCGGAACACGTGCGTTCTCTTCGGCGACGGCGCGGGAGCCGTCGTGCTCCAGGGGACGAAGGGCGACCACGGCATCCTCGGGAGCCTGATGAAGTCCAACGGCAACCTCCACGACTTCATCTGCATGCCGGGCGGCGGATCGGATCGACCGGCGAACGACCCCAAGTCGATCGACGAGCGGCTGCCGTTCATCAAAATGAAGGGTAACGAGACGTTCAAGGTGGCCGTGAAGGCCATGACCGACGTGACGACCGAGCTCCTGACGGAGCAGGGCTTCACGCACGAGCAGATCGACGTCTTCATCCCGCACCAGGCCAACCTCCGCATCATCGACGCCGTGGGTGAGAAGCTCAAGATCGACGGGCGCAAGGTCTACAAGAACATCGAACGTTACGGAAACACCTCGGCCGCCTCCATCCCGATCGCCCTCGACGAGTGCGTCCGCGAGGGGCGCGTGAAGACCGGCGACATGGTGTTGATGACGGCCTTCGGAGCCGGGCTCGTGTGGGGCAGCGTGCTGGTGAGATGGTGAGGTCGTTGCCGATTTTGGATTCTGGATTGAGGTCATCGATGGCGTAGCCATCCAAAATCTAGAATCTAGAATTTAAAATTGTGATGCTCGCTCTCTTGTTCCCCGGCCAGGGCTCGCAGTCCGTCGGCATGGGGAAGGCGCTCTACGAGTCTTCGCCCGCGGCTCGCGCCGTGTTCGACGAAGCGGACGCCATCCTCGGGTTTCCGCTGACGCGGCTCTGCTTCGAGGGGCCCGAGGAGGTCCTGAAGCAGACCGCGAACACCCAGCCCGCGATCCTGACGCACTCGGTGGCCTCCCTCGAGGACCTGCGCGCGCGCTTCCCCGAGCGGCTGGAGGGGGCCGCGCTCGCGGCCGGCCACTCGCTCGGCGAGTATTCGGCCGGTGTCGCGACGGGCGCGCTGCGGTTCGCGGACGCCGTGCGGCTGGTGCGCGAGCGGGGCACCTTCATGCAGGAGGCGGTGCCGGCGGGCGAGGGAGCCATGGCGGCGATCGTCGGCCTGGCTCCGGAGGGGGTGGAGGCCGCCTGCCGCGAGGCCGCGCACGGTGAGGTCGTCGCGCCGGCCAACTACAACTCTCCCGAGCAGACCGTGATCGCGGGCCGGGCGGCGGCCGTCGCGAGGGCGTCCCAGGCGTGCCTGGACCGCGGCGCCCGGCGGGCGATCCCGCTTCCCGTGTCGGCGCCCTTCCACTGCGCGCTCATGTCGCCCGCCCGCGAGCGGATGCGCCCCCTCCTCGACGCCGCGGAATTCTCGGGGTCGCGGTTCCCGGTCGTGACCAACGTGGACGCGCGACCCGAGAGCTCGGGCGCGGCGCTCCGGGATGCGCTCGTCCGCCAGATCGATTCCCCGGTGCGCTGGGTCGAGTCCGTACGCCGTCTGGCGGAGGCGGGCGTCGACCGTGCGCTCGAGATCGGGCCCGGCAGCGTGCTCGCCGGGCTCGTCAAGCGGATCGACAGGGGAATCCGCGTGGAGGCGTATGGGGGCGCTTAGAGCGCGCGTGGTCGCGCTCTCTCTCGCCGTGGCCCTGTCGGCCGCCTGCGCGACGACGCCGGTCTCTCCCGGATCCGCGGGCGCGCTCGATTCTGCGGTCGCGGTGGCGGAGGCGCGCTGCCGGTGCCGGATGGGCGTCGCGGCGCGGCACCTGGAGAGCGACCGTTCCTACGAGCACAACGGCTCTTCCGAGTTCGAGGCGGCCTCGGTCATCAAGATCGCGGTGATCACCGAGGCGATGGCGTCCGTCCGCGAGGGCTCGCTCGATCTCTCGGAGCGTTGGACGCTGACGGCCGACGCGAAGGCGGACGGGTCCGGGACCCTGCTGATGCTCGATCCGGGCCTGACCCCGACGTGGAACGACCTGGCGACTCTGATGATCGGCCCGTCCGACAACACCGCGACCAACGCCTGGATCGCCCGGCTCGGCATCGACCGGATCAACGCCCGGATGGAGGCGCTCCATTTTCCCCACATCCGCCTCCTCGGGACGATCCCCCCCTACGCGCGGCGGGAGGAGGACCCGTCCCCCTGGAGGGGACTGCGCCTCGGCGTGCTCACGCCCCACGAGGTCGCCGAATGGATGGGGCGGGTCGCGAAGGGAGAGCTGCTCGACCCGGAGTCCTCGCGAAAGATCTTCGAGTACCTCGACAAGGACCCCAGCCGGCTGCGCATCGCGCGGCGCTTTCCGTCGGAGGCGCTCTGGGCGGGCAAGACCGGAACGATGTCGGGGACACGAAACGACTCCGGGATCCTCCGGACCCGGAAGGGGCGATTCGTCCTGGTCGTGTTGACGGACCAGACGAAGTCCACGGGCCTCGGTCCCGATCATCCGGCCGTCCTCGCGATCGCGGATCTCGCCCGGGCGATCGTGGACGCGTGGAGCTCTGAGCTGCCGGATATAGTCGAGAAACCGCAATGACCGCGAAGCGCTTCGACGGCCGCGTGGCGCTGGTGACGGGCGCCTCGCGGGGCATCGGGGAATCGATCGCGAAACGCCTGGCCTCCGAGGGCGCGTTCGTGCTCGCGGCCGCGCGCTCGACCGAGGCCCTCGCGCGGGTCGTATCCGAAATCGCGTCCGCGGGCGGCAGGGCGGAGGCCGTGGCTCTCGACCTCGCCGATTCGCCCTCGATCGAGGCCGCGGTCAAGTCCGCGCTCGCCGCGCACGGCGAGATCCACGTCCTCGTCAACAACGCGGGGGTGACCGAGGACAACCTGATCCTGCGGATGAGCCGGGAGGCGTGGGACCGGGTGCTCTCGACGAATCTGACGGGCGTCTTCCTCCTGACGCAGTCCGTCGTCAAGGGCATGGTCCGCAAGCGGTACGGGCGCATCGTCAACGTCACCTCGGTGGTCGGCCTCATGGGCAACGCGGGCCAGGCAAACTACGCCGCCTCGAAGGCGGGACTGGTCGGGCTGACGAAGTCGGTGGCGCGCGAGCTCGCCTCCCGCAACATCACCTGCAACGCCGTGGCTCCCGGCTTCGTCGCGACCGCGATGACCGAGAAGATGACGGAGGAGGCCCGCGCGAAGCTGTCCGGCCAGATCCCGCTCGAGCGGCTGGGCGCGCCCGAGGACGTGGCGGCGGCGGTCGCCTTCCTCGCCTCGGAGGAAGCCTCCTACATCACGGGAACCGTGCTGAACGTCAGCGGCGGACTCTATATGTAGGAGGCGGCGGCCCGGAGCCGGTGGCCGGTTCGTCCGGCCGGCGCGGCCGACCGCCCTTTCCTTCGGCTTGCCCCCGGGGGGCATCTAGGGAAGAATACGGCGTCTTCAGACTCCGCAAGCAAGGAAGGGAGAGTGGAATGGCTGTCGAAGAAAAGGTGAAGAGCATCATCGTCGAGCAGCTCGGCGTGGACGCGAATGAGGTGACCCCCGAAGCGTCGTTCGTCGACGACCTCGGCGCCGACTCGCTCGACACGGTGGAGCTCGTCATGGCCTTCGAGGAAGCCTTCAACATCGAGATTCCGGACGAGGCGGCCGAAAAGATCCAGAAGGTCAAGGACGCGATCGAGTACATCGAGAAGAACTCCTCGAAAAACTAACCTCCATGCCCCGTTTTGCCTCGCCGCGCCGGGTGGCCGTGACCGGGGTGGGCCTCGTATCGCCGCTCGGAGTCGGCAACCCGGAGAACTGGGACGCGCTGACGGCCGGCCGGTCCGGACTGGGGCCCATCACCCGATTCGACGCCTCCCGATTCGCCTCCCGCATCGCGGGAGAGGTGAAGAATTTCGATCCATCTCTCTTCATCGACAAGAAAGAGATCAAGAAGATGGACACCTTCATCCACTACGCGATGGCGGCGGCGCACTTCGCGATGGAGGACTCCGGGGCGCCCGTGACGGATGAGAATCGCGAGCGGTTCGCCGTCGTGGTGGGGTCGGGCATCGGCGGGCTGCCGATCATCGAGGACACCCAGCGCAAGTTCGTCGAGAACGGCGGAAACCCGCGCGTGATATCGCCCTTCTTCATCACGGGCCTGATCGTCAACGAGGCGGGCGGCAACATATCCATCAAGTACGGGCTGAAGGGCCCCAATCTCGCCACCGTGACGGCATGCACGACCGGAGCCCACGCGGTCGGCGAGGCGTACCGGATGATCCAGTACGGGGACGCGGACCTGGCGATCGCGGGCGGGACGGAATCGGTCATCACGCCGCTGGCCGTCGGAGGCTTCGCCGTGATGAAGGCGCTCTCCACCCGCAACGACGATCCGCAGGGGGCGTCGCGCCCCTGGGATCTCGAGCGCGACGGCTTCGTCATCGCCGAGGGCGCGGGGCTGGTGGTGCTCGAGGAGATGGAGGCGGCCAAGAAGCGCGGCGCGCGGATCTACGCCGAGCTCGCGGGGTACGGCATGTCGGGCGACGCGTACCACATCGCCGCGCCTTCCGAGGACGGTGACGGCCCCGCGCGGGTCATGGCGAACTGCCTGGCGGACGCCGGCGTCAATCCCGAGGAGGTCGAGTACATCAACGCCCACGGCACCTCGACGCCGCTCGGCGACAAGGCCGAGACGATCGCGATCAAGAAGGTCTTCGGGGCCCACGCGAAGAAGCTGGCGGTCTCCTCGACCAAGTCGATGACGGGGCACCTGCTGGGGGCGGCCGGCGGCCTCGAGACGGCGATCTGCGCCCTCGCGGTGCACGAAGGCGTCCTCCCCCCCACGATCAACTACCGGACCCCCGATCCCGAGTGCGATCTCGACTACGTGCCGAACACGGCGCGCGAGTTGCGGCTGAACTGCGTGCTCTCGAACTCGTTCGGATTCGGCGGGACCAACGGCTGCCTCATCCTGAAGAGGATGGCGTGAACTCGCTCGTCTGCGTCGCATACGTCCCCGACACCGAGTCGAAGATCAAGGTCGGGCCGGACGGGAAGTCGATCGACGAGACCGACGTCAAGTGGATCGTGTCGCCCTACGACGAGTACGCGCTCGAGGAGGCCCTGAAGATCAAGGAAAGCAAAGGCGCCGGGGCGGTGACCGTCGCGACCCTGGGGCCCGAGCGCGCCAAGACGGGCCTGCGCGAGTGCCTCGCGCGGGGAGCGGACGACGCGATCTGGATCGATTCGACCGGAACCCCGTTCCTGGACGCGCTGGGGGTCGCCAAGGCCCTGGCCGCCGTGGCGAAGGGCGGAGCCTACGACTTCTACTGGTTCGGGCAGAAGGGCGTGGGCTACGACGAGTCGCTGGTGGGCCCGATGTTCGCCGAACGGATGGGCGTGCCGCACGTCGGCAACGTCACCCATCTCGAGGTCGGGGAGGGGAAGGTCATCGCACATCGAGAGATCGAGGGCGCTCAGGAGGTAGTCGAGTGCTCGCTCCCGGCGGTGCTGACCGCGCAGAAGGGCTTGAACGAGCCCCGCTACGCGTCGCTGAAGGGCATCATGGCGGCCAAGAAGAAGTCGATCGTCGAGAAGAAGCTCGCGGAGCTCGGCGTGCCCGAAGCCGATCCCGCCCACGCGAAGACCCGCTGGCGCAAGCTCGAGCTTCCGCCGCCGCGCAAGGGTGCCCATCTCATCCCCGGCGATGATCCGGTGGCCGCGGCCCGCGAGCTCGTGAGGCTCCTTCGGGAAGAAGCGAAGGTGATCTGACCGTGAAGTTCCTCGTCTTCATCGAGCAGCGGGACGGCAAGATCCGCAAGTCGTCGCTCGAGGCGCTCTCGCTCGCCCGCAAGCTCGGGGGCGGGCCCGCGGCCGCGGTCCTGCCCGGCAAGGGCGTCACGGCCCTGGCCGGAGATCTCGGCAAGTACGGAGCCGCCACCGTGTACGTCGCGGACCGCGACGATCTGGCGCTGTACAGCAGCCAGGGCTACGTCGGCGCGCTCGACGCCGCGGCGGAGAAGGAGTCTCCGGACGCGATCCTGATCGCCGCGACCGCGATGGGAAAAGACATCGCTCCGCGGTTCGCGGCGAGACACGACGTCTCGGTGCTGGCCGACGTCATGGAGCTGCGGGTCGAGGGCGATCGCCTCGTCGCGTGGCGGCCCGTGTACTCCGGAAAGGCCCGCGCGGAGGTCGACTGCGGCGCGGCGGCGCTGCAGATCGCCACCTCGCGTCCGAACGTCTTTCCCGCGGAGGCGGTCGAGGGCGGGCCATCCCCGAGGGTCGAGGCGCTGGATCTTCCCGCGGTCGCCCCGCGGGCGAGGGTACTGCGCGTGGAGACCCCGGAGTCCCGCGAGCTGGACGTCTCCGAGGCGGACATCATCGTCTCCGGGGGCCGGGGCATCAAGGGCCCTGAGAACTGGCCGATCGTCCGCGACCTGCAACAGGCGCTGGGCGCGGCCCTGGGCGCTTCGCGCGCGGTCGTGGACGCGGGATGGATCGATCACCAGCACCAGGTCGGGCAGACCGGTAAGGTCGTCTCACCCACCCTCTACGTGGCCGCGGGGATCTCCGGCGCCATCCAGCACCTGGCCGGGATGGGGTCCTCGAAGGTGATCGTCGCGATCAACAAGGACGGCGAGGCTCCGATCTTCAAGGTGGCCAACTACGGCATCGTGGGAGACATCTTCCAGATCCTGCCGGAGGTCACGAAGGCGGTACGGGCCGCCAGGGCGGAGTAGCCGGAATTCTAGATTCCCGATTCTCGATTTTGGATTTGAAATCGCCGTCCGCGCCCACAATCTCAAATCTAAGCTACTCCGGACCTCCTACTCGATCTTCTTCTCCACGACCTTGACCCTTCTCGCGCCGGCAATCGCGCGATGGTGCGCCTCGTGGAAGTATCTCGACTGGACGCGGGTGAAGACCGCGCCGAGCAAGACGAGAAGCGACGCGTAGTACACCCAGAACATCAGGACGATCATGGAGCCGGCGGTGCCGTAGGCGGAGGCGAGGTCGCTGCGGCCGAGATAGAAGCCGATCGCCCACTTGCCGAG
>JBBRFL010000030.1:0-42762 GCA_038224325.1 Thermoanaerobaculia bacterium | reverse complement strand
GAAGCTCCGGGCCTCGCGCGGCCGCGCGGGGGTCCTCTCGGAGGACGAGCGCCGCGCCCTCGCGCATCTGCCCAAGGCGGTGGGAGACGCTCTCGCCCTCGAGGGAGAGCTCGAGGAGCTCGCCCGGCGCTACCAGCACTCGCGGGACTTCCTCTACCTGGGGCGCGGATTGCACTATCCGGTGGCGCTCGAGGGCGCGCTCAAGCTCAAGGAGATCTCCTACATCCACGCCGAGGGATATCCCGCCGGCGAGATGAAGCACGGGCCGATCGCGCTGGTCGACGAGAACCTGCCCGTCATCGTCCTCGCGCCGCACGACGCGTGGCGCGAGAAGACCCTTTCCAACCTCCGCGAGGTGAAGTCCCGCGACGGGATCGCGATCGTCGTGGTGACGCGCCCTGACGAGGAAGTGGCCTCCATCGCGGACCACGTCATAGTGGTTCCCGAGACGATCCCGGAGCTGCAGCCCATCCTGTCGATCGTCCCGCTCCAGCTCTTCGCGTACCACGTCGCGGTGCGACGCGGCTGCGACGTGGATCAGCCGAGGAATCTCGCGAAGTCCGTCACGGTGGAGTGAGCCTCCACTTCAGATTTTGGATTTGGATTGGAGCGGGGATATAGAGTCGGGCTGTGAATCCTCGTAATCCAAAATCCAAAATCCAGAATCCCAAATTGTCCCTCTGATGGCCGACTCTCCCTATCTGAGTGGCCTGAACCCGGAGCAAAGGGAAGCCGTCTTGCACGCTGGCGGTCCGCTGCTCGTGCTGGCCGGCGCCGGCTCGGGCAAGACCCGGGTGATCACGCATCGCCTGGCCCATCTGATTGGTACCGGAGTGGACCCCCGCGCGATCGCCGCCGTGACCTTCACCAACAAGGCGGCCGCGGAGATGCGGGAGCGCGCGCAGCGGATCCTGGGAGTCGCGGCGCTGTCGTCATTCGTCGGGACGTTCCACGCCTGGTGCCTGCGCCTCCTGCGGCGGCGCGCCCGCGAGGCGAACCTGCCGCCCCGGTTCTCGATCGCAGATTCCGCCGACCAGCTCGCACTGATCAAGGAGGCGATGGCCGAGCTCTCGATCTCGGACCAGGTGCTGCCGCCCAACGCCGTGCGCGGCCGGATCTCTCAGGCGAAGAACGCCCTCGTCACCGCGCAGCGATTCGAAGAGACGCAGACGGACTTCGCCGGGGAGCGCATCGCGCAGGTCTACGTCCTCTACGAGAAGAAGCTGGCCGCGACCGGAGCCGTGGACTTCGACGATCTCATCGCGCGCTCCGTTCGCCTCCTCGCCGGCGCGCCCGCCGTGCTCGAGGGGGAGCGGCGCCGCGTGCGGCATCTGCTCATCGACGAGTACCAGGACACGAACTCCTCCCAGGATGCGCTCGTCAAGCTCCTTGGCGCCGGGGCCGACTCCCTGTGCGCCGTGGGCGACGAGGACCAGGCGATCTACCGGTGGCGCGGCGCGGAGGTCGAGCACATCCTGCGGTTCGACACCGATTTCCCCGGCGCCCGGATCATCCCGCTCGAGCGCAACTACCGGTCGACCGCGAAGATCCTCGCCGGCGCGGCCGGCCTCGTCTCGCACAACCGCCGCCGCCGCGAGAAGCGACTCCTCGCCGATCGGGGCGAGGGCGCGGCCGTCCGGCTGTGGCGATTCGACGAGGACCGCGCCGAGGTCGAGGCGGTGACGCGGGAGATCGCGTCCGCGGGCTTCGCTCCGGGAGAGACGGCGATCCTCTATCGCACCAACGCGCAGTCGCGCCCCTTCGAGGAGGAACTGGTTCGCCGCCGGATTCCGTACGTGGTGGTCGGCGGCATGAAGTTCTACGAGCGGGCCGAGGTCAAGGACGTGCTCGCGTACCTGAGGCTCGCGGCGCGTCCCGAGGACGACCTCGCGTTTCGCCGGGTCGTCAACGTGCCGGCCCGGGGGATCGGCGCCGCCACGCTCGACCGTCTCGCCCAGATGTCGCGCGACGCCGCGAAGTCCTGGTGGGAGGTCTCGGCGGATCCGACCGGGGTGACCGAACGGGCGCGGACGTCGCTCGCCCGGTTCCGGAGCGTGGTCGAGGACCTGTCGGAGAAGGCGGCGACCTGGACGCCGTCGGCGCTCCTGGAGCACCTGCTCTCGGTGACCGGGTACGGCGCGCTCTACGAGGGGTCCGAGGACCGCGAGGACGTGGCGCGGCGGGAGAACATCCAGGAGCTCCTCTCGTCGGCCCGCGAGTTCGAGCGGCGCAACGCCGAGGGCGCGACCATCGCCGAATACCTGGACACGGTCGCGCTGGCGACGGACGCCGACGCCGCGCAGACCGGCGGCGCCGTGACGCTCTCGACGCTCCACGCGGCCAAGGGCCTGGAGTTCTCCCAGGTGTTTCTCGTCGGCCTCGAGGAGGGGTACCTCCCGCACGGCCAGTCCTCCGAGGACGAGGACGAGCTCGAGGAGGAGCGCCGGCTCCTCTACGTCGGGATGACCCGCGCGAAGGACGCTCTCGCGCTCACGCTCGCCGACCGGCGCCTCGTGTACGGTCGGATCGAGAGCCGGCGCCCGTCGCGCTTCGTGGAGGAGATCCCGAAGTCGGCCCTCGAGGAGCAGTTCTTCGGACGACCGGCGCCGACGATCTTCGCGCCTCGGGCCCACGAGGCTCCGTCGGAGGACCAGCGCCTCCTGCGCCGCGGGAAGCGCGTCAAGCACCCCCGCTACGGCTACGGGGTGATCCTGACCGAGGAGGGCTCCGGCGAGGAGACGCGCCTGACGGTGTACTTCGACCGGGCCGGAAAGAAGAAGTTCGTCGCGCGCTACGCGGACCTGACGCCGGCCTGACTCCGCCGCGCGATCAGCGCGATCATGCGCCCGGCCCGTGCGCCGTCCCGCCGGTAGCTCGCGAAGCCGTCCCCGCCGCACTTCGTGCAGGCGGGGTGGACGGCGATGCGGCCGCGAGGGACACCGGCCTCGGCGAGCTGCGCGACGTTGACCGCACGCAGGTCGAGGCGGAATCCGCCTCCGCAGGAGGCGCGCACGAAATCCCCGGCGAACTGGGCCGCGACATCTCCTCCGACCTCGTAGCAGCAGGAGCCGATCGACGGGCCGATCCAGGCGGAGAGCGTATCGGGCTCGCTCCCGAGCTCCCGCAGGGCCGCGACGGCGGCCCCCACGGCTCCCCGCGCCGAGCCGCGCCATCCGGCGTGCGCGGCGCCCACCGCGCGGGGCGAGGCGAGGAGGATCGGCACGCAGTCGGCCGTCTGGACGACGAGGGCGGCGCCCGCTCGGTCCGTCGCCAGCACGTCTCGCTCGCCCGCGTCGTGCTCGCCGGGGACGGCGTCCTCGCGAATTACCGCGGTGGCGACGCCGTGCACCTGCCGCGACCAGTGGATGGGCGCCTCGGCGAGGCCGAGAGCGCGCGCGAAGCGGCGCGCGAGGTAAGCGGTCGGGGCGGGCTCCCCCTCGGGGGCGTGCCCGCGCCCGGAGAACGCGACGATGACGTCCGCCGGCGCATCGCTCGGCCGGAGAATCCGTTCGCCTTCCCGCGTGTCGTCGATCCAGTCCACCGGGGCATTGTAGGAGACTCCGCGTGCTAAGATTTCTCAGTGTCGGCACTCGAAACGCCCCGTAAAATCAAGGCTTTCCCCGTCATCGGGCTCGAGGTCCACGCGCAGCTGCAGACTCGCTCGAAGATCTTCTGCGGCTGCCCGGTGACCGTCGGAGCGCCGGCCAACTCCGCGACCTGCCCGATCTGCCTGGGCTTTCCGGGCACGCTTCCGGTCCTGAATCGCCACGCGGCGACGCTGGCGCTGCGGCTGGCCGCCGCGGTCGGGGCGAAGATCGACCGGCGGTCTCAATTCGCGCGAAAGAACTACTTCTACCCGGACCTGCCCAAGGGCTACCAGATCACCCAGTACGACCGCCCGTTCTCCACGGGCGGCGGCATCGCGATCGACGTTCCGGAGGGGGAGAAGACGATCCGGCTCGTTCGCATTCACCTCGAGGAGGACGCGGGAAAGTCCCTCCACGACACGCCGTATCCGGACGTGCCGCCGGACGTGTCCCTGGTCGACTGGAATCGCGCCGGCGTCCCGCTCGTCGAGATCGTGAGCGAGCCGGACCTGAGGACCGCCGAGGAGGCGGCGTCGTATCTGACCGAGCTGCGCAGGCTGCTGCGGTACACGGGCGTCTCGGACAGCGACATGGAGAAGGGCAACCTCCGCTGCGACGCCAACGTGTCCGTGCGCGCATCGGAGAGCGCGCCGCTCTCCACCCGCGTCGAGATCAAGAACCTGAACTCGATCCGCTTCGTCGCGAAGGCCATCGAGCACGAGATCGAGCGCCAGGCCGGGGAGGTGGCGCGCGGCGGGACGATCCTCCAGGAGACCCGCTTGTGGGACGAGAAGGCAGGTCGCACGGTCCCGATGCGCAGCAAGGAAGACGCGCACGACTACCGGTATTTCCCCGAGCCCGACCTCGGACTGCTGGTCGTGGACGACGCGTGGCTGCGGGAATCGGTCGAGGGGATGCCGGAGCTGCCGCGCGCTCGCCGCGCCCGTCTCGTCGCCACCCATGGCCTGCCGATCCAGGACGCCGAGACCCTGGTCGCCTCGCGCGAGCTCGCGGACTACTTCGAACGGACCCTCCAGCCGGACGTTCCGCCGAGGCTCGCGGCCAACTGGGTCACCGGTGAGATCCTGCGCTGGATGCGGGAGAAGCGGGTCTCCGTCGAGGAGGCGCTCTCCTTTTCCGTCTCGCCCTCTCGCCTGGCGGGCCTGCTCCGGCTCCTGGAGTCCGGCGCGGTGTCCGCCGCCTCCGCGAAGGAGGCGCTGGCTGCGATGGTCGATTCCCCGGAGGACGCCGAGGCGATCGTGGCGAAGAGGGGGCTCGGAAGTCTCCGCGACGCCGGCGCCGTCGACGCGGCCGCGGCCGAGATTGTCGCCGCGAATCCGTCGCAGGTTGCGCTCTACCGATCGGGCAAGACCCAGACCTTCGGCTGGCTCGTCGGGCAGGTGATGAAAAAGACCGGCGGTCGCGCCGACCCCGCCGAGGTTCGCGACGCCCTCACCCGCGCGCTGGGCTCCGGCGCGACCGAATGATCCAGCTCTACTCCGTCTCCAAGAAGTACGGTCCCTTCCGGGACGCCCTGATGGACGTCACGTTCCGGATCGCGCCCGGGGAGTTCGTGTTCCTGACGGGCCCCTCCGGCGCCGGCAAGTCCACGCTGCTGCGCCTCCTCTTCCTGGAGGAGCCGCCGACGACGGGCCAGATCCTGGTCAACGGGCGCAACATCGGAGTCCTCCCGCACTCCCAGGTCCCGTACCTGCGACGCACGATGGGGATCGTGTTCCAGGACTTCAAGCTCATCGGGCGCAAGACCGTCTTCGAGAACATCTCGTTCGTCCAGAACGTGCTGGGCCTTCCCCGTGCCGAGCAGAAGCGCCGCGCGTACCACGTCCTGAAGCGCGTCGGCCTGCACCACCAGATGAACGCGTACCCCGACGAGCTCTCCGGCGGCGAGCAGCAGCGCGTCTCGATCGCGCGCGCCATCGTGAACGAGCCGACGGTGCTCCTCGCCGACGAGCCGACCGGAAATCTCGACCCGGTGCTCGCCGAGGAGATCATGCGGCTGTTCGTGGAGATCAACATTCGAGGCACGACGGTGGTCGTGGCGACCCACGACCTGGAGCTGATCCGCCGGATGGGCAAGCGCACGCTGACCCTGGAGCGCGGACGGCTGCACGACCCGGATCGAGTCCGCGAGGACGCCCCGATCGTGCGCGAGGCACCCTTCCTGCCGCAGGCGTAGGACGGCGCCACGATGTCCGTGCGCCCCCGTTACGTCCTCGCGGAAGCGTGGTCGATCGCCCGGAGCAGTCCGCGGCAGACCGCCGCGGCCGTCACGCTGATCACGCTGGCACTCTACGTGCCGGGACTGCTGGCACTGCTGTCGCGCAACCTGGGCCGGCTGGCCGCGACGGAGTCGCAGTCCGCGGCCGTGGTCGTGACGCTGCAGCCGGCGGCGGACCGCCACGCGCTCGCGGCGCGCCTGGCGCAGGACGCGCGCGTGCGCACCGTGCGGATCGTCGGCAGCGACGCCGCCCTGGAGCGGTTCCGGCTCGCCTATCCCGACCTGGGCGCGGCGCTGGCGGAGCTGAAGGAGGCCCCGTTCCCGCCCTCGCTCGAGGTGAGCCTGCGTCCCGGGGTCCCACCTCTGGCGGCCTCGGAGATCGCGGCGGCAGCCCGTCTGTGGCCCGGCGTCGAGAGCGTCGAGTCCGGCGAGGAGTTCGAGCGCCGCTTTCGCGACGCGGTGGGCTTGATGCGCAACGCGGGGCTCTTCCTCGGGGGCATCCTCACGCTCGCGGCGATACTGTCCGTCGCCTCGGCGGTCCGGCTGGCGCTCGACCTCCACCGCGACGAGGTCGGGATCATGCGGCTCATGGGAGCCACCGAGGGAACGATCCGGGCCCCATTCTGGTTATGCGCCACCGCCGAGGGCGTGCTCGGGGGAGCCGCCGCGCTGGGGCTGCTCTACGGCACCTTCCGCTTCGCGACGCACTGGCTCGCGAGGGATCCCCACCCGCTGCTTTCGGTGTTCTGGGTCCGCTTCCTGAGCCTTCCGGCCGCGTTGCTGTTGCCGGCCGTCGGGGGCGCGGCGGGACTGGCGGGGAGCCTCTTGTCGCTCGGAAGGAAATACCGCAAGGCCAAGCCGGCCGCCTGACTCAGCCGGCCACCACCTCGCGAGTCTTCTTTCGAGATCGGGGCCGGTCGGGCTCCCCGAGGAGGCGGGCGACGCCCTCCCATCCTTTGACGTGCTCGCAGACGACCTTGATCGCGGAGGTGAGCGGAACGGCCAGCACCGCCCCCGGGACGCCCCAGATGGTGCCCCAGAATATGAAGGCGATCATGACCGTCAGGGGAAAGAGCCTCACCTTCCCGCCCACGATGAAGGGCGTGAGCACGTTGCCCTCCAGGAACTGCAGGACCGTGTACACGAGGAGCACCACGATGGCCTTCTCGCCGCCGAACTGGAAGTACGCGACGGCGATCGCGGGCACCGTCGACAGGATGACGCCCAGGTAGGGGAGAAGGATCGCGACGCCGGCGATCGGGCCGAGCACATAGTAGTAGTTGATGCCGAGGATCATCAGGGTCAGGGTCGTCGCCCCGGCCATGATCAGCATCACGAAGGCCAGACCCAGCGCGTAGGCGGTCATCGTGCGGGAGATCGCCCCGGTCACGTCGGACTCGCCCAGCCGCTCGTTGCGCGTCAGCATCCCCGCGAGAACGCGGCCGAACTTCTCGCGGTCCTTGAGCATGAAGAACGTCAGGAAGGGGATGGTGGCGGCGTAGACGAGGATCCCGAGAGTGGCACCCAGGCGCGAGAAGAACGCGCGCGTCGTCTCCAGCGAGGACTCGGTGACCTTGACCTCGCGGATCCCGCGCGAGTCGTCGGGCAGGATGCTGCCCATCCGCTCGCGGACCCGGTTGACGAACTCCATGACGCGCAGGACGAGGTCCCGGATCCGCACCTGGTACCGGGGCAGCTCGGCGAAGAACTGGTTGATCTGCGCGGTGACGTTGATGATCAGGAGCGACAGTCCGCCGACGATGACGAACAGGATCAGCAGAATCGAGACGACGCGCGGAAGGCCCGCGCGCTCGAGCAGGGACACGAAGGGCCGCAGCGCGAACGCCAGGAAGAGCGCGAGGGCGACCGGGACGAGGAGCGGCTGGCCGTAGTAAAGCAAGCCCACCGCGGCGGCGATGGAGACCAGGGTCATGCCCGCGATCCGGGTCGGCGGGTACTTGCGCCCCTCGACCTCCGCCGAGGGCGTCAAGACGGCCCCGCGGAGAGGACGGCGACCGCCGCGCGATCCGCGGCGGTCTCTGTGGAAGGAGAGCGGCTTCCCTCAGCCGGCCGGGTTCGGCTGCTGGAAGCCCCCCGGCTCACGTTCCCGAAACGAGGGTGACCACGATCTGGGCCCGGCGATTCTTCGCCTTGCCGTCGGCCGTCGCGTTGTCGTATCCGGGGTCCGCGCTCCCCTTGGAGGCGGTGCTGATGCGGCCCGGATCGATGCCGTGCCGCGTCACGAGATATTCCTTGGCCGCGGCCGCCCGCCTGGCGCCCAACTCCTGGTTGGCCTTCTCGGCGCCGCCGTTGTCGGTGAAGCCCGTGACGACCGCGGTCGCGTTTAGGTCGTTCTTCATCCGCAGCGCCACGCCGTCGAGCACGGCCTTGGCGATGTTGGTCAACCGCGCGCTCTTGCCCTCGAAGAAGATCTCGTCGGTCGTGGTTTTCGGCGCGGGACGCGGAGGAGGCGCGGGCGCGACGGTCTCGACGACCGTCCGGGACTGTTCGACGATCGGCTCCGGAGCCGGGACGACGACCGGCGGCGGAGGCGCGGGCGGCCACGCGGCGTAGGTCACGCCGAGGATGCCGCCGAAGGTCTGGGGATTGTTGCCGTGGCGAACGAGCATGTCCAGGTTGGAGTTCACCGCGGCCGAGACGGCCCAGCCGGTGCGGGCGATCCAGAATCGGCCTCCGAGCGCCATCATCGAGTAGTCGGGCTCGGGCCGGTCGCCGCCGTCGAGCACGTGGCGGTCGAGCTCGGCGATGATGTGGACGATCGGCAGAATCGGGACGTCGACACCCACGCCGAAGCGCAGATCGTTCGGCGGGCGGATGTCCAGGTCGTGCTTCCCGACCAGCGTGTAGGAGACCATTCCCGTGAAGATGCCCTTGGTGGCCGCGGCGCCCCACTCCCAATCGGCGCGGCGGGAGTTCAGGCGGTCGGTCAGGGTTCCGTTCTCGTCGATCGTGATCGTCGCGTTGCTGACGGGGACATGGCCGGCGAGCCAGGCGGCCAGCCGGAAGTCGGGGTCCGCTTCGGACGCGAAGGTGAACTTGCTGCCGATGCGGACCTTGCGGCCCTCGGAGATGTCGAAGCGGCCGGCCAGGGGAATTCCGTTGACGACGCCCCGCTCCCACTCGCCGCGGCTCCGGCGGCTGTCGATACCGGCTCCGATGAAGATCGACCACCAGCGGGTCAGGCCGAGGCCCATCGAGGCTTCGCCGGCGAGGTGGCGAAAGACGCGGATCCGATCCGGATCGCCGGGGAACGTGGCGCCGGCGACTCGCTGATCGAGCCAGCCGTACATGCCCAGCGTGAACTGCCCTGCCTGGGGATTGTCCGCAGTGGGCATCGTGAGGAGTCCGATGTCCCCCTGGCTGGTCGGGGCGATCGCGACCTGGCCGAAGGCGGTGAGGCCAGAGAGGCAGATCAGCATCCCGAGGAGAGCGGTCCGCTTCACCATCATGAAAGTGTCTCCTTTCGATCTCGGCCGGGGAACGTAGCTGCCGAATAGAATAAGCCAAAGTTGCGAAATTGCCAAACATCTTCTGCTAGGCCAGGGGACCGTCCTTCCGGTCAGGTGCCGCCGCCGGCGGACGGGGGCTAAACCTTGGGCTGCATGACCAGGGACATCTTGTCCTGGAAGGCCTTCATCATCGCCGGCCCGCGGATCGAGGAAATCGCCTTTTCCGTCTGGCGGATGAGGTCCCGAACCGCCTCGACGCCCCGTCCCCGGTCGATCTCGGCCAGGGCCTGCTTGTAGGGCCGGTCGATTCCGGGAAGGTTGGATTCGCCGATCGCGGTCTCGGCCTCCTGCTTGACCCGCGTGCAGAGGATCATCAGGATCTTCTTTTCATCGCCCAGAACGGCGGAGGACGGCGGTCCGCCGGGCCTCGCGGGGGGCGGGGGCGGGGGCAGGGCGGGAGAAGACGCCGGCGCCGGGGCGGGGCGCACGGCCGCCTCCCGCGGCTTGAGTTGAATCAGGTCGGCCGTCGCCAGCCCGTAGAGGATCTTCGCGGTATCGAAGGAATTCGAGTTGCACGCCCGCGCCAGCTCCTCCACGGTCTTCTGCCCGTCGATCCGGATGACGAGATTCCATTCGGGAGGCGAAAGCGTCACGGGCTCGCCGACGTCGCGGGGCTTGAGAACGGCCACGGAGTCCACACCGGGAATCTTCCGGGCGAGCACCTTCCACTCGTCCAGGCGCCGGGCGGCCTCCATCAGGAGGGACGTGTTGCTCCGGTCGATCGAGACGGTCTCGACCTCCTTGCCCGGCGTGAACTGGAAATCGCCGGACGACCAGATGGCCAGGGCGTACACCGCCTCCTCGCCGGAGAGGGCGCCGAGCTCCGCGTGCACGATCCGGCCGTTCTTGAGGAAGATGTACCCCCGCTCGGCTCCCCGGACCAGCATGAACACGCCCGTCTTTCCGGAGACCGAGACCAACTGAATGATGTCGGGGACAGGGAGCTCCTGAATGGAACCCTGAAAGGACATAGATGGTGATGATGCTAGCAGGTTGGAAAAAGGGGCGGGCGCCGGGTCACACCGCCGCGTGGATGTGGCAGATGGCGACCGCCAGCGCGTCGGCCGCGTCGAGCGGAACGCGGGCGCGCTGCCGGGAAAGGAGGGACAGGACCATCGCCCGCACCTGCTCCTTCTCCGCCTGCCCGTAACCCACCAGCGCCTTCTTGACGAGCCGGGGCGCGTACTCGTAGACGGGTACCCCGCAGCGGGACGCCGCGGCCAGCAGCACGCCGCGGGCGTGCGAGAGCTTCAGCGCCGAAGAGATGTTCTTGGCCGCGAACACGGTCTCGACCGACACCGCGTCGGCGGGAATCCGTCCGAGCAGCTCGACGACCGCCGAGAAGAGGAAGTCGAGCTTCTGGGGCAGCGTCATCCGGGCGGCCGGCCTCCACACGCCGCACCCCTCGAGCGCCAGCCGGCCGTTGTCGAAGACGACGATCCCGAAGCCGGTCGCGACCGTTCCCGGATCGAGGCCGAGGATCCTCATGGGGAGGGTGGTCCCGGTCACGCCTTCTCGGCGGGAGTCTCCGCGAAATCGAAGTTCGCCCAGACGTTCTGGACGTCGTCGTGATCCTCGATGGCCTCCATGAGCTTGACCATCTGATCCGCCTTGCGGGCGTCCAGGGAAACCTCGGTCGAGGGGATCATCGAGATCTCCGCCACGGCGAGCGGAAGACCTCGCGCCTCGAGCGAACTCTTCACCGCCGGGAAACTGTCGGGGGACGTCTTGATCTCGTGGTACTGCTCCGTCGCCTCGACATCGTCGGCGCCGGCGTCGATGGCCGCCTCCATGACGGCGTCCTCGCTGGCCTTGTCCCGCTCGATGGCGATGTAGCCCATCTTCTGAAAGAGGAAGCGGACGGACCCGGACTCCCCGAGGTTGCCCCCGTGCTTGGAGAAGATCGTCCGGATCTCGGGCAGCGTCCGGTTCTTGTTGTCGGTCAGGGCCTCGATCAGGATGGCGGTTCCTCCGGGCCCGTAGCCCTCGAAGGTCACCTCCTCGTACGAGACGCCCGGGAGCTCGCCCGTTCCGCGCTGGACCGCGCGCTTGATGTTGTCCGCCGGCATGTTCACGGCCTTGGCGTCGTCGATCGCCTTGCGCAGGCGGGGATTGGACGCCACGTCGCCGCCTCCCTGCTTGGCGGCCATCGTCATCTCGCGGATCAGCTTCGTGAAGACGCGGCCTCGCTTGGCGTCCGCCGCCCCCTTCTTGTGCTTGATCGTGCTCCACTTGCTGTGACCCGACATGGGAGTCTCCTTTGGACGCGATTCGGGCGGATTATATGAGGTCGTCGGCCGGCCCGGATCGCGGACGTGCGATCGCTTCCCTTTGATTTCGAGCCGTTTCCAGCGACAATAGGTCAGTCCATGCCGAAAAAAGTTCTTTTGATCGAATACGAGCCGCGCTACGTCGAGCGAGTTCGTGACCTGCTCGGTCCGCTGGGGCATTCGATCACCGAGTCCCACGACGGCGAGGCGGGGCTGGCCGCCTTCGGGGGCGGCGCGTTTGACCTCGTGCTGCTCTCGGGGATGCTTCCGCGGCTCCCGAGCGCCGAGGTGATCCGGGAGATCCGCAAGAAAGGGGGAGCGACGGCGCCCCCGATCGTCCTCATGATGAGCGGCTACCGTGGGGACAATCGGAAGGCGGACGCCCAGAAGGTCGGCGCCTTCGACATCCTGTCCCGTCCCTTCACGGACCAGGATTTCCTGGCGACCGTCCGCGACGCGATGGATCTCGCCGACATCGGCTCCAAGACGATGCGGATCGACATGTCCCAGGTGGCGGCCGCGCAATCGCCGCTGACGTCCTCGGACATCTTTTCCGACGTGCTGGACGATCTGTCCGCGGAGTTGCCTCCGGCGAAGGCGGCTCCGCCGTCGGCACCCGCGCCGCCTTCGGCCGCCCCCGAGACCGTGCGACCCGCCGCGCCGGAAGACGCGATGGAGAAACGCCTGCGTGACACACTGTCCGGCCTGAATCTCGGTTCGAAGCCGGCACCCGGGGCCCGCCCGGCCTCTTCGCCGTCGCCTCCCGCCTCCCGGCCGAAGCTCTCCTCGGACACGGACGTGGATCGCATCCTCTCAGACACGCTCTCGGGGATCTCGCGTCCCCGTCCCAAGCCTCCGACGGGCGCGACGCCTCCGCCGGGCGCGGTGACGCCCTCTCCACCGCGCCGGAGGGAGGAGCCCGCGGCGGCTGTGCCGTCGTCGGGACCGGACCGTTTCGGCCAGTACGAGATCCTCGAGCGCATCGCGAGCGGCGGCATGGCCGAGCTCTACAAGGCCAAGCGAACCGGAGTCGAGGGGTTCCAGAAGATCGTGGCGATCAAGAAGATCCTGC
Organism: Thermoanaerobaculia bacterium; assembly: GCA_038224325.1. Classification (GTDB taxonomy): domain Bacteria; phylum Acidobacteriota; class Thermoanaerobaculia; order UBA5066; family Gp7-AA6; genus DAHUXD01. The sequence continues at coordinate 30,064 of JBBRFL010000030.1, read as the reverse complement.
CCCACCTGGCGGACGACGAGGACTTCATCACGATGTTCGCGGACGAGGCGAAGCTCGCCGCGCAGCTGAACCACCCCAACATCATCCACATCTACGACCTGGGGAAGATCCAGGCCGGGGGCTACTTCATCGCGATGGAGTACGTCGACGGCCGCGACCTGCGCGGCATCCAGAGATCCGCGCGGGAGCTGGACGTGCCGCTGCCGGTGCCGCTGGCGGTCTACATCGCCTCCAAGGTGGCCTCGGCGCTGGACTACGCCCACCGCCGGCGGGACGCGGAGGGGCACGAGCTCAACATCGTGCACCGCGACGTGTCTCCCCAGAACATCCTCATCTCCTACGAGGGGGACATCAAGCTCTGCGACTTCGGCATCGCGAAGGCCGCCTCGAAGGCCTCACAGACGCAGTCGGGCGCCCTGAAGGGCAAGCTGCAGTACATGTCCCCGGAGCAGGCGTGGGGCAAGGCGATCGATCGCCGCAGCGATCTCTTCTCCCTCGGAGTGGTTCTCCACGAGCTGCTCACGGGGGAGCGTCTCTTTCCCGGCGACACCGACATCCAGATGCTCGAGAAGGTACGATCCGCCGAGGTCGCGCCCCCGTCCCGCGGCAATCCGGAGGTTCCTCACAATCTGGACACGGTCGTCCTTCGCGCGCTCGCCAAGGAGCCCGACGAAAGGTACGCGAACTCGTCGGACCTTTTGCGCGACCTCGACTCGGTCCTCTACTCCTACTCTCCGGCGCCAGGAAGCGCGGACGTGGCGATTTATCTCCACCGGCTGCAGGCGGAGGAGGGCGCCGTCGCCGAGGCCAAGGCGCGCGAGGCGGCGCAGGAAGTGCCCCAGGAAGAGCCCGCGGCGCGCCGCCGCAAGTCCAAGAGCGCCTCCGTCTCCCGCCGCGCGGCCGCCCCGCCGCCCGCGCCCCCGGAGCCCCCGAGCCGGGCTCCGTCGCCGCCTCCGCCGCCGGTGGCCGCGCCGGAGTCCTCGGGGCCGCAGGTCTTCGGGTCGCTCGCGGCTCGGGTCGAGGGCGAACCCGGGCGCCGCACTCCGCTCTACATCGCGATCGGACTCGCCGCCGCCGCGCTGGCGGGTTTCATGGTGTGGAAGGCGATGCGCTCGCCGGTCGCCCATCCCGTCCCGGCCGTGACCGCGCTCCCCGCTCCGACCGCCGCGACTCCGGGTCCCGAATCGGCCCTCGCTCCGACAGTCGCGGCTCCCGCCCTCGACCCGAAGGGCGTCGAGGCGGAGGTGCAGAGGCAGCTCGCGACGCGGCGCAAGGAGCTGGAGAAGGCGAACGCTCTCGCGAAGAAACCGACTTCCGCTGAGGGGGCCGCGCCGCGAGCGGCCGCCGCGGAGACCTCCGCGCCGGAGACCGCGGCCGCTCCACTCCCCGACGAGGTCCCCACGGTCGCGCCCACCGCGCACCCCGAGCCCACGGCGGTCCCCACGGAGCCGCCGCCACCACCACCCGAGCCGCAGCACGCGGCCGCCGCGGCGCCCCCCCGGGAAATCCAGCGCGGGGACCTGGTGGGTCCGGGCCCGGGCGTCGTCGAGCCCGTCCTGATCTCCGCGCCCCGCGTGGCGTACCCGGCGCTGGCGCGCGAGCGTCACGTCGCCGGCAAGGTCGTGGTGCTCGTGCAGGTCGACGAGAACGGCCGTGTGATCGAGTCCCGGCTGCAGCAGGGGCTGCCCTCGGAGGCGGCGATCAACGACGCGGTCGTGTCCGCGGTTCGCAACGCGAAGTTCCAATCCGCCACCAAGAACGGCATTCCTGTCAGAATGTGGCGGCCGGTGGTAGTCGAGGTAAAGCCTTAACGGCGAGGAGGTCAGGGGGATGGGCCTGTCGGCAGATCAGAAAAAATTCTACGAGAACACGCTTTCGGTGACCAAGCGCGAGATCCAGGAGCTCGAGGGCGAGATCCAGGAGGAGCTCGCGAAGGTGAAGGACCGGCTGGCCGAGTTGCAGAACGCTCAGAAGGCAGCCCGCCAGATGTACGACGCGGCGTGCCAGCGACTGGGCGTGCGCAACGAGCTCGAAGAGGCCGAATCGCAGGGCTGAGTCAGCTCCGGGGCGACTGCGGTCGCCGTCTTCACATTCGCGGGCTCGCTGCACTGATCGCGGTCGCCGGCCTCCTGGGAGGGTGCCGCGGGGAGCCTCGCTCCGGTTCGACCTCTGCGTCGCCGACCCGTGTCGAAACCGCGCCGCCCCGGCGGGTCGTGGCGCTCGCGCCGAACCTGACCGAGATCGTGTTCGCTCTCGGCGCCGGCGAGTCGCTGGTGGGCGTCTCGGAATACTCCGATTTCCCGGAGGCGGCGCGGAGGATCCCGCGCGTTGGGGGCCTCGAGGTCGACGCCGAAAAGGTCGTGGCGTTGAGTCCCGACCTCGTGCTCGCCGTCGCCGAGGGCAACGCGCGCGGCACGGTGGGGGCGCTGCAGGCGGCGGGGCTCCCCGTGGCGATCGTTCCCTCTGGATCCCTCGACGCGGTCCTCGCGGGCATCCGCTCGATCGGCGAGCAGCTGGGTAGGTCCGCCGAAGCGGAGCGCCTCGCCGCCGGCCTGGAGTCCCGCCGCGCGGAGGTCCGCCGGAAGGTTTCGGGGCGTCGCCGCCCGAGAGCGCTGCTCCTCGTGTGGCCTGATCCTCCGCAAGCGGCGGGCGGCGGCACCTTCCTGAACGACCTGCTCACGGAGGCGGGAGCCGACAATCTGATGCGGGGCCGCGCCGGCTGGCCTGTGCTCTCCCGCGAGTACACGGCCACGGTGCCCGTCGAGCTGTTGGTGGTTCCCGACTCCGACCAGACCCGCGACGCCTACGCTCGCGCCTTCTCGACGGGCGCCCTCTCCCGCGGGCCGATCGCGAGAGCCCGCGTGGTGCGGCTCGAGGAGTCGGCGCTGACGCGGCCGGGCCCCCGCGTCTTCGATATGCTCGAGCGGCTCTCCGAAAAGGTCCCGTGAACGCCCGCATCCTGGTGCTGGGCCTCCTCCTGCTCGCCCTGGCCTGCGCGCTCGCCTTCGCCGTGGGCGGAGTGCACCTGTCGATGGCGGACCTCGTCTCCGGAACCGGGGCGTCGGGACAGACCGCGCGTCTCCTCGCCTCGTTGCGGGGTCCGCGCATCGCCCTGGCCGCGCTCGTGGGAGGCTGCCTCGCGCTGGCCGGCGCCGCGCTGCAGGCGCTCCTCAAGAATCCGCTGGCCGATCCGTTCCTGCTCGGGACCTCCGGGGGAGCGGCCGTAGGCGCCGCGGGAGCCGCGCTCGCGGGGCTCTCGCCGCTGATCTCTCCGGCGGCCGCGTTCCTCGGCGCCGCGGCCGCTTCGCTCGCGGTGGCGGGGCTGGCGAGGCGGGGCGGCCGCCTCGATCTCCAGCGGCTGCTCCTGGCCGGGCTGATCGCGAACGCCTTCTTCTCGGCGCTCCTCCTCGGGGCCTTCTCGATCGCCTCGGGCGAGGCCGCGAGGACGATGCTGTTCTGGATGATGGGCAGCCTCGCGGACGCGACGCCCGCCAAGGTCGAGACCCTGTTTCCCTACGCCGCCGCGGGCGCCGCCGTGCTGATCGCGGCCTCGGCACGGCTCAATCTCTTCAGCGTCGGCGAGGACAACGCGGCCGCGCTCGGCGTCGATACCGAGCGCACCAAGCGGGTCGTCTTCCTCGCCGCGTCCCTCCTGACGGGCGCCGCGGTGGCCTTCGCGGGCGTGATCGGATTCGTCGGCCTCCTCGTGCCGCACGCGGTGCGGACCGTCTGCGGGAATGACCAGCGCACGCTGTTGCCGGTATCGTTTCTGGCCGGAGCCACGCTTCTGGTCGCGGCCGACGCCGTCTCCCGCGCGGCCCTCGCCCCGGCCGAGCTGCCGATCGGGGCCCTCACCGCGGCCCTGGGCGCGCCCCTGTTCGCGTGGCTGCTGCTGAGGACCCCCTGAGCGCCGCCGGCCTGCAGGACGCCGGATGGATCGAGGCGCGCGGATTGACGGCCTCGTACGGCTCCTCCCCGGCCCTCCGCGGCCTGGACGCGTCGATCGGCGCGGGCGAGGTCGCCGCGATCCTGGGCGAGAACGGCTCGGGGAAGTCGACGCTGCTCAAGGTCCTCGCGCGGGTTCTCCCGATCGAAGGAGGCGTAGTGCGTTTCGACGGGAAATCGCTCGACGCCCTGCCGCGGCGGCAGACCGCGCGCCGCATCGCCTATGTTCCGCAGAGCGTGGACCTCGTCTTTCCGATTCGCGCGCTCGACCTCGTGCTCCAGGGCCGGGCCCCGCACGGACGCGGATTCGTCGCCGAATCGCCCGGCGACCGGGAGCGGGCGATGGTGGCGATGCGCGCCTGCGACGTCGACGCGCTGGCTCAACGGGACGCCTCCGCCCTCTCGGGGGGAGAGCGCCGGCGCGTTTTCCTCGCGCGAGCCCTCGCCCAGGAGGCCGAGGTGTGGCTGCTCGACGAGCCCACCGCGGGCCTGGACCCGCGTCACCGGCTGGAGTTCCTGGAGACTCTCTGGAAGGTGCACGGCGAGCGCCGGACGACGGTTCTTTTGGTCACGCATGAGATCCCGCTGGCGGGCGACCTCGCCAGCCGGGTGCTGCTCTTGAAGCAGGGGCGCACGATCGCGCAGGGGCCGGCCGCTGAGGTGCTGACGTCGGAGAATTTGGAGCGGGCGTTCGGGGCGCCCTTCTCGACGCGCGGCTCGCGGTTCGAAGTCCACAGCGCGATCCTGCCGCGGGCCTCCTTCGAGCCCTAAGCCCCGTCGTTCCAGCAGGTTCGGTGCGGGGGCGACTCCCTCCGGGGCCAATCCCTGTTAGGATTCGTGCCCTTTCCATGTGGTTCAAGAAGGATCGAGCGCCCAAGGCGCCGCGCGAGGGGCGCGCCAGCAAGGTTCCCGAGGGGCTCTGGGTCAAGTGCGACAGCTGCCGCCAGATCCTCTACAACAAGGAGCTGGCGCGCAACTTCAAGATCTGCCCCAAGTGCGGGTTCCACTTCCGGCTCTCGGCCCCCGAGCGTCTCCGCATGCTGTTCGACGACGAGCGCTACGCGGAGCTCGACGGCAATCTGCGCTCGACGGATCCGCTGAGATTCCGGGACAGCAAGAAGTACCGCGACCGGCTTCGCGACGCCGAGGCCAACGTGGGACTCTCGGATGCGATCGTCATCGGGTCGGGCACGCTCGAGGGGATGCCGGTCATCATCGGCGCTATGGAGTTCTTCTTCATGGCGGGCTCGATGGGCTCTGTCGTGGGCGAGAAGGTCACCCGCGCGGCGGAGCGCGCCCTCTCCGAGCGCAGGCCGCTCATCCTCGTCTCCTGCTCGGGAGGGGCCCGCATGCAGGAGGGGATCCTCTCGCTGATGCAGATGGCGAAGATCGCCGCGGCCCTGGCGCGCCTCGCCGAGCATCGGATCCCGTACATCTCCGTGATGACCGATCCGACGACCGGCGGCGTGACGGCCTCCTTCGCGATGCTCGGGGACCTCAACCTCGCGGAGCCCAACGCCCTCATCGGGTTCGCGGGTCCCCGCGTGATCGAACAGACGATCCGCCAGACGCTGCCGGAGGGGTTCCAGCGCTCGGAGTTCCTCCTTGAGCACGGGATGCTCGACTTCATCGTGGACCGCTCCGAGATGAAGACCACCCTGGCGCGGTGCCTGCGTCACCTCGGGGACGGCGGACGCCAGACGGCAGACGGGTTGCGGTAACCGCCGCGGAGCCGTCGGAGTTGTCGAGCCGCCCCCCGCCTCCCGTTTCTCGTTTCCCCCATCTCGAGCGGCTCGAGTCCCTCTCGCCGCGGGGCATGCGCCTCGGCCTCGCGGCGATCGACGCGCTCTGCGCGCGGCTGGGGCGTCCCGAGCGGCGCGTCCCGAGCGTCCTGATCGCCGGCACCAACGGCAAGGGCTCGACCGCCGCCATCCTCGCCGCGATCGCGGAGGCCGCGGGGTTGCGCGCGGGCCTCTACACCTCGCCGCACCTCGTCTCCGTGAACGAGAGGATCCGGCTCGGCGCCCGGGACGTCTCCTGCGAGGAGCTCGAGAGCTCACTCGCGCTCGTCTTCGCAGCGGCGGATCGCTCGCCGGAGATCTCGACGACGTACTTCGAGGCGATCACGGCGGCCGCGTTCGAGTGTTTCGCGCACGGGCGCATGGAGCTCGCGGTGCTGGAGGTCGGAATGGGCGGGAGGCACGACGCGACCAACGTGGCCCCCGCCTCCCTTTCGCTCGTGACCTCGATCGCGTTCGACCACATGGCGGACCTGGGGAACACGCTGGAGTCGATCGCGCGGGAGAAGGCGGGGGTCTTCCGGCGGGGACGGCCCGCCCTCGTCTGGGCCGAGGCGCCCGAGGCGTTCGGGGCGCTGGAGGAGGCGGCGCGCTCCGCCGGTGCGATTCTTCACGCCGTGGACCGCGAGGTTCGGATCTCCGGGATGAGCGCGGGCCTGGAGGGCACGCGCTTCCGCCTCGAGACCCCGGCGCGGGCCTACGATCTCGCGGTTCCCCTGCCGGGAGCGCACCAGGCCCGCAACACGGCGCTCGCTGTGCGCGCGGCGGAGATCCTGGCGGAGTCGGACCCCCGCCTCGACGCGGACGCGATCTCGACGGGAGTCTCCACGGTTCGGTGGCCGGGCCGCCTGGAGCGATTCCGGGTCGGCCGCGCGACCGTTCTCCTGGACGGCTGTCACAACGCCGAGGGCGCGGAGGCGCTCGCCCGCTTTCTGAGCGACGCCGGCCTGCGTGCGGACCTGGTCTTCGGCGCCATGGCGGACAAGGAGATCGAGGAGATCGGCCGGGTCCTCCTGCCGAGCGTCGAGCGCGTCTGCCTCGCGGCGCCGGCCATCGCCCGCGCCGCCGATCCTGAAGAGGTCCGGCGGAGGCTCGGCGATGGCGCCGCCCGCGCCGTCCTCGCGCGCTCGGTCGAGGACGCGCTCGCGAAGTTTCTGTCCGATCCGGGAACCGAACTTATAATCGTGGCCGGATCGCTCTATCTGGTCGGAGAGGCGCGCGCCCTGCTCCTCTCCGGCCGCTTCGAGCGAACCGGCGAACAGAACCCATGAAGACCGTCACCGCCGTTTTCACGCGCGAACACTTCGAGAGAATCGAGGACGAGCGCCTCGCCATCTTCGCCTCGAGGAGCGCTAGGGCGCAGCGGCCCCGCGGGCCCGTCTCCTCGAGCCCCGGCGACGCCCGGACCAACTACGCGCGGGATCGCGACCGCATCATCCACTCGCGGGCTTTCCGTCGGCTCAAGCACAAGACGCAAGTCTTCATCCCCTACGAGGGCGATCACTTCCGCACCCGGCTCACCCACACGATCGAGGTCGCGCAGATCGCCCGGAGCGCCGCGCGCGCCCTCGGGCTCAACGAGGACCTGGCCGAGGCGATCGCCCTGGGGCACGACCTCGGCCACACCCCCTACGGCCACTCGGGGGAGTACGTCCTCGACCGCCTCCTGCGCGAGAGCCATCCGCGGGCGGGCGGCTTCAAGCACAACTATCAATCCGTCCGGGTCGTCGACCGGTTGGAGAAGCGCTACGAGGAGCCCGGCTTGAACCTCACGGACGACGTGCGCGAGGGCGTGTTCAAGCACACCTCCTGGAGGGCGGACTTTCCCTTCCCGCTGGATTTTCCAGAGGGGCTGCGCCTGGAGTCCGGGGGAAGCCTCGAGGCCCAGGTCGTCAACTGGTCCGACGAGATCGCCCAGCAGACGCACGATCTGGAGGATGGGCTCCCGTTGACCGAGGAGCCGGCGATCGAGGAGCTCGCGATCACGCGGCTCGTGCGGGCCGCCCGGGGCTACGGGAGCGACCCGGTCTCGCGGCGCGCGTCGCTGATTCGCGGCATGATCGCGACCCTGACCTCGGATCTCGTGGACGGCTCGCGCGCCCGCATCGACGCGTGGCTCGACTCGACCGGCGTCTCGACCCCCGACGAGTTCTACGCGAGGCGCTCCCAGCTGCCGGCGGACCTGGTCGGGTTCTCCGATGCCGGCAAGCGCCTGTACTCGGAGCTGCGCCAGTTCGTGTATCGCCACATCATCCACTCCTTCCCGGTCTCCCGGCACGACGGGCACGCCCGGCGCGTGATGGCCGGCGTCTTCGCGGCGTATCGTGACAACCCGCGGCTCCTGCCGGACGACGTCCTGCGGGGCATGGAGCGGGATCTCTCCGTGCGCTTTCTGCGGGAGGTGCCGCTCGCTCAGGTGGAACGGGAGGTCGCGGAGCGCTACCTGACGGAGCCCGGCTTCTTCCGAGCGATCGCCGACCACATCGCCGGAATGACGGACAGCTACTGCAACAGCGAATATCGCCAGCTCGTCGTCGGATAGAGGAAGGGAATCGATGTCTTTCGCCACGCGCGCCGCAGCCGCCATGGATCGCGATCTCGCCGCCGTCGACCCGGAGATCGCGCACTGGATCGAGGCCGAGGCGCGGCGCCAGAACGAGGGTATCGAGCTCATCGCGTCGGAGAACTGGGTCTCGCGCGCCGTGCGGGAGGCCCAGGGGTCGGTCCTGACCAACAAATACGCGGAGGGGTATCCGGGCAAGCGCTACTACGGCGGCTGCGAGTTCATCGATCGCGTCGAGCAGACGGCGATCGATCGGGCCCGCGCGCTCTTCGGCGCGGAGCATGCCAACGTGCAGCCGCACTCGGGCTCCCAGGCGAATATGGCCGTCTACCTGACCGCCCTGCAGGCCGGGGACACGATCCTCGGCATGAATCTGAGCCACGGAGGTCACCTGACGCACGGGCATCCGCTGTCCTTTTCCGGCCGCGAGTACAAGGTGGCGGCCTACGGCGTCCGGCCGGAGGACGAGCGCATCGACTACGACGCCCTCGCGTCGCTGGCTCGCGAGCACCGGCCGAAGCTGATCATCGCGGGCGCCTCGGCGTATGCGCGCGAGATCGACTTCGCCCGGTTCGCCGCCGTCGCCGAGGAGGTCGGAGCGGTGCTGATGGCCGACATCGCGCACATCGCCGGGCTGGTGATCGCGGGCCTGCACGCCTCGCCCGTTCCCCACGCCCCGTTCGTGACGACGACCACCCACAAGACCCTTCGGGGCCCGCGCGGCGGGATGGTCCTCTGCCGCTCGAGCCTCGCCAAGGACCTCGACCGGACCGTGTTTCCCGGCATCCAGGGCGGCCCGCTCGAGCACGTCATCGCCGCCAAGGCGGTCGCGTTCGCGGAGGCGGCGACCCCGGAGTTCAAGGACTACCAGACGCGCCTGGTCGCCAACGCGAAGGCCCTCGCCGAGGCGCTGACCCGGAGGGGCTTCCGTCTGGTGTCCGGAGGAACCGACAACCACCTCATGATGGTGGACGTCGGGGAGAAGGGGATCTCGGGCAAGGACGCGGAGAAGCTGCTCGAGACTGTCCGGGTGACCGTGAACAAGAACACGATCCCGTTCGACACGCGATCGCCTATGGTCGCCTCCGGCATTCGCCTCGGCACTCCCGCCGTGACGACGCGCGGCATGGGCGTGGCGGAGATGGACGTCATCGGCGGAGCCATCGCGCGCGTTCTCGACGCGAGGGAGGATGCCGCGGTCCACGCGGGGGTTCGGCGCACGGTCGCGGAGCTCTGCGCCGCGTACCCGCTCGTGTGACGGCGCGGCCCCTCGGGGGGGCGGCGGCGGGACTGCTGCTGGCCCTGGTCGTCGCGAGCCAGTCCCTCGCGGAGTTGCCCCGCCGCCTCCGGACCCTCCGGGCGTTCGCTCCCCGGGAGCTCGCGGTGCGGCGCCTCGGAGGCTCTGGCGCCGCCTTCGACCGGCGATACTTTTCGTTCCTGGAGAACACGCGCCGCCGGTTGCCCGCTTCGACTCCCGGAGTCGCGCTGGCCGGAGTCCCGGGCGACGACTCCCATCTCTACCTTGCGAGCTACGCCCTCGCTCCGGTGTTCGTGTCCGTCGGGCCCTTTCCGAGCGGACACCCGCCGCGGGGATGGATCGTCGCCTCCTACGGGGAGGCGCCGGCCGCCGCCCCAGTCTTCGCGAGGCTCCCGGAGGGCGCGCTCCTCGGGCCGGTTCCGTGACGGCGTTTGCAGGCTCGCTCGCGAGCGTCGCGGGCGGAATTCTCCTCGCGGGCGCCGCCGGCTGGCTCTGCGCGGCGGCCCTCCTGCCGGCGGGGCGCCTCTTCCGAGCCGAGCGATATGGATGGAGCTTTGCGGTCGGATGCGCGCTCCTCGCGGCGTTCGTGCCGCTCTCGTTGCTCCTCCGCGTCACGCCGGGCTGGATCCCGTTCCTCGTGGTTTCGGCGGCCGCCGGAGTCACGGCACGCGCGTTCCGACTGGAGCCGTGGCCGGCGCCCGGGAATCCGACGGCTCGAGCCTCGAAGCTTCTGCTCGCCCTCGTCGCGCTCGGCGTCTGCGCCTACGCGCTCCGGGCGCTGACGGAGCCGATGTGGGCCAACGACTTCGTGGCGATCTGGGGCCTGAAGGGCAAGACCATCTTCGGAACGGCCGGATATCCGGAGCGGTTCTACCGTTCGCCGGCGTTGTCGTTCTCGCACCCGGAGTACCCGCTGGGGCTTCCCCTCCTGTACGCCGGCACGGCGTTTCTTCTGGGCCGGTGGGACGACCACGCGATGGCCCTGCTGTTTCCGCTCTTCCAGGTCGCGACGCTCTGCGTTCTCTGGGGGTGGCTGCGCCGCCGCTCGGTCCCTCCGGCGGCCGCGCTCCTCTCCGCGGGAGTCCTCGCGTGGTTCGAGCCGCTCTACTCCGGATTCCTGACGGGGATGGCGGACGTGCCGCTGTCCTTCGGCGCGTTGCTCCTGGGAACCTCGCTTGCCGACGCGCTCGAGGAGACCGACGGCGGGGCGCTGCGCCGGCTGGCGTTCGCCTCGGCGCTGATCGCCGCGATCAAGAACGAGGGCCTGTTCCTCGCGGCGGCGGCCGCCGCGATCGCGCTCTTATCGACCCGGCGCTCCGGGCGGAGGGCCGCGCTGACGGCCCTCTCCGCTGCGCTCGTCGTGCGCACGGCCCACGTTCCCTGGCGGAGCCGGCTCCCGCTGGCGGACTTCGACCTCGGCTCGGGCTCGTGGGCGCGCCTCGGGGAGTCGCTCGCCGCGGCAGCCGCGCTCGTGGGCCCGGTCCTGGGCGCGGGTCTGGCGCTGGCGCTCCTCCTCGTCGCGATCGGCGGGCGGCACCGGGCCGGCGACCGCATCCTCGGGCTCTGCGCCTGCGCTCTCGGCGCCTACCTGACGCTGCCGGCGTTCGCGGTTCGGGGACCGGAGTGGCTCGTGCGCACGACCCTCCCGCGCACGGCGTCGGCTCTGGCCCCGCTGGCCTGCGCCGCGATCGCGGTCCGCTTCAGCGTCGGCGGTGCATCCAGCGGATCCACAGCACGTCCCAGAGGGTCTGAACCGCGTCCCGGACCACCCGCACCTTCGACTCGGGAGAGTTGAACCAGAGCACGGGGATCTCCGCGATCGCCAGGCCGCGGCGCCGAGCGAGGTAGAGGATCTCGACGTCCCACGCGAAGCGGTCGATGCGGGCATCGCGGAACAGGCCGCGCGCCTCCTCGCCGCGAAAGAGCTTGAAGCCGCACTGCGTGTCCTGGATGCCCGGGACGGCCAGCATCTGAATGAGCCGATTGCCGGCTCGCCCGAGGAGGACGCGGTGAAAGGACTGGCGCTTGCGGACGAGATGGTCCTGCAGGGCCCGGGATCCGATCGCGATCGGATGCGTCCGGAGGGCGTCGGCGAGCTTCTCCCATTCCGAGAGCGGGGTGGACAGGTCGGTGTCCGAGATCAGGATCGTCTCGCCGGCGGAGGCCAGGACTCCCGCCCGGATCGCGGCGCCCTTGCCGCGGTTGTCGGGGTAGGAGAGGACCGACAACTCCAGCTTCTCGTCCCGCGCGATCGCGCGGGCGCGCTCCACGGTGTCGTCGGTCGATCCGTCGTCGGCCAGGATGACCTCCCACGAGACTTCCCCGGGTCGCGTCCGGACCCACTCCGCGACGCGGCGGATGCAGGACTCGATCCGGACCCGCTCGTTGTACGCGGGAATGACCAGCGACGCGATCATGGCCGCTCGGCTTCCAGGATGAACTGGTATCCGAAAAGGGTCGGCCAGATTCGCGCCGCGCCGTTGGCGAACGCGAGGACGGGCGCCCTCCAGGGCGGGCGCGTGAGCGCGGGCACGGCGAGCTCGAAGGGCATCCCGGTTCCCTCGACGTCCCGGATGCGGAACCCCGCGCCCGCGATCAGGGAGCCCGCCGACTTCCGCGTGAAGAAGCGCAGGTGCGTGCGGTCGAGGATCCCGCGATCCGCGTACGAAAAGCGGCCGGCGAGAAGGGCGGCTCGCACCGAGATGTTCGCCACGTTGGGAAGCGACACGAGCAGGACGCCGCCGGGCCGCAGCCACCGGAATATGCGGGCCAGAAGATCCTCCGGGCGCGCGAGGTGCTCGAGCACGTCGGCGCAGACCGCCACGTCGAAGGGTTCCGCCCAATCGCCCGCCGAGAGCGCGTCCGTCTGCCTCCAGTCGTCATATCCCTCGCGCGCCGCGGCGGGCAGACCGGGATCCGGCTCGACCCCCGCGAGGAACGCGCACCGGTCGCGCACGGCGCGCCCCAGGTGTCCGCCCGCGGCGCCGAGGTCGAGCAGACGGAGGCCCGCCCGCATGGCCCGCACCCGCCGCCGGAGGAGGTCGTGTGACGAGCCCGGAATCTCCTTCCACGCGTACTTCTCGTCGAGGCTCGGAGGATTCATGGCTGGCTCGGATCTCGCGGGCTAGACACGGAACTTCTGCGCGATCGGATATCGGCGGCCGTCCCCGAACGCCCGGGCCGTCACCTTGGGCCCGGGAGGCATCTGTCGCCGCTTGTATTCGTTGCGGTCGATTCGGTTAGCGATGTTCCGGGCGAGAGCGAGCGAGACCCCCGCGCGGGATGCCGCCTTCGCCACCGGCAGGGCCATCTCCACGAGGCCCTCGATCAGCGGATCGAGCTTCGCGTAGGGAGGCAGGGAGTCCGTGTCCCTCTGGTTCGGCCGCAGCTCGGCGGAGGGCGCCTTGCGGATCGTCGCGCGGGGGATCCACTCGCGGTCGCGGTTGATCTCGGCCGCGAGCGCATAGACCGTGGTCTTCGGAACGTCCGACAGCAGGGCGTACCCGCCGGCCATGTCGCCGTAGAGCGTGCAATAGCCCAGCGCGACCTCGGACTTGTTGCCGGTCGAGAGGACGAGGTGCCCGAACCGGTTGGACAGGGCCATGAGTATCGCGCCGCGGATCCGCGCCTGGAGATTCTCCTCTGCCACGGACCGTCCGCCGGAGCCGAAGACGGGGCGGAGGGTCCGGCGGTAGGCATCGAACACGGGACGGATCGGAACCTCGGCGAACTCGATCTGGAGGCGGCCCGCGAGGTCCCGGGCGTCGCGCCGGCTCCCGGGGGACGAGTACGGCCCCGGCATCGCGATGCCGAGTACCCGGTCCCGCCCCAACGCCTCGACCGCGAGCGCGGCCGTCACCGCCGAGTCGACGCCCCCCGAGAGCCCCAGCACCACGCTGCGAAAGCCGCACTTGGCGGCATAGTCGGACAGCGCGAGGACCAGGGCGCGGCGAAGGCCCGCGACGTCGGGCTCCGGGTCGGCCAGGGCGCTGCGCCCTCCGGGCAGGTCGATCGTCCAGAAGTCTTCCATGAATCGCCGGCCCGCTCCGACCAGTAGCCCGCGCGCGTCGAACGCCGTCGAGGACCCGTCGAAGACCAGTCCGTCGTTTCCCCCGACGAGATTGCAGTGCACCAGGGGGACTCCGGTGCCGCGCGCGATCTGCCGCATCATCCGGCGGCGGAGACGATTCTTCCCCAACGTGTAGGGCGAGGCGGAGATGTTGACGTGGAGATCGGCGGAGCCGGCCTTCAGCTCCGCGACGGGATCGGTCGGATAGAGCGGCCGCTTCCAGAACGTCTTGTCGTTCCAGATGTCCTCGCAGATGGTGACCGCCACGCGACGCCCGGAGACGCGGAGGACGAGCGGGGCATCGCCGGGCTCGAAGTTGCGCCCCTCGTCGAAGACGTCATAGTTGGGGAGGAGCCGCTTCCGGTACACGGCGATGGACTTGCCGCCCCGTGCCGCCATCGCGGCGTTGAAGATGGGCCGGCCGGTGCGCCCGCGGTTGCGCACGATCGTTCCGTAGATCCAGGTGCTCCGGCCCGAGGCCCGGGCCAGTCGCGCGCTCGCGCGCTCGGTCTCGGCGATGAACGAGGGCCGCTCGACGAGGTCGCGCGGCGGATAGCCGCAGACCGCGAGCTCGGGGAACAACACCAGGTCGGCTCCCGCCTCCTCGGCGCGGCGACCGCCGTCCAGGATCTTCCGGGAATTGCCCGAGAAGTCACCGACCGTGGTGTCGATCTGCGCGACCGCGACGCGCAGCGGGCGCCGCCGCTTAATCAAGCGTCAGCGGATGCCCCGAAAGCCGGTCCGCCGGGGTCGGCGCCTCCGGGCTTCGCGCGGTCCAGAGCAGGAGGATGCCTCCGGTCGCGACCGTTCCGAGAGTTCCCAGCCAGCGGCGCAGAGCGGCCGCCGGAGAGAGCCGGGAGCCGGGAACCTCCGGCAATGCCGAGATCTCGGCCAGAGCCATGCCGATGGTCTTCCCGAACAGGAGGAGGGGAGGCACCGTCGCGAAGAGGGACAGGTAGACCAGGAACCCGATCGCCCACGCGACGCCCGCAAGCCGCGGCCCGGAGCCCGTCGCTGCGCGCGCGCCCAGGATGGCGATCGCGCCGATCAGGACGATCGAGGCGATGTCGGCCGCGGCCGCCGTGCATCGCGCGGGCAAAGGCGCGGCGATCTCGACGGGCGATGCCGAGGGCTCGAGCCAGCCCGGAGATTCGCGGCCACCGAGCACCTCGGGCGCGCCGCCGTGGAGGGGAAAATCGTCGAGGGACCCGGAGTGTTCCCGCATGCTCCGTCAGGGCCTCTGCTGGATGTGGCGCACGTAGATCCGGCCCATCAGGTCGAGGTCGCCCTTGAGGTAGCGCTGCGCGAACTTCTTGTGCCGGATGGCGTCGGCGTCCTGGGGAGTGATCGAGAGGACCTCCGTGAAGTTTTCGACGGCCTTGGGGAAAAGTCCGTTCTGCAGCTGCGCGATCCCCTGGTTGTAGTAGGACCGCAGCAGGTAGGAGCGGGCGTCCTGGTTGGAGCGATCGGCCTGGAAGATCCGCCACAGGATCGGCACCGCGGTCTCGTACTCGCCCTCGTTGTACAGCTTCACCGCGGGAGTCAGCTCGGCGACCCGCTCGGAAGCGGCCCCCAGCGACTGCGCGAACGTCGGATCGGAGCGGTAGGCGTCCGCGGCCAGGTTGAAGTTCTTGAGCGCGTCGATGAAGCGCTTCTCGGAGAGCGCCTTTTCGCCCTCAGCCCGCAGGCGTGCCGCCTCGGCCGATGGACCCGCGGTCGGCCGGAGCGCCTCCTGTGTGGAGGATTCCGCCGACCCGCTCGCGGCGTTCGCGTCCTCGCGCCGTCGTGTGAGCGAGGCGAGCAGCTTCTGCGCCCGCGCGTAGTCGGGATGCCCGGCCGGAATCTGGCGAAGCTCCGCGATGGTCTCCGCGAGCTTGCCCTCGCGGAAGAGCATCGTGGCGTGCTCCAGCGACGGGCCGCCGGCGCCCGCGGCCGGCCCTCCTCCACCCGAGGAGCCCCGCAGGAGGTAGTAGGCTCCGACCGCGATCGTGAGCACGAGTGCCCCGCCGAGCGCCATGATGAAACGCTTGTCCAGCGGGCGGCGGGGCGCCGGCGGAGGCGGAGCGGAACTCCGTTTCCCCGCGGCCTCCGTCTCGGGGGCTGAGGCTTCCGCCATCTCCTCCGCCAGGATGTCCCCTTGCGGAGTCTTGCGGGAGAGGTCGAGCCCCGACGAGGGGCGGGCCAGCTCCTGCTCGATCCGATCGAGGTACGAACGCGCCGTCGCGTCCGTCTCGTCCCCGGCGAGGACCTCCAGGAAGGCCTCCCGCGCGCCCGTGAAGTCCCCCGCCTCGAATTTCTCGCGGCCGTGCTTGAGGGCTTCGGACACCCGGCGATTGCCGTCGGCCATCTCCTGGCGAGCCTTCTCGATCCGGCCCACGGCTTCCGAGTTGTTGATGTCGATTAGGAAGATCCGAGACCACAGCTCGATGGCCCCCTGGCGGTTGCCGACCCGCGCGGCCTCGTCGCCCTGCGCCAGAAGCGCCTGGATCTCGCTCTCCTGGGTGGGGAAGTCCGCATCCGCGGCGGGCGCCTGTCCCGAGGAGAACGTCTCGGAAGGCTCCGCCGAGAAGGCGGATCCTGCCACCGCGTCCAGGTTGAAGGTGACGGTCTCGGGCTCCGCGGGTGCGCCCCAGAGGTCCGGCGGAATGGAGGGTCCTCCGCCGAGAAAGTCGGCGTCGGGGCTCGCCGGAGTCTCCTCCCTCGGCGACCCCAAAGGACCGAACGAGGGCTGACGGAAATCGGTGGGCGGTACGACGGCGGCGGATCCGGCGGGCTCGTCGAGAGACAGGGAGTCGAGGGAGAGCTCGTCCAGCGCGCTCGCGGCGGGCTCGGGAGACGCGCCCGCCCGGGGCGGGGCGAATCCGGGGTTCGTCGACTCGCCGACTTCCGGATCCGGCTCGGCCGGTCCGCTCAGGCGCCGTTCGAGGAGCGAGACGGCGGGATGCTCCGCGTCGAGCGAGCGCATCTTGTCCAGAGCGGCGCGGGCCTCCGTCGTCCGGTGCCCGTCGAGCGCCGCCATCGCGCGCTGCCGCGCGACCTCGAACGCCGGCTCGGCGGTCTTCTTCTGCCGCGCCTTCTCTTGGATCTCCATCGCGTTGTGGTTTCCCGGCAGCACCTTGAGGACCGCCTCGGCGGCGGTCATGGCGGCGTCGAAGTCCCGGGCGTTGAGGCTCTCCGCGGCGCGTACCAGGAGGCGGTCGGTCTCGACCGAGGACACGCGCTCCTGCCGGATCGAGGTCTCGGACACGACGATCTCCAATCCCGCCACGTCCACGTCGGCCGCGGGGTTCTTCGCCTTCTCCATAAGCTGGCGCGCCGGCGTGAACCGCGGATCCATCTTGAGGATGAAGTCGCACCCGATCAGGCAGTCGTCGATCTTGCTCTCCTTGAAGAGGTTCAGGGTGTGACGGAAGGTGGAGAGGATCTTTTCCCGAACCTCGCGCGGAAGCGACGGGTTCCCGGGATAGGCCGGATCGGGCGTGGTGCTCATGCGTTGGTCCGCTCGGGCGCGGGGGAGGGGGCGTGGTTCGGGCTCACGTTGACGTGATTATAAACTGCCCGGTCAGGAACTTCCGAGATGCGAACGATTATCGAATGCGTGCCCAACATTTCGGAGGGGCGCAATCGGGGGGCGATCGAGGAGATCGCGGCGGCCGTCCGGGCCGTGCCGGGCGTCCGGCTGCTCGACGTGTCCTCCGACGGATCCCACAACCGGAGCGTCCTGACGCTCGTCGGCGACGCCGCGGCGATTCGCGCGGGGGTGGCGGCCCTGTTCGAGGCGGCGCTTCCCCGGATCGATCTGCGCGAGCACCGGGGCGAGCACCCGCGGATGGGCGCCGTGGACGTCGTCCCGCTCATTCCGATCCGAGGGGCCTCCGTCGAGGACTGCGTCGCGCTCTCCCGCGAGATCGGAGCCGAGATCGCCCGGCGGTTCGCGATTCCCGTCTTTCTGTACGAGGAGTCCGCCTCCGCCGAGGGGCGGCGCAATCTCGCGGAGATCCGGAAGGGCCAGTTCGAGGGCTTCGCGGAGAAGATGACGAACGCGCTCTGGAAGCCGGACTTCGGTCCCGAGGCGCCCCATCCGTCGGCCGGCGTCGTGGCGATCGGCGCCCGCGCGTTCCTGATCGCCTTCAACATCAACCTCGCGACGGCCGATCTGGCGGTGGCCGAGCGGATCGCGAAGGCGATCCGACACCTGTCCGGAGGGTTCCGTTACGTCAAGGCGATGGGCGTCCCGCTGGCCGAGCGCGGCATCGTGCAGGTTTCCATCAACATGACCAACTTCAAGAAGACGCCCCTTCACCGGGTCTTCGAGTGCGTCCGCTCGGAAGCGGAGCGGCACGGCGTGTCGATCGTGGGCTCCGAGATCGTGGGGCTCACGCCCGCGGAGGCGCTCTACATGGCGGCCGAGCACTACCTGAGGCTGGAAGGATTTTCGTCCGAGCAGGTCCTCGAGACGAAGCTCCTGGAGGACGAGGAGCCGGAGTCCTGAGGCCGCCGGGCGGCGACTCCTAGGGCTGGCCGATCGCGGAGCGGCGTCCGGAGTCCTCGAGCTCCGAAACGTCTGCCGTCGGTCTCGCCAGCGCGGCGTCGAGGGCGCGGGCGAAGTCGATGTGCAGGGCGTGCCCCGCCTTGCGGGCGTGGATGCGGCCGTTCAGGGGACGTCCCAGAAGGGCCAAATCTCCGAGCAGGTCCAGGATCTTGTGCCGGACGAACTCGTCACGAAAGCGCAGGGGTCCCGAAACGATTCCCGCATCGTCCAGAACGACGGCGTTCTGAAGGCTGCCGCCCCGAACGAGGCCTCGGCTCCGCAGGACCTCGATCTCCCGCGCGAATCCGAACGTGCGCGCCGGGGCGATCCGGGCCGCGAACTCCTCGGGCTTGAGAGTGAAGGTCAGCTCCTGGCGGCCGACGATCGGGTGGGGAAAGTCGATCTCGTAGGTGATGGTCAGGCCGGGCCCGTCGGGCTCGAAGAGCACTCGCCGGTCTTCGCGGCAGACCTCGACCGGGCCCGCCAGCTTCATGGGCTCGACCAGGGCGTCCTGCCGCTCGAATCCCGCGGCGTGGAAGAGGCGTACGAACGGGAGCGCCGAGCCGTCGACGATGGGGACCTCCGGGCCGTCGATCTCGATGAGGCAATTGTCGAGCCCGACCCCCATGGCCGCGGACAGGACGTGCTCGACGGTCCCGATCGTGACTCCGTCGTGCTTGAGCGTCGTGGCGTAGTCGAAAGTCGACGCGGACTCGAGCCGGGCCGGGATGGGGCGATCCGGGTGATCGCGCCGGAGGAAGACGAGACCGTAATTCGGAGGCGCCGGTCGGAAGTTGGCCTTGGCGGGGTGTCCGGAATGGAGCCCGACTCCCTCGATAGAGACCGTGGTTCGCAGCGTCGACTGTTGTCTCATGCTCTCTATACGCACTCGAACCGCGAGCAGCAATCATGCCAGTCGCCAAAGGCGACCGAAAATCGAGGATATGTCATTATGCTAGAAAAGTTTAGCACAAATCTTGCTTTTCGCATCTTGCTCGCAACGCGTTGAAGAACATGCACAACAACAATGGACCGCAAAAGGTATTTCGAGGTTTACCGGCACGTTAGACTGCCGGCTTGCGCGAATCGAAGCCGTCCGGCGCGAAGCCGAAGAAGACCGCGGTTCAGACCGTGGCGACGAACCGGAAGGCTTTTCATGACTACTTCATCGACGACCGCACCGAGGCGGGGCTCGTCTTGACCGGGACCGAGGTGAAGTCTCTGCGGGGGGGGCGGGCCCAGCTCAAGGACTCCTACGTCCAGTTTCGGGATGGCGAAGCGTTCCTGATCGGGGCGCACATCTCCCCCTACGGGTCGGGATCCTGGAACAACCACCTTCCCGAGAGGGATCGCAAGCTCCTGCTGCATCGGCGCGAAATCGACCGCTGGTCGAGCGCGGTCGCCACGAAGGGGGTGGCGTGCGTCCCCCTGTCGATCTACTTCAAGGGTTCCCGGGTGAAGGCGGAGATCGCGCTGGTCAAGGGGAAGAAGCAGCACGACAAGCGCGACGCGATCCGGGATCGTGAGCTCAAGAGGGAGGCGGACCGGGAGATGAAGGGGCGGTAGGTCGGTTTCTTGACTACCCGCCTGCGCGAGCATCGCCCCGAGGACCTCGAAGCCTTCTATCTCCTCGACCAGGAGTGCTTCGAGCCGGACGTCGCTTATACGCGGGGCCAGCTCCGTGCCTTCCTCTCGCGGGACAACGCGATCGGCCTCGTCGCGGAGGAGACCGGGGAAGTCGCGGGTTTCGCCATCGGCCATCTCTCCGGCGCGCGCGGGCACGTCGTGACCATCGACGTCTCTTCGCGGAACCGGCGCCGGGGGGTCGGGGGTGACCTGTTGCGCGAACTGGTCCGTCGGCTGGAGGAAGCGGGAGCCACCCGCGTCCGGCTCGAGGTCGACCTGCGCAACACGGGCGCGATTCGTTTCTACGAGAGCCTGGGGTTCCGGGAGACTCGACGCCTGCGCGGGTACTACGGCGCGCGCCTCGACGGACTGGAGATGGTCCGCGAGTCCCCCGCGCCGACCTAGGCCGGGAACCCTTCTCCGCTCCCCGTCGCGCGTCGAGCGCTCGCTTCAGTTGTCGCGCGTGCTGGCGAACAGGGAGCGCTTCGCCATCGCCACCGGATCGCTGACCTGGGCCAGGAACGCGTCGAACGCCTCTGGAGGCAACGGCCGCGACAGCAGGAATCCCTGGAGCTGGTCGCAGTTGTGATTGCTCAGGAATCGAAGCTGTTCCTCGGTCTCGACGCCCTCGGCGATCACCACGAGCTCCAGGCTCCGTCCCATCGCGATCACCGCCATGGCGATCGCGGCGTCGTCCTTGTCCGCGGGGAGGTCGCGCACGAAGGACTGGTCGAGCTTGATCCGGTCGATGGGGAACCGCTTGAGGTAGTTGAGCGAGGAGTATCCCGTTCCGAAGTCGTCCATCGAGATCCGCACGCCCTGTTTCTTGAGGCCCTGCAGCGTGTTGATCGAATGCTCCGCGTTCTGCATCGCGCAAGACTCGGTGATTTCCAGGTCGAGCTTGTCCGCCTGGAGTCCGGTCTCCTCCAGCGCGTGCGTGACCTGGCTGCCCAGGTCGGTCTGCTGGAACTGCCGGCTGGAGAGGTTCACGGAGACCGTCATCTGCGGGAAGCCGTTCTTGTGCCACTTGCGCGCCTCCGCGCAGGCGGTGCGGAGGACCCACTCGCCGATCGGCACGATCAGCCCCGAGAGCTCCGCGATGGGGATGAACTCCGCCGGAGGAATCAGGCCCAGCTCCGGGTGGCGCCAGCGGATGAGGGCCTCGGCGCCCAGGACCTCGGCCGTCCGCAGGTCGATGAAGGGCTGAAAGTGCAGCTCGAGCTCGTCGTTGGCCACCGCCTGGCGCAGCCTGCTCTCGAGCGACAGGCGCTCGATCGCCTTCGCGTTCATCGCGGGCGTGTAGAGCTGGTAGTTGTCGCGGCCCTGCTCCTTCGCGCGATACATCGCCGAGTCGGCGTTGCGCACCAACGTCTCCGCGTCGTGGCCGTCCGAGGGATAGACGCTGACGCCGAGACTGGTCGTCACGAACAGCTCGCGGCCGTCGATCCAGAACGGATCGTGGACGGCGTTGCAGATCTTTCGGGCGATCTTGGCGGCGTCCTCTTCCGCCGTGATGCCCGGCACGAGGAGGGTGAACTCGTCGCCGCCGAGCCGCGCGACGGTGTCTCCCTCGCGGACGTGCTCCTGGATCCTCTCGGCGACTTGGCGGAGGAGCTCGTCGCCCACCGAGTGCCCCAGCGAGTCGTTGATGACCTTGAACCGGTCGAGGTCGAGGAACAGGACCGCGAGCTTCTGGTTGTGCCGATGCGCCTGCGCCACGGCCAGCGTCAGCCGGTCGTTGAACAGGAGCCGATTCGGAAGGTTGGTGAGCGGGTCGTGAAAGGCGAGGTGCTTGACCTGCTCCTCGGCGCGCTTGCGCTCGGTGATGTCGATGGTCGTGCCCTCGATGACCGAGAGGCGCCCGTCGGGCCCCTCGGTGAGGTTCTCGCTCTCCAGGACCCAGACCGTGCTCCCGTCCTTCCGGCGAAGGCACAGCTCGTAGTTCGTTAGGTTCTGCCGCTCCAGGAGCCGCGCGAGCGCGGCCTTGCGGTCCTCGGGCTTCAGGTAGAAGTCCCAGGCCGCCTGCTGCAGGACCTCCTCGCGCGAGGAGTACCCGAAGATCCGCGCGAACGACTCGTTGCAGTCGAGGATCCGCCCGTCCAGCGTCGAGCGATAGACGCCGGCGAGGTTGCGCTCGAAGAGCATTCGGTACCGCTTCTCGGAGACCTTCAACGCCTCCTCGATCTGCCGCCGTCCGCTGATGTCCGTGATGGTCCCGATCTGCCGGCTGGGCCGGCCGTCCGCCGCCCGCAGCAGCGTCCCCGTGTGGTGCCAGTGGAGGACCTCACCGTCCCGGCGGACGACGCGGTATTCCTCGAAGAAGGGCTCCGCGGTGTCCCAGTGCCGCGAGACGGAGGCCATGACGCGGGCGTGGTCGTCGGGATGGATCACCTTCGTCCACGCCTCGAACGTGCGCGGAAACTCCCCGGCCGCGTGACCCACGATCCGATCGATGTCGCCGAACCACACGATCCGGTTGTTCTCGCGGTCGCACTCGTGAATCAGGTCGGACGACATCAGGGCCGCGCGGCGGAACCGCTCCTCGGACTCGCGAATCGCCTCCTCGGCTCTCTCGCGCTCGGAGAGATCGCGGACGTAAACCGTCGTCAGGCGCTTGCCGTCGCGGACGAGCTCGCCGAAGGAGACCTCGAGGGGCAGGTCGCGGCCGCTCGAGTGGCGCCCGGTCACCGGGTAGCGCCAGGGGCCCCCGCTCTCCGCCGCCCGGGGGCGGTGCGGCTGGTAGTTCGGGATCAGGGACGTCACGGGCTGGCCGATCAGCGCGGCCACGGAGAGCCCGAAGATGTTCTCCGCCGCGCGGTTGGCGAACAGGAGGGTGCCGACTCCGTCCGCCGTCAGGATCGCGTCCGGGGCGGACTCCGCCAGCGTGCGGAAGCGCAGCTCGCTCTCCGACAGCGCTGTCTGCACAAGGCGGCGCTCCCGGCGGATCTGGGCCTCGCGCAACTCGCGCTCGAGAATCGGGCAGAGCCGGAGGAGGCTCGCGCGGGGGATGCAGTTCTGCGCTCCCGCCTTCATAGCGCGGATCGCCGTTTCCTCGCCGAGCGTCTCCGAGACGATGAGGAAGGGAATGTCGAGGTCAAGCTCCTTCAGGAGCGAGAGGGCCTCGAACGCGCCGAGACTCGCGGACGTCAGATCCGAGAGCACGACGTCCCACGCGCCGCCCGCGAGGGCGCTCTCGAGCTCTTCCCGGGAAGTGATCCGCTCGAAGAAGGGCTCGAAGCCTCCGCGACGCAGCTCGTCGCAGAGGAGAGTGGCGCTGGAGGCGGAATCATCCACCACCAAAGCTCGTACGGGGACGCTCATTGGTATGGACGTAATTATAGCCCTGTCAGCGTTTTACGGGCCTGCCATTTGGTACAGGTATCGAAGGCCCGATTCCGGGTTTGGTACAGGTTCGCGAAGCGCCGGTTTTCAGCCGCGCCCGGCTCGCAAGATCGCCAGCGCCACCGTCTCGACCCCGTTGAGGATGAACTGGACCCCGATCACGGCTGTGATCAAGCCCATGATCTTGGACACGATGCGCTGGCCCGTTTCGCCGATCCGGCCTACGGCGGCGGGCGCGGCGAGCAGGATCAGCAGTGTCAGGACGATGTTCGCGCCGATCGCGATCGCCAGCGCGGCCCTGTGACCTCCGTCACGTGCCTGTCCGACGAGGACCATGACCGTCGAGATGGCGCCTGGCCCCGCGATGAGGGGCATCCCGAGGGGCACGATCGCGGGATCGCCGCGGGGGGCGACCTCGGTCCGGTCCGGCCGATCGTCGCTGCGCAGCGTCGTCAGGCCCATGCTCGTGAAGAGAATGCCCCCCGCGATCTGGAACGCCGGCAGCGTGATCCCGAAGAGCCCGAAGATCGCGCCCCCCGTCAGCGCGAAGACGGTCAGGATGAGCGCCGCGGCCACGCACGCTCTCACGGCGATGCCCCGGCGGGCCCCGGGAGTGCCGTGGGTCATCGCGACGAAGATCGGCGCGGCCTCGATCGGGTTGATCACCGAGAACAGAGAGGAGAAGGCGAGGACGATGAATTTGGTGTCCGCCGAGCTGAACATGCTTCCGGGATAGTAGCGAAATCGCCCGCATGCCAGACCGACTAGAATCTCCCTTCCCATGGACGTCCTCCGGATCCGCGGCGCGCGGCAGCACAACCTCCAGAACGTCTCCTGCGACATCCCGCGCAACCGCCTCGTCGTGATCACGGGGGTCTCCGGCTCGGGTAAGTCCTCACTGGCGTTCGACACGATCTTCGCGGAGGGCCAGCGCCGGTACGTCGAGTCCCTCTCCGCCTATGCGCGCCAGTTCCTCGAGCAGATGGAGAAGCCGGACGTCGACTCGATCGAGGGCCTCTCGCCGGCGATCTCGATCGAGCAGCGGACGACCTCCAAGAACCCGCGGTCCACGGTGGGGACCGTCACGGAGATCTACGACTACCTCCGGCTCCTCTACGCCTCTGTCGGCAAGCCGCACTGCCCGAAGTGCGGCCGTCCGATCCAGGCCCAGACGATCCAGGAAATGGTGGACCGGGCCCTCCGGCTCCCCCCGGGGAGCCGCTTCTCGATCCTCGCGCCGTACGTCGCGGGCAAGAAGGGCGAGTACCGCAAGCAGATGGGCGAGATGGTCAAGGAGGGTTTCCTGAGGGCGCGTGTGGACGGGAAGCTCGTCGACCTGGACGCCCCGCCGGAGCTGGACAAGCAGAAGAAGCACACGATCGAGATCGTCGTGGATCGGCTCGTCTCGAAGCCCGCGGACGACGCGGAATACCGCAACCGCCTCGCCGACTCGATCGAGACGGCCGTCCGCGTGTCGGGCGGGCTGATCATCCTCTCGGTCACCGACGGCTCCGAGGAGATCCTCTCGGCGAACTACGCCTGCCCCGACTGCGGCACCTCGCTGACCGAGATCACGCCGCGGCTGTTCTCCTTCAACTCGCCCTACGGCGCCTGCGCGACGTGCTCGGGCCTCGGGACGAACCTCAAGGTCGATCCCGATCGACTGGTCGTCGATCCCTCCAAGTCGATCGAGGGCGGCGCCATCGCGATTCTGAAGCCGGGCTCCACGAACTGGCGGTCGCGGCAGATGGCCACGCTGGCGAAACACTACAAGTTCCGCCTCGACCAGCCCTTCGCGAAGCTGCCGAAGCCCGCGCAGAAGGTCATCCTCTATGGGTCGGGGGAGGACGAGATCAAGTTCTCCTACGTGGCGGAGAAGGGCGAGTACCACTGGCGGTCCTCGTACGAGGGCCTCGTCCCGATGATCGAGCGGCGGTATCGGGAATCCGAGAACGCCGAGCACCGGGCGGAGCTGGAGGCGTACATGTCCGCCGAGCCGTGCCCGGGCTGCCGCGGCCGGCGGCTGAAGCCGGAGGCGCTCGCGGTGCTCGTCGGCGGCCGCTCGATCGACGCGGTGGCTTCCGAGACGATCACGGAGGCGATCGCGTTCTTCGAGGACCTGCGGCTGACCCCGCGCGAGCGGGAGATCGCGGGGAAGATCCTGAAGGAGATCCAGGACCGGCTGCGGTTCCTGGCGAACGTGGGGATCGGGTACCTCAACCTGTCGCGGGGGTCCGCCTCGCTGTCGGGGGGAGAGTCCCAGCGGATCCGGCTGGCCACCCAGATCGGATCGAAGCTGATGGGGGTCCTCTACGTCCTCGACGAGCCCTCGATCGGCCTCCACCAGCGGGACAACCGCAAGCTGATCGACACGCTGATCTCCATGCGCGACCTCGGAAACACGGTCATCGTCGTCGAACACGATGAGGAGACGATCCGCTCGGCCGACTGGGTCCTCGATCTCGGGCCCGGAGCCGGTCTGCACGGGGGGCGCATCGTCGCGGAGGGGGCGCCGGAGGACCTGTTCCGCTTCCCCGAGTCGCTGACGGCGCGGTACCTCTCGGGCGAGCGTTCGATCCCGATTCCCGAGCGGCGTCGCGCCGGATCCGGCAAGGCGATCGTGGTGCGGGGAGCGACGGAGCACAATCTGAAGAACCTCGACGTGCGGTTCCCCCTCGGCGTCATGACCGCGGTCACGGGAGTCTCGGGCTCCGGAAAGTCGACGCTCGTCAACGACATCCTCTACCGGGCGCTGGCGCGCGCCCTGCACGGCTCGTCCGAGAAGCCGGGGGCGCACGCGCGGATCGAGGGTATGTTCGAGATCGACAAGGTCATCGCGATCGACCAGTCTCCGATCGGCCGGACGCCGCGCTCGAACCCGGCGACCTACACGAACGTGTTCAACCCGATCCGCGAGCTGATGTCGCGGACACCCGAGGCGCGGGCGCGCGGCTATCTCCCGGGACGCTTCTCGTTCAACGTCAAGGGTGGGCGCTGCGAGGCGTGCGCGGGCGACGGCCAGATCAAGATCGAGATGCACTTCCTGCCCGACATCTACGTCACGTGCGACGTCTGCGGGGGCAAGCGGTACAACCGCGAAACGCTGCAGGTCCACTACAAGGGCAAGTCGATCGCCGACATCCTGGCGCTGACGGCGGAGCAGGCGCTGGAGGTGTTCGCGAACATCCCGGCCATCGCGACGATCTGCCGTACACTGGTGGAAGTGGGTCTCGGGTACATCCAGCTCGGCCAGTCCTCGACGACCCTGTCGGGCGGCGAGGCGCAGCGCGTCAAGCTCGCTCGCGAGCTGGCGCGCCGCTCCACGGGCCGGACCCTGTACCTGCTCGACGAGCCGACGACCGGGCTCCACTTCGACGACATCCAGAAGCTGCTGGGCGTCCTCGGCTCGCTGACCGAGAAGGGAAACACCGTCATCGTGATCGAGCACAACCTCGAGGTCATCCGGACCGCCGACTGGGTAATCGACCTCGGACCCGAGGGCGGCGACGCGGGCGGGCGCGTCGTGGCCGAGGGGACTCCGGAGGCCGTCGCGGGCGTGCGCGCCTCGCACACCGGGCAGTACCTGCGCCGTTCCCTGGGCGCGGTCCGGGCGCGGGCGCGGGCATGAGAGTCCGCGCGTTGCCGGCCCTGCTGGGCATTCTCTGCGCGGCCGGCCTGGCGGGGCAGGCCTCGCCGCCCGCCGTGAAGACGAAACCTCCGCGCGCCGTGGGCGCCTCGCGGGCGAAGGCGCCGATCGATTTCTCCGGCGTCTGGGAGCTCGACGCCGCGGCGAGCCAGAACGTCTCCCGGCCCATGGAGGGCGCGGTGCTATCGGTGAAGCAGAACGGAAACCGCATCTGGATCGAGCCGATCGAGCAAACGGGCCGCCGGATCCTCGCGGAGCAGATCGTGGTCGACGGCCGACTCTACGAGAAGCGCGTCGGCATCCAGAAGGGCACGCTGGTCGCGAAGTGGGGAAAGGACTCCTCGTCGCTCTGGCTGGAGGCGGTCGCCGGAACGGACGACAACCCCGAGGGCCTCCTCGAGCGGATGGTCTGGAGGATGCAGGATTTCGGGAACACCTGGACGCGCCAGTCGTGGGCGACCCAGGGAACGAACGTGAAGCAGACGTTTCTCGTCTTCCACAGGCGCGGCAAGTGGCCGACCCCCTCCGCCAAACCGCCGGCGGCTCCGAACCCGAACTCGACCCCAAACCCGGGCCCGTAGGCTCCCGCCGCCAATGTCACGGGTCAAGGTCGCGCCCGAAGCTTCCGATTCCGCCTGATCAAGTACTCCCCAGCCGCTCGGCGATCAGCCTGTCGGCGCGCGCGAGGTCGACGTCATCGAAGCTCGCCGCCCTGTTCGTCAACTCGTCGAGGATTGCCTCCTGAATCGCTCCCCGCCGCTTCGCCTCGGCGTAGGGAATCGTGTGGAACATCACCATCGAGTAGCGGGGGATGAACCGGCCGGGGTGCCTCTCCTCGAGGCGGAAGGAAAGATCCTTCCTCAACTGAAACTTCGGCTCCCGGACGGTCGACCGCATCTCGACGTAGTTTTCCAGGGCCATGTCGGCGATCGCGTCGGTATTGGGCCGACGGCGCCTTTCGAATTCCGCGAAGACCTCGTTCCACGGCCGATCCGGATCTCCCAGACATTGATCGAAGGCGCTGCAATCCTCGAACGCCGCGTTCATGCCCTGCCCGTGAAAGGGAACGATCGCGTGCGCCGCATCGCCCAGGACGAGCGCATGATCCTCGAACGACCAGGGCTCGCAGCGGATCGTCTCCAGATGGCCGGTGGGATTTCCGACGAAGTCCTCGACGAGGCCGGGCATGAGCGGAATCGCGTCGGCGAATCGGCGTTCGAAGAGAGCGTCAACGGCCTCGGGAGTCGTCAGGACCTGGAAGCTCTCTTCTCCCTGATTCGGCAGAAACAGGGTCACGGTGAAGCTGCCGTCGACGTTGGGGAGCGCGATCAACATGTATTCGCCCCTAGGCCAGACATGCAAGGCGTTCTTCTCCATTCGAAATTGGCCACCGGCCCCGGCGGGGATCGAGAGCTCCTTGTACCCGTGGCCGAGCGGCTCCTCGTCGAGCCGTCCGCCTGTCCGTTCCACGATCGCGGCGCGAACCGCCGAGGCGGTTCCATCGGTCCCGAGGAGGACGTCGTAGGGTGTTGATTGCGCCCGCTGCTCGGGATCCTCACCGGCCAGGAAGCGCAACTTGCGATCCGCGAAATCGACGCCGCATACCGTCTCTCCGAAGCGGATCGAGACTCTGCCGGTCGATTCGGCGGCATTCAAGAGGAGCGTGTTCAAGGCCGCGCGCGACACCGAATAGATGACTTCATGGGGCTTGTTGCCGTAGGGAATCAGCCGGAGCCGTCCTTCCTCGTCATGAAGCATCCTTCCGGTCATCGGTATGAGCGCGGGCCGGAGGCTCTCCATCACGCCGACCTCTTCGAGCGCTGAGATGCCGCGATTGGCGAGCGCCAGGTTGATGGAGCGCCCGGTTGACGCAGGCGTATGCGCCGCCTTCTTCCGGGGATCGAGGCGGCGTTCGATAAGCGTCACGCGGTGTCCGCGCCGGGCCAGAAAGATCGCCAGGAGTGAGCCGGCGAGGCCGGCGCCGACGACCGTGATCTCGGGAGTGTCGCGGGGTGTCCTCACAGCGCCTTCCCAAGGATCTCGACGAAGCGGTGGACGTCCTCGTATCGGTTGTAGAGGGGGACGGGCGCCACGCGGATCACGTCCGGCTCGCGCCAGTCGCAGGTGACGCCGGCGGCTTCGAGTTTTTCGAGGAAGGTTCTTCCCGAGCCGCTTGAATGCGCCTTCACGCGCAACGAGAGCTGGCAGCCTCTTCGACTTGGCTCTCCGGGCGTGAGGATCTCGACCGAATCCCCAATTTCCCGCTGAAGCAGCCATTCGAGGTAGGCCGTGAGGCGGAGCGATTTCTCCCGCAACGGCTCCATTCCCCCCGCTTCCATGAAGACGTCGAGCGAAGCGCGAATCGCCGCGAGCGAGAGGATGGGAGGGTTCGAGAGCTGCCATCCCTCCGCGCCGGGGATCGGTCGAAATCCGGGCTCCATCCGGAAGCGCGATTCCTTTTCGTGGCCCCACCAGCCGGCCAGACGCGGCAGATCCTGCTGCATGCCATGCCGCTCGTGGACGAAGCAGCCGCCCACCGAGCCCGGGCCCGAGTTCAGGTACTTGTACGTGCACCAGACGGCGAAGTCCACGTTCCATTCGTGGAGGCGCAGGACCAGGTTTCCCGCCGCGTGAGCCAGGTCGAAGCCAACGACGCACCCCTTCGCGTGCGCCAACCGCGTGATCTCCTCGATCTCGAATGCCTGGCCCGTGTAGTACTGCACCCCCGGAAGCAGGACCAGGGCGATCGAGTCACCGTCGCGTTCGAGGACCTGGGCGACGTCCGCGGTATCGATCGAGTGCGTTCGTCTGTGCGTGTCGGGCCGCA
Source organism: Thermoanaerobaculia bacterium (assembly GCA_038224325.1). Lineage (GTDB taxonomy): Bacteria > Acidobacteriota > Thermoanaerobaculia > UBA5066 > Gp7-AA6 > DAHUXD01. The sequence continues at coordinate 458 of JBBRFL010000030.1, read as the reverse complement.
GCCGCACGAGCACTTCGGCGGGGTTGAAGCCGTGGACGACGGCCTGAGACTCGAGCGCATAGTCGTCCGAGGGAAACGCATGATCCTCGAGGAGAATCCGATGCCGCTCGCGGGTCGGCCTGTAGAAGCTGGCCATCATCAGGTGCAGGTTGACGGTGAGCGAGTTCATCGTCACGACTTCGGTCCGGGAGGCGCCCACCAGCTTCGCCATCGGCTCCGCGAGGAGCTCGTGGTAGGGCATCCACGGGTTCTCCCCCGAGAAATGCGCCTTGACGGCGAGCCGCTTCCACTTCTCCAGCTCCTCGACGACGTACCTCGGGGTTCTCTTCGGCATGAGCCCCAGCGAATTGCCGGCGAGGTAGATCTCTTCCTCGCCGCTCTCGCTCTTCGGAATGCGGAATTCCTCCCGGAACCGAGCGAGCGGGTCGCCTCGATCCAGGGCGACCGCGAAGTCGCGG
>JBBRFL010000029.1:0-43646 GCA_038224325.1 Thermoanaerobaculia bacterium | reverse complement strand
TGGACATCGAGGGCAACACGACCTTCAACTCCGGGAACCTCGCGGGCAGCGATCGCAACCTCTTACTCGGCGGCGAGAGCGGGACCGTCGCCAACAACCCCATCCTCAAGAACAACTACATGTACCGCTTCGCCAGCACATCCGACGAGCTCAACCTCGGATACAGCGGCGGTTGCGCCAATGCGACGGTGACCAACAACTACGTCTCCAACGGCACCTCGCTCAACAACTGCCTGCCGGTCACCATGACCGGGAACACCTTCTACGGCCCGATCAGCGGCTTCACCCAGGGTCAGTACCCGAGCAACACCTACTACTCCAGCCGTCCCACGGGACTGAAGGTCTTCGTCCGGCCCAACGCCTACGAGGCCGGCCGGGCCAACATCACCGTCTACAACTGGGCTCTGGCTACCTCGGTCAGCGTCGATCTCACCGGCATCCTCTCCAACGGACAGGGCTTCGAGATCCGCAATGCCCACGACTTCTTCGGCGCCCCGGTGGTCACCGGCACCTACAACGGTGGCTCCGTCTCCATCCCGATGCTCAACCTCTCGGTTGCATCGCCCGTGGGCTGGGCCGCTCCGCTTCCCACCGGCCCGGAGTTCGGCGCCTTCGTTCTTCTCCCCGCTTCCCCGGGAGGCACACCGACGCCTACGCACACGAGGACCCCGACATTCACGAAAACCCCCACGCGCACGCCCACGTCGGCGGCGCCTTCCGCCACCCCGACGAGAACACCGACGCCCGGGGGAGGAGGCTTGCCGGCCCCCTGGCTGCATCAGGACATCGGCGCCGTCGGACTGCCGGGAAGCGCCACCTACTCCAGCGGCACGTTCACGGTGCATGCGTCCGGGACCGACATCGAGGGCTCCTCGGATCAGTTCCACTACGTCTACCAGGTCCTCAACGGGAACGGGACGATCCTGGCGCGAGTGGGCAGCATCACGAACACGAACCCCTGGTCCAAGGCCGGAGTGATGATCCGGGAGAGCCTGGCCGCGAACTCCAGGCAGGCGATGATGGTTCTGACCCCGGGCAACGGGGTGTCCTTCCAGCGCCGGATCGCCACGGGCGGGCTGACCTCGAGCACGACGCACGCGGGTCTCGCGGCGCCCTACTGGGTCAAGGTCGTGCGCAGCGGCAGCACCTTCAGCGGTTACAGCTCTTCGGATGGAGTGACCTGGACCCTCGTGGGGTCCGACACCCTTTCGATGGCCACCAACGTGTACTTCGGCCTCGCATTGACCAGCCACGACAACGCGCAGCTCTGCACCGCTACGGTCAACAACGTCGGCGCCACCGCGGGCTTCGTCGTTCGCGTCGAAGCCGAATCTCCCATCCTGGCGGCTCCCATGGGGAACAACACCGATCCGGGCGCGTTCGGAGGGCAGTTCATGGTCACGTCGGTGTCGAATTCGGGGACGGGAGCCTGGTCTTTCAGCGCTCCCACCGCGAGCACCTACTACGTGTGGGGCCGGGTTTTGTCCCCCAACCCGCAGCAGGATTCCTTCTTCGTGAAGATGGATTCGGGCAGCGAGGACATCTACGACACGGCGGAGGGGACGTGGTCGTCCAACTGGCAGTGGACCCGTCTCAATGGAAGGGGGGCCGCCGGAGTGCCCCTCACCATCAACCCTCGCACCTTCTCGCTCTCCGCGGGGTCGCACACCCTGACGTTCCGCGGGCGAGAGGTATCGACCAAGCTCGATCGCGTCATCGTCACGACCGACGGCTCGTTCGTGCCGACTGAGGTGCCCTAGGCGGATCTCGTCACCGCGCCTCGACCGCCGAGCAGGCCGGCGACGTATTCGCCGATCGCGGGCGCGGCCGTCAATCCCGGGGAGTCGAAGCCGATGAGGTTGAAGAAGCCCTCCATCCCGCGGACCCGCTCATCCGCGATCACGAAGTCGCGGAAGGCGCCTCCCGGGCCCTCGAGCTTCGGGCGAATTCCGATGTCGGTTCGAGGTCCTCGTCCCGGACCGCCGGCAGAAGCCGCCGGACGGCGTCGCCGAACGCGGAGCGCCGCGGACCGGCGCCTCGACGAGCCGATTCCCGATTCCGAGGGCGGGCGCTCAGCGGGCGGCCGGCTTCTCGCGGGCGCCCCGGGCGACGTATTCCGCCCCGGCGGCGTAGAGAGTCACCCAGAAGAGCCCGACCAGGATTCCCGCCAGCGTGTCGGTCGCCCAGTGGGCGCCCAGGTACACGCGGCTGACGGCTACGGCGGTCACGAAGAGCAGGGCAACGCAGACGGCTGCGATCCGAGCCAGCCGCCGTGGGCTGAGGTGGAAGATCACCGCGACCAGCCCTCCGAAGAACACGGTGGACATCGTCGCGTGACCGCTCGGGAAGCTGTAGGTGGTTTCTTGGACGAGGGCCGGCCAGAGCCTGGGGCGGGCGCGGGCGAACGCGATCTTGAAGGCCAGCGTGAGGCCGAGTCCACCCGCAACCGACCCCGCGAAGAGGAGCGCCGAGACGCGGCGCCGGGCGAGGAGGAGTCCCGAGCCGACCGCCGCCGTTGCGAAGAGAAGAAACCAGCGGTCGCCGAAGAAAGTGACCATGCGCATCGCCCGAGTCAGTCCGGGAGAGCGCGCCCCCACGAGAAAGCCTCCCACCACTCCGTCGAAGGACTTCGGCGTGAACGTGTCCTCGAAGACCTCGCCCGCGAGAAGCGCGAAGGTGACGGCGAGGGCCACGCAGAGGAAGAGGCTCAGGGTGAAGTAGAGACCGACGGCGCCTTCGCGGGTGAACCGTCGCCGCAGGAACGCCCGAACGGATGCCCGATCCATGGGGCGAGCATACCGGGCGCCGCGTCGGCGTGGGCGAGTCCCGCACTTCGGATAACATCGCGTCGGTGACTGGTCCGGCCCCATTCCATCCCGCCATCTCCCGCTGGTTCTCCGCGCGATTCGGGGAGCCCACGCCTCCGCAGCGCGACGGGTGGCCGCCGATTCGCGAGGGACGGCACACCTTGATCGCGGCGCCGACGGGCTCAGGCAAGACGCTCGCCGCGTTCCTGTCGGCCATCGATTCGCTGATCGCGCAAGGACACGCGCTCGCCGATCGTACGGAGGTCCTCTACGTCTCGCCCCTGCGCGCGTTGTCGAACGACGTCCAGAAGAACCTCCAGGGCCCGCTCTCGGAGATCCGGGCGCTCGATGCGGGGGTCCCCGAGGTACGGGTGCAGGTCCGAACCGGCGACACTCCCGCAAGCGAGCGCGCGTCCATGGCGAGGCGGCCCCCGCACATCCTGGTCACGACTCCGGAGTCCCTCTACCTCCTGCTCGGAAGCGAGGGCGGGCGCGGGATGATCTCTTCGGTCCGGACGGTCATCGTGGACGAGATCCATGCGCTCGTGCGGGACAAGCGGGGGAGCCATCTCGCCCTGTCGCTCGAGCGGCTCGAACGGGTCGCGGGCCGCCCCGTCCAGCGGGTCGGCCTGTCGGCGACGCAAAAGCCGCTGGAGGAGGTCGGCCGCTTCCTCGTCGGCCCCGGGCGGGAATGCACACTGGTGGACTCCGGGACCTTCCGCGAGCTCGACCTCTCCGTGGAAATCCCTCCCTCGCCGCTGTCGGCGGTTTGCTCGCACGAGCAGTGGGAGGAGATCTACGCGCGGATCGCGGAGCTGGTTCGGGAGCACCGCACGACACTCGTCTTCGTCAATACCCGGAAGATGGCGGAGCGGATCGCGGGCCAGTTGACCCGCCTCCTGGGAGAGGACGCGGTCACGAGCCACCACGGGAGCCTCTCTCGCGCTCGCCGTATCGAGGCGGAGGAGCGTCTCAAGTCCGGGAGGCTGCGCGCCCTCGTGGCCACGGCGTCGCTCGAGCTCGGCATCGACGTCGGCGACGTCGACCTGGCCATCCAGGTCGGCGCGACGCGCTCGATCGCGACCTTCCTGCAGCGCGTGGGACGGGCCGGCCACGCGCTGCGAAGGATCCCGAAGGGGCGGCTCTTCCCCCTGACCCTCGACGAGCTGGTGGAGGCGGCCGCGCTCCTGCGCTGCATTCGCGCGGAGGTCCTGGACCGCACGCCGATTCCGGGAAGACCCCTCGACATCCTGGCGCAGCAGGTCGTCGCCGCCTGCGTCAGCGAGGACTGGGACGAGACGGAGCTCCGGAGCGTGATGAGTCGCGCGTGGCCCTACCGCGACCTGTCGGCGCCGGAGCTCGACGCGGTGATCGCGCTCCACACCCGCGGGCGGCACGCCCTGCTCCATCGCGACGGGGTGAACGGTCGGGTGATGGCTACCCGGCGGGCGCGGCTGACCGCGCTCCTCTCCGGGGGCGCCATCCCCGACACAGCCGACTACCAGGTCCGCCTCGAGCCGGATGGCACGGTCGTGGGAACGGTCAACGAGGACTGGGCGATCGAGGCCAACGGCGGCGACATCTTCCAGCTCGGAAACGCGTCCTGGCGCATCCTGAGGGTGGAGACCGGCGTCGTGAGCGTGGCGGACGCCAAGGGCCAGCCTCCGACGCTTCCGTTCTGGCTGGGCGAGGCGCCGGGGCGCACCCGCGAGCTCGCGGCCGAGATCGGAAGCCTGCGCGACTCGTGCGGCCCGGGCTCGACCGCGGAGGGCGGCCGCTCGTTTCGCGACGGCTGCGGAGACGCCCTCCCCGACGGGGCGGCGATCCAGATCGCGGACTACGTGGACGCCGGGAGGCGCGTCCTCGGCGCCGTCCCCACGCAGCGGCGCGTCATCCTCGAGCGATTCTTCGACGAGAGCGGCGGCATGCAGCTCGTCGTCCATGCCCCCTTCGGTTCGCGGATCAACCGCGCGTGGGGCCTCGCCCTCCGCAAGCGATTCTGCGTGGGGTTCGGTTTCGAGCTCCAGGCGGCGGCCAACGAGGAGTCGATCGTGCTCTCGCTCGGACCCCAGCACAGCTTCGCCCTCGACGAGGTCTTCGACTACCTCAACCCCGCAACCGCGCGCGATGTCCTCGTCCAGGCGGTGCTGGCGTCGCCGATGTTCGAGACGCGCTGGCGCTGGAACGCTCAGCGCGCGCTCCTTCTCGAGCGATCGCGAGGGGGCAAGAGGGTTCCGGCGAATCTGCTCCGGATGCGGGCCAACGACCTGCTCGCCGACGCGTTTCCTCAGGTGCTCGCCTGCCCGGAGACCCTGCCGGGCGGCGCGATCCCCGTTCCGATGGATCACCCGATCGTCGCGCAGACGATCCAGGATTGCCTGACCGAGGCGATGGATGTGGAGGGCTTCCTCGAGGTCCTGCGGGACCTGCGCGACGGCGTCATCGAACGGATCGCGGTGGACACCGCGGAGCCCTCGGCGTTCGCTCGCGGCATCCTCTCCTCTCAGCCCTACACCTTCCTGGATGACGCTCCGCTGGAAGAGCGACGCACCCGGGCGGTCTACTCCCGCCGGGTTCTGGACGCGCGCACCGCGGACGAGCTCGGCGTGCTCGATCCGGAAGCCATCGAGCGAGTCCGCGAGGAGGCCTGGCCGCAGCCGGAGAGCCTCGAGGAGGTCCACGAGGCTCTCCTCTGGATGGGATACGTCACGCTCGAGGAGGGCCGTTCGTGGGGGACGTGGCTGGGCGAGCTCGCCGCCGCGGGCCGCGTCGCGCGCGAGGCCGATCGCTGGTTCGCGTCCGAGGCTCCGAGGGACGCCCGGTCCGTCCTGCGCGGCCGAATGGAGGCTCTCGGCCCCGTCGCGAGCGACGATCCCACGATGCTCGAGCTGGAGACGGAGGGCGCCGTCTTGCGCGCGCGGATCGGAGGCCAAGCGGTGTGGTGCGACCGGCGGCTGCTGGCGCGCATCCACCGCTACACGCTCGACCGGCTCCGCCGGGAGATCGAGCCGGTGACGGCATCGCAGTTCCTGCGGTTCCTGGCCTGCTGGCAGCACGTCGACCCGGAGCATCGGCTGGAGGGCCCGCGGGGCGTGGCGCAGGTGGTCGCCCAGCTCTCCGGATTCGAGGTTCCCGCCGCGGCGTGGGAGGGAAGCGTCCTGCCGGCGCGGGTGCGAGCGTATCGCCGGGAGTGGCTCGATCAGCTGACGATTTCCGGCGAGGTCGTGTGGGGGCGCCTCTGGAGCGCGGGGGCCTGCCCGATCCGGCGCACGCCGATCGGGTTGGTCCTCCGGGAAGACCTGCCGGAGTGGTCCCGACTCGCGCCCGCCGGGCCGTCGCAGGCGCCCTCGGAGACCGCGTCCGAGATCTTCGAGGCGCTGCGGCGGAGCGGGGCGACGTTCTTCCAGGAGCTCTCGCGCGCGACGCGCCACTCCGCCGCGGTCGTCGAGCAGTCGCTGTCGGAGTTGATCGCGCTCGGCCGCGTCACTTGCGATTCGTTCGCGGGCCTGCGCTCGCTGATCGTTCCCGCCTCCCGGCGCCGGTCCACGGGCCTGACCGCCGGCCGCTGGAGCATGCTCGTGCGCGAGGCGGACGCGCCGCCGTCGCCGGAGTTCGTGGCGCGGCGGCTGCTCCGGCGCACCGGGGTGGTCTTCCGCAGGACGCTCGCGCGCGAGCGTCTCCCGATGCCCTGGCGGGACATCGCCCGCGCGCTGCGCACCCTGGAAGCGCGAGGAGAGGCGCGGGGAGGACGATTCGTCGTCGGCTTCGACGGCGAGCAGTACGCCCTGCCGGAGGCCGTGGATCTGCTCCGCTCGATCCGGAGGCGGTCTGCGTCCGCGGCGGACCCCGAGCCCGTGAGCGTCTCGGCGGGAGATCCTCTCAACTTCCGGGGCATCCTGACACCCGAGGAACGCGTCGCCTCGACGACCCGTGCCCAGGTTCTGGTGGCCTAGAAGCCAAGACCCGAAACGCGGGTCGCCGTCCGTCGCCGCGATATCCTTAGCCCTTGAGCACCCGCATCGACGATCGGTTGAGCTCGCTCGAAATCGAGCTTCCGACACCCAGTCTCCCCGGCGCGAATTACGTGCCCTTCGTCCGCACGGGGAATCTCCTGTTTCTCACGGGCCAGCTCTCGCAGTGGAACGGGGAGCGCCGGTTCGTGGGGAAGCTCGGACGCGAGTTCGGAGTCGCCGAGGGGCAGCAGGCGGCTCGATTGTGCGCGCTCAACCTGATCGCGCACCTGCGCGACGCCCTGGACGGCGACCTCGATCGCGTGGAGCGCTGCGTCCGGATTGCCGCGTTCGTCAACTCGGTGCCGGACTTCACCTCTCAGTCCCAGGTTGTCAACGGGGCGTCCGATCTGTTCGTGCAGGTCTTCGGCGACGCGGGACGGCACGCTCGCATGTCCGTCGGCGTCAGCGCCCTGCCATATGACGTGGCCGTCGAGGTCGAGGCGCTCTTCGAAGTCCGCTGATTCGGCGAGGCGCCTTTGGTAGCAACACGGGAGTTGACTTGCGCCCCATTTGCGCCTACAGTAACTCCGCAAGGCCGATGGGTCGCTCGGTCAGGCCTCCCGGGCGGCCGCGGTGGTTCCCTCGGCCTTATTTAATTTTGAAAACCATGAAAACATCCTAATTAAATTAGGTAAAAATATGAACCTTACCAAGCGTCAGAAGGAAATCCTCGATTTCATCCGCGGATATCGAAAGACCCACGGGATCTCTCCGACGCAGCGCGAGATTCGCGAGACGTTCCAGCTCTCCTCGTTCGGGACCGTCCAGAAGCACTTGAAGCGCCTGGAGGAGAAGGGCGCCCTCTCCCGAGAATGGAATCGCAGCCGCGGCATTTCTCCGCGCGAGGATTCCGGGGGACCGCGGGAGATTCCGCTGCTGGGATCGGTCGCGGCGGGCCGGCCGATCGAGCCGTTCCCGCAGGAGGAGTCCATCGAGGTCCCCGCCTCGATGCTCGGCAAGGGGGATCACTTCGTCCTCAGGGTGCGGGGAGAATCGATGATCGAAGATGGGATCCTCGACGGGGACTACGTCGTCGTGGCGCGCCGGGAAAAGGCCGAGAGCGGTCAAACCGTGGTCGCGTTGATCCGCGGGGAAGCGACGCTCAAGAGGTATTACTCGGAGGGCGCGCGCGTGCGACTCCAGCCCGCAAACGCGGCGATGAAGCCTCTCACCGTGGATGCTCGCGACGTCACCATTCAGGGTGTCGTGACGGGCCTGATTCGCGACTACGCCCACGCCGCCCGTTGAGCCGCCGCCCCGGGTCCCTGCGGTAGAATCCGAGACCGAACGGTGGCGACGTACCCAAGTGGTTAAGGGAGAGGTCTGCAAAACCTTTATTCGGCGGTTCGAATCCGCCCGTCGCCTCCACGAGAGACAAGGCCCGAAGCCTCCGACGCTCGACGCGCAACCGCAGACCATGCGACCCGACCCCGCGCTCGGGTCCGATTTTTCCCTCTCGTCTTTCTCCTCACGAGGCCGCGCCGGAGTGGCGGAATGGGCAGACGCACGGGACTTAAAATCCCGAGGGCCGAGAGGCCCGTGCCGGTTCGAGTCCGGCCTCCGGCACCACTGATACGGCGATGAACGGCGAGGCGGCGGAGGCGGTCTCCGAGTTCGAGCAGCGGCTGGGCTACACGTTCCAGCAGCGGGAGCTCCTCGAGCGCGCCCTCACGCACAAGTCGTTCAGCAACGAAAACCGCGAGAACCGCGCGCCGAACAACGAACGGCTGGAGTTTCTCGGCGACGCCGTCCTCGGGTTCGCCGTGGGGGAGCTGATCTATCGCTCGTTCCCCGGCCTGCAGGAGGGCGCCCTCTCGAAGATCAAGGCGCACCTGGTCTCATCGGCCATGCTGGGGGCGAAGGGGCGCGCGATGGAGATCGGCCGGTTCCTCCGGATGGGCGCGGGCGAGGCTCGGTCGGGAGGGGCGGAGAAGGCTTCGCTATTGGCCGACGCCTTCGAGGCGGTCGTCGCGGCGGTCTATCTCGACGGCGGCCTGCCGGCCACGGAAGGCCTCGTGCGGCGAGTCTTCGGCCCCGAGGTCGACGGAATCAACATCGGGGACCTCTCTTTCCACGACTACAAGACCACCCTCCAGGAGACGGCGCAGGGCTTGGGCCTTCCGCTGCCCGAGTACCGGGTCGTCGAGGAGTCGGGCCCAGACCACGAGAAGGCGTTTCTCGTGGAAATGCTCTGGGACGGCGTCGCCTTCTCGCAGGGGGGGGGTCCGTCCAAGCGCGAAGCCCAGCGAAAGGCCGCCAAGGAAGCGCTCAAGAAGCTGGGACGATTACCGTAACCGGAGCCTCCGCTTCGCTCGGGCTCCCGCAACGCGAGTCGTTTCGCTCGCCCTGGCTCGCGAACCTTGGTCGCGTTGCGAGCTACAGGGCCATCGCGGCGGCGCGAAGAGTCTCCCGACGAAGGAGGGAGGAGGTTCGCGCCGCGGGAGCCGAAGCGGAGCGAGGGGTCAGGGCCGCGGTCGAGTCCGCATCCGGACGAGCCGCGGCCCGGTGCCGAAGGCAGACCCCGAGCGAAGCGGAGGCGACGGCTATGGGGCCTTCGCGAGTCTCGCGAGGAAGGGTTCCGGTTCCTCGAATCCCACGAGGCGCAGATCCCTCCGCTCCCGGCCCGTTTCGTCCAGAAAGACGACCGTCGGCACTCCGAGGATCGCGAACTCCTGGGCCAGGGCCATGGACTCCTTCGACCCGGCCCGCGTCATGTCGGCCTTGTAGAGCCTGCGGTGAGCGAGAGCGGCGCGAACGCGGGGATCGCTGAAGGTCTTGCGATCGAGCTCCAGGCAGGGAAGGCACCAGGAGGCCGAAAAGTCCACGACCGTGGCGCGCCTCGCGCGGGAGATCTCGCCGGCGTCGTACGAAGCCCAGGCGAGTCCCGTCCCGGCCGAGGGATGGGAGGGTAGGAAGAACACCGCGGCCGCGACGAAGAGAGCCGCGACCGCCGCGCGAGCCACCATGCGCAGATGCCCGTGCAGAAAGAGAAGGGCAGCGGCGCCCACAACGAGCACGGCCGGGAGGAGCCAGTCGCCGATCCGGGCGGGAATTGCCGAGCGGAGGAAATAGGCGGCCATCGCGAGCAGGACCCAGCCGAACACCTTCTTCACGCCCTCCATCCACGCCCCGGCGCGCGGGAGAGCCGCGATTCGGCCGGAGAAGGCGGCCAGAAACAGGAAGGGCAGTCCCAGTCCGAGCGACAGGACGAAGAAGAAGAGGAACCCGAGCGCCGCGTCCTGCGTCGCCGCGACGAACGCCAGCAGTCCGAGGACGACGGGCCCGACGCAGGGCGCGGCGACGACGCCGACGAGGAGGCCCATCCCGTAGGCGCCCGCGAAGCCCTGTCGCGCTCCCGCCTTCTGCATCAGGGCGGTCGGCATGCGAATGTCGTAGAGGCCGAACATGGAGAGCGCCAGGACGACGAGGATCGCGGCGACCGCGCCCACGACCCACGGCGATTGCAGAGCGGCGCCGAACAGGCGGCCGGAGAGGGCGGCGGCGACTCCCAGCGCCGAGTACATCGTCGCCATTCCGAGGACGTACGTCGCGGCGAGGAGGAAGGTGCGGCGGCTCTGGCCCCTCGCCTGGCCGCCGAAGAAGCTCACGGTCAGCGGGATGACGGGGTAGACGCAGGGCGTGAGGTTGAGCGCGAGTCCCCATCCGAACAGGAGGAGAAGCACCGCCGGCAGTCCGCGGCGCTTGAGCAGGTCGCCGAAGTCCTGGGAGGCGCCCGGCGCGGCGGTCGCGGGCTGCAGCCGACGCGCCTCGGAAAGGGGGATGGCTCCTCCGCTCAGTCCGGCCGCGCCGGGAGAGGGCGTTGTCGACGCCCGAGACGCCGACGTCTCGGCGCGAAACGTCACGGAGGCGGGCGCCAGGCACTGGCTGTCGTTGCAGGCCTGGAACTCGATCGCGCCCGCTAGCGGGACCGGCGGCGCCGTCCACGACACCGGCACGAGGATCGTGAATCGGTCGGCATAGACCGAGAGCGGCTTTTCCGAAAAGGCGAACGTCTGATTCTTGCCCTCGGGATAGATCGCCTCCCCGAAGCGAGCCCCCGCCGCGGGGTCGAGTCGGATCGCGGTCGGGATGAGGTAGTCCTCGGAGGGACGGTGGCTGTTGACGTGCCATCCCGGCTCGAGACGCGCTTCGATCCGCAGCGTGCCGCGGTCGGGCGCATCGTTGGAGACTGCGGCCGCGACGGTCAGCAGGCGAGCGGGATCCGGTGGCGCCGCCCCCCGCGCGAGCGCTGCCGCAGCGAAGAGGAGCGCCGAGAATCCGCGCTTCACTTCTTCGTCTCGCCCGTCTCGAGGCGCGAGATGAACGACTTCACCTGCTCGAGGTACTTCGACTTCGGGTGGTCCCTCTCGAATCGCCTGTAGAGGGCCAGGGCCTCGTCGGGCTTCCCCTGGGCGAGGGGAATCTGCGCTCGAAACAACTCGGCGCGCTCCTTTACCTCGGGGTCCTTCGTCCCCGCGATGAGCTTGTCGATCGTCTGTCGGGCGGCCCCGGTCTGCTCGAGCTGGAGCTCCGCCGCGGCGAGCCCCTCGAGAGCGGAGTCACGCAAGGCGGGCTTTGCATCCGGAGCGACGCTCGCGCGCTTGAAGCGCGGCCGGGCCTCCGCGTAGTCGAGCCGCGCGAAGAGCTGACGGCCGGTCGTGTACGCCTCCTCCGCCGACAGCGTCGCGACGTGTTGACCGTCGATCTTTCGGGCGAACTCGCGGTAGCCGGCCAGATCCTTGCGGGCGTGCCGATAGAAATCATCCGCGTCCTTGAACCCCTGCATCCGGAAGACCAGGCGGCCCTCCGGAGACGCGATCACGACGGCGGGAGCCTCGGTCACGGAATAGCGCGCGCCGACCGCCTTGCCATCCGCGGAATCCATTGCGAGCTTGACCGGGACCAATCCCGTCAGCAGTGCCTCGAAGTCGAACGCGGGATAGAGCAGCGCCTGCATCCGGCGGCAGTCGTCGCATCGCGGGCTCTCGAACTCATAGTAGACGAGCTTGTGCTGGGCGGCGGCCTTTTCCTGCGCGTCCTCCGCGGTGGAAGCCCACTCGGCGTTTCCCGGGCTGGTGACGGCCCGGTTCGCCGGCGGGGCGGCGGTCGGAGCGGTCTGGGGCTGCTGGGCGAGACCCGGAGTCGATTGGCCGATCAGAAAAACAAAGGCCAGTGCCCCGACGGTGGCAGCACGGACGATTGATGGGAACATGTGCACCGAAAACCTCCTCCGGCCGAGGGGAATTCCCTCCGCCCCCTTCATTCGCCCTATCATCCGACGGGAATGATCATTCGAATCGGCCCGCGGAACAAGGGACACGAGAGTGCCCGCGTGTTCTTCGCGGCGGCTCTCCTCGCGCTGGGGATACCGGGACTCGCGCGGGCGCAGCCCTCCTGGCCGCAGTGGGGTCGCGACCCGGGACATACGGGAGCGTCGTCCGCCGCGGGTCAGCCGCTGGCGTCGATTCTCGCTGAGGTCGTGTACGACCCTTTCGCGGACGCCGAGATCGCGGACGCCGAGATCGCGGAGGCCGGGGGGAACTCTTCGCCCACTACGCGGCGCCCCTGATCGACGGAGACGACGTCTACGTCGAGCTCAAGTCGGGAACGTACACGCCCGTCTCGATCGGTGCCGACGGGCGAATCTACGCGCAGAACAACGGCCATCTGCTGGCGGTCGGGATTCGGACGGCTCCGAGAGAGGCGCTCGAACGTGCGCCGGCCTCGGCGCGTTCCGGCGCGCGGCGTTCCGCGATTTTAAACTCCGGCGTCGCGCCCCTGGCGACGGCTTCCTTCGCCGTTTCCCACCTGCTAGACTCCGCGCTCCGGTTTTTCCCCGGATGCCCAGGTAGCTCAGTTGGTAGAGCAAGGGACTGAAAATCCCTGTGTCGGCGGTTCAATTCCGTCCCTGGGCACCACTCCCCAGGCCGCGGTTAAGATCTGCGCCATGATCCTGAAGATCGCCAAGCTCGGGGTGAAGACGCTGCGGATGGTCTCATCGGACGTGGATCCGAAAGCGATCGGCCGGGGCGACTACGAGGCTTTTCTCACGGACCTCGAGGACACGATGCGCGAGTACGACGGCACGGGCATCGCCGCACCCCAGGTGTTCACCCCGCTGCGCGCCTTTCTCTACGAGGTCCATCCGGAGACCCGCAAGCGCTCCGAGCCCGACATCCCCTTGACGGCGCTCTTCAATGCGACGTACGAGGGCGTGGGAGACGCGACGGAGGAGGACTCGGAGGGATGCCTCTCCGTCCCCTTCCTCCTCGGCCGGTCCGTGCCGCGCTTTGCGACCGTCCGAGTAAAGGCCGTCGACCGGGCGGGCAAACCGGTGCGGTTCGAGGCGTCGGGATATCACGCCCGGGTGCTGCAGCACGAGATCGATCACCTGGACGGACTGATCTATCTCGATCGAATGCGGGACATGAAGACCCTGTCCTACACCGTCAACTTCGGATAGGCGGCGGCGATCCGCGCGCCGGGGCGCCCTTTTGAAATAGAATCCCCGCCCGATGCCACTCTTCGGCCAGAAGAACGCGCTTCCCTCCCTCCCTCCCGCTTCCGCGGCCGGAGGAGCCGGAACGGACTTCCTCGTCACCCGAATGGAGACCATGGTGGGCTGGGCCCGAAAGAATTCCCTCTGGCCTTTTCCCTTCGCCACGGCCTGCTGCGGAATCGAGTTCATGTCGGTGGCCGCCGCGCACTACGACATCTCGCGATTCGGCTCGGAGGTGGTCCGCTTCTCCCCGCGCCAGGCGGATCTCTTGATCGTCGCCGGCACGGTCACCGACAAGATGGCGCCGGTCCTTCGAAAGATCTACGACCAGATGCCGGAGCCCAAGTGGGTCATCTCGATGGGCGTCTGCGCTTCCTCGGGGGGCTTCTACCGCGCGTACCACGTCACACAGGGAATCGACGAGATCGTTCCCGTGGACGTCTACGTGCCGGGCTGCCCTCCGACCCCCGAGGAGCTGATCTACGCGATCCTGGAGCTCCAGAAGAAGATCGCCTCCGGGGAGAAGTCCCGGGATACCCGGTCGGCGCGGTTCGCCGCGGACCAGCCGGCGTGACGTCCGTCGAAACCGCCCTCCTCTCTCGCGCGGCCGAGCGGCTGCGGGATCGTCTCTCCGAATCTCTCGTCGCCGGACAGCCCGTGGTCGTCGACGGGGACCTCCCCACCGTGGAGGTCCTGCCCCAGCACTGGCCCGCGCTCGCCCGCTTCCTGAGGGACGATCCCGCCTGCCAGTACGACCTGTTCCTGGACCTCTGCGGCGTGGATAACCTGCGGCGGCCCGGCGATCGCGCGCGCTTCGAAGTCGTCGCGCACCTGCACTCGCTCTCGCGCAACGAGCACTTACGCGTGCGGGTGGCTCTGCCCGTCGCGGAGGGCGGCCGCCCGTCGATGCCGAGCGTCGCGGACGTGTGGCCAGCGGCGAACTGGTTCGAGCGCGAGGCCTACGACCTCTTCGGGATCGAGTTCTCGGGGCACCCGAACCTGCATCGCCTTCTCTGCCACGACGCCTTCGTGGGGCATGCCCTGCGCAAGGACTACGCTCCCGGGCAGCGCTGGTTCTACGCCGAGGACGACTTGCGGATGCCCGAGTGGTCCAAGCAGACCGACGAGCGGGCCGGCCACTTCGAGACCCAGACCATCTCGATCGGGCCCTCGCATCCCGCCACGCACGGGATCATCCACCTGATCGCGCGCCTCGACGGCGAGCGGATCGTTCGCGCCGAGACCATCATCGGGTACCTCCACCGCTGCTTCGAGAAGATGGCGGAGACCCATCACTGGAACCAGGTCATCCCTTACGCCGATCGGCTCAACTACGTCTCGGCGATGATCAACGGCGTCGGCTACGTGCGTACGGTCGAGAAGATGCTGGGAATCGAGGTCCCGGACCGCGGCGTGCTCGTCCGCACGATCCTCTCCGAGTTCTCCCGGATCATGGACCACTGCGTGTGCATCGGCGCGAACCTAGTGGACATCGGCGCGCTGACGAACTTCATCTACCTGTACCAGAACCGGGAGAACATCTACGACCTGATCGAGGCCTGCTGCGGCGCGCGGCTGACCGTCTCGTACGTCCGCGTGGGGGGGCTGGCGATCGACGTGCCCGGGGACTTCGTGCCGCGCTCGCGGGCGCTGCTCGAGTCGATCCCCAAGTTCCTGGCGGACGTCGAGAAGCTCGTGGACGGCAACCGCATCGTCCGCAACCGCCTCGCCGGCACGGGGGTCGTGACGCGCGAGCAGGCGATCGGCTGGGGGATGACGGGCCCCATGCTCCGGGCCTCGGGCGTTCCCTACGACGTGCGCCGCGCCCGCCCCTACGACTTCTACGACCGCTTCGACTGGGACGTCGCGATCGCCACCGACGGTGACAACTTCTCGCGCTACCTGGTGCGCATGGAGGAGATGCGGCAGTCGCTCAAGATCATCCGCCAGGCCCTCGACATCTTCCCGAGCTCGGGCCCGGTCAACTCCGACGACTGGCGCGTCGTGCTTCCGCCGAAGGACGCCGTCTACCACGACATGGAATCGCTGATCTATCACTTCAAGCTCGTCATGGAGGGAATCCGGGTCCCTCCGGGCGAGCGGTACGAGTGGATCGAGGGAGCCAACGGCGAGCTCGGCTTCTACGCGGTGTCCGACGGGCGCGGCGGCCCCTACCGGCTCAAGGTCCGGCCCCCGTGCTTTCCGAACATGGCCGCCTTCGAGCAGATCGTCGTCGGAGGCACGGTGTCCGACGCGATCGCCACGCTCGGCACGCTCAACATCATCGCGGGAGAGCTCGATCGGTGAGCGGAGTCATCGACGTCTCCCGCCGGATCCCCGAGAAGATGACGCTGCTGCAGCGGCTGTATCTCCCGGAGATCTTCCGGGGCATGGCCGTGACGCTGCGACACTTCCTGCGGAACATCGTCCACATGAAGGGCCTTCCGACGATCCTCTATCCGGAGCAGATGCGGAATTACTCGGGCCGCTTTCGGGGGAAGCACATCCTCAAGGAGCGCGAGGACGGGACGCTCAAGTGCGTGGCGTGCTTCATGTGCCAGCAGGCCTGCCCCGCCGAGTGCATCACGATCGTCGCGGGCGAGCATCCCCGGATCGCATACGAAAAGTACCCGGTGGTCTTCGACATCGACATGATGCGATGCGTGTTCTGCGGCTTCTGCGTCGATGCCTGCCCCAAGGACGCGATCTGGATGACCCGCAATTCCGAGATGGCCTTCTTCAACCGGGAAGACGCCGTGTATTCGATCGATCGTCTCCGCGAGACTCCCGCGGAAATCTTGCGGTACGGCTACGGGTACCGCCCGTACTATCCGGGCGACGGCACGACTCCTCCGGCCGACGCGTCGATGCTGCCCGTGATTCCCGGCAGCGGCGAGAGGGACCGGCTGCGGGAGGAGTGCATTCCGCTGGGCGAGCGCGACGCCGGGCCGGGTCCGCTGAACGCGCCGAGCCAGGCGTCGCGGAAGAGCCTGTAATCTCCCTTCATTTCTCGTCGGCGGCACCTCGGAGATGACCATGACCGAATACCGCACGGTGTTCGACGCCCGCGGGGCGCGCTACAACAGCGCGAATCGCCTCTTTCCGGAGGCCCGGGCGGAGGAGGGGGAGCGAATCCTGGCTCACCTGGATCTCGTCCCGGGGACGCGCTGGCTGGACGTCGGCGCCGGAGGCGGGTTCCTCGCGAACTTCGCGGCGGCCTCCGGAATGGAATCCCTCCCGGTGGCTTGCGACGAGTCCGCGGCGTTTCTCGTGGAGGCCGAAGGCTACGCGTTGCGCGCCGTCGCGGAGTACGAACGGTTGCCATTCGGGGACCGCGTCTTCGGCGCCGCGGGCTGCCTCGCCGTGCTGCATCACGCGGACGAGCTCGAGCCCGTGATCGGCGAGATGCTGCGCGTGACGGCTGCGGGCGGCCGGGTCGCGATCGGCGACGTGGGCGCGGAAACGCGCGCGGCGCGCTTCCTGAACGGATTCGTCGATGCGCACACGGACACGGGGCACGCGGGCCGTTTCGGCGATCCGGCGAGGCTTCGGAGCCTGCTGGAGCGGGCCGGGGGCGACGGTGTCCGAGCGGAAGCCGTCGATCTCTCTTGGAGATTCTCGTCGCGGTCCGACGCACGCTTCTTCTGCCGCGAGCTCTTCGGGCTCCGCGGGGATACGCAGGATCCCGACCTCGAGGCGGCCCTGAACTGGCTGGGCCTGACGCAGGTCAGCGATGGATACCGGCTGCCGTGGAGCATGGTCTTCGCCTCCGCTTCCGCTCCGTGAACGCCCTTCGCTCCGGCGCGCTGTCGTCCCGGCTCAAGGCCTGGCGGCCGTTTCGAGGCGAGGGAGACGTGCAGCGCTGGACCGGAATCTCCGCCGAGGCCTGGCGGCAGCTCTCCGCCGTCTTGCCCGGACTCCCCGCGGAGCCGGGCCCGGCCGCGGCGCGTGCCCGCCGGCGGCTGAGCGGATTCTCGACGCGTGCGCTCGCCGGCGGCGACTGGGGAGCGAACTGGTCGGGCGCGGCCCCATCGCCTCGTCCCGCGATCTACGTGACCGCTCACATCGGATCCCTCCTGGCTCTCCGGTATCTCCTGCGCTCCCGCGGCGTGGCCGCCGCGTCGGTGATCGCGCCCTATAATTTCGATCGGACCGATGCGGCCGCCAAGGACGCCCTTTTCGATCGCCGATTCCCGATTCCCTTTCCCCACGTGCTGTCCTCGGCGAGCGCGCAGCGGATTCGGTCCTCTCTCCGCTCCGGCAGCCTGATCCTCGCCGCCGATCTTCCCGAGCGCGACACGTTTCCGGCCCGGCTCCTCGGAGCCGGCGTCTCCCTCGACCCGCGGCCGTTTCGCCTGGCTCGCCTGACCGGGGTCCCGTGCCGCGCGGCCTTCGTGACGCTGCCGGGCCGCCGTTGGGAGGTCACGCTGGGAGATCCGCTGCCGCCCGACGAGAGCGCGGCCCGGGACGGTTTCGCGCGGATTCTGGAGGAGGTCGCTGCCCGGGCGCCTCTGGACATCGACGGCCTCGTGTACTGGAACCGCATGGTTCGCCCCGCGTGAGCCTCTTCGAGCGCCTGGCGGAGATCGCGGGGACCCGCGCGCGCTCGCCGGCGCTCGCCTGCAGAGACGAGCGGCTCACCTACTCCGAGCTCCTCGACGCGGTCGAGCGGCGGGCGGCGCTGCTGGACGGGGCGGATCTCGTGCCGCTCGAGGGCTCCGAGCCGATCGCGTTCGTCGTCGATTTCTTCGCCGCGCGGCTGCGTGGGATTCCGTCGGTGTCCCACCCTCCCCATACGCCGGCGTCGCTTCGTTCCGCGCGCGAGCGGGCGATCCGGTCCGCGGCGCGAGCGCCCGCCGACGCGTCGGTGTTCTATTCCTCGGGCAGCGTCGGCCCGTCCAAGGCCGTCCCGCTGTCGGAGGCGAACCTGCTGGCCGCCGCGCTGGCGTTCTCGTCGTGGAACGAGGTGGGCCGGGAGGATCGGCTCGCGATCGGGCTCTCGCCGGCCCAGATCTTCGGATTCGCGCGCGGAGTCTTGAACGCTCTCCTGCTCGGGGCGGAGGCGGTCTTCTTCGCTCCCCGCCGCGATCCCCTCGCGGAGGCGGAGCGCCTCGGCGCGACCGCGGTCCTGCTGCCGACGGCGTTGCTCTGCCTGGCGGCGCGGCACTCCTCCCGCGTAAGGATGTCGGCCCTCCGGTGCGGCGGCGGCTTGCCGCGGGAATCGGACGCGGACGCCATCGAGTCCATTCGCGGCGTGCCGGTTCGATCCGGCTACGGGATGACCGAATCGAGCGGCCTCGGGGCCCGCCAGCCCGCGGACCGCCCGCGGCGGAAGGGTTCCAGCGGGCCGGCGGCTCCGGGAATGGAGGTCGCGATCGTCGGAGAGGACGGCTGCGCCCTTGACGCCGGCGAGCCCGGCGAGGTCCGGCTGCGGGGCTCCGCCGTGTTCCGGGGCTACCTGTCGGACGGGGACGCCGATCCCTTCGACGCCCGGGGAGGGCTCCGGACCGGCGACGCGGGCTCGATCGACGAGGAGGGCGAGCTGCATGTCCGAGGACGGCTGGACTTCGCGCTGCGATCGGGGGACCGCATCCTCTGCGCGGAGGAGGTCGAGGCGGCGATTGGCGAGCATCCGGGCGTCGCCGAGGCGGCCGCCGTGCCGATGGGCCGGTCCTTCGGGGTCCTCGTGGTCCTGCGGGACGCATCGGCGGCACTGATGGAGGAGATCCGGGCGCACGCCGGCGACCGTCTGCCCGAGTTCGCGCGGCCCCGACGACTCGTGAGCGTCCCGTCCATCCCCCGAACCGCCTCGGGAAAGCCCGACCGCATCGCGGCCTCCGAATGGTTGAGCCGGACGCCCTCGCGCGGGTGACCCGAGTCGCCGCGCGCCTGGCGCGGGATCGGCGCACGCCGTTCTACGTGTTCGATGCGCGTCTCGCGCGCGCGGTCGCGCGCCGCTGGAAGGATGCCGCCCGGTCGGCCGGGCGGCTCGAGCTCTTCTACC
Source organism: Thermoanaerobaculia bacterium (assembly GCA_038224325.1). Taxonomy (GTDB): domain Bacteria; phylum Acidobacteriota; class Thermoanaerobaculia; order UBA5066; family Gp7-AA6; genus DAHUXD01. Next base: position 24,323 of record JBBRFL010000029.1, on the reverse strand, counting down.
CTTACAAGTGCAACCGCCATCCCGCCCTTCTCGACATCCTGGCGCGGGAGGGGCTGGGGGCAGAGGTGGCGTGCGGGAGAGACCTCGAGGCGGCGCGGTCTCGCGGCATCGGGGGAGATCGGCTCATCCTGCAGGGTCCTGCCAAGGCCCCGGAAGTCCTCGATCGCGCGCTCTCGCTCGGAGCGTGGATCGTCGCGGACGGCCCGGAGGACGGTGAGGCCATCGGGGCGAGGGCCGGATCCCTCCGGATCCGCCCCCGATGCCTGCTCCGGTTCCGCGCCTCCTCGGCGGAGCCGTCGCAGGGCCGCTTCGGGTTTACGCCCGCGCGGATTCCGGAATGGGCCCGGGGCATGGACCGCCGCGGGGCGACCTCGCCGGAAGGCCTCGCCTTCCATCTCGGCACGGGCATCTCCTCGAGTGCGCCATTCGCCGCCGCCGTCGGCGAAGCGGGACGGATCGCCTCTCGCCTGCGCGAGGCGGGGATCGAGGTCGGCGTGCTCGACGCCGGAGGGGGCTTCGCGGCCGAAGGCGAGGCGCGCCGCGGCGCGTCGGGCCGGCCGCGGTCAGCGCCGCCGCCGCCCGTGACGGTTCTCGCGAGGCTCTCCGCGCGGGCCCGGCACGCGCTCCCGGGGGCCCGGGTGCTCGCCGAGCCGGGACGGGCGCTCGCCGCCGACGCGTTCACGCTGGTCGCGCGGGTCCTGCGCGTGACGGCGGGCCGGGTGTACGTGGACGCCTCGAGGATGTCGCACGCCCTGTTCGTCCCCAAGGGGCGGCATCGATTCCGCGCGATCCCCTCGCGGCCGGGAGGAGGCCGCGTCGAAGTGGCCGGACCCTTGCCCGTGGACCGGGATCGCCTGTCCGCGGGCGAAGCGCTCGGACGGCCGCGCGTCGCCGACGTGATCCTGATCGGCTCGGTCGGGGCCTACAACGTGATCGCGGCCAACGCGTGGGCGGGGGATCTGCCCGAGGTCGTGGACCTATGAGGACGTCGGGCGGTGTCCCTCGGTGCGATGCACGGACTCGACCGTGTTCTTCACTTCCGCGTCGCTCATGCCCTTGTCCTTCAGCTGCGCGGCCAGATTCGCCTCGGAGAGGCAGATCCCGCAGCCGGCCGCGTGCATGTTCGTGAAGCAGGTCAGGAGAGTCTTGTGGTGGAACATCGGGCTCTCGGCGCACTCGCAGAAGCAGTGGATCTTGTCGAGCAGCCCGGGAATCCGGCGCGCGGCCGCGTAGCCCTCGGCGACCCCGGGCTCGGATCCCCGGGCGAACCGGGCCGGGTCCAGCGTGGGGCGCCGCTCGGTGCACGAGGCGCAGGAGTTGGTGGGCGCCGCGGTGGCCTTGGCCCTGGGCGTGGGAGCGCCGGTCGCGGCGGCGAATCCGGGGGCGGCGAGGAAGATTGCCGGGAGGAGGATCATCGTGGCGGTCTTCACTTCAGCGACTCCATGATCTCCTGAAGCACTTCCGGCGAGGGGCGCAGACCCGAATCGGGAATCTCGACGATCGGCGCCGTCCCGATGCCGGACAGCTCGATGAAGTCCTTCTTGGCCGGCTCGACGTAGATCAGTCCCGTCAGGAATTCCGTCTTGGCCTGCGCCTCCTGGCAGAGGGCAAGGGCGGCGGCCCGGTCCGTGGCGTCGTAGTCGGCGCGGAGCTTGCGCAGGCGAATGCGCGAGCCGTCGTGGAGCTGGATCTCCTGCGTGGTGCCCGGGTCGTAGTCCACTACGATCTCCTCGAAGTAGGGGATGAAGCCGATCTCCTGGATCGGAATCTCGTGGTCCTTCGCCCACTTGTAGGACTTGGTCGAGGAGTCGTGGTTGTTGAACGTGACGCAGGGAGAGATCACGTCCAGCAGGGCGGTTCCGCGATGCGCGAGCGCCCCCTTCAGGAGCCCGAGGAGCTGCTTCATGTCGCCCGAGAAGGAGCGGGCGACGTAGCCGCAGCCGAGCTCGATCGCGATCGCGCAGAGGTCGATCGCGGGGAGATCGTTGACGACGCCGGTCTTGAGCTTCGACCCGGCGTCGGCGGTGGCGGAAAACTGCCCCTTGGTCAGCCCGTAAACGCCGTTGTTCTCGACGATGTAGACCATGGGGACGTTGCGGCGCAGCAGGTGCACGAACTGGCCCGCGCCGATCGAGGCTGTGTCTCCGTCCCCGGACACGCTGATCGAGACGAGCGAGGGGTTGACCATCATGGCGCCGGTCGCGACCGAAGGCATCCGCCCGTGGACCGCGTTGAATCCGTGTCCCCGATCGGCGAAGTAGGCCGTCGTCTTCGACGAGCATCCGATTCCCGACATCTTCGCGATCTTGTAGGGCGGAATCGACATCTCGTAGATCGCCTGGGTGATCTGACGAGTGATGACGTCGTGGCCGCAGCCGACGCACAGGGTGGACTTCAGGCCGCCGTATTCCTTCACGGTCAGGCCCACCCGGTTGGTGGCGGGGGCGGGACCCGGGGTCGCGGCGGCGCCGGTGGTGGAGGACATCACTTTTTCTCCCCGGCCTCGATCCCCTCGATCACCGTCTCGGCGTCGAGGGGGAAGCCGTTGTAGTGGCGAATGGTGCGCAGCCGGCCGCACTCGGTCCCGGTTTCGAGTCGGAGCAGGTCGTACATCTGGCCGTCGCGGTTCTGGTCCACGACGTAGACGCGCTCATGCGCGCGGATGAACTCGGCCACGGACGGGGTGAACGGGAGCGCGCGCAGGCGGAGGTAGTCCGTCCGCATGCCCTTGCGCGCCAGGACGGAGCGCGCCTCCTCGACCGCGAAGTCCGAGGAGCCGTAGGCGATGATCGCGACGGGGGATCCGGTCGAGTCCGCCACGGCGGGTTTCGGAACGGCCAGCCGCGCGTTCTCGAACTTGCGAGCGAGGCGGTCCATGTTGTTCTGGTAGTCGTCCGGCCGCTCGGTGTAAGTGGCGCGGTCCGTGTGGCCGGATCCGCGCGTGAAGTACGCCGCGGCGCTCGAATCGACGAAGCCCGGAAGCGTGCGGTAGGGGATTCCGTCGCCGTCCACGTCCCGGTAGCGCGCGAACTCGCGGAACTTCGCGACGTGCGCGTCGAACTCCTCCTTCGAGCGCAGCACCTTGCCGCGGTCGAAGGGCTTGTCGGGATACGGAAACGGGTCCGCCATCCAGTTGTTCATCCCCAGGTCGAGATCGGTCATCAGGAAGACCGGGGTCTGGAACCGCTCGGCCAGGTCGAAGGCGTCCATCGCCATCGAGTAGCACTCCTCGACGGAGCCGGGCAGCAGGAGGATGTGCTTGGCGTCCCCGTGCGACAGGTAGTACGTCGAGCTGATGTCGCCCTGCATCGTCCGGGTCGGCAGGCCCGTCGACGGGCCCACTCGCTGCACGTCCACGATGACCGCCGGGACCTCGGCGTAGTACCCCAGGCCCGTGAACTCCGACATCAGGGAGATGCCCGGGCCCGAAGTCGTCGTCATCGCGCGCGCCCCCGCCCAGCCCGCCCCGAGAACCATGCCGAGCGCCGCCAGCTCGTCCTCGGCCTGAACGACCGCCAGCGTCGGCTTCCCGGTCTCGGGATCCAGCCGGTGTTTGGCGGCGTAGTCGATCAGCGATTCGGCCAGCGAGGAGGACGGGGTGATCGGGTACCAGGCCAGAAACTGCACTCCGGCCATCATGCAGCCGAGCGCCGCCGCGGCGTTTCCCTCGATGATGATCTTTCCGGCGGTCGCGTTCATGCGCTCCACACGGAAGGGGTCCCGCTTGGTGAGGTTTTTCGACGCCCACTCCAGGCCGCCGCGAATCGCGCGCAGGTTGATCTCGACGGCCGCCGCCTTGCTCTTGAACTGCTTGGCCACGGCCTTCTCGATCTCCGCCATGTCGACGTCCAGGAGCCAGGCGGCCACGCCGACGTAGATCATGTTGATCGCCAGGCGACGGAGCTTGCCGTCCTGGACGAGCTCCAGGACGAGCTTCTGGAACGGCACGGGATAGAAGTGGACGTCCTCGCGCAATCCATCGAGCTTCAGGGACTCCTCGTAGATCACGGCCGCGCCCGAGGCGACCGTGCGGACGTCGTCGTGAGCCGTCTCCGGGTTCATGCAGATCAGAACGCCGACGTCGCGCCGCCTCGCGATGAACCCGTCCTTGGAGGCCCGGATCGTGAACCACGTCGGGAGTCCCTGGATGTTGGAGGGGAACAGGTTCTTCCCCGACACGGGGATGCCCATCTGGAAGATCGACCGCATGAGGATGCTGTTGGATGACTGGCTTCCCGAGCCGTTGGCCGTGGCCACGTGGATGGAGAAATCGTTGATCGCCGGAGACCGCCGGGCGGCTTCCGCGCGCTGTTCTTCGAGTACCGCAGTCGACATGCTGCTCCTTTGGCGGGCCCCCCCGCGGAACTCGGAATGATACCAAAGCGATGCGGGCCGCGGGCGCGCGAGCGGCGCCGGATAGAATCGCGGGCCGGAGGAATCGCATGCGACGACGGACGCTCTCCGCGCTCTGCGCGCTGCTCTGCGCGGCCGCCCTGGGGGCGGAGGCCCCGCGCCCGCTTCGATTCGAGCAGCTCGCGAGGCTCCAGCGGCTCGGGGGGTTCTCCGTTTCGCCCGACGGGCAACGGGTGGCGTTCGCCCTCGGGGCTCCCGACGTGGACGCGAACACCACGCGATCCGCGATCTGGCTCGTGGACGTCGACGCCGCCGGCTCCCCGGCGCGCCGCCTGACGTCCGGCGAGAACCGGGACGCGGACCCCCGCTTTTCTCCCGACGGGAAATCGCTGGCGTTCCTGTCCGACCGCGACGGTGGATATCAGATATGGACGCTCGAGCTCGCCGGCGGGCAACCCGCGCGGGCGACGTCGCTGCCGACGGGGGTCGACGGCTTCACCTGGTCCCCGGACGGGAGGGCGTTCTTCATCTCATCGGACGTCTTTCCGGACTGCTCCGACGCCGCGTGCCTCGACCGGACGCTGAAAGCCCGCGAGAAGGCCCGGGTGAAGGCGCGCGTGGCCGAGCGGCTCCTGTTCCGGCGCTGGGACTCGTGGAAAGAGGGAACACGCACCCACATCTGGAGGATCCCCGTGGGCAGCGGGGGGGCGGTCGACCTGACCCCGGGCGACCGGGACGCGCCCCCCTTCGCGGTCGGAGGAGGCGCCGACTGGGACGTGTCCCCCGATTCGAGGGAGCTCGTCTTCGCATCGAACCCCGACGGCGTCGAGGCGCTCTCGACCAACGCCGATCTCTTCCTCGTGCCGACATCCGGCGGCTCGCCGGCGAGGAACGTGACAGCTTCGAATCCGGCGTTCGACGGCTCGCCCCGCTATTCCCCGGACGGAAAGTGGATCGCCTATCGCTCGCAGAGGCGGGCGGGATTCGAGTCGGATCGCTTCCGTCTCGAGCTCTACGATCGCGCGACGGGCCGGGTCCGCGGCCTGACGGAGGACTTCGACTTCTGGGTCGATGACTTTCGATGGGCCCCCGACTCGCGGAGCCTCGTCCTTGTGACGCAGGCCCGCGGCCGCGAGGCGATCTACCGCGTCCCGGTCGAGGGCGGGCCTCCCGCGACGCTGTGGACCGGCGGGACGGTGGCGGGGATCGAGCTGATGCGAGACCGGCTGTTCTTCGGCGTGAGCACGCTCTCCCGGGCCGCGGAGATCTGGAGCGCGCGCTCCGACGGGACGGGGATCGCCGCGTTGACCCACGTCAACGACGCGCTCTTCGGGGAGACGGCGATGGGCGAGGTCTCCGAGCGCCTGACCGACTCGGCGGACGGGCGCAAGCTCCACGCCTGGGTCGTGAAGCCTCCGGGATTCGATCCGACCCGGAAGTACCCGGCGGTCTTTCTCATCCATGGCGGTCCGCAGGGCGCGTGGGTCGACGGCTGGTCTTACCGCTGGAACCCGCAGGTCTGGGCGGCGTACGGCTACGTGGTCTATGCCGCCAACCCCCGCGGCTCGACGGGATTCGGGCAGGAGTTTCTCGACGCCATCAGCGGCGACTGGGCCGGCCGCGTCTACGACGACCTCATGCGGCAGGCCGACGACCTCGAGTCCCTTCCCTTCGTCGACCGGACGAGGATCGGGGCCGCCGGCGCGTCTTACGGCGGCTACATGATCGACTGGATCGCGGGCCACACGCAGCGATTCCGGGCCCTGGTGTCGCACGACGGCATCTTCGAGACCACCTCCGCGGCTCTGGAGACGGAGGAGCTGTGGTTCCCGAAGTGGGAGTTCCGCGGCTGGCCCTGGGACTCGCCGCTCTACGAGAAGTGGAACCCGATGCGCGCGGCGGCCCACCTGAAGACTCCGACGCTCGTGATCACGAGCGAGCGGGACTACCGCGTCCCCTTCGGGCAGGGACTGCAATTCTTCACCGCGCTGCAGTTGCAGGGCGTGCCGTCGAAGCTCCTCACGTTCCCCGACGAGGGTCACTGGGTCCTGAAGCCCGGGAACTCGTGCCTGTGGCACAACACGGTGATGGACTGGCTGCACCGGTACCTGGGAGGCGCGGAGGCGGATCCCCGGGGTCTCGGGCTGGCCTACAGCGTCACCCGCTAGGCTCTCACTCGGTCGAGGGAGAGCTGTCCGATGCGGACACGCAGTGTCCGGCGGCCCAGGCCCGCAGCGCGGCGATCTCCTCCCCGCGGAGGACCGACAGTGGCCGCGTCGTCCGCAGCGCGACGAGAATCGCGGCGGAGTCGAGCGGGAAGCGCCCGGCGCGCGCCTCGTACAGGGCGGACACGACCGCCTGCTCGATCTCGGCCCCCGAGAAGCCGGAGGAGGCCTTCGCCAGCGCTGGTGCGTCCAGCCGTGCGGGGTCCTCGCCCCGCCGCGCGAGGTGCAGCCGGAAGATGTCCTCGCGCGCCTTCGCGTCGGGAAGATCGATGAAGAAGACCTCGTCGATCCGACCCTTGCGCATGAGCTCCGGGGGCAGCTCCCGGATGGAGTTGGCGGTGGCGACGAGGAAGACGCGCGAGGCGCGCTCCTGCATCCACGTCAGGAGGGTCCCGAGCAGGCGCTTGGACACCCCGCCGTCGGATTCGGAGGCGCCGGTCGAGACGAACGCCTTTTCGATCTCGTCGATCCAGAGGACGCAGGGCGCCATGCGCTCGAGCCGCCGGAGCGCTTCCCGGAGGTTGCGCTCCGACTCCCCGACGAACGGGGCGAGCAGGCTGCCGGCGTCGAGCTCGAGCAGGGGAAGCCCCCAGGTCGCCGCGATGGCCTTCGCGGCCATGCTCTTGCCGCAGCCCTGCACCCCGAGGAGCAGGATGCCCTTGGGAGGATCGAGCGGCTTCTCGCCCGCGTCCGGGAGAAAGCCCACGCGCCGGGTCGCGACCCAGCGCTTGAGCCGTTCCAGACCGCCGACCTGGTCCATTCCCTCGGGCGCCGGAACGAACTCCAGCAGCCCGCCGCCCTCGACGAGGCCCTTCTTCATCTCCCGGATCCGCGGCCGATCCGCCGCCGTCAGGGAGTTGTCCTCGACGATGACCCGGGCGAGCGCGCGCTCGGCCTCGAACAGCGTCAGGCCCTGGAGGTCCGAGACGATGCCGTCCGCCTCCGCGCGCGTCAGCTTGACCTTCGCCGACGGGTTCTCGCGCGGGAGCTTCCGGGCGACCCGCAGGAGCAGGTCGCGCAGCTCGTCGGCGCCGGGGAGCGCGAAATCGAATCGGACGGCGATGTCCTCGAGCTCCGGCTTCGCGGCGATCGCGGGCGCCACGAGCACCAGGGTGCGGGGAGATCCGGCGAACTCCTGCGCGGTTTCCCGGAGGAGGCGAAGAGTCGGCGCTTGCTCGAGCTGCGCCATCGGATCCTTGAGGAGCCACGTCCCGTCGCCCGAGGTCGCGCGGACCAGGCGGAGCGCGTAGGCGAGGTCGACCGTCTTGTCGGCGTCGGCGGGATGCGACGGCAGCAGGCCGCTCGCGGCGCTCCAGGTCCAGAGCGGAATCGTCAGCTCGCTCGAGACCGCCCGCACCAGGGCCTCGAACCGCAGCTCCTCGACGGTCTCGCACAGCACCAGCGGGTGCCGGGAGCGGAAGAGGAGGGCGAGATCTCGCGCCGAGATGTCCAAGTCCCGCTAGTGTAGCGAACGCGCGCTCGCATTAGACTCGCGGCGAATGGCTCCGGAGCGCGTGGTTTCCCTGTGCCCCTCGATCACCGAGACGATCGTCGCCATCGGGGGCCGGAGGCGGCTGGTCGGTGTGAGCCGCTACTGCACCCGTCCCGAGGGGATGCTCTGGGGCCTTCCGCGGGTCGGCGGAACGAAGAATCCCGACATCGCGCGGATCCTGGATCTAAAGCCCGACCTGGTCTTTGCCAACGCGGAGGAGAACCGCCGCGAGGACGTCGAGGCCCTTCGGTCGGCCGGGATCGACGTGGACGTGACCCTGCCGAAGACGGTCGCGGAGGTCCCGGAGACGATCCGCCGATGGGGATCCCTCCTCGAAACGGAGGATCAGGCGGATCCCCTGGCGCACCACGTCGAGCGGGAGATCGAAGCGCTCGAGGCCGTTCCCGGGAGGGCTCCGTTCCGGTACGCTTACTGGATCTGGAAGGACCCTTGGATGACGGTCTCCGACGACACCTACATCGCCGACCTCCTGCGGCTCGCGGGAGGGGTGAACGCGTTCGGGGACGCGCCGGCCCGTTATCCGACCACGACGCCCGCCGAGGCGCTGGCGCGGGAGGCCCGGGTTCAGATCTTCTCGAGCGAGCCCTTTCCGTTCACCGAGGAGAAGCACGCGGCAATCGCGGCGAGGCTCTTCGGGTCGGAGGGCCCGCGGCTGTTCGTCAGCGGCGACAACTTCTGCTGGCACGGCGTTCGAACGTTAGACGGGTTGAAAGCCGTAACTAGCCTAATGAAACTGGTCTAGTGCCTGATTTTGCCTATGATTTCTGCCAGTTTTCGAGGCATCCTAGCGCTTGCGCCCGTCTCTTGGCTCCCTCGTTGCATAGTTGACTCTTCGCACGGAACGGAAACCGGAGGACGACGATGACTTCCCGACGACTCCTTCTCGCGATCGTGGTGGCCGCGATCGCCCTGTTCGGTTATTTCTCACGCACCCAGGTCAATCCCGTGACGGGCGAGAAGCAGCACGTCGCCATGAGCGTCGACCAGGAGAAGGCTCTCGGGATGCAGTCCGCGCCCGAGATGGCGGCGCATATGGGCGGCGAGGTGAACCCGGCGGATCCCGACGCGCAGCGCGTCGCGCAGGTCGGGCGGCGAATCGTGGAGCGGAGCGACGCCTCCCACAGTCCCTACGCCGACAGCTTTCGATTCCATCTGCTGAAAGACCCCGAGACCATCAACGCGTTCGCCCTGCCCGGCGGACAGATCTTCATCACGGAAGGGCTGCTGGCGCGGCTGCACTCGGAGGCGCAGCTGGCCGGCGTCCTGGGGCATGAGTCGGGCCACGTGATCCATCGTCACGCCGCCGAGCAGATGGCCAAGGGCCAGCTCGGCGCGCTGCTCGGCGCGGCGGCCGGAGTCGCCGCGGACGACGGGAGCGGGCGGGGAGGGAGCACGCAGGCGGTGGCCGCGATGGTCAACCAGGTGGTGCAACTGCGGTACGGCCGTAAGGATGAGTCCGAGGCCGACCGCTACGGGGTGGACGCGATGACGCAGGCCGGGTACGACCCCCGGGCCATGCTCGAGGTGCTGGAGATCCTGAAGAACGCCAGCCAGGGATCGCATCCGCCGGAGTTCCTCTCGTCCCACCCGCTCCCCGAGACTCGGATCCGCGAGCTCGAGGACTATCTGAAATCCAAGGGAGTCCAGGGAGAGCCTCGCCGGTCCACGGGCGGCTAATCCCGCTCCCCGCGAGTCGCCCCGGGTGGCGCTCCTGTGATGGAATCCCCGCCACGGGGGTGACCATGCGACTTCGCGCCCTGATATACGCGATCGGGATCGCAACGACCCTGCCGGGGCTCGCGCAGTCCGCGAAACCGCCAGGCGCCGATGCCGTGATTGTGATCCGGGCCGGGACCCTGATCGACGGGGTGTCCGCGTCGCCCCGAGCCGACCAGGCGATCCGAATCCGGGGAAACCGCATCGAGAGTGCCGGGCCGTGGTCGGCCGCGAGCGTTCCGGCGGGCGCCCGGGTGATCGACCTCTCGGGCGCGACGGTGCTTCCCGGGCTGATCGACGCCCACACGCACATCTTCCTGCAGGGCGAGGTCCCCGAGGAGGGCGGCTACGATGCCCAGCTCCTGAAAGAGGGCCTGGCGCTCCGGGCCGCCCGCGCCACGGTCTCCGCGCGTCGCGCGCTCGACCAGGGCTTCACCACGATCCGGGATGTCGAGACCGAGGGTGCGGGCTACGGCGACGTCGGAATAAAGCAGGCGATCGAGAGGGGCTACATCCCGGGTCCGCGGATGTTCGTCGTGACGCGCGCGATCTCGACGACCGGAGGCTATCCGCTCGAGGGTTACGCGCCCGAGCTCGACATGATCAAGGGCGCACAGTTGATCGACGGGCCGGTCGAGGCGCGCAAGGCGGCGCGGGAGCAGCTCTCCCACGGCGCGGACTGGATCAAGGTGTACATGACGCATCGCTCGTGGGTCAACGCGAAGGGCGAGCTCGTGTCCCAGCCCACGCTCACGGTCGAGGAGCTCAAGGCCATCGTCGACGAGGCGCACGGGTGGGGGCGGAAGGTGGCGTGCCACGCATACGGAGGCATCGGGCTCCACCGAGCCCTCGACGGCGGGTGCGACTCGATCGAGCACGGCCTCGACCTGGACGACGCGGCGGTCGCCCAGATGGTCCGGCAACGGACCTGGCTCTGCCCGACGATGAGCCCGTATTACAAGGAGTGGGCGCCGGAGGGCACGCCCGAGGGAAGCCGGGATCGCCAGCGGGCCGCGTTGCACGGGCCGTCACTGCGAAAGGCCCTCAAGGCGGGCGTCCCGATCGCCTTCGGAACCGACGTCGGCGGGTTCTCCTGGTCCGAGCCGATCGCACAGGAGTTCCGGCGCCTGGTCGAGTTCGGGATGACGCCGATGGCGGCGATCCAGTCGGCGACCTCTCGTGCGGCCGAGATGCTCGACATGGCGGGTCAGCTCGGGGCGGTGGCTCCGGGCGCCCTCGCGGACCTCGTGGCCGTGCCTGGCGATCCTCTGAAGGACGTCTCGCTGCTCGAGCGCGTCGTGTTCGTGATGAAAGACGGGAACGTCTACCGTTCCGATCGGAAGTAGCACGCACGGAGATGGGGGCCGCTCGACGCAGCTCCCGCTTGGGTCCATACCCCTCGTCTTAAGGCTCGATTAGCGTCCGATGAAAACGTCGTTAGTATCTCGCGCGCGCTGCGCACGGCGACGTACGTTGATCGCGAACGCGACGGAGCGATGTCCGTTCACTCGCGGTCGACGAAGGAGGAGAGATATGGATAGATCCGAAAAACGCAATCGAACGCCGAGAAATGGGGCGTGCCCGATCGCCACGGGAGCTTTGGTCATGGCAGGCCTCATCGCGATCGGAACCCGCCCGGCATTGGCGGAGCAGCCCCCGCCTCCCTGCCATCCGAATCCCCATGCCGCCCAGGACGAGGCGACCGTTCGAACCCGCGGCGACATCGCGGCTCTGCCGACGCCCCTGAAGGATCGTCTCGCTCGAATCGGAGGACGGCCGCACACCGCGCTGCCGATGCAGGCCTACGCGGAAGCCGACAGCCCGAGCCAGCTGTTCGAGTATTACCTCCTCGATACTCACGGCTTTGAGCCCAATGTCTTCACCAGCATCATCCCGGGCGTCAACGACACGGCGATGTTGACCGCCACGGGTGGAAATTGCGGCATACCGACCATCGGAGGTGTTCGGCTGGTCGTGGAGCCGAAGCCCGGGCTGCCGACAGATCCCAACGACGTGGGAGCCTTCATCGATGTCTTCACCGACATCTCGGGGCTCTTCGTCATCAACAACGAGAGCGGTTGGTATGAAGGCTGGATGATCCATGACCTCGTCGTGCCGCCGATTGCCGCACCGCGGCCCGATGGCCACGCCCAGTTCGGCACGATCACGGCGGCGGATGCCAGGGCGTTGGCGGCGATGGGCAGCGGGCACAACGTGCCCGGCCACCTCTTCACCACCGACGGAAAGGCCGTGCACTTTCCCACCGAGAGCGATCATTTTCCCGACGCCCAGACCAACGTCGTCCCGATCCAGCTCAGCATGGGAGCCTACAACGCCTTGCAGCAGCTCGACGTCCACGCCTACTGGGAGTTCAACTACACTACGAACTGGGTGCACCCGCTTTATGAGCTGCCGTTCACTCTCGGAGGGTTCCCGTCCGACCCGGAGGAGGACAATCACGTGGCGGGGAGCGACGGTCCGAGCGGTGGCGATCATGAGGTCGACCCTCACTGCCCCTCGATCATTCCGGGATCCGGCCCGGAAGGGATTCAGAACAGGGCGTCGGTCTACGGAGACAATCCTTCGCGCCCGCGCGACCCGGACCTCTTCGATGCCGACATCGAGTCGCAGCGCGAGTTTCGGCAGCGTTTCATACCCAGTGGCCTCGCCAATGAAGTATTTCTCGACGTCTTCGCGCGGCCGGCCTCATTCAAACCGAGGTCGAAGAATCTGGCGGAGCGACTGTTCGAGGCTTACGCCGCGGAGGTTGCCCGGGTGGACCAGAACGGAGACGGCGTCATCTCGGCCGCGGAAGGAGATTTGGACACGGGGACCGACGGATTTCCGGACAATGCCCGCCTGTTCATCCCCGCGACCCAGTTCAACCGCTTTGCGGTGACGCGGGAGATCAACGATTCGCTGCTGGCGCCGCGCTTCGCTCCCAGCCAACGGGCGTGGGTCATGAAGGGGTTTCTGCAGGCGGTCAGCCCGACCGTGCCGGCTTCGGAGGGTCGAGACGGCGACGACCGGTAGAACCATGGTCCGAGCCGGTGTGGCACGGGCCGCACCGGCTCGGGTGCTTTAGCTCCGGGGGCGGTTCAGGAACGCGAGGAACTCTTCGCGGACGGACTGGCCGTTGAAGATCCCTCGAATCGCGGAGGTCACGGTCAGCGCGCCCGGCTTCTTGATGCCGCGCATCTCGACGCAGAGATGGCGGGCCTCGACCACCACCATCACGCCCTGGGGATTGAGCTTCTCGCCCATGTAGCTCGCGATCTGCTCGGTCAGTCGCTCCTGGAGCTGGGGCCGCCGCGCGTAGAACTCGACGATGCGCGCCATTTTCGAGAGGCCGACGATCGCCTCGTTGGGAATGTAGGCCACGTGCGCGTGTCCGTAGAACGGCACGAAGTGGTGGGAGCAGAGCGAGTAGAAGGGAATGTCCTTCTCCATCACCATCGCCGTGTAGCGCTCGTCGTTGGGAAAGAACGTGACCCGGGGCTCGGCACCCTCCGAGAGGCCGGCGAACAGCTCGAGATACATCTTCGCGACGCGCTCGGGGGTCTCCCTCAGATTCGGGTCGTTCCGATCGAGGCCCAGCAGGTCGATGATCTCGCGGAAGCGCGACGCGATGTCGCGGATGCGGTCGGTATCCGCGAGGGTCGGGACCGTCGTCTCGCTCATCGCCCGGGGTCGTCCGCGCCGGTCAGGCCGCCCGGGCCTTCTTCAGCAGCTCTTCGATGTTCCGGGCGACGGGGATATCGCTCGCGATGACGTCGCGGATCTTGCCGTCCTTGCCGATGACAAAGGCGGTCCGGGCCGAGAACCCCTTCTCCGGGAGGTAGACGCCGTACTTCTCGGCGACCGCGCCCTTGGGATGAAAGTCGGCCAGCAGGGGATAGGTGATCCCGTTCTGGGCGGCGAAGGCCTTGTGGGACCAGTTGGAATCCACCGAAATGCCGAGCACCTGGACGTCGTCGGCGCCCTGCGTCGGCAGCATCTCGCTGCACGTCTTGTTCTCGATCGAGCACACGGGGGAGAAGTCGAGCGGGTAGAAGAGGAGGAGGACGTTCTTCGTCCCGCGATAGTCGGAGAGCGTGACCTTCTCGCCAACGGTCGACGGGAGCGTGAAGTCGGGGGCGGTGTCACCGGGTTTCAGGGCCATGGACGAACTCCTTCGATGCTGCGCCGCGGCCGGAGCGCCGCGGGGTCGGCGATTCTATCGCGAGCCGCGGTCGCGAGACTCGGGGATCGGACCGCCCCGCCGCCTCTCGAGCCAGGCCGTGAACTCCTCCGGCTCCTTCGCGTTGAGCACGGAGGCCGGCCCGGCCCAGGCCTTGCGCGCGATCCCGACCCCGTAGGCCGTGTCGGAGAGGCCCGCGACCGAATGCGCGTCCGGGTCGATCGCGAGCAGGGCCCCCTTCTCGACGGCCCGGCGCGCGAGGCGCCAGTCCAGGTCGAGCCGGTGGGGAGAGCCGTTGACCTCGATCGCGCATCCCGACCGCGCGGCGGCGTCGATGACCCCCTCCATGTCGGCGTTCACGCCCTCGCGCCCCAGCAGGAGCCGGCCGGTCGGGTGGCCCAGGATCGCCACGCGGGGATTCTCCACGGCCCGGATGAGTCGCGCCGTCTGCTCGCCGGCGGGCAGCCCGAAGCGGGAATGCACCGAAGCCACGACGAGATCGAACTCATCCAGGAAAGCGTCCCCGTAGTCGATCGAGCCGTCGGCCAGGATGTCGGCTTCCGTGCCGTGAAAGATGCGCAGTTCCGGCAGGCGGCCGCGCAGCGCGCGAATCTCCTCCCGCTGCGCGAGGACCCGGGACTCGCTCAGCCCGCCGGCGTACCCCGCGGCCTGGCTGTGGTCGGTGAAGGCGACGTACCCGTACCCCGCGTCCCGCACCGCCCGAGCCATCTGCTCGAGCGAGTGGCGTCCGTCCGATGCGGTCGTGTGGACGTGGAGGAGCCCCCGGAGGTCGCCGTCGTCCACGAGGGCGGGCAGGGTTCCGAGCTCCGCGGCCTGGATCTCGCCCCGGTCCTCGCGAAGCTCGGGCGCGATCGAGGACAACCCCAGGGCCGCGTAGATCGCGGCCTCGCTCTCCGCGGGGATGCGCGTCTCGTCGCCCTCCCGGAAGAGCCCGTACTCGTTGAGCAGGAGTCCCATCCGCTTCGCACGCCCGCGGAGCGCGGTGTTGTGCTCCTTCGAGCCGGTGAAGTAGAGCAGCGCCGCGGGGAACGCCTCCTCCGAGACGATCCGCAGGTCCGCCGCGAGCCCGTCGAAGAAGCGAACCGACGTCTTCGTCTCGCCGGATCCGATCACGTCGACGACCTCGGGAAGGCTCCGGAAGGCCTCGGCGAGCTCCTCGGGCTCGGTCGAGGCGGCGAGCAAGTCCACGTCGCCCACCACCTCCATCCGTCGTCGCAGGCTCCCGGCGATCGAAACGCGCGAGGCGAGGCTCGTAGCCGTCAGGATCGCCACCAGGCCATTCGCCCGGGCGCGCGCCGCGGAGTAGAGGAACCGGCCGGCGGAAACGCGCAGGACTCCGATGCCCCGAAGGATGTTGCGCGCGCTCTTCGGGCCGAACCCGCGGATCTCCGACAGGCGGCCCTCGACGCAGGCTCGCTCGAGGGACTCGAGGGAGTCGACGCCGATCGCGTCGTAGAGCGCCTTGACCTTCCGGGCCCCGAGGCCCGGGACCCGGAGGCACTCGCGCAGGCCGGGGGGAAATGCGGCGCGCAGCTCCTCGTAGACGGGCACGTGCCCGGAGGCGAGCAGGGCCTCGACGTTTGCAAAGATCGTCGCTCCGATCCCCGGGACCGCGCGCAGTTCGCGGGACCGGACGGACTCCGCGAGGTCGCCGCCGAAGGAGAGGATCGCGCGGGCGCCATTCTCGTAGGCCCGCACCTTGAACGGGTTGGCGCCCGAGAGCTCCAGCATCCCGGCGATCTCCGAGAGGATCCGCGCGACGTCCTTGCGCTCCACGGCGAGATTCTAGGGCGGGCCGGGCGTCGAGGTGCTCGGATAGGATCCGCGGATGAAGATCGACCTGCACTCCCATTCGACCGTCTCCGACGGGCTGGACACCCCGACGGAGCTGGTCGGCAGGATGGCGGAGGCGGGACTGAACAGCTTTGCCCTGACCGATCACGACACGCTCCAGGGCCTCCCGGAGGCGCGCGCGGAGGCGGGGCGGCGCGGCCTGGAGCTGATCTCCGGGGCGGAGATCTCCTCGGAGTGGGGGGGGCAGGACGACATCCACATCCTCGCCCTCTTCGTCGACGAGAACAACGCGCGATTCAACGCGGCGCTGGTGCAGAGGCAGGAGGAGCGCCGCACCCGCGGGGAGCGCATGGCCCGGAAACTCGTCGAGGCGGGCTACGCCATCGACCTCGATGCGATCCGCGAGGACGTCGCCGACGGCGTCTGGGGACGGCCGCACCTGGCGCGGGCGCTCATCCGGGCGGGGTACGCGGCGACCAACGACGAGGCCTTCGACCGGTTCCTGGGGCGCGAGCATCCCTGGTACGTGCCGTATGAAAAGTGGAAGGCGGAGGAGGTCATCCCCGCGATCCGCGAGGCCGGAGGCGTCTCCTCGCTCGCGCACGCGGTCTGGTACAGGGACACCGACGCGCTCATCCGGGCGCTGGCCGCCGCGGGGCTGGACGCGATCGAGGTCTTTCATCCCGACCACGAGGCGGAGCAGGAGCTTCGCTTCTCGACGCTTGCCGCCGAGCTTTCCCTCGCCGCGACGGCGGGCAGCGACTTCCACGGCACGCCGGAGGGCCGCAAGCGCCCGGGCGGTGTGTTCGGCGATTCGGGAATGCTCGAGGCGCTCCGCAGCCGCCGTCCCTGAATCGCCAGTCGCCATTTTCCTCCCTCGGACATCATCTGTCCGAGCCGCCGGCTTCCAATGAACTGTTGAAAAGTTCGGCGCTGCGGAAAAGAAAAATCTTTCACCGCGGGCGCGGGGAGAGTCTCGCCGAATGCGCATGCGGAAATCGTGGAGCGGATTGACAGCCCCGGAGGATGCGGAAAGAATCGCCGCAAGTTCCGTGATGCTCCAAGACGTCGCTGCGGAGAGGACTCTGCCTCAAAATCTCGAGGCGGAGCGCTCCGTCCTGGGCGCGGTCCTTCTGGATCCGGCCGCCATCTCCCTGGTGATCCCGATCCTCTCGGAAGAGGACTTCTTCCCCGACATCCACCGCCGCATCTACGGCGCCATGCGGGAGCTCAACGACCGCGCGGGAGAGATCGACATCTTGACCCTCCGGGAAGAGCTCGACCGGAAGGGCTCCGTCGAAAAGGCGGGCGGCGCAGCCTATCTGACGAGCCTTCTGGACGGCGTGCCCGATGTCGGCAACGTCGAGCATTACGCCCGGATCGTCAAGGAGAAGTCCACCCTCCGGCGCCTCATCCGGACCGGCCAGCGCATCGTGCGGGACGGCCTGGCCGGCGAGCGGGACGCCGAGGCCCTGCTGTCCGAGGCGACGGGGGAAATCTTCGACATCGCCGAAGGGGCCGTCCGGGACGGCTTCGAACGGATCGGGCCCATCGTACGCCGCAACCTCGACGTCATCGAGGACGCGCGGGGCCGCCAGGGGATGCTCTCGGGGCTGGCGACGGGATTCAAGGACCTCGACAACATGACCTCGGGCCTCCAGCCGACGGACCTGATCATCGTGGCGGCCCGGCCGTCCGTGGGCAAGACGTCCTTCGCCCTGAACATGGCCCAGCACGTGGCCTTCCGCGGAGGCCATGCGGTCGGCTTCTTCTCTCTGGAGATGTCCAAGGAGCAAATCGGATTCCGGGTCCTTTGCTCGGAGGCCGACGTCGACGCGAAGAAGGTGCGGGACGGGTTCGCTTCGAAGGAGGCGGCCGTTCGCCTGGTCACCGCCCAGGCCAAGATCGCCGGGGCGACCTTCTTCATCGACGACAGCGCGGCCCTGAACGTGCCGGAGATGCGGGCCAAGGCGCAGCGGCTGAAGCGGGAGCACGGCCTGGACCTCCTCATCGTGGACTACATGCAGCTGATGGCCGGCCACGGCCGGTTCGACAACCGGACGCAGGAGGTCTCGATGATCTCCCGCGGGCTGAAGCTTCTCGCCAAGGAGCTGCGGGTTCCAGTCGTCGCGCTTTCCCAGCTGTCCCGGCAACCCGAGCAGCGCAAGGGAGAGATGCGCAAGCCGCAGCTCGCGGATCTGCGGGACTCCGGCTCGATCGAGCAGGACGCGGACGTCGTGGTGTTCCTCTACCGCGAGGAGCTCTACGATAAGGACACCGAGCGCAAGGGCATCGCCGACGTGATCGTCGCGAAGCAGCGCAACGGGCCGACGGGAGATTTTCCCCTCGTCTTCCTGGCCGACCACATGACGTTCGCCAATTACGCCGGACCGGCGGCGCGGCCCGACGGCCAGCCGTTCTGACGGAAGTTTCGGCCGACGGATCTCGGGTTTCGGGTTAGGTTACGGCGTTGGACTGGGAACCCGCAGCTCGTGACCCGAGCCCGCCGACTCAAGCCCTCGTCGACCTGGACGCGATCGCGGGAAACTACCGGCTGGTCCGCGCGCGGGTCGGCTCCGGCCGCGCGATCTACGCCGTTGTCAAGGCGAACGCCTACGGCCACGGCGCGGCGGCGGTTGCCCGGCGCCTCGAGCGGGAGGGCGCCGACCGATTCGCGGTCGCGAACACCGAGGAGGGGATCGCGCTGCGGCGCGCCGGCGTCGCGGGCGAGATTCTCCTACTCTCATGCACGGAGCCCGAGAGTCTCGCGCGCCAGTACGCGTACGGACTGACGCCGAGTCTCTACGACCTCGCGCAGGCCCGGGACGTGCTGGCGGCGGCGCGGGCGCTGCCGCCCGATCTGCCGCTGCACCTCGAGCTCGATGCGGGCATGGGTCGTGCCGGAATCCGGCCCGAGGAGCTCGACGACATCATTGCGGTGCTTAAGAACGCCGGGCGCGCGAAGGTTTCCGGCGCATTCGCAAACCTCTCGTCCGCGGACGATCCCTCCTCGCCGGCGACCGCGCGTCAGGCGGGCGTGATGCGCGAATGCGTGGCGCGGCTTCGCGATGCGGGGATCTCTCCCGGATGCGTCCACCTGGCCAACTCGGCCGGGATTCTCTTGCACCCGGAGTCCTGGTTCGACGGAGTCCGGCCCGGGCTCGTCCTCTACGGGGTCCCGCCGTCGGAGGCGTCCGCGGAGCCCGGGCTTTTGCCGGCGATGGCCGTCGAGACCCGGGTGATCGGCGTGCGCCAGCTTCCCCCGAATACTCCCGTGGGATACGGCGGGCGATTCGTGACCCGGCGGCAGACGACACTGGCGATCCTGCCCATCGGCTATCATGACGGCTTCCGCCGGTCGTTATCCGGAAACGTTGCGGTACTCCTGCGCGGGGGACGAGCGCCAGTCGTGGGATCAATCAGCATGGACGTCACACTGGTCGACGCGACCCTGACGGGAGCGGAGCGGGGCGATCGCGCCGTCTGTCTCGGCAGAGTCGGATCGGACGAGATCACGGCATGGGAGCTCGCCCGGGCGGCCGAAACCGTTCCGTACGAGATCCTGTGCGGGCTGGGGACGCGCGTCGCGCGGGTCTACTCCGGGGACGAGGCGTCATGATCCAGCGTCCCCTGCAAGCGATCGGCAACGTGATCCTCCGCCTGCTCGAGGAGACGGGGCGATTCTTCACGATGTTGGGCCGCATCCTGAGCTGGGCGCCGCGGCCGCCCTACGACGTGCGCGAGGCCTTCCGGCAGATGATGCGCGTCGGCGTCAACTCGATCCCCGTGGTCTTCCTGACCATGTTGTTCACCGGAATGGTGCTGGCGCTCCAGGCCTTCAACGGCTTCGCGCGCTTCAATGCCCAGAGCCTCGTCGGGAGCGTCGTCACGCTCTCGCTGATGCGCGAGCTGTCTCCCGTCCTGTCGGTCTTGATGGTCACCGGCCGCGTCGGCAGCAGCATGGCCGCCGAGATCGGATCCATGCGCGTGACCGAGCAGATCGACGCCCTCGAGGCGCTCGCGACCGAGCCGATCCAATACCTGTTCGTGCCCCGCGTGATCGCGTCGGTCCTGATGATGCCGCTGCTCGTCGTCCTGGGAGACGTCGTCGGAATGATCGGCGGCTACTTCGTCGCCGTGAAGCTCCTCGGCACCAATCCCGCGTCCTACTACGACAGCCAGTTCCAGTACCTACACATGGTCGACTTCACGTCCGGGCTCATCAAGGCGGCGGTGTTCGGCCTGATCTTCTCGGTCGTCGCCTGCGTCCGCGGCTACTACACGACCGGGGGCGCGGAGGGCGTCGGGCGCTCGACGACGCAGGCGGTCGTGGTCTCCAGCCTGACCATCCTTCTCGTGGACTTCTTCCTGACGAGGCTGCTCTTTTGAGCGCGCCGAGCCCCGCCGCGGCGAGCGGGCCGGACCGCGCCAAGCTGCGGGTGGAGAACCTGCACAAGGCCTTCGCGAACCGGGCGGTGCTCGATGGCATCGACCTCGCGGTCGCTCCCGGCGAATCGCTCGTGGTCGTCGGGCCGTCGGGCACCGGAAAGAGCGTGCTGCTGAAGCATCTCATCGGCCTGCTTCAGCCGGACAGCGGCCGCGTCTTCGTCGACGGCGAGGACCTCTGGGCCATGGACTCGGTCGAGCGCATCACCATTCGCAAGAAGTTCGGCATGGCCTTCCAGGAGGGCGCCCTCTTCGATTCGATGAACGTCTACGACAACATCGCGTTTCCGCTGCGGCGATCGGGGCGGCGTCCCGCCGAGGTCCGGGCCCGGGTCGAGGAGTGCCTCGAGATGGTCCAGCTGCCCGACATCGCGTCCAAGCGCCCGTCGGAGCTCTCCGGCGGCATGCGGCGGCGGGTGGGCTTCGCCCGGGCGATCGCGCACAAGCCGGAGATCCTGCTGTTCGACGAACCGAACACGGGCCTCGACCCGATCATGACCGACATCATCGCGGAGGTCATCCTCGGCATCCGGCGGCAGTTGAAGGCTACGATCGTCACGATCACACACCACATCCCGAGCGCCCGCAAGATCGGCGACCGGCTCGCGTTGCTCTCGGGGGGGCACATCCTGTTTCAGGGGACGCCCGACGAGTTCATGAAGTCCGATGATCCGGCCGTTCGTCAGTTCGTCGAGGGGCGGGCGGAGGGCCCGCTGACGGCCGAGTTCGAAAAGGGAATCCACAGGACAATCAGGGAGGCGAGATGACGACCGCGGCCAAGGTAGGAGCATTTTTTCTGCTGGCGCTCGCCCTCACGGGCGTGCTGATCTGGAACATCGAGGATCTGCAGTTCGGGCGCAAGATCGCCAAGACCGTGACCGTCCAGTTCACCGACGTCGCCGGGCTCAAGGAAAAGGCCGACGTCCGGATCGCGGGCGTGCTCGTCGGCCGAGTCGCCAAGATCCGCCTCGTCGGGGGGAAGGCGCTCGTGGATATCGAACTCGAGAAGGACGTGGACCTTCACCAGGGAGCCGCGGCCGCGATCCAAACGCTCGGGATGCTGGGGGACAGTTACGTCGAGCTCCTGCCCGGGCCGCTGGTCGCGCCCCCGCTTCCCGCCGGCACGACGCTCCACGGCAGCGAGGGCGTCTCGATCGACCAGGTCAGCCGGATGGCCCGGGACATTGAGGCTGACCTCGTGGACGTCACGAAGAACCTGAAGTCTGCGCTCGGGGGAACCCAGGGCGAGGAGCGTCTCAACGTCATCGTGGAGAGCATGGTGGCGCTCTCGAAGTCGCTGCGAACCCTGGTGGACTCCAACCGCGCGGGGGTCGACGCCACGACCTCGAACTTCCGGGAGTTCTCCGGCCAGATGACCCGGTTGGTCGAGCGCATCGACCGGCTGGTCGCGGCCAACCAGGGCAACGTGAGCGACACCGTCTCCAACGCCAAGGAGCTGTCGGCGCGGCTGCAGACCACCATCGACAACATGAACGCGATCACGGGCAAGATCAACGCGGGCCAGGGCAGCGTCGGCCAACTCGTCGCGAGCGACCAGACCACGAAGAACCTCAACGATGCGCTGGTCGCCGTCAAGGAGGGAGTGAACAGCGTCACGGGAGCGCTCTCGACGGTCAAGAAGCTCAACTTCGACCTCGGCCTGCGCGAGGAATACCTGGCCGGCCCCGGGAAGGGAAAGGGCTACTTCACGGTCGACATTCAGCCGCAGGGCAAGCCGCGGTTCTACCGCCTCGAGCTTTCGAGCCAGCCGCTCGGACTGCGGAACGAGTCGACCGCCATCACGACGACGACCTTTCCGGACGGCCACACCGAGGTCACGCGCCAGGACGTGACGACGTACAAGAACACCTACGCTGTTTCCGCCGAGGTCGGTTGGCGGTACGGCAACGTGGTTGGGCGCGCCGGCGTGATCGAGAGCCGCGGGGGAGTCGGCCTCGACTACCTCACGCTGAAGGACCGGTTGCGCTTCTCGGCGGACCTGTGGGATTTCGGCCGGGCGGACTACAGCGCCCACGCGAAGGTGACGGGCCGCTACTACTTCTCGCCCTCGGTTTTCGTGACCGGCGGCTGGGACGATTTCCTGAACACGAAGGCCAAGCAGGACTCGCTCTTCGTCGGCGCGGGCGTGCGCTGGGGCGACGACGACATCAAGTACATCGCCGGAGCGGCCAGCGCCGCCCGGTAGCGGAGGCGAAGAGCAAACGCGTTGGCTCGCTTCGCCACCGTCTTCTCGTGTCAGACCTGCGGCGCCATGTCGCCGAAGTGGCTGGGCCGCTGCCCGGACTGCGGGCAGTGGAACTCCTACGTGGAGGAGGCCCGGGTCGAGGCGCCCCGCGCGGGCCAGCCGGCGCCGGCCCCGTCGGTCTCGATCGGCGAGGTCGCCCCGGACGAGAAACCGCGCCTGACGACGGGCCTCGCCGGCCTCGACCGCGTGCTCGGAGGCGGCCTGGTCCCCGGATCGGTCGTGCTCCTCGGAGGGGAGCCCGGCATCGGCAAGTCCACGCTGCTCCTGCAGGCCGGCCGCGGCCTGGCGCAACGTTCGCGCGACGTCCTCTACGCGAGCGCCGAGGAGTCGGTCCAGCAGGTGCGGCTGCGGGGAGAACGGCTGGGGATTCGGGACGGGCGCCTGCGCGTGCTCGCCGAGACCGACGTCTCGCGGATCCTGGCCGAGGCCGAGTCCCTCGCTCCCGCCGTCCTGGTCATCGACTCGGTGCAGGCCGTCCACCAGTCGTCGCTCGCCTCGGCGCCGGGCACGGTCTCGCAAGTCCGGGCGTCGGCGTCGGAGCTGACCCGGTACGCCAAGACCCGCGGCGTGCCGGTGCTTCTCGTCGGCCACGTGACCAAGGACGGCTCGCTCGCCGGCCCGAAGTCGCTGGAGCATCTCGTGGACGCGGTCGTCTCCATCGAAGGGGAGCGTAGCTCCTCGCGCCGGCTGCTGCGGGCGACCAAGAACCGGTTCGGGCCGGTCGACGAGATTGCGCTCTACGAGATGACCGGAGAGGGGCTGACCGAGCTGCCCAACGCCTCCGCGACGCTTCTCGCCGAGCGCCGCGCCGGCCTGCCGGGCAGCGCGGTGACCGCCACGCGCGAGGGGACGCGCTCCATCCTCGTCGAGATCCAGGCGCTCGTGGGCGGCGGGGCCGCCGGATCGCCGCGGCGAGTCGCAATCGGCGTGGACGGCGGGCGGCTCGCGCTGCTGCTGGCGGTGCTCGAGGGAACGGGGCTCGCGCTTTCCTCGCGGGAGGTCTTCGTGTCCTGCACGGGCGGCATCGAGGTCACGGAACCGGCCGCGGACCTCGCGATCGTCGGAGCGCTCATCTCCTCGGCTCGCGCGCGGCCGCTCCCCGAGGCGAGCGTGCTGTTCGGCGAGATCGGACTGCTCGGCGAGGTGCGTCGGGTGCCGGCGGCCGCTTCGCGGCTGAAGGAAGTGGCCGCGCTGGGGTTTCGCACCGTGTTCCTGCCGGCGGGAAACGCGCAGGACGCCGCCGCGTTTCCCGATCTGGACTGCCGCCCGGTCGGCCGGGTCACGGATCTCACCGTCGCCTTCGCTTCGCTCGGGAGGCCGGCGCCCTGAGGGGCGGACCGGGTCGCGGCTCGCCCGGATGCGGGCTCGACCGCGGGCCTGATCCCCTCGCTTCGCTCGGCTCCCGCAACGCGAAGCTCGGACCCTGAGCGGGCCGCTTCGCGGCCCAACCGGAGGGGGGGCGGGGATGTCTCTTGAGTTCCCTCTCCTTTGTCATAGCCCGTCGAGCAATCTCGACGAGAGGCGCTCTCCCTTTGGCTCGCGGCGCGAGGAGTCTCCCGCCGAAGGAGGGAGGAGGTTCGCGCCGCGGGAGCCGTAGCGGAGTGAGGGATCAAGCGCTCTGTCGAGGCCGCATCCGGCCGAGCCGAGCGCTGGTGGCGTCAGCCAGATCCCGAGCGAAGCGGAGGCGACGTTACTCCGTGAGCTTCCGGTAGGCGTCCAGATACTTGTCGTGCGTGGTGCGAACGACGCCCTCCGGGAGCGAGGGCGCGGGCGGGCGCTTGTCCCACCCCGTCGATTCGAGCCAGTCGC
>JBBRFL010000028.1:0-44927 GCA_038224325.1 Thermoanaerobaculia bacterium | reverse complement strand
GCGAGCTCGAGGCCCCGCTCGAGGATGCGATCGGTTTCGGTGTTCTCGCCCGGGAACACGATGACGCGCTCGTCGGGAGTGAGGCCCTTGCCCCCGAGAACCTGGCCGGACGGGGAGACGTAGCGCCCCACCGTCATGTAGAGGCTGCCTCCCTCCGCGGTCGGCACGCTCTTCTGGACGATCGCCATGCCGACGGTCGCCTCGCCCACCGTCGTCGCCTTCACGCGGTCGTGCAGCGCGGCGGCGAAGACCTCCGCGGGGCCCGCGGTCGAGTCGTCGATCAACACGACGCAGCGGCCCTTCCAGATCGCGTCCGACTGCCCCTCGAGCGGGCGCGCGAGAGCCTTGCGCGCGACGACGGTCGCGATCGGGCCCTTTCCGACGAAGAGCGCCGCGATCGGGGCCGCCTCCGAGATCTCGCCGCCAATCGATCCCCTCAGGTCGAGGATCACCTTCGCGATGGAGCGCCGTTGCGCCTCCTCGAGCTCCCGGCGGACCTGGGCGGCCGACGCGGAGGTGAAGGACGGAATCTTGATGATGGCGACGTCGCGCTCCCACTTCGTGGTCGGCGCGGGAGCCTCGAAGCGGGCGCGCCGGACCGAGATCGTCAGGCGCTTCTCGTCCCCGCCGCGGAAGAGACCCAGCTCGCACGACGAGCCCTCGGGCCCGTCCAGAGCGGCCTGGATCTTCCACATCGGCGCGTTGCGCAGGGTCTTGCCGTCCACCGCGTCCAGGAGGTCTCCCGGCTTGACGCCCGCCTTCTCCGCCGCGGAGCCGGGGAGCGGACCGACGACGTATGGATAGCCCGCCCGCCGCGCGAAGACGATACCAGGCGTCGCGGCTCCCGCGGACTGCTGGGCCTTGTAGGCCGCCATCGAGCTCGCCGGCACGTAATAGGAGAACGGATCGAGCGCGTCCGACATCCCGTCGTAAGCGCCCTCCAGGAGCGCCTTCGACTCCGTCGGCTCGACGTAGTTCGAGCGCGTCAGCGAGAAGACCTCGGAGAAGATCGACAGCGCCTGAGTGGCGGGATCTTTCCCGATCCCCTCGGGCCCGGTCACCGCCCGAAGCGAGGCCAGGGCGCAGATCGAGACGACCACGAACAGCACGCGGGAGCGGTTGGATCTCATCGTCTCGATGGTAACACCGGGCCCCCGGGGCTCCATTCCGACAACCGCCTCACCTGAGCCAGGCGATCGGATCCGTGGCCTTCTGGCGGTCGCGCACCTCGAAGTAAACACCCGGCTCGTCGCGCCCGGGACCGTATCCGGCCACCCCGATCTCGGCCCCGACGGGCACGGGCGCGCCCGGCTTGACGAGGACCCCCTGGAGCCACGCGTACAACGAGAGCATGCCGTCGCCGTGGTCCAGGATGACGAGGTTCCCGTACTCGGCCAGCCACTGCGCGTAGATGGTCTTCCCGGCGTACACCGCGTGGACGGGCGTGCCGAGTGGGACCGCGAGCGCGATGCCGTTGGACACCGTCCAGGTCTGGAACTTGGGATGGCGGTGACGCCCGAAGGTCTCGACGATCGATCCGCGCGCGGGCCAGTCGAGGACTCCCTTCCACGGCCGGATTCCCCCCGACGGGCCGACCGGCTCCTCGCCGGATTGGCGCGACAGGGTCTCGAGCAGGCGCTCCAGCCGGCTCGCCTTGTCCGTCAGCGCGGATACCTCGCGGCGCCGGGACGCCGAATCGGTGCGCTCGCGCGCGAGCAGCCTCTCCCTCTCGACCTTCAGCGCGGCCACGTGGACTTCCTCCTGACGGCTGCGGGCATAGAGCCGGTCGATCTCGGCCTTGAGCGCCTGCTCGTGGAGAAGATCGGTCTGAAGCCGCGCCTCCGAGTCGCGGTGCTGGCGCAGCAGGCGGCCGTCCCGTCGCGCCAGGCCGTCGAGCCGCTCGATCGAGCTCAGGAAGGCGGGGACGTCGTGCGCCTCGAGGAGCACGCGGAAGTAGCCGAACCGGCCGAATCGCTGCAGCAGGCGGGCCCGGGCGAGCAGAGCCTGGCGCGATTGCGCGACGGCGGCCGCGGCGGCGGCCCTCTCCGCCGTGACCGCGGCGAGGCGGCCAGCGTACTCGACGCGAGTCGCCGCCACGAGCTCGGCCTCCCGGTTGGCGATCTCGAGACGGAGCTCGAGCCGCTGGAGCTCCTCCGCAAGAGTAGCCACTTTCTTCTCGCCCTCGGCGAGCTTGCCCTTGAGAAGGGCGATGCGGCGCTGGAGCCGGTCGAGATCCGCCTGGCGCTCGGATCCGGAGGGAGCGGGCGTGTCGGCACGCACCGTCGCAGCGAGACAGAAGGCCAGGGCGAGGGCGCGGCGCACGCCCGATTTTACGCCCCGCGGCCGGGAACGAGCGCTCTCCAGCGGATTGACAACGTCGCGCCGCATCGCTACTGTTTTGCGCATAAATCAGGAGGAATCATGGTCCTGCGATGGCTTCGCGCCACCGCCTTCGGTTCGGTGTCTCTCGCCCTCGCCTCATCGCCGCTGACCGCGGCGACTCCCGCCGCCAGGCCCCAGGCCGTCTCGCTCTCGACCTTCGCAATCTCCCAGCCCGTCCGCTCCCTCCCCGAGGCGCGACCCGATCCCCGGGAAACACGTCCCGCGATCTGGGAGCCCGAGAACGAGAAGCGCCCGCAGAAGCAGAGCGATCAGGGAGACATCGACGCACTGGTCCAGCGCGTCCAGGCGGAGCTCGCGATGCCCGCGCCGATCGTCAGCTTCGAGGGCGGAAGCAACGCCGACAACCTGGCCGCGTTCGGGTTCCTGCTCTCGCCCCCGGACACCAACGGAGCGGTGGGACCCAACCACTACGTCCAGATGGTCAACCTGCTCGCCCGGATCTTCGACAAGACCGGAACGCCGGTGACCTCGTTCTTCAAGCTGAGCAGCCTCTTCGCGCCTCTCGGCGGACTGTGCTCGACGAACGACAACGGCGACCCGATCGTGATGTACGACCGCATGGCCGACCGGTGGATCTTGAGCCAGTTCGGCTTCACGAACATCCACACCCCGCCGTACCACGAGTGCCTCGCGATCTCGCAGACCGGGGACCCGACGGGGACGTACGCGCTGTACGACTTCGCGACGCCCGGCAACGAGTTCCCCGACTATCCCCACCTGAGCGTCTGGCCGGACGCGTACTACATGACGGTCCATCAGTTCACCAACGGCGGCCCGTTCGACGGCTCCGGCGCATACGCCTTCGACCGCGCGAAGCTGATCGCGGGCGACCCGTCCGCGACCGGCATCTACTTCAGCCTGGACCTCACCTTCTGGCCCAACGGAATCTACGGAATCCTCGCCTCGACGCTCGACGGATACACGGCGCCGGCGGTGGGCACGCCGAACACGTTCATGTATCCGACGGCGACCGAGTTCGGGGATCCGAGCGACGCGATCCGGCTCTTCGACTTCCACGCCGACTTTGAGACGCCCGCCAACTCCACGTTCACCGAACGGCCCGAGAGCCCGCTCGCGATCGCGGCCTTCGATCCCCGCGACACGGGCACCCGGCGGGACGTCGAGCAGCCGCCGCCCGCGACCGCCACCAACGCGGTCGATTCGCTGAGCGGTCAGCTCATGTATCGCGTCGCGTCGCGCATGCTGTCGGGACAGGGCTCCTATACCCTGAACTTCACGGTCAACGTCGGCGGCGCAAACCCGACGACCGCCGCCACCTATCAAGCCGGAATCCGCTGGCTCGAGTTCCGGCGGAACCCGTCGACCGGCGCCTTCTCGGTCTTCGATCAGGGAACCTACGCGCCGACCGCTCCGAATCCCGGCACGGGCGAGAACCGATGGGCGGGAAGCATCGCCCAGGACAACCAGGGCAACATCGCGCTCGGGTTCAGCGTCTCGAGCACGACGATCTTCCCCTCGGTCCGGTACGCCGGCCGGCTGGCCTCCGATCCGCCCGGCACCCTTCCGCAGGGAGAGGCGACCCTGATTGCCGGCACCGGCTCGCAGCTGACGAGCTCCAACCGCTGGGGCGACTACGCCGAGGTCACCGTCGATCCGACCGACGACTGCACGTTCTGGCTCGCGGAGGAGTACTACACCGCGACGGGCCAGGCGCTTTCCGGGGTGGGCTGGCAGACGCGGATCGGATCCTTCAAGTATCCCGGCTGCACCGCGGCCCCGAAGGGAACCCTGTCTGGCACGATCACGGCGTGCTCGGGCGGCCTCCCCGTCGCGGGCGCGCTCGTCGCGGTCCAGGGCGGCACGGTGCGGACCACGGACGCCGGCGGTCACTACTCGATGGACCTCGCGCCGAGCACCTATGACGTGACGGTTTCAGCACCCGGCTTCAACTTCGCGCTCGACACGGTCACGATCACCAACGGCTCCACGACGACCTCCGACGCGTGCCTCACGGCTCCGAACCCCGTCGCGGAACCGGCGGCGTTGACCGTCGACGCCCACCTCGGCACGGGAACGCTGTCGAACCTCAACGGGGTCATCGAGCCCGGCGAAAGCAACGTCGTGATCGAGCCCGCGTGGCACAACGGAACGATGAGCGCCTTCTCGCTCTCGGGGACCGCGTCCAGCTTCGCCGGGCCCGGCGGCGGCCTGTACACGATCGACCACGACACGGCGGACTACGGCAACGTGCCCTCCGCCGGAACCATCAATTGTCACGACGGCACCGGCGATTGCTACCGGATGAGCGTGGCGAACCCGGTCACGCGGCCGATCGGCCACTGGGACGCGACGTTCGACGAGCTCGTTTCGGACGGTTCGACCCAGACCTGGACGCTCCACATCGGAAGCAGCTTCGCGGACGTGAGCCCCAACGTTGTCGTCGACCCCTACTACTCCTTCGTCGAAACGATCTTTCACAACGGGGTGACGGCCGGATGCGCGAGCGGCGCGTACTGCCCCACGCTGCCCAACATCCGCCAGGAGATGGCGGTCTTCCTGCTGAAGGCGTCCCAGGGATCGTCGTATGCCCCTCCCAACTGCACGGGCCACTTCAGCGACGTTCCCTGCCCCAGCCTTTACGCCAACTGGATCGAGGATCTCTCCAACCGCGGCATCACGGCCGGATGCCAGAGCAATCCTCCGTTCACTCCACCCGTGTACTGTCCCGTCGCGCACGTTCTCCGCCAGGAGATGGCGGTCTTCCTCTTGAAGACCTCCCAGGGATCGTCCTACGTGCCGCCGAACTGCACGGGTCATTTCAGCGACGTCGCCTGCCCGAGCCTCTACGCCAACTTCATCGAGGATCTCTCCAACCGCGGCATCACGTCCGGATGCCAGAGCGATCCGCCGTTCAGTCCACCCGTGTACTGCCCGACCTCGGACGTCCTGCGACAGGAGATGGCCGTTTTCCTGACCCGCACGTTCGGCCTCGTGCTGTACGGACCCTAGGTCTTCGCTCGATCCGGATTCTCGACGGCCCCGGGCAACCGGGGCCGTTCGTTTTTCCGGGGGCGGCCCGGTTCACCAGAGCGACTGTCCGGCCGCCTCGGGCGAGGGCGCGCCGCCCACGAGCGCGCGCACGGAGGCCGTGACGTCGGCGATGCCGGGGACGCGCCGGGCGGCAAACGGCCGCGAGGCGAAAAGGACGCCCCGCACGAGGTCCGGGTCGAGCGAGCAGTGGTCGCCGCTCCAGACGTCGTGGTTGTCCTCGAACACGTTCTCGGTCGGAACGCCGAGCGAGGACTGCCAGGAAACGCGATATCCGGGGAGGTTGGCGACGATCAGATCGGGGATCAGTCGCGGATCGAAGCGCCTGTAGACGTCCTCGCGGCGAAAGACGCGGGACACGGCACGCGCGCCGTTCTTCGGATCCGACAGGGCCGTCAGCCTCTCGCTGAGCTCGCGGCGCAGCGCCTCGTATTCGGCGCCCGGGGCGACGATGCCGCCGGCCTCGCGGCCCCGCAGGTTGACGTAGACGTCGCCGAGCCCCATCGCGTACGCCCTCGACTTCGTCCAGTCGACGGCCTCCCAGAACTCGCCGCGGGAGAAGAGCGCCTCGAGGTTCTGCCGCCGCGCGTTGCCCTTCAGCACGAGGTAGCCGTTTTCGACGAGCCAGGAGTCGTAGTTGACGGAGCGCCTCCAGGTGGCGAACCCGTGGTCCGAGAGCACGATCAGGACGTCGTCGGACGATAGCGTCCGCGCCGTCTGACCGACGATCTCGTCCATCGTCTCGTAGCACTTCTCCACGGCGTCGCCGTAGCGCTCCGCCTTCTTCGCGTCGTACGCGGGATGCTCGGGGTCGCGGAATCGCCAGAAGACGTGCGCGACTCGGTCGGGAAACTCGAAGTAGTGAAACAGGAGTCGCTGCTTCTCGGCGAGCATGCCCTCGAGGATCTTGCGGTCCTGCGCGACCGTCAGGCGCACGTCCTCGAGAAAGGCCTCCTCGTCGAGGGTCCCGGCCGAGATCGACCACGTGTCAATGGCCCAGCCCATCGTCTTGTAGCGGCCGAATCGCTTCTCGAGCTCCGTCGCGAAACCGCTCGGCGTCGAGATCGAGAAGCCCGGAGGCAGGCGCCGGGGATCGAATTGGATCGGCGAGAGGTAGAGGGCGATCTCCGGCTGGACGCTGGCGAGCCGCGCCCTTGCGTAGCCGTGGATCGAGATCAGCGGGTTCACGGGAAAGCTCAGCGGCAGCCAGTCGCTCCACTCCCCCGCCTTCAGCTCCGCGCGCGAGCCCGCAGCCTCGACGATCAGCCGGTCGCGCGCAGCGGGAACCGTCAGCGTCATCGGGATGTCGATCGTTCCTTCCTTACCGAACGGCCGTCCCGGCGGACCCGCGATCCGCGCGACCTGCCGGCCGCCGTTGGACTCGAGGCGCACGATGTCGACGGAGAAGTCGTTGCCCTCGCGCGGGGCGAAGAATGGATCCGAGGTGTAGTAGGCGGGCTTGCCGATGCGGCCCGAGAGATCCGGCACTCCCAGGCCCGAGAGCATGCGCCCTCCGGAGAACTGCTCCGGCGGAAAGGTCACGGGCATCCGGATCACCGTGGCAGGCCGGGCGGCGGGGTCCGCCCAAAACACCGATCCGCGGCGGTTGTTTCGCACGCTCGGGCGCGCCCTGGGGAGCCACGCGCGCGCCGCGAGAAACCCGGCCACTCCCGCGGCGGCCGCGAGCACGGCGAGGCCGGCGGCGAACCCCCGCCGTCCTCTCCGCACGAGCCACAGCGCCGGCAGGAGAAGGAGGAGCGCTCCCGCCGCCGCGAAGGCCACGGGGTTGTTCTTGCCCAGGAGGAAGGGGACGGAGATCTCTTCCGCAACGGCGAAGGTCGGGATGCGCGAAGCGGGATCGCGTTTCAGGAAGTCGAAGATCTGGTGGCCTCCGGGATCGAGCCCGGTCGAGAACGTCGCCCAGGACACGGGGGTCTGCGCGGGAATCGTCGGCGTGAGCGGCGAGTATCCGCCCCGGGCCTTCAGGGCCGCGAGGTTCGGGAGCCGCCCCCGCGCCAACATCTCCTCGACGACATGGGCGTCCACGCCGTCGAAGCCCAGGATGACGACGCGCCCGGGCGCCACGGCCGGCTCGACCGGCGCCGCGACCAGAACGAGGAGGCAGAGCGCCGCGGTCAAGGCCTTCATGGGACGCGCCGACGATACAGGAGAGCGGTCGGGGAATGACAACTCTCGGGCCGGCCATACAATCCGCGGCGTGAATCCGCGCACCGAAGATCTCGATACCCTGCTGGCGCGCATCCCGGACCCGGCGATCCGCTCGCTCTTCTCGCACGAGTTCATCCTCTGCGCCGAGCACTTCGACCGGTTCACGATCGACTCCGTCCTGCGCCTGGTTCACGAGCTCGGCCTCGCGGACCAGTTGGCCGCGGGCGCCTCCGCCGCCGGCATCGTCGGGCGAAGAGGATTCGCGCCCCGCGCCGAGATCCCGATCCGGTGGTTCCTGCGCAAGCTCGCCGACGCCGGGTACCTCGACCGCGAGGGCGCGGGGGACGATGCGTCCTACCGCGCGCGGGGTCCGCTCCCGCCGGGGGATCCCGATCGGGCGGAGGCGATGGCGCGCGCGCTCGACCCACGAGCCGCCCCAGCCTTCGCGGTGGTGCGCGCGATGGTCGAGCACGTGCCGGAGTTTCTGCGAGGCGAGAAGACGGGGGAAGAGATCCTGTTCGCTCCCTCCCGCCTGGCGCTGTGGTTCGACTACTTCTCCAACGACAACCTGCTGTACCAGATCAACAACCGGCTGGGCGCGGAAGCCGTCGCGCGCGCAATACCCGCGATGCGGCCGGCGACGATCCTCGAGATAGGAGGCGGATCCGGCTCGGCCGCGATGGCCGTCGGCGAGCGCCTGGCCCGGGACGCCGGGCTCGGCCGCGTCGGACGGTACCGATTCACCGAAGTCGTTCCGACGTTTCTTCGCCGGGCCGAGCGGTCGCTGCGGGCGCGCTTCCCCGAGATGAGGCTCGAGTTCTCGAGGCTGGACATGGATCGGGATTTCGAGGCCCAGGGAATCCCCCCGGGGGACGCCGACATCGTGTACGCGGTCAACACGGTCCACATCGCCCGGAACCTCGGCGCGACCCTCGCCCGGGTGCGCGAGGCGTTGAAGCCGGGAGGAGTCGCGGTGTTCTCGGAGTGCGTGCGGCCATTCGCCGGGCAGCCGATCTACGTCGAGTTCGTCTTCAACTTCCTCGAGAACTTCACCGGTGTCGTCACGGACAGCCGGACGCGGCCCAACCACGGGTTCCTGACGCCGGAGAACTGGCGAGGGGCGTTCCGCGCCGCGGGGTTCGAGCGCCCGGAGATTCTTCCGGACGTGGAAGAGCTGGCGCGCCACTACGACTCCTTCTTCGTGGCCGCCGTCAGCGCCCGTAAGCCGGGATAGTCCGCCGGCCGCACCGTCGCAGGGGGCGGGGCTCGTCCCCGCCCGCGGACGGGCCGCCGTTACGAGGCCTTGCGGCTGGGATCGTCCCAGAACGGATAGAAGCAGTACCACTGATCGGGGTACTCCCGGACATACCGCTCCAGGATCGCGACGTAGCGCTCGAGGTTTCTCCGCAGCGCGGCGTCCCGGTCACCGCCCGACTCGATCTCGAGCGGGTCCTCCACGATCGCGCGGTATCTCCCGTCCGGGACGCGCACGACGAACGCCGGCAGAACGGTCGCGCCCGACGCCATCGCGACGCGGAGCGGCCCGCGGGGAAAGTACGCCACGCGGGAGAAGAAGGAGACTCCGAGGCCCGTGTTGCTGAAGTCGCGGTCTCCCTGCATGGCAACGATGCCGTTCTGAGAGAGAACTCGCAGCACGGTCAGGCTCGGAACGAAGCTGCGGTCGACGGGAATCTCGATCACGCCCGAGCGTTCGTGCAGGCGCTGCCGTTCCCGCTCGACCCCGGGAAAGATGTCGGGCACGAGGACGACATGAATCGGCAGCTTCATCTGCGCCAGCATCAGCCCGCCGACCTCCCAGTTGCCCAGATGAGCGGTCAGCAGGACGACGCCGCGGCCGGCGAGGCGGCCCTCCAAAATCTTCGAGTAACCGATCACGCTCTCGATCAGCATCGCGCCGTCCCGGGGCGAGCGGGTAGCGAACTGGAGGAAGTCGGCCCAGGCGGCGAAGTGCGACCTCACCATCGACAGCGCCTCGCGCCGCACCTCCGGGTCGTCCGGTGAGAGTCCCCGGATGATCGCGAGGTTGGAGGCCGCCGCGCGCAGGTACTTCGGGCGCAACCGGTAGTAGACCGCCGCGAGCGCGCGGCCTCCCCAGTGCATCCAGGAGCGCGGCAGGTTCCGGGCGAACGCGAGCGTCGCCGGGAACCAGACGCGGGAGGTCGCGGAGGCCACGGCGCGCGCGAGGGGATTGCGCGTGGCCATTTTCTCCTGCACGGGGGGTATCCTAAGGGAATCGGCTACGCGCAATCGGGATCCGGGAACCGCCTTCTCGCGAGGTCCGCGCCGTACCTCGTCTTCGCCGCGCTCGCCGCGATCTCTTGGAACCGCTGGATCGAGCCGTACGTCGACACGGGCCGGGAGCTCATGGTCCCCTGGCGGATCTCGCAGGGCGAAACGCTCTACCGGGACATTCACTTTCACCACGGGCCTCTGGGCCCCTGGCTAGGCGCGCTCTGCGACCGGGTCTCCGGAAGGTCGCTCGCCGGCCGGACTCTTCTCGCCGCGCTGATCTGCCTGGCCCACCTCGCGGCGCTCGATCGAGTCTCGCGGCGGATTCTGTCGCCGTGGCGCGCCGCGCTGGCGACCTCGGTGGCCGTCGCGGTCGCCCTCTTCCTCCGCCCGGGTGGCTGGCTCTTTCCCTTCAGCTTCGACACCGCGATCGCCGTCGCCGCGCTGACGTGGGCGCTGGTGCAGGCGGATCGGGTGGATCGCCGACGCGACGGGATCGCCGGACTCTGCCTGCTCCTCGCTCTGGTCGCCCGGATCGAGATGGGTCTGGCGGGAATCGTGGTTCTCACCGTGGCGCGACGCCGCGAGCCGGTCAGGCTCCTGCGCCTGGGCTTCTTTCCGGCCGTCGCCGCAGCGGTCGTGTACGGCGCGGCATCGCTCGGCACTCCCCTCGCCCGGCTGGTCGCCGACGGCTGGCTGAGGGTCGTCGATCCTCCGGCCGCGTTTCGAAGCGTCTATCGAGCCTACGCGGGACTCGATCGGCCAGGACTGCGGCTCCTCGAGCTCGCGCTCGCGACCACGGTGTGCGCGTTGATCGCCTCGCTTCTCCTCGCGACGGCGGCGATCGCGGGCCGGGTCGCGATCACGCGTCGTCGAGCCGCGGAAGTGATCCCGGTCGCGGGGATCGCGGTGCTCGCCGCCGCCGCCGTCCTGCGCACCTGGCCTCCCACGGGCCTCGCCGAGGCCCTGTCGCTCGTCCCCCCGCTCGTGCGCGTGGTTCCTCCCTGCGTCCTGCTCGCGGCTCTCCAGCGGCTGGTCCTGCGGGCCCGGTCGAAGGATCCGCGCGGCGCCCTGTCCGGGATCCCCGACGCGACCCTCTGGCTCGCCGCCGTGTTCGCCGCCCGCCTCTTCCTCGCCGCCGGAT
Source organism: Thermoanaerobaculia bacterium (assembly GCA_038224325.1). Taxonomy (GTDB): domain Bacteria; phylum Acidobacteriota; class Thermoanaerobaculia; order UBA5066; family Gp7-AA6; genus DAHUXD01. The sequence goes on along the minus strand of JBBRFL010000028.1, from coordinate 33,952 downwards.
ACGTCGGGCCGTACGACGCGTTCTTCCTGCCGCTGCCCGTCCTCGTCTGCGTCGCGGGGATCTTCGGGATCGCCGACCGCGCCGCCCCGGCGGTCGGGGCCGCGCTTCCGCGGATGGCCGCCGCCGCGCTGTGCGTGTTCCTCGCGTCGCGATGCGCGACCGTCGCCCGGTTCTACCGCCAGCCGGGCTGGAGTGAGATCGAGACCCCGGCAGGGAGCGTGTGGCTGCCCGCGGGCGTCGCGGAGGCCACCCGCGACGCGCTCGCGGACCTGAGCGCGCGCTGGCCCTCGGGCTCCCTCCTCGCGGGCTTCCCGGAGTGCGGCTTCTTCGGATACGTGCTCGGATTCCAAAACCCGTTCTGGCTCGAGCAGTTCTTCCCCGGGCACCTGGACTCGGACGGCGAGGATCGCGCCATTGCCCTCCTCCGGAGCCGGCCGCCGGACGCTCTCCTCTACGCCAACGTCCTGGCGGTGGGCGAGGGGCAGCGCGCGTTCGGGACGGACTATCTCCGGAGACTCGACGAGGCCGCGCGCGCGGGGTTTCCAACGACGTCCATTCACGGGCCCGGCGCGCGTCCGGGGGCACGCATCGGCGATCCGGGATTCTTCGTCGAGATCCGCAGACGGCCGGGGGCCGTCCGATGAGGCTCGATCTCGCGGTCGCCCGCGCGTTCTCGCTCTCGCGCCGGGCCGCGCGCGAGGCGGTACGCATGGGACGGGTCGACGTCGACGGCTCACCCGCGGAGGAACCGGGTCTCTCCATCAACGCGGACGCGTCGATCGAGCTGCACGCGGAGCGGCCCGCCCGTCGCAGCGTCCGCACCCGGCTCTCCGTGCTGCACGAGGACTCCGACGTGCTCCTCGTCGACAAGCCCGCGGGCCTGCTGACGGTTCCCACGGAGGCCCGCGAGAAGGACACCCTGTGGACCCGCGCCATCCATTACCTCCAGCATCGCTACGGCGGGCGGCCCTACGCCGGCATCGTGCACCGCCTCGACAAGGAGACCTCGGGCGCGATCGTCTTCGCGCGCAACCGCCCGGCGCTCCACGCGCTCCAGGATCTCTTCCGTCGGCATGCGATCGACCGGGAGTACGTGGCGCTCGTGGAGGGCACGCCCCCGGATCGGGGCACCTTCGACGCCGACCTGGTTCGGACGCCGGGCCTGCGGAGGAGCGTCGCCCGTCCCGGACAGGAGGGCAAGCGCGCTGTCACGCGCTTCGAGACGATGCAGCGACTGGCGGGCGCGACGCTCGTCTCGATCCGACCGGAAACCGGGCGCACGCACCAGATCCGCGTCCACTTTGCCGCGGCGGGGCATCCGATTCTCGGGGACCGCGTGTACGGGCCCGGCCCGGCCCTCTCCGCGCCGGCGATCGCGCGGCAGATGCTCCACGCGCGCCGGCTGGGCTTCTCCCATCCGCGGACCGCGGAGCCCCTCTCCGTCGAGGCGCCGCTCCCGGCCGATTTCGCGGGCGTGCTCGCGACTTTGCGCGCCAAAAAAAAAGCGCCGGACAAGCCGGCGCGTATGCGAACGAAGAGAAAGAATCCCTAGGCGAGGACGACGACGACCACGCGTCGGTTCTTGGACCGACCGTCGCGCGTCTTGTTCGACTCGACCGGCTCGGACTTGCCGTAGGAGATCGTCGACATCCGGTTCAGGGACACGCCCTGCTTGTTGAGATAGCGGCGCACCGCCTCGGCCCGCGCCTCGCCCAGCCGATAGTTGATGTCGTCGGGGCCCGTCGCGTCCGTGTGGCCCTGGATCTCCAGGTACACGTTCTTGTTCTCGGACTTCAGCCTCTCCGCGAAGGCGTCCAGCGCGTCCTTGGCTTCCTTGGAGAGCTCGTGCTTGTTGACCGGAAATTTCGCCGTGTCGTCGGACAGGACCAGCGAGAAGACGAACTTGCCTTCAGCCAGCTTGCCCGCCTGCTGGGCCCGCTCGAGCGCCTGGCGCGTCGCGTTGTCCAGCTCCGCCAGCTTCGCGTCGTGCTGCTTGACCCGGGTCTGGGTCGCCTCGACCTGAGACTCGACATCGTTGATCCGTTTCTCGCTGGCGGCGCTGCTTTTGGCGACTTCCTGGGTCACGTACGGCTTGGACGCGCACGCCGTGATCCCGAAAATCCCCAGAAATAGCGCTCCGGTCGAAACTGCGGAAACCAACCTTCTCTTCCCCATCTCCACCTCCTGTAAGCGGTTACGAACCCCCGGGAGCTGTCCCCCGGTACCCTCGACGCGTCCGGACGACCCAGGAACCGGGTTTGGCCACGGACACAAAGACCACCCTATATTTTACATCTCCCTTGCCCGAGGGGGCAAATCCCAGGAGATACTGCTGCCGGGCCTCGGTGGAAATCTGGGCCGCCAGAGGCCTCAGGTCCTCTTCCCCCGCTACCAGATGCATCTTGCCTCCACTCGACCCCGCCAGGAGTTGGAGGGTGTCCACCGACAGCTCCCGCCGCTCCTCGGAGCTCAACTGATCGAACGCTGCATTCTTCATGCCGATCGCGTAGACCGGGACCGAGACGTGCTGCAGGATCTCGGCCATCTGGGCCGGGCTGAGCTCGCTGGCGTTGTCGACGCCGTCCGTGAAAAGCAGAATGGCGCGCTTGTTGTTGCGTCCCTTGAGCATCTTTCCGGGCGTCGCCGCGACCGCGTCGAAGAGCGCGGTCTGACCCGAGGCCTCCAGGTCCCACAGGGCGCGCAGCAGGCGGGTCGGGTCGGACGTGAAATCCTCGACCAGCCGGACCTCCCCCTCGGAGAACGTGAACAGGGCGAAGTCGTCCCCCGCCCGGCTCCCGCGGATGAGGCTGCGAATCGCGTTCTTCGCGTTCTCGAGCTTGTTGGCCACGCCCATGCTCCCCGAGGTGTCGACGAGAAACGCGAAGGAGACCGGCGCGCTCTGATCGCGCTCGAACGTGTCGAAATCCACCTTCGATTCCTCCACTCGCACGACGAAGTCGCCCTTCTTGAGGCCGTCGATGAACCGGCCGCTCTTGTCCGTGACCAGGACCGGCAGCATCACGTACTCCGCGCCGACGCTCTCCGAAAAGGTCGGCGCTTCGGGCTCGGGCCCTTGGGCCGCGGCGGCCGCCGCGGCGAGTGTCAACAGTAAGGACAGTACGTGTTTCACCGACAGATTATAAGGCCTCGCCCGCAGCGCGGATTCCCGGACGCCCCGCGGCAGTCGCGTAGACTGTCCTCGCTTGTCGACAGCGGCGCCCTCGATCGTCCTCGTGAGGCCCCAGAACGCGTCCAACCTGGGGTCGGTGGCCCGGGTCGCCCGCAACTTCGGACTCCGGTCCCTGTCGGTCGTCGAGCCGGGAGTCCCCGCCGACGAGGAGTCGAGCCGCCTAGCCGCGGGAGCGGACGAGGTGCTGGCCGCGATCCGCCGCTTCGCGACGCTCGAGGAGGCGGTCGCCGCGTACCCGATCGTCGTGACGACCTCGTCCCTCCGCGGCCGCGGCCGCGCACGGGCGATCGAGCTGCGCGAGCTGCCCGGATTCCTCGCGGAAGCGGGGAACGGGAACCCCGTCGCGTTCGTGTTCGGCCCCGAGCGCAGCGGGCTCACGGAGGACGAGCTCGCGCGGGCGTCCGCCTGCCTCAGGCTCCCGACGGACCCCGATTTTCCCACGATGAACCTGTCGCACGCGGTGGCGATCGTTCTCGCGGTGGCCCACGCGATCCGCGAGGAGCCCGTCGGACGCGGGCTTCCCCCCGATCCGCTGGCGGCGGCCAGCGAGATCGAGGCGGCGATGGGCCACTGGGACCGCGCCCTGGAGGCGATCGACTTCTACGACACGGGGCACCGCGAGCAGTCCATGCGGGACTGGAGGCGGCTGGTCGCCGGCCGGCCGATCACGGAGCGGGACGTGGCGATCCTGCGGGGAGTAGCCAACCGGATCCTGGTGACGTTGAAGCGGGGTGCGGACTAGAAGGGGTGTTCGCTCGGAAAGGGATCCCTCGCTGCGCTTGGATGATTCGAGCGGCGTCTTCGCCGCTCAAATCAGCTCGGACTCACTGAAGAAGAACGCGATCTCGCGCGCCGCGTTCTCCATCGAGTCGCTGCCGTGGATCGCGTTGCGCTCGATGTCGGTTCCGAAGAGCTGCCGGACCGTGCCGGGCTCCGCCTTCCGGGAATCCGTGGCGCCCATCGTCTTGCGAAGGTGCGCGACCGCCTCCGCGCGCTCGAGCGCGGCGACCACCACGGGCCCTTCCGTCATGAAGCGGACGAGCGCGTCGTAGAACGGGCGCTCCCGGTGCACCGCGTAGAAGGCGCGCGCCTGCTCGGCCGAGAGCCGCACCTTGCGGAGCCCGAGGAATCGAAACCCTTCCGTCTCCAGGTGAGCGAGCACGGCTCCGGCCTTGCCCGACGCGACCGAGTCGGGTTTCAGGATCGTGAGAGTTCTTTCCACGTTCGGTCTCCTTGTGGCGTCTAGAAATCGCGCACGGGAGCCGGCACGCGGTCCTCGGTCCGGACTCCTCCGTGCGCCAGCGCGGCGAGCAGTTCCCGCGGCTTCTGGGATCCGATCAGTACCGTCGATCCGTCCGCCCGCGTGACGAGAACGCCCTGGTCTCCGCGCGCGCTCAAGGCCCGCCGCTTCCCGAATCCGCGGATGCCCCAGCCGCCGTAGTCCCGGACGGGGCGATACGTGATCGCCTCCGCGTGCGCCATCTCCGAAAACGGGATCCGCACCCGGTAGAGGAAGCCGTAGTGCACGGTCACGGCATCGCCCGACACGGTCGTCGTCTGCCGCAGCGTCAGGAGGCTGAAGAGGAGCACGAAGACGCTCCCCACGAGAATGTAGATCCAGGGAGCGAACCCCTGCGTCTCCTCGAACCATGCCGGGCCGTTCACTTTCCCAGGACCTCCTTCACCCTGCTGCCGATGTCGGCGGGCGACTTGACTACCGCGATCCCCGCCCCCTCCAGCGCGCGCACCTTCTCCGCCGCGGTGCCGTGGCCGCCCGAGATGATCGCTCCCGCATGCCCCATGCGCCGGCCCGGAGGAGCCGTCTGGCCAGCGATGAAGGAGACCACGGGCTTCTTCAGATTGCCGGCCACCCAGCAGGCCGCTTCCTCTTCGGCGTTTCCGCCGATCTCGCCTATCAGCACGATGGCCTCCGTCTGCGCGTCGTCCTTGAAGGCGATCAGGCAGTCGACGAAATTGGTTCCGTTGACTGGATCTCCCCCGATGCCGATGACGGTCGACTGGCCGAGCGAGAGGCGCGTCAGCTGATCCACCGCCTCGTAGGTCAGCGTCCCGGATCGGGAGATGACCCCGACGGAGCCCGGGCGGTGGATGCGCCCCGGCATGATGCCGATCTTGCACTGCCCCGGCGTGATGATGCCCGGGCAGTTCGGCCCGATCAGCCGCACCGCCCTGCCCGCCGAGTTCTGCCGGTCGAGGAACGCCCGCGCCTTGAGCATGTCGTTGATCGGGATCCCCTCCGTGATACAGGCGATCAGCGCGATGCCCGCGTCGGCCGCCTCGACGATCGCGTCGGCGGCGGAGGGAGGCGGGACGAAGATCATCGACGCGTCGGCTCCGGTCTCGCGGACCGCGTCCGCGACGGTGTGGAACACGGGGATGCCCTCGTGCGTGGTGCCGCCCTTTCCCGGGGTGACGCCCGCCACGACCTGCGTGCCGTAGTCGCGGCAGGCGAGCGCGTGGAAGGAGCCCTCGCGGCCGGTCAGCCCCTGGACCACCAGCCGGGTCTCCCGGCCGACCCAGATGCTCATCGCACCGCCTCGACGACCTTGCGGGCGGCGTCGGCCAGTCCGTCGGCCGGTGTGATCTTTAGGCCCGAGTCGCGCAGGATCGCCTTGCCGTCGTCTACGTTGGTTCCCTCGAGGCGCACGACCACGGGAATCGCGAGCCCCATCTCCCGCACGGCGGCGACGACGCCTCGCGCGATGATGTCGCAGCGCATGATCCCGCCGAAGATGTTGATGAGGACTCCGCGCACGTTGTGGTCGGAGAGGATGATCCGGAACGCGTTCTTGACCTGCTCCTCGTTGGCGCCGCCGCCGACGTCCAGGAAGTTCGCGGGCGACCCGCCCGCCAGCTGCACGAGGTCCATGGTGGCCATGGCGAGCCCGGCGCCGTTGACCATGCATCCGACGTTGCCGTCGAGCTTGATGTAGTTCAAGCCGAAGCGAGACGCCTCGACCTCGAGCGGGTCTTCCTCGGAGAGATCGCGCATCTCCTGGATGTCGGCGTGCCGGAACATCGCGTTGTCGTCGAAGGTCATCTTCGCGTCGAGCGCCAGGACGTCGCCCTGCCGGGTGACCAGGAGGGGATTGATCTCGGCGAGGCTCGCGTCCGTTTCGACGTACGCGCGAAAGAGCGCCTGCATCAGCGCGGTTCCCTTGCGGAAGCTGTCGCCGGAGAGGCCGAGGGCGAAGGCCAGCTTGCGCGCCTGGAAAGGGTAGAGGCCCGCGGAGGGGTCGGCGGCTTCGCGAACGATCGCGCGGGGGTCGTGCGCGGCGACTTCCTCGATCTCCATGCCGCCGGAAAGAGAGGCCATCACCACGGGCAGGCCCCGCGAACGATCGAGCGTGATCCCCAGGTACAGCTCCCGCGCGATGTCGAGCGCCTCCTCGACCAGGACCTTTCGGACCACGCGTCCCGCCGGCCCCGTCTGGGGCGTGACCAGCGTCATGCCGAGGATCCTGCGGGCCAGATCGTGCGCCTCGTCGGGGTTCCCCGCGAGCTTGACGCCGCCGCCCTTTCCGCGGCCCCCCGCGTGGATCTGGGCCTTCACCACGACGCGCCCGGAGAGGCGCCGGGCGATCTCGCGAGCCTGCGCGGGACTGTCGGTCACCTCTCCCCTCGGGACGGCGACGCCGTAGCGAGCGAGGATCGACTTGGCCTGGTATTCGTGGACTTTCATGGTGCAGGAAGCGCGGGATTATATAGGCACCCGCGAGCTCACGGCAGTCGAAACGCGGCGACCGCCCGGAGACCGATCGCGGAGAGCACCACGAAGATTCCGGCTGCGACGGCCGCCAGGGCCCGGCGCGCGAGCGGACGCTCCCCGAGGCCCAGGGTCCGCGAGAAGGACCATAGCCCGCTCGCGAGGTGGCTTGTGGCGGCGAGCGTGCCGGCGACGTAGAACGCGCGGATCCAGGGGCTCGCCAGCGCGGACTGCATGAGGTGAAAGAGATCCAGGCTGCCGTGATCGCTCATCTGGACCAGGCGGGTGGTCCAGAGGTGAAACAGGATGAACGGAAAGAGGATCACGCCGGTGACCCGTTGCAGGATCGCCATCCGGCGCACGCTCGCGGTCGGATGATCCGCGGCGGCCGGAACGGAGGCCATCAGGAAGAGCCCCACGATCCCGTGGAAGGCCAGCGGCACCACGATGCCGATAACCTCGGCCCAGACCAGGAGCGGCATACCCTGGAGGCGCTGCGCCGCGGCGTTGTACGCATCGGCGCCGCGTCCCGCGGACGCGTTCACGGAGAGGTGGAAGACCAGGAACGCGCCGACCGGAACCACTCCCGAGATCGAGTGGAGCGCCCGAAGCCGGGACCCGCGCTCCATGGACATTCCCCGACGCGCCCCCTACACCTTCAGGATGCGGAAGAGCTCCCGGACGGCCTCCGCGGACTTCGCGAGCGCCGCGCGCTCTTCGGGCAACAGCTCGATCTCGATGATCTGCTCCACCCCGCGGCGGCCGAGCTTGACGGGGACGCCGAGGTAGACGTCGCGCAGTCCGAACTCCCCCTGGAGGTAGGCGGCGCACGGCAGGATCTTCTTCTTGTCCTTCAGGACGGCGTCCACCATCTCGACGACCGCCGAGGCCGGCGCGTACCAGGCCGAGGTCTTCAGCAGGTTGACGATCTCCGCGCCGCCATCGCGCGTGCGCTGCACGATCGCGTCGATCTTCTCCTTCGCCATCAGCTCCGGCAGTGGGATTCCCGCGACGGTCGAGAACCGCGGGAGCGGAACCATGGTGTCGCCGTGCCCGCCGAGAACGAACGCGTGCGTGTTCTCGACCGACACGCCCAGCGCCTCCGCCATGAAGGTCCGCATCCGGGCCGAGTCCAGGACGCCCGCCATGCCGAAGACGCGCTCGCGCGGCAGCCCCGATACCCGGCGCGCCACCTCGCACATCGCGTCGAGCGGGTTCGAGACGACGATCAGGATGGCGTCGGGCGATCCCGGGAGGACCTTCTGCACGACGTCCGCGACGATGCCCTCGTTGGTCGCGACGAGATCGTCCCGGCTCATGCCGGGTTTCCGCGGAACCCCCGCGGTGATCACGACGACGACGGACCCCGCCGAGGGCTCGTAGTCATTGGCTCCGATGAGCTTCGCGTCGAACGCCTCGACGGGCGCGGACTCCATCATGTCGAGGGCCTTGCCCTGCGGCACGCCCGGGACGATGTCGATCAGCGCGACGTCGGCGAGCTCCCTCTCCACGATCCGCTGCGCGGCCGTCGCCCCGACGTTGCCCGCTCCCACCACGGTGACCTTCTGTTTCATGCGCCTCCCCGCGTCCGCTTTTCCGGAAGGAAAAAAGCGCGCGAATTCTATCCCGCGCCGCTCCCCCGCCCGAACGTGTTGGGATTTGCCGGCCGGGCGTCTACAATGACGGCAATGGCCCCGTTCCGCCGCGATCCCGGGACCCTTTCCGCATTGCGTCCGGCCTGATGGAGGACGAGCGCTCGCCGCGCCGGGGTCTCAAGGCGGCGATCGTCGTCGTCCCGATCCTGCTGGCGGCCGCGCTGTGGCTGCCGGTCTGGTGGGAGCACCGCGAGCTGCGGCAGGCTCAGGAAATCGCGGGAGTCGGGTCGCAGATCGTTCCGGGGCACCTCACCGAAGCGCGCAAGAAAATCGACCCGGGGACGACGGCGGAGAAGATCGTGGCCGCGATCGGGAAACCGTCCTTCTCCGTCGGCACGGCGGGCAAGAACACCCGGCACGACATCTGGACCTACTACTTCACCGACGGCACGATGACGATCAACCTCACGGACAACTCCGCGGTGCGGATCTCCACGGTGTACGGCCACCCGCGGATTCCGCGATCGACGCGCCCCGAGGAGATGGGAAGGGTCCGCGAGGATCGATGACGATCGATCGGGAGCCCTCGATCCGGGTCATCATGATGCCCAAGGACACCAACGCTTACGGCACGATCTTCGGCGGCGTGATCCTCTCCTACATCGACCAGGCCGGCGCGGTCGAGGCCAAACGCCACGGCGCCGAGTTCCTGGTGACGGTCGCGATGCGGGAGGTCGTCTTCCACCAGCCGGTCAACGTGGGCGATCTCGTGTCCTTCTACACGCGGCTCGTGAAGATCGGCCGCACCTCCATCACCGTCTCCGTCGAAGTCGTCTCGCAGCGGGAGGAGGGGCGAAGCGCGCAGATCACCGTGACGCAGGCCGAGGTGACCTACGTCAACCTCGACGCGAATCGCCGTCCCTCTCCGATCCGGAAATAATCGGGAGGCCGCGCCCTCAAATGCGAAGGTCCCGATTTCTCGGGACCTTCTTCTTCCGCGCGAGCCGAGCAAGAGCCCGGCAATATCCGCCAACTGAATCCATCCTACTCCCAAACTACCATTCGGAGTCATCCGAATCGCTGGAGACCTCCGGACCTTCCCGCTCCGTCTCGAGCTCGTCGAGCCCGGGGGTATCGGCCTCGAGCTCGGAGGCGGATAGCTCTTCTTCCTTCCAGCTCGCCTCGCCGTAGACCTCGCCGGCCCCCGGAGGCGCCGATGCCCCGGAGAGTCTCGGGACCGCACGAACCGGCGCGGACGCGGCCTTTCGGGTCGAGGCCGTCTTCCGCGGTGAAGGCGCCGACGCCCGCGAAGGGGCCGGCTTCCGCGCCGAGACCGAGGCCTTCCGAGGCGACGCCTTGAACTTCCGGGCGGTCGAAGGCCTGCGAGCGCTTTTCCTCGCCGCCGACTTTCCGCGCGCCGACCCCGTCTTTCGAGTGCGCGACGCCTTCGCGGCCGTCGCCTTCTTCGTCACGCGACGGCGCGTTCCGGATTTCCGACCGGTTTTCTTCGCGATTTTTTTCTTTTTCGCCACGCTCCATCCCTCCTCTTGCCGGCCTGCCGGGCTCTTGCCGGCTCCTCTGCCGGGGCCGGATCATACAATCGGGCCTTGTCAAACCGACAGACCGGCCCGCCCGGATCGGCGTCGCGCCGCGTCGAGCCCCGGGTCACCATCGAGCCCCGCCCGGGCGGCCTGAGCATCCAGATTCGGCCGCTCGTCCGATCTCCGGGATGGCGTTGGCGGATGGCCGCCGTCGTGAGCGTGGTCGCCGCGGCGGCGCTCCTGGGATCCCTGCGGATCGCTGAGGCCTGGGAGGTGGGGCTCCGGCGGTCCGACTTCGGCGACCTCTCGCTTCCCGTCCTGATCGGCCTGACCCTGGCCGTTCTCGTATGCACTCCTGTCGCGCTGGTGGGGCTCGCCGGGCTCGCGTTCGCCGAAGAGGAGATCGTCGTGACCCCGGATGCGGTCACGATCCGCACGACCGCGTTCGAGAAGACCAGCCTGCGATCGATCCCGCTGCCGAGCCTCGAATCGTGGCGCGAGACCTATCTTCCCCTCCCCCCGTGGTGGACGTGGGCCGTCAAACGACTGGCGGCGCGCGCGGACGGACGCCTCCATTCCCTGGCGGGGGCCGCCGGGCCCGGGGAGAAGCGCGAGATCGCCCGGGCCCTCGCTCTGGCCACCGGAAAGCCGCTCTTCGGCGACCGGGGAAGGCGGATCCTCTAGGGACGCGCGCCCCTGTCCCTCCTCCCCGATGGAGTACTATCCGTACGGTTTCATGACAACGGCGACCTCCGAACACCACCTGACCCGCACCCTCCTCACGGACTACCCGCTTCCCGACGAGGTGCGCTGGGGCATTGCCGACGCGGGGTTCGTCTACGCCACGCCGATCCAGGCCAAGTCCCTGCCGATCACCCTGGCGGGCAAGGACCTGGCGGGCCAGGCCCAGACGGGGACCGGCAAGACCGCAGCGTTTCTGATCACGATCTTCAAGCGCCTGCTCGAGAAGGCCCCGGCGACGCGCCCGCGGGGCCCGCGGGCACTGGTCGTCGCTCCCACGCGGGAGCTCGTCGCGCAGATCCGGGCCGACGCAGAGGCCCTGGGGGGGCACACGGGCCTCTCGACCCTCGCCGTCTTCGGCGGGATGGACTACCGCCTCCAGCGCGACGCCGTGAAGGCGGTGCCGGATCTCCTGGTCGGAACCCCCGGCCGGCTCCTCGACTACGAGCAGCAGGGCGCCGTGACCTTCCGCGACGTGGAGATCCTGGTCATCGACGAGGCGGATCGCATGTTCGACATGGGTTTCATCCGCGACCTGCGGCGGATCCTGCGCCGCTGCCCCCCGTACCACCGCCGCCAGACCATGCTGTTCTCCGCGACGCTGTCGATCCGCGTCATGGAGCTCGCTTACGAGCACATGAACAACGCCGAGAAGGTGGAGATCGAGCCGGAACGGGTGGGAGCCCACGGGATTACCGAGGTGCTCTACCACGTGTCGTCCACCGAGAAGTTTCGCCTCCTCCTCGGGCTTCTCGAGCGGGAGGGCGGAAGCCGCGTTTTGATCTTCGTCAACCGGCGTACGACGGCGGCCGAGCTGGTGCGCGGGCTCTCCGCCAACGGCTATCCGACGCGAGCGCTGGCGGGCAACGTCCCGCAGGACCGGCGTCTCCGCATGCTCCAGGAGTTCAAGGACGGCAAGCTGGCCGTTCTCGTCGCAACCGACGTGGCCTCCCGCGGGCTCCACATCGAGGGCGTGTCCCACGTCATCAACTACGACCTGCCGCAGGATTCCGAGGACTACGTGCATCGCATCGGACGGACGGGCCGCGCGGGAGCGCTCGGGACCGCGGTGTCCTTCGCCTGCGACGACTACGTGTTCGGTCTCGACGCGATCGAGGAGCGCGTGGGCCGCAAGATCCCGGTCGAATGGCCGCCTGAGAGCCTCTATCGCCAGGGCCGGGTCTCTCAGGCGCCCCGGCACTCCGCGGGATTCCGCTCGCGACCCGAGCCCCGCCGCGAGGCGCCAGCCAAGAAAGAGCCGACGGAAGACTCTTACGGCAGAACGAAGCGCAAAAGCCGCCGCCGATAACCGTCGCCCGTCGCGCGAGATCAAGGAAGAGCGCCTCTTGCGAGATTGCTCCGAGCGCGACCTGAGGGGGAGATGGAGGTCAAGGGACATTCCCATCCCCCTTCGGTTGGGGCGCGAAGCGGCCCGCCCAGACTCCGAGACTCGTGTTGCGGGAGCCGGAGCGAAGCGAAGGGATCAGGCCCGCGGTCGAGCCCGCATCCGGGCGAGCCGCGTGCTTGTGCCGAAGGCAGATCCCGTAGCGAAGCGGAGGCGACGAGCTAGAAGCTTTTCAGGAAGTCCGCGTTCGTCCGGAACTTCGACAATCTTCCCAGCACGAGCTCCATCGCCTGGATCTTGTCCACGGCCGCAAGCGCGCGGCGGAGCTTGACGATCCGGGGAAGGTCCTCGGGGCCGTAGAGCTTCTCCTCTTTTCGGGTCCCGGACTGCGGGATGTTGATGCACGGGAAGATGCGCCGGTTGAACAGGTCGCGATCGAGCACGATCTCCGTGTTGCCCGTGCCTTTGAACTCCTGGAAGATGATCTCGTCCATCCGCGAACCCGTGTCCACTAGCGCCGTGGCGACGATCGTCAGGGAGCCGCCGCCCTCGGCGTTGCGCGCCGCGCCGAAGAAGCGCCGGGGCTTCTCCATGGTCCGTGCGTCGATGCCTCCCGACATGATCTTGCCGCCGCCCTTCTGCATGTGGTTGTACGCGCGGGCCATCCGGGTGATCGAGTCGAGGAAGATGATGACGTGCTTGCCGCATTCGATGAGCCGCCTCGCGCGCTCCGCCACGATCTCGGCGACCGCGATGTGGTTCTCCGCGGACAGGTCCGCGGAGGAGGCGATGACCTCGCCGCGCGTCACGCTGCGGCGGAAGTCGGTGATCTCCTCGGGCCGCTCGTCGATCAGCAGCACGATGACGTGGACCTCCGGGTCGTTGACCTCCACGGCGTGGGCCATTCGCTTCAGGAGCGTGGTCTTTCCGGCCTTGGGGGGCGCGACGATCAGGCACCGCTGTCCCCGGCCGATGGGCGCCAGCAGATCCACCACGCGCCCGCACATCTCGTCGGGCTCGGTCTCGAGCTGCATGCGGAAGTTGGGATCGATCGAGATGAGCTCCGCGAACGTCGGGCGCTGGCGGAATGCGGCGGGATCCATCCCCTCGATGCTCTCGACGCGCTTCAGGACCGGCCGGCCGCCGTCGGCGACCATCCCCACGATCAGCGCGCCGGCCTCCAGACCTTCTCGCTGAATCAGCTCGCGCGGGACGATCGGGTCCTTCGGCGAGGGAAGATAGTTCGCCTTGGAGGAGACCAGGACGCCCGAGGCGTTGTCCTTGGGGGGAATGTAGAGGACTCCCTCGGCCGGGCGTTCCGGGCCGGTGGATGCGACCTCCTCCGTCCGCTCGGAGCTTCCTCCACCCTGAGAGGAGCCCCCCTGAGGGGAACCGCCCTGAGAGGAACCGCCGCGTCCTCCACGCCGGCGCCTGCGCCTGCGGCGCCGATGGGCACGCTCTGGACCGTCACCCGAATTCGGAGACTCCCCGTGAGAAGAGGGCTCGGTCTGGACGGAGACGGACGTAAGACTTTCCGGGGTCAAGGGATCGTCGGACATGAACTCCCAAACCCCCGCCGCGCTGACTCTTGGTCCGGGCGGGAACGGCTCATTCTACGATGAAAGAAAGACAAAAGCGATTACAGATCGAGGGCGGAGGCGCATTCCCCCAACTCATGCTCTCGTAAGGTCTTACGGGCCCGATCACGAGAAGAGCCCGAGGATTCGGTCGCCGGCCGCCGGCGGCACCCGCGCCAAAGAGAAGTCCTCCGCGGCGTGTTCCTCGTCGGAAACCCCGATCAACGCGGTCGTCATTCCCGGCGCCGACCGCGAAAACTGTAGCGCCCGCTGGGCGGAAGTGGCCGCCTCCGGAAACGCCTCGTCGACCTCCTCGGGCAGGTTCTCCGCCAGGCGGCCCTGGAGGATCGACGCGGAGCCGAAGGCCGCCAGTCCCGCGGCCTCGGCAAACTCGAGGGGAGACAGCCGCTCCCCGTCCCGTTCCTGCGACCGGTAGACGAGTGCCTGCCCCATCCCGAGGTTGAACGGAAGCTGGACGCCCCGGAAGTGGTGGTCCTCCCCCGCGACCTCGCGAGCCACCTCCAGAACCAGGGAGAGCGAGAGGTGGTCGGGATGCTCCGGAGGCACGCGCAGGCCGTCCCAGGTCGCCAGCCCCCAGGCCGCGATCCGCCCATCGGACGCCGCTTTCTCCAGGAGCGAGGCCGCGGCCGATAGCCTCGTCCGAAACGCGCGCGCATCGACCTCGGGGAGCTGGGTCTCGACGTTGTGCAGGTAATAGAGATCGATCGTCTCGAGGGCGAGGTTCGCGCGGCTTCGCTCGATCTGGTCCGCGATGTACGCCGGCGCGATGCAGTGGCAACCCTGGGCGATCTCGGCCTCCGGCGCCAGCCCCGACGCGAGGAAGGTGTCGGACACGTACTTCCGGGCCGGCCGCGGATCGTCGGCGTCGTGCGGGAAGTAGCCTCCCTTCGTCGAGACGAACACCTCGTCTCGCCGAGCCGTGCCGTCGGCGAACGCGCTCGCCAGCGCCCGCCCGATCGCCCGCTCGCTCTTCTGCCCGCGATAGTTGATCGCCGTGTCGAAGACGTTGATCCCCGTCTTCAGCGCCACGGCCAGCGACGCCTCGTATCCCGCGTCGGTCCTCGCGTCCTCGTCGCCGAGGTAGGTCCCGAGGCCGATCGAAGAGAGGGAAAGGCCCATCGCGTCGCGAAAGTGGCCGGCGGCCGCCGCGGAGCGCCGCGCGAATCGCCCCGTGCCGTCCAGACTCGCCCGGCCGGAAGTCACGGTCGGAGGCTATCAGACGCCGGCTAAGCGTAGCTCTTGTTGATGAACCCGAGGTTGGGCCATCCCGTGCCGAGGATCGCGGCGGAATCCGCGCCCAGCCAGTCCGAGAGGACCGTTCCGTAGTACGAGCGGAAGTCGTTCTGAATCGGCAGGTTTCCGTTGGAGTCGAGATGGGCCAGGTCCGGCGGGTTGCCGTGGATCCCGGAGACGACTGCGTCGCCCACGACGAAGTGGGGCGCGGCGGTCCCGTGGTCCGTTCCGTTGGAGCCGTTGTCCTGCGCGCGGCGGCCGAACTCCGACCACGTCATCAGGACCACGTCGTGCGACTTTCCGTGGCCGTCGAGATCGTCGAAAAACGCCTTGATGGAGTCCGACACGTCGGTCAGTAACGGATCGTGGCTCTGATCCTCGCCGGCGTGGTTGTCGAAGCCGCCGTAGGTGACGTAGAGAATTCGCGCGCCCAGGTTCGCATTGATGATCTGCGCGATCAGCTGAAGACCGGTGGCCAGGCTGTTGTCCGGATAGGCGCCCATTGAGACGTAGCCTGTGCCGACCGTCTGGAGGATGTTCGAGGAGGAGATCGCGTCCTGGCCCACGCCCGAGAGGGTCGAGGGGGTGTTCTCGATCTCGTACTCCGCGCCGTTCTCCGAGAGGAACGCCGTGACCTGGTTCGGGCCGTCGCCCGCAAAAGCGCCGTCCGTCTGGAACTTGTAGCTGGCCAGGCTCAGGAACGTCGGAACGCCCACGTGGTCCGCCAGCAGCGTCCGGGGCAAGGACTGTGAGATCGCGGTGCAAGAGAGGGGGTTGCCGTTCCCGGCCAGCACGTCGTCGGCCCACCGCCCCAGCCACCCGCGCCGCTGCGCCAGGAGCGGGTCGGCCGTGTGCCAGATGTCGCGCGAAGTGAAGTGCGAGAGGCTCGAGTTCGGGTATCCCACGTTCGTCACGACCGCCACGCGCTGGGCGTCCCAGAGAGCCTTCAGCCCCGTCATGACGGGGTTCATGCCCTGCTTGTCGTCCAGCGGAAGGACCGAGCCGGTCGGGATCCCGATCCGGGATCGCAGCGACGGATAGAGGGCGTCGGCGTACGGGACGATCGTGTTCAAGCCGTCGTTTCCGCCCATCAGCTCGAGCACCACGAGCGTCCGGTTCGGGTTGGCCGCCGCCACGGACTCCTCGAACATCTTGGAGCCGTCGACGGCCCATCGTGGGACCATCGCGGAGACGGTCACGAACCCCGACGAGCGGATCAGAAAGTCGCGCCGCGAAAAAGCCATGGGTTCCTCCTCCGGCCTAGGCGAGATGGAAAGAGGGGCTGGTCAGCATGACGTGGACGAGCCCCCGGACCTTCTTGTCCACGTTGCCGGTCGTGTTGGTCCACGTGCCGGCCGACCCATCGTCGTTTCGATTCATGTAGTCGATCCATCCGGCGCGGGTCGCCGAGGAGACGTCGTCGATGTTCAGCCGGCTGGCGAGAACGTCGACGACCTTGTCCGCCGTCGAGGCGTCGTGACCGGCCAGCAGCGCGTTCGGATCGAAGCGTGTCCCTGTGGTGCCGCGATTGGTCGCCAGGGTGTTGGCGTAGGAGGCGCGCGCGAAGAGCGATCCCGTGTTCATCCAGGCCGTGCCCCAGTCCCAGCCCTTCGCGTCGGACGGGTTGAAGAGGACCTCCCCCATGCCCGCGAGCGAGTTGGCGGCGGAGGAGAAGTCGCTCGTGCCCTCGAGCATCCGGACCGATGCGACGGCGTATTCGACGGGACTGCGGACCCAGGTCTTCATGGAGTGAGCGGCGTAGAAGTCGTCGTGCAGCAGGATCGCGCGCACGACCTCGCGGATCGAGTGGCCGCTGGAGACGTAAACCCCCTGCAGCTCGTCGACGAGGTAGCTTTGGGCCTCGGTGCCCGCGAAGTAACTCCAGAGCTTGGCGCCGATGAACCGGCCCGAAACGGACCCGGCCGAATCTGTCCGCCCGAGAATGATGTTCAGGGCGTCGTAGCCGTCGAAGGTCCCGGTCTGCCCCAGGATCGTCTTGGTTCCGTTGTCGTGAATGCTGGCGGAATCGACGAAGGTGGCGGCGTTGTAGAGCGTCGCCTTGTTGTAGTTGGTGACGGTCCAGCCCGTCAGGGCCCGGGCGACCTCGGTGACGTCGGTCTGGGTGTAGTTGCCGACGCCGAGCGTGAAGAGCTCCATGAGCTCTCGCGCGTAGTTCTCGTTGGGCTTGGCCGCCTTGTTGGACGCGTTGTCGAGCCAGACCAGCATGGCGGGGTCCTGGGAGATCTTCAGGACCAGGTCGTCGAACTTGCCCATCGCGAACTGCCGCTGCGTCTGGTTCTGGTTGAGCATCAGCGTCTCGCCCTTGACCTTGGCGACCCCCGAGGTCCAATGGAGGTTCCAGAAGTACGTCATCTTCTCCTCGAGGGGGCGGGGAGAAAACGCCATGCGGTCCATGAACCATTGCTGCAGCCCCACGGTCTTCAGCAGGTTGTAGTTCTTGCCCGCGAGGCTCGCCTCGTAGGCCGCCGTGCTGATCGCGTCGTAGTCGACGAGCCACGAAACCGCGCCGGTCAGGCCCCGGGCGAACAGGCCGTCGATCTCGGCGGGCGTGCCTCCGAATCCGGCCCGACGGAGCAGGTGGGCCGCGGCGTCTCGAGTCCAGTTCACGCTCATGTCTCCCCCTTCGGGCTTGGTCCCGAGGGTTGGACGAGAGGAGGAGGCCGCGGTTTACGTCCCGGAGTACTTAGAGGACGGGACGCGGAATGACACTTTGAGCCGCGCTCGACGCGCGAACGGGAGCGGAGAGGCTTTCCGGCGGTCTAGAGCACCGGAACCGGTATGCCGTGCGTTCGGCTAGTACCCTCCAAGGCAGGGTCCCAGCGGCCCGGAATTCGGGTCGCGCACCTGGCGCAGGCGCCGCCCACGAGCCGGTTGGCCAGGACCCGGAAGCCCGACCGCTCGATCACGGCGGCGCCGCAGCCCGGGCAGCGGGTGTCTTCCCAGGACCCGACCCTTCCCGGGATGTTCCCCGCGTAGACGTAGCGCAGGCCCTCGGCCGTGCCGATCTCGCAGGCGCGCAGCAGAGTCGCAACCGGTGTCGCGCCGCGGTCGGTCATCTTGTAGTCCGGGTGAAACGCCGTGACGTGCCACGGGATGTCCCGGGAGATCGAGGCGATGAACCGCGCCGCCCGGGCGAGCTCCTCCTCGGAGTCATTGAATCCCGGGATCACGAGCGTGAGCACCTCGAGCCACATGCCCCGCTCGAAGATCCCCGCGATCGTCTCCAGCACGTTCTGGAGCACGCCGCCGAGCTGCCGGTAGTGCTTGTCGTCCATCGATTTCAGGTCGACCTTGTAGAAGTCGACCCATGGCCGGATGTAGTCGAGAACCTGAGCCGTCCCGTTGCCGTTGGAGACGTACGCGGTGCTCAGCCCCCGCTTCCGGGCCTCCTCGAAGACGGCGACGGCCCATTCGGACGTGATGAGCGGCTCGTTGTAGGTGGACACGATCGTGGGCGCGCCGCTCGCCAGGGCCAGCTCCGCGAGCTCCGCGGGCGAGATGTCCCGGGGCGAGCCGACGGCATCCGGATCGCGGATCGACTGGGACGTGAACCAGTTCTGACAGTACCCGCAGTGCAGGTCGCAGCCCAGCATTCCGAAGGAGAGCGCGTCGGATCCGGGAAGCGCGTGGAAGAACGGCTTCTTCTCGATCGGATCGCACTGGAGCGCTCCGACGTATCCCCACGGCACGCGCAGGACTCCGCCCTCGCGAAAGCGCACGCGGCACACGCCCTCGCGCCCCTCGGGGATCGGGCAGCGATGACCGCACGCGAAGCAGCGCAGGCGCCCGTCCTCCAGCGTCTCGACCAGAGCGGGGGCGGCCTCGGCGGTCCGGCGGGCGAGCGTCTCGGCGACGGGGGATCGAGTGGCCATCGGCATCTCCCATAACTCCTTCGCGATGGCAGAAATGCCGCGCGGGAGCCGTGGGTTATCATCGCCGACCTCATGAAAATCCGTCGAATCCCGATTCTGGGCATCCTCCTCGCGGTGGCGAGCGTCGCGAGCGCGCAGACCCCGACCCCCACCCCGACCCCGACCCCGACTCCGGCTCCAACCACCACCCCGATTGCGCCGAACGAGGTGCCGCTGGGATTCACCCACGTCGTCGAGGCGACCGCGCACGTCAACGGGGTCCGCATCCAGGTCGCCCCGGACGGCTCGGTCTGGTTCCTGGAGTCCACGGCCGACCGGATCGGCGTGCTGCGGGGTAACACCATCACCTACTGGCAGATACGGACCACGGACCAGCTCGGGGCCAATCCGGTCGATTTCCAGATCGACGGGAACACCATCTGGTTCATCGAGAGCGGCGAAAGCCAGATCCCGGCCGGCACCTCCGCCTTTGCGTCGCTCGACACCGCCACCGGCGCTCTGACGGAATGGGTGATCCCCGGCTCGATCCCCGCCGCCTTCTACCGGGCCCCGGACGGGAAGGTCTGGCTTCCCCAGACCTCGGGAAGGCTCCAATCCTTCGACCCGGCCACCCTCGCGGTCATCGACTATCGCTCGACGTCCACCTTCGCGTACTCGGACATGGTCGTCGGCCCCGACGGGGCGTTCTGGCTGACGGACTTCGGAAACAACCGCCTCGTTCGCTGGGTTCCCGGCGACGCGACCGAGACGTCGTGGGTCATCGCGAGCACCTCGTTCGGGGCCCTCAACCCCTCTCAGATCCAGTTCGACGACCACGGCTTCCTCTGGATCGCGGAGGTA
The DNA here is from genome assembly GCA_038224325.1 of Thermoanaerobaculia bacterium. Taxonomy (GTDB): domain Bacteria; phylum Acidobacteriota; class Thermoanaerobaculia; order UBA5066; family Gp7-AA6; genus DAHUXD01. The sequence goes on along the minus strand of JBBRFL010000028.1, from coordinate 14,249 downwards.
TCCGCCAATCGCATGGACCGCTTCAACCCCGCGACGAACCAGCTCTCGGCCTTCACGGGAATCAACCGCCCCATTCACTTCGACATCTTCCAGGACCGGATCTACATCACGTCCTCGCAGACCCATTCGGCGGTCAGCGTGCTGGATCCGGCTCAGGGACGGCCCCTGTTCCAGACACTCGTCCCGTCGACGCCCACGGTCGGCTCGACTACGGAGACGATCCCGGTCACGATCCGCACCTCGACGATCACGCCGACGACGTTCGATTCGCCCGAGACCGCGATCACTTCCGACAAGATCAACGTCGTCACGGGGCTCCTGGTCGGGGGCCTGACGACCAACCTCACGGCGCTGACCAGCACGTACGGGATCGCCGTCGACGGGGGAACGATCTGGGCGGGCGTCGACGGAAACCTGGTCCGCATCGTGCCCCAGTCCATCGGAAACCCCTCGGACCAGTCCGTGCCGGTCGCGACGAACCTCGCTGGCCCGGCGGACTCCAAGATCCGCGTCGAGATCACCCTGTCCAACCCGGGCACGGGAACGATCTCCGGCGATGCGCTCTACCTGTTCTCCCCGGGCACGCCCCCGACCTCGGTCCCCTTCACGCTCGCCGCGGGCGCGACGCAGCTCTTGACCGACGCCTTCGCCGGCGCCGCCTCGACGGCTCTCCTGACCGGTCCGGTCCGGCTGCGCGTCGCGAGCGGAAACGCGGCCGATCTCCTGGCCTCGGTGCGCTCGGCTCGCGTCCTCCCCGTGGGGGAGACCTACGGGTACCAGATTCCCGCCTCCAACGCGTCGGGGAGCCTCGCCGCGGGATCCGCGACGACGCTCTTCACCTCGGGCCGCGCCGGGGATCAATCGGTTCTGGGGATGTACTCGCTGGCCGGAGGCGGCGCCACCCTGACCCTCGTGGCTCCCGATGGATCGGTCCGCGGAGTCCGCACCGTTTCGCTCGCCACCAACACCCAGGAAGAGTTCAACCCCGCCGCCTCGGCGTTCGGGGTCGACCCGGAGCCGGGCGACGTCGTGCGTGTGTCGATCCTGACCGGAACGCTTCAGCCCTACGTCAACGTCCTCGACACCGGCACCATCGACGTGGCCAGTTCGCTTCCGGTGTTCGCGCACACCGACGCCGTCATTCCCAACGCGGGAGCGGTGGTCGGCGGCAGCGGGAAGAGCTTCGTGTCCGATCTCTACCTCTCCAACCCGGGGGCGGCCGCCGCGCAGGTCGAGCTGACCTTCTATCCGCTGGGCGGAGCGAGCCCCGAGCCGGTCCAGGTCGGCCTCCTGCCGGGAGAGTCTCGCGCGATCGAGAACTTTCTCCCCGCGCTCTTCGGCCTCGCCTCGGGACAGGGCTCGCTCCTGATCACGTCCGACGTGCCGGTCGCGGCCTCCACCCGCATCGGAACCCACACCCCGCAGGGCGACTTCGGCGCCTTCGCCCCGGCCCTGCCGGGCTCCCGCGGATTGAACGGCGGCTCCGCGGTCGCGATCGGGCTGCCGCAGACCGCCTCTCTCCGGAGCCACCTCCTCCTGTTCAATCGCGGCGTCGCGGGGACGATCACGGTGACCGGGTTCCGATCCGACGGGACGGCCGTGGGGCCGGTTTCGTTGACGCTCGGCGATCACGCGGCGGGACGGCTGAACTCCGTCTTCGCGTCGCTCGGTGTCGCGGATCAGGCCGCCGGGCGCATCCGTGTGGACGTTCCGGCGGGAATGAACGTCTACGCCTGGACCGTGCAGGTGGACGGTTTCAGCGGCGATCTCGAGATCGCAGCGCTTCGATGAGAGGCGATCTCCCGCGGACCGAAGCCCCGCTCCGGTAAAATCCCCTGGTGGCTTCCCCCACCATCGTCGTGCGCGGGTCCGGAGTGTACGTGCCGGATGGAGTGGGAACCTCCAGCCCAACCCGATGAACGTTCCCATCGCCGCCGCGGGCCTCCTCGCCGTTCTCGCCGGTTTCGGCCTCGTCTGGCGCCTCAGGGTCCGGCGTCACGGCGAGCAGCTCTCCGACCGGGACACGCGGTATCGCAGTCTCATCGAGCAGACGCAGGAGTCGGTCGCCGTCGGAGTGGACGGGAAGGTCGTCTACGCCAATCCGGCGTGCCTCGCGATGTTCCGATACGATCGGCCCGTAGTCGGCGAGGACATCTCCAGCTTCTACGCGGCGTCCGACCGGAAACGGGTCGAGGAGGCGGTCCGCCAGCTCACGCGCAGCGGGACCTCGCCCGAGCTTTACGAGGCCGTGGCCCAGCGCGGGGACGGGACGACCTTCGACGTCGAGATCCGGGTCACCCCGGTCGAGTGGGAAGGGAAGTCCGGAGCCCAGGCCATCGTGCGCGACATCAGCGTCCGCAAGCGCATGGAGGCGGACCTGCGGAGCTCCGAGGAGCGCTACCGGCTGCTCTTCGAGCGCAACCTCGCCGGCGTCTATCGTTCGACCGTCGACGGCCGCATGCTCGAGTGCAACCGCGCGTTCGCTCAGATGACGGGACACTCGTCTCCGGCCGAGGTCCTCGCGCAGCCCGCCGTGGCGTTTCACGTGGACGCGCCCGCCCGGAAAGAGTTCATCGAGCGCCTGCGGCGCGAGGGCTCTCTCCTCAACTACGAGAACCAGGGTCGCCGGAAGGACGGGAGCCTCATCTGGACCATCGAGAACGTGTCCCTGATCCGTTCGGAAGACGGGACCGAGGAGGTCCTGCTCGGCACGGTCTTCGACATGACCGAGCGGCGAAAGCTCGAGGAGCAGCTTCTCCAGTCCCAGAAGATGGAGGCCGTGGGCCGGCTCGCCGGGGGCATCGCGCACGACTTCAACAACCTGCTCACCGCGGTGTCCGGCTACACGGAGCTCCTGATCGGACAGCTCGACGAGGGCGACCCGCGCCTCGAGAGCGCGCAGGAGATCCGCCAGGCGAGCCGGCGCGCCGCAGCCCTGACCCAGCAGCTCCTCGCGTTCTCGCGACGCCAGGTGCTCGAACCGCGCGTGCTCGACCTGAACGCGGTGATCGCCAACATGGAGAAGATGCTGCGCCGCGTCATCGGGGAGGACGTCGAGCTGACGACCTCCCTCTCGCCGGGGCTCTGGAGGGCGAAGGCGGATCCGGCCCAGATCGAGCAGGCGATCCTCAACCTCGTCGTAAACGCGCGCGACGCCATGCCGCGCGGAGGCCACCTCACTCTCGAGACGGCCAACGTCGAGCTCGACGCGCAGGTGCCCTCGAGCGCTCCGGGGCCCCACGTCATGCTCGCGGTCTCGGACACCGGAGTCGGTATGGACACGGAGCAGCAGGCGCGGCTCTTCGAGCCCTTCTACACGACCAAGGAGCGGGGAAAGGGAACCGGTCTCGGCCTGTCCACCACGTACGGGGTCGTCAAGCAGAGCGGGGGGTCGATCTGGGTCTACAGCGAGCGTGGCCAGGGAACGACCTTCAAGATCTATCTCCCCCGATGCGAGGACCCGCTCGACGTGACCCAGGAGTTCGCGCCGCCGGCCATTCCCCTAACGGGGACGGAGACCGCGCTCCTCGTGGAGGACGAGCCCGAGGTCCGGCGGCTCGTCGAGAAGATCCTGAGCATGCAGGGATACACGGTGATCTCGGCAGCGAACCCGGCAGAGGCCATCGCGCTCTCGCGCGCCCGCACGAGCGCCATCGAGATCCTCGTGACCGACGTCATCATGCCGGGGATGAACGGCCGGGAGCTCGCGCACGTCCTGGCGACGGCTCGCCCGACGCTGCGCGTCCTGTACATGTCCGGTTACACCGACGCCGTGATCGCCCAGGAGGGCGTCCTCGAGCCGGGCACGGCGTTCCTCGCGAAGCCCTTCACGCCGGACGCCCTGGCTCGCAAGATCCGCGAGGTGCTGGATGCGCCCTTCCGAACCTGAAGAGTTGGTAAGTTTCGAGCCGTCGGCGAGGCGCTCCGCCTAGGCTCTGGGCCGATCGAATCGAAGAGAGGGAGGAAAGAATGCGAATCTCGGCGGTCATTCGAACGGCTCTCCTGCTCACTGCATTGGCGGCGGCGACGCCTTCGCGGGCGCAGGACGCCGCGAGCACGCCCCCCGCATCTTCCGAGCCCGAGACGACGAAGGCGGAGAGCGCGGGAGCGCATTTTCTTCCGATCGAGGGAACCGTCATCATCAACCTGCCGTCCGTCGACGTGCCGCGCGAAGGAACGCTCAGCCTGCTGTTCACCCATCGCTTCGTCGCCTCGGTGCAGAACTCCAGCCCCTTCCACGATCTCCTGTCGTTCGACAACGGCGCGTCGATCGGCATCGGGCTCGGCTACGCGCCCCTCCACAACCTGGACCTGACGCTCTATCGCTCCTCGGAGGCATCGCTGGACCCGTGGGAGATCGCCGGCAAGTACCAGTTCCTCTCGAGCGACCCCGTCGCGGCCGCCGTTCGCGTGGGCGCCGACATCCGCAGCGAGCAGAACCTGACGGACCGGACGACCGTGTTCGTGCAGGGCATCCTCGCGTTCACGCCGACCTCCCGCATCCGCATCACCGCGGTGCCGACGTACGCGACCAAGGTCGTGGGCGTGACGCGGACGTACAACTCCAACTTCTCGCCTCCCTCCTTTCCGCCTCCGAACGATCGCTCCTGCGTCGCCAACTCCTTCGGCGGGTTCGCCTGCAGCGGGCTGTACCGAAACGTGTTCGACGTTCCCCTGGCCATTTCGATCGCCTTGACGCGCTCGATTACCGTCCACGGCGAGGTGACGCCTCGCCTGGGCCGCTACGACGCGAGCGGCATCGGGTGGGTCGCTTCGATCGAGAAGTCGCTGCTCCGGCACCGGTTCTGCTTCACGGCGGGAAACCAGCGCCAGACGACCGTCGATCAGTACGCCGCCGGGTTGCCCTGGGCGAATCGCTACACGAGCGACAAGGTCAACGGGGTCAAGGGCGTCTATCTCGGGTTCAACCTGATGCGCCAGTGGAAGGTCAAGTGAATGGACGCGCGATCTCGAGCGTCCATTCATCCCGAGTGCAGCGAGGGACGCCTTTGGAGCGAGGGACCTCTTTCCAGCGAGCGATCCCTTTTCTGAACCGACCAACTCCTCTCACCGCGGGCGAGGACTTCGTTTAGCCTCCCGCCGATCCCCGAGCTCCAGGTCCCCCGCCTCGGCGACACCGACCGGGTCGTCGCGCTTCGCCCCCTCTTCCTCTTCGACGCCCGCACCGGCGCCCCTCCGCTCCGGACGACCGCGCTCCGGGTGGGTCTCCGGCGAAACACTCTCTGCGTCCGATTCGACGGCCGGGACGCGGGAGTGGTCGCGACCCTCACGCGGCGCGACGATCCGCTGTGGCGGGAGGATGTCTACGAGGTCTTCCTGGCCCCGTCGGAGGAGCCTCCGACGCTCTACTACGAGTTCGAGGTCAATCCGCTGGGCGCGCTCTTCGATGCCCGGGTCCATTCGCCATTGCGGCGACGCGACGGTATGCGGGTCGCGACGGAGTGGGACTGCGACGGATTCGACGCGCGGGTCACGCGCACAGAGGGCCGGTGGTCGGCGTCGATTCGGATCCCGCTCGATCCCCTGATGGACGGAGCGTCGCCCTCCCGATGGCGCGCCAACTTCTACCGCATCGACCGCGGGACCGTGGACGAGTATTCCGCCTGGTCCCCCACCGGGTCCGATCCGCCCGACTTCCACGTCCCGGAACGATTCGGGATCCTGAGAATCGGCGAGCCGTGACCCGAGCTACATGACGATCCGCTCGCCCTTGAGCCACTCGATCGCCCGCTCCTTGGCCCGCCGCTCCTTGAACTGGAAGTAGTGCGACTCCTCCTTGGGGTGGCGCAGGAGCGTCCTGCGAAACTCGCCGGAAGGGTCGTCGTGCCCGAGCGCGGTCCGCAGATCCCGGCGGCAGGCTTCGTCTTCACAGTGCGCCGCGAACTCCTCGCAGTCGCCGAGCGATCGCTCGCCCTGATCCCGCGGCAGCGCGGCGTAGCGTGCGTCCGCCGCGAGCTCCGCGTGACGCGCGGCGTCTTTTTCGAGAACCTGGACGACGTCCCCGGTCTGTCGATCGAAGAAGTGCGTGATCTTGTGGGAGCGGCTTTCGAAGCCGACCACGAGGCCCTCCCAGTCGATTTTGAACGGCATAAAGTGGGTATGATACGGGTTTCGGGAGATTCATGAGGAAGATCGCTACCTTCGACGACTGGATCGACTCCTTTCATGCCTGGCAGCAGGACATCGGCCTCCACCTGCCCAGGTACGGGGACTATCAGTTCGAGGCCAAGTACGGTCCGATCAAGTTGGAGGAGATCGAGTACGGCGATTTTCGGGGCCAGCGCAAGTGGGAGCGGGTGACCCAGATCCCCCACCAGCCCATCCGCGACGCCCTCCTGAACCTCATCGTCTACCAGGGCGACACGGAGTTCGCATCCGTCGAACAGCAGCGGAACCTCCTCGAAACGTCCCCCTCGGACTACGACACCGACAGCTGCTGCCGCATCATGGTCGAGGAGATGCGCCACGGCTGGCAGATGTGCCACCTCCTGGTCAACAACTTCGGGGAGACGGGAAAGATCGAGGCGCGCAAGCTGCTCGAGCGCCGGTCGTGGCAGAACAACCGGCTCCTGGGTTCTTTTAACGTGGCCGTGGACAACTGGCTCGACTTCTTCACGTACACCGAGTTCGTGGATCGAGACGGGAAGTTTCAGCTCAACATGCTCTCGACGTCCGCGTTCGCCCCGCTCGCCCGATCCATGGGCCCCATGCTGCGCGAGGAGGGCTTCCACCTGGGCACCGGCCACATGGGACTCCAGCGCATCGCCAAGGCCGGGCGCGTTCCGCCCGCTCTCCTGCAGAAATACGTCAACAAGTGGCTCTCGACCGCCTACGACCTCTTCGGCAAGGACTCCTCCTCCTCCGCGGAGTGGTTCTACGTCTGGGGCCTCAAGGGACGGTATGACGAGGCCCGGCAAACGGCCGAGCCCGACAAGGCGCACCTGAACGAGCTCTCGCGCGAGCTCTACCTCCAGGAAGTCCACGGGCTTCTGGAGTCGATCAATCGCTACCTTCCGGCGCAGGCCGTCCCGCTGACGGCGCCGGATCTCAAGTTCCACCGGAGCATCGGGGAGTTCGCAGAAGGGATGTACTCCGTGACCGGCGAGCCTCTCTCCGCGGAGCAGTACGAGAAACACCTCGCCGAGACCCTCCCGAACGAGTCCGAGAGGGCCTTCATCCGAGATCTCATGAAGGAGCCGGGCTGGATCGCTCCCCGCGAAGCCATCACGACGACGTAGCCGCGGGGCCGGCGCCGCCGCGACGCCCCCGGGCGAAGGCGCAGCCGGCGGGAAGCGCCCTCCGCGATCTCCTCCTCGCCTGGTATCGCGATGAGAAGCGGGCCCTGCCCTGGCGCGGGACGCGCGATCCGTATCGCATCTGGGTCTCCGAGGTCATGCTGCAGCAGACCACGGTCGGCGCGGTGCGGTCCCGGTACGACGGCTTCCTGGCGCGCTTCCCCGACGTGCGGGCCCTGGCGCGCGCGCGGGAGCAGACCGTTCTCGCCGCGTGGTCGGGACTCGGGTACTACGCGCGGGCGCGAAATCTCCGCCGCGCGGCGCGGGAGGTGGTTCGGAAGCACGGCGGGCGCATTCCCGAGAATCCGGAGGCCCTCCGGTCTCTGCCCGGGTTCGGGGAGTACATCGCGTCGGCCGTCGCGTCCCTGGCGTACGGGCGCTGCGTCCCCGCCGCGGAAGCCAACGTCACGCGCGTCCTCTCTCGAGCGTTTGCGATTCCGGGCCGCGCGGGAAGCGCGACCCATCGGAGGGTGGTCCTGATCCACGCCTCGAGCGTGCTTCCGAAGCGACGTCCCGGCGACGCGACGGCGGCGCTGATGGACCTGGGCCAGCTGATCTGCCGACCCGTCCGGCCCAACTGCTTCGCGTGCCCGATCGCGTCGGTCTGCGTGGCGCGACGGCGGGGGAACCCCCAGCGGTATCCGCGCCGCCCCCCGCGGCCGAAGATGTCGGACGTCTTCGTCGCCGCGGCCCACGCCGTCCGCGAGGATCGCGCGCTCCTCGTCCAGCGCCCCGGCCGCCTCCTCGGAAAGCTCTGGCAGTTCCCGTCCGGGGAAGCCGCGACGAGCACGGGAGCGTGGCTCGCCCTGCGGCGCGAGCTCGCGTCCCTCGGCCTGCGTCCCGTGCCCTCCGCGAGTCCGTTTGTGACGCGGCACACAATCGTTCATCGGCGTCTGCGGATCCTCGTCTATCGTGCGGTTCCCTCGCGACGGTCCGCCCAGACGTCGCGATCCTCAATGCCCGCGCGCTGGTTCACGGCGCGCGAGCTCGACGGTGCGGCGATTCCGACTCTGACGCGCAAGATCGCGGGCGCATTCGACTTCCTCCCGGCCGCGCGGAGGCGTATCCTGTCGAGAGATGAGAGCCATGATGCTGATAGTCGCTCTGGCTCTCGACGCGGGGAGCGGCGTCTCCGCCGTGATCCGGCTCAAGGACGGGACGGTCTACCAGCTTCAGGCGCCGCCGCACATGTCCGGGAGCCGCTTCGTGTTCACGACCTCCGAGGGGCGCCTGCTCTCGATCGCGGAGAGCGAGGTCGATGAGATCCGCCTGACTCCGGCCGCGAGCGAGCCGCGCGCCGGACTGAACCCTCAGGATTCTCGCGCGCTCGGAGCCATCGCCCGGCAGCAGCGCCGCAACCACGGGAAGTTCACCCTGATCGCGCCGGCTCCGACCCCGCGGGGGAAAAAGGGCTCCGCTGCGCCTTAGCCGGCGCTCGCTCCACCTCGCGGCCCGCGGCCCGTCGTGACATTCTCTCCCCCGTGAGCGCCCGGTCCCGCCCGCGCGTGGCCAGCGGAACGTTCCTCGTTCTCGCCGTGGTCGCGGTCGGCACGGTCTTCGCGGCCTATTCCAATCACTTCCGGAACTCCTTCCACTTCGACGACGGCACCGTCATCCAGAACAACGCCTACCTGCGCAGCCTGCGGAACATTCCGCTCTTCTTTCGCGACGGGAAGACCTTCTCGAGCTATCCGCCCAACGCGGCCTATCGGCCGCTGACGAGCACCTCCTTCGCCCTGGACTACTGGCTGGGCGGAGGCATCGACCCATTCGCCTTTCACGCGACGCAGTGGGCCCTGCATCTGATGCTGGGAGTCCTGTCGTTTCTGTTTCTGGAGCGGATGCTGAGCGTGGCTGGTTTGGACGATACTGCGCGCGTCGCCGCGCTCTTTGGCGCCGTACTCTGCTGCGTGCATCGGGTCAACACCGAAACGGTCAACTTCTTGACCCTGCGCTCGGAGATCCTCGCCGCGCTCGGTGTGGTGGGCTCCTTCGTCTTCTACCAGCGCGTTCCGAGGCTCCGGGGGACGTTGGTCTGGATGCTGCCCGCCTTGGCCGGCGCATTCGCGAAGCCCTCAGCGGTCGTCTTCGCGCCGCTGTTCGCCGCCTATCTCTGGGTCTTTCCCTCCGAGTGCGTAGCCTCCGACCGGCTTGCCGGCGGCGAGAGGCGACGGGCCTGGCTCTGGCTCGTCCTGCCTCCGTTCGTGGCGGGGGGGGCCTTCTACGTGTTGCAGGCCCGCCTGGCGGGGCCTCGGCTCGTGTACGGCTCGACGGCGGTCCGGGTCTATCTCCAGACTCAGATCTATGCCTGGCTCCACTATGTGCGCCTCTTCGTCCTCCCGCTGGGCCTTTCGGCGGACGCGGACTGGAGTCCGATATTGAGCTGGCATGACACGCGCGTTTTCGCCGGCACGCTTTTCGCGCTGGCCTTCGTGGCCGCCGCCGTCGTCTACGCCCGGCGGCGGTCGGCGGGACGTGCGTTTCTCTTCGGGGTCATCTGGTTCTACGTGGCCCTCTCCCCCAGCTCTTCGATCTTTCCTCTCTCTGAAATGGTCAACGAGCACCGTCCATATCTGCCGTATATCGGGCTCGTCCTGTGCCTCTCGGCCGCCGGTGCGGACGCTTTCAAGGCCATCCGGCCACAGCGTATGCGGAGGATCCTGGTGGCCGCGGCGCTCCTCTTGATCCTCGCCCACGCATGGGGAACGTTTCAGAGAAACACGGCGTGGCGCGACGAGGAGAGTCTCTGGAAGAGCGTCACCGAAGCCAGCCCCGGCAACGGCCGGGCCTGGATGAACTACGGACTGAACTTCATGTCCCGAGCCGACTACGCCAACGCGCGATTCTGCTTCGAGCGCGCCGCCACCCTGGTTCCCAACTACGACATCCTGGAGATCAATCTGGGAATCCTGGAAGGCGCCACCGGCCGCGCTCCGGACGCCGAGCGGCACTTCCGACGCGCGATCGCGCTCAATTCGGCGACGGCGACCGCTCATTTCTACTACGGCCGCTGGCTGCACGAGAACCGGCGGGACCGCGAAGCGGTCGGGCGCCTCGTCGCCGCCATTGCCGCGAGCCCGGCTGATCTGGAAGCAAGGCATCTGCTGATCCGGGTCTACCAGAGCCTCTCCGAGAATGATTCCGCCTGCTCGCTCGCGCGGGAGACCCTGGGGATTGCTCCGGCCGATCCCGAATCCGCAGCCGCTGCAGGCCGCAGTTGCCCCTCTCGCTGAACGAACGCCGGGGCCGATCCTCCGGCTAACCCCTCACCGATCTGCGCGGGTCGATCACGTCGGGTGCCTTCACCGTGAAGGCGTTGCTCGTGCCCGCCTCCGATCCACCCGTCCGGGTGGCCGTGATCGTGAAGCTGCCCGTGTTGGAGATGGTCACCGAGTGCGCGGCCAGCACCCCGCTCGTGAAGCTCGCGGTGGTCCCGCCCCCCGCCGACAGCGTGCCTGTCGAGGTGATGTCCACCGTCCCGGCGAAGCTGGTGACCGTGTTATTGAACCCGTCCCGCGCGGTAATCTTGAGAGTGAAAGCGATCCCCGCCGTCTGCGTGCCGATGCTGCCCCCACCGGAGGCCTCCACCAGGAAGTTCGTGAGCACCCCGGCGCTCGGCTCCCCGATCTGATAATCGGAAAACGACGTCATCCCGGTCGCCTGGGTGCTCGTGCCGGTCCGCGCCCCGACGGCCGGCCAGCTCCAGGCGGAACCGTCGAGCTTGGCCACGAAAAAGACCGCCGGGTTCGCCCCGGCGTCGATGTCACTCGCGACGAAGTCGAACGTGGCGCTGTAACTGCCGAACGCGAGGCCGGCTCCCTTCGTCAGCGTCCAGTAGCGATTGACGCTCTTGGCCGCGTTGACGGCGGAGTTGAGGATATCCGGATGGTCGCCGGCGGTGCTCCTGGCCGTGAGGTTGTCGGCGGCGCTGACGTTGTCGAAGGCCACGACGACGGGGGTGAAATCGGGCCCGGTCCCGACTTCGAAGGTCCGGGAGGTCGCGCCCGTCGCCACATACTTCCCTAAGTTGCCGACCACGTGCCCACTCGTGCGGGAAACACTTCCCGTCGAACTGATGAGAATCGTGTTGGATCCCGTGATGGCATTGCCATTCGTCAAGGTCAGAGTGCCGTTGACAGTGGTGCTCGCGCTGGCGGTGACGCCTGCGCCGTTATTGATGGTGAGACCGTTCACGCTGGCGGGAAAGCCGCTCCCGGTCACCTGGGCAGAGGTTCCGTCGTAGATGTAGTTTGCCCCCGTACTGAACGAGCGGATGCCGCTGACCTGGATGTTTCCCGTGGCGCCGGATGCGCTGATCCCATCCGTCGACCCGATTCCCAGGGTCGCGCCGCTCGACAGCGCAAAGCTTCCCGTACCCGCCAGCGTGCTCGTCCCCGTTTCGACCCTGCCGGCCGAGATGGTCCAGGCGTTCGTGGTCGGAATGATGCTGATGAGCGTCAGGAACCCGCCCGTCTTGTTGACCTTGACCGCCGGCAGTGTGCCAAGGGTCGTCGAGCCGCTTCCGGTGAAGGTCTGGACGGCCGCGCCGTCGATGACCAGAGTTCCGGTGCCGCCGTCGAAAGTAGCGGCCTGCGTGACGTTCCCCCGGGCGGCGATGGACCCGCTGGCCGGGACGGTGGCCTGGTTCAAGTTCCCATCCGTCAGGGCGAGGATCCCGGTCACGATCAGGGTGTCGGAGTTGGCGACGGTTAGGGCGACGCCGTCGTTCTTGCTGATCGTCAGGTTGAAGAAGGTCTCGCTCACGGTGACATCGATGGTCGCGGCCAGGCCGGTGAAGACCACGGTCCCATTGTTGTGGGTGAAGGTTCCCCCGACGGTGTGGGTGAAGCCCAGAGCGAAGATCGTGTTCCCGGAGGTGGCCGTGAAGCTCCCGCCAGAGAGGGTATAGGCGCCATTGAAGTTCCACGCGGCGCTCTGCCCGTCAACGGTGGCCCCGGAGAATGTCGCCCCCGCGTTGAAGGTCAGGGTGCCGCTGCCGCCGTTCAAGGTTCCGCCCGAGGCGGTTGCCGCCCCCGTGAGGGTCGTCGCGGTCCCCGCTGTGAAGTTGCCGGCGGAGAGGGTGAAGGTGCCCGTGACGGTCACCGTTCCCGCCCCTCCGGTGAAGCTTCCGCCGCTCTGGCTGTAGGCCAGGTTGAATGTCATGGCCCCGGCCCCGCCCGTGACCGTGCCGGCCTGGAGCGTGAAGGAGGTCGCGGTCCCCGCGAAGGCCGTCGTCCCGGAGGCCGGGCCGTTCACGGTCACGTTGGCGGCGTTGACCAGGACGCCGGGCATGTTGCCCCCGCCGGTGAGGTTGATCGTCCGGGCGGCGGCGCCGGTGATGTTGATGCGGCCGGTGCCGCCGTCAAACCCGCCGCCGTGCGTGACGCCCCCCTGGGCATCGATCGTTCCATTGGCCGGGATGGTGGCCTGGTTCAAGTTCCCATCCGTCAGCGTGAGGATCCCCGTCACCACGAGGGTGTCCGAGACGGCTACGGTCAAGGCGATGCCCGTGTTCTTGCTGATCGTCAGGTTGAAAAAGGTCTCGCTCACCGTGACATCAATGGTCGCGGCCAGGCCGGTGAAGACCACGGTCCCATTGTTGTGGGTGAAGGTTCCCCCGACGGTGTGGGTGAAGCCCAGAGCGAAGATCGTGTTCCCGGAGGTAGCCGTGAAGCTCCCGCCAGAGAGGGTATAGGCGCCATTGAAGTTGATCGCAGAGTTCCCTCCCACGAAAGTTCCCGCGGCCTGGACAAAGTTCGAGGCACCAACGGTGACCGTGACGCCGGCCGCCTGGGTGATCGTCCCCGTGTACCCTGCGTTGATGGCAATGCCGGCGACGCTGATGTTCCCGTCGATTGTCGCCGGCTTGACGCTCGTGGCATTGAACGTGGCCACATCCCCCGCACCCGGAAGAACGGTCCAGTTGGCCGGCTCGGACCAGTTGTTCGTAAGGCCGCCTCCAGTCCAGGTCCGAACGGCGGCTTCGGAGACGCGAGGCAGGAGGAGAATCACGGCGGGAAGAAGGAAAGCCGGCAGGTGCCGGCGTAGGAGCATCATCCCTCTCCACCGGCTAGAAAACGCGAAAACGGCTAGCGGCTGCCTCACCGCGGCTACTGCAGGGTTCTGTGATACGTGAGTTCCACGCCGAGAAGCGTGGCCGTCGCCGCCACTGTGTCACTTGCGTTCGTCGGGTCCCTGCCGATTTGGAGGAATAGCGTTCCACCAGCCGCGCATCCGGTCGTCGTAATGGACGCTATGCTGGCCGAATTTCGGGTGTTGGCAGTCGCGTTATTCGTTACCGCCACGGTCTGGGCCGCATTGTATGGAGGAGCGAGCAGGTCTTGTGTGTCGGCACTGCAGGCCGTGGCTACCGACCACACAACAGAGTTCGTCGAGGTTGAGCCTGAAAACCAGACAAACTTGATGTCGATCGTGCCAGTCCAGTCGCTCGGTAGGGTGAAGTGCGTTACGCCCGTCAGCGCAATGGCTCCATCCGGGAAATCCAGACCGCCGAATCGATGCGGAAAGGTTCCATAGCAACTCGGCGTTGGTCCGTTCGAAGTCGGTATATCGAGACCCGCGCCCGGAGTGGCGTTATTACAACCGCCAGCAACCAGCCAAATCTTGAAGGGTCCGGCTGGACCGGTCGGACCCGTGGGACCGGTCGGGCCGATAGGCCCGGTGGGACCCGTAGGACCACTCGGTCCCTGCGGCCCGGTCGGTCCAGTTGCACCGGTGTCGCCGGTCGCACCTGTTGGTCCCGTCGGTCCGATTGCTCCAGTCGGTCCCGTCGGTCCAGTGGGACCCGTGGCGCCCTCCTGGGCCAGCAGGCTCCAGTCCGAAGGACTGATGTCTGGTGGATTGCCGATGTTTCCGTTGATCAGGCTGATGTAGCTCGACCCATTGAACGAGACGGCGTCATCCAGGCTATAG
>JBBRFL010000027.1:0-45107 GCA_038224325.1 Thermoanaerobaculia bacterium | reverse complement strand
ATCTACAACCAGACCGCTCCCGATCAGAAGGGACGACTGGTGTCGCTTACCGGCGATACCGAACGAACCCTCTTCTTCGACTTCCTGCCCCTCAACATCGGAGAGATTCGCGGCTTCACGACGCGGTTTCATCTGTACACCGTTCCGGGGCAGCACTTTTATGACGCTAGCCGTCGGCTGGTGCTCAAGGGCGTGGACGGCGTGGTGTTCGTGGCCGACTCGCAGGAGGCCCGTCTCGAGGCCAACATCGAGTCGATCCGCAACCTGGACAAGAATCTCAAGGAGCAGAACTACGACATCGCGACGATTCCCTACGTTCTGCAGTTCAACAAGCGGGACCTTCCGACCGCGCTGCCGACCGACGAGCTCTACCGAAGGCTCAACATCAAGCGCGAGCCCACCTTCGAGGCCGTGGCGACCACGGGCGGAGGCGTCTTCGACACCCTGAAGGCGGTGGCGCGGCAGGTGTTGATGGATCTCAAGAAGCGGTAGGGGATTCCTCAGCTGTCATCCTGAGGAGCGGAGCGACGAAGGATCCCGCGCTCGACTCGAGACCGTCAGGACGACGGTCCGGCGCGGCTGACCATCGCCTCGAAGCAGATCCGCTCGTCCGTACACTCCTCGGGGAGGACCAGGTCGCCGTCGGGGCCGCTGGATCTCATGGTTCTCAGGCACCAGTACTGCGACGTCGAGGGCGAATGCGCGGGATCCCCCTGCCCGAACGCGTCCGGCGAAAACCAGTTCTTCGACCGGAGGTGGCGGCAGAGGAGCGGATCGGCCTGCTTCGCGTCGTCGTCGCCCGGCCGCGCGAAGCGGCGCATTGGCGCCAGGGGATCGTCGGTCACGTCAGGCGAAGGCCTGGCGGAGCGCGCGTTCGAGCTCGACGCGCGCGAGGCGAACCTTGTAGGCGTTCTGGGAGAGGGGACGCGCGCCCTGGACCGCGGCTTCCGCGGCGCGACGCGCCAGCTCCGGTGAGGGCGCGGCACCGGTGAGCATGGCCTCCGCCTTCGGAAGCCGGACCGGGGTCGGAGCGACCGAGCCCAGGACGAGACGCGGGTCTCGAATCCGGCCGTCCGCGATCGTCAGCCGCACGCAGGTCTCGACGATCGGCCAGTCGAAGGACTCCTTCTCCTTGAGCTTGCGGTAGACCGAACGCGATCCCACCGGGAGTGCCGGCAGCGTGACGGCCTCGATGATCTCGCCCGGCCTCAGTGTGTTCTCGACGGTCGCGTTCTCGGTCGGGCGTTGGAAAAAATCCTCGATGGCGAGCGCGTGGCTTCCCCGGGGCGAGACGATCTGCAGGGTCGCACCGTAGGCCAGCAGCGCCGCGCCCGTGGCCGAAGGATGGACGCAGCAGCAGAGCAGCTCGGAGTCGAAGATCGCGTGGAAGCGGTTTTCGCCCTCGCGGGCGAAGCACTCCGAGCCGCCCTTCTTGAGGCAGTCGAATTCCTCGAGCCGGTAGTACCAGCACCGCGGCCGCTGGCACAGGTTTCCGCCGAGCGTCGCCATGTTGCGAATCTGGGGCGTCGCGGCGCCCGCGGCCGCTTCCGACAGCGCGGGGTAGTCGCGCCGCAGGCCCTCGTCGGCGGCGAGCTTCGCCAGGGTGGCCAGCGCCCCGATGCGGGCGGGGGGGCCCGGCTCGATGCGGTCGTGCTCCGCGATCCGCGAAAGGGAGACGACGCGGGCGGGACTGTCCAGGCCCTCCTTCATGCGGTCGAGCAGGTCGACGCCTCCCGCCTTCAGCTCCGTATCGGGGCGCGCGGACTCGCGGGCGGCGTCGGGAAGGGAGCGGGCGTGGATCAGGGCGAAGGGCTTCATGAGCGCCTCCCGGCGTCTCGCGCCTCGTCGACCGCGGCGAGCACGGCCTCCGGGGTGATCGGCAGCGCGTGGATGCGCGCCCCGACGGCGTGAGACACGGCGTTTGCGATCGCGGCGGCCGTGGCGACGGTCGAGGGCTCGCCGATTCCGACCGAGTGGGTGTTGTTCACGCCGTCCCAGACCGGAACCACGACGACCTCGATCTCGGGGACGTCCAGCGACCCCGCGATCTTGTACTGCTCGACGTTGGGATTGACCATGCGCCCGGTGTGGCGGTCCAGGACGCGGTTCTCGAAGAGCGCGTAGGAGACGCCCTGGATGACGCCTCCCTGGATCTGGCTCTCGGTTGTCAGCGCGTTGATGGCCACGCCGCAGTCGTGCACGGCGACGACTCGATCCACGCGGACCTTGCCCGTCTGCGTATCGACCGAGACCTCGGCGAACTGCGCTCCGGACGTGAACCGCTTCCAGGCGTCCTCGTGATTCTCGGCGCGCTCGGCGGTCGCGGAGGCGCCGGACTCCTCCGGGAGCTTCGCGCACGCCTCCTGCCAGGAGAGCCTGTGGCCGGGATCCCCGGGGACGAAGACGTATCCGTCGGCGATCCGGATCCGGTCGGGCTCGAGCTTCCACTCCCGCGCGATGATCGCGCGCAACCGCCGCATGGCCTCGAACGCCGCTCGCCGCACCGTGGGCGCGCTCGAGGGCGTGGTGGTCGAGCCGCCGGAGGCGGGCCCGTAAGGCATGCGCGTGTCCCCGATGCGGACCGAGACCTTCTCCAGCGGCAGCCCCAGCTCCTCGGCCGCGACGATCGCGACCATGGTGCGCGAACCGGTGCCCAGGTCCTGCAGGCCGTGCTCGACTTCGGCCGAGCCGTCGCGGTTGATCGTCACCGTCGCCCGGGGGCCCGTGTCGCCCGTGTTGTACCAGACGGCCGCGCCGACCCCGACCCCGCGCCGGATGTCCGGACTATCCGTCTGTCGCCGATCCCCGCGGGCCTTCCAACCGATCCGTTCCGCGCCGATGCGAAACTCCTCGCGGCGGACCTCCGAAGGATCGTTCTTCAGCCGCAGCTCCAGGGGATCCATTCCGAGCTTGAGCGCGAGCTCATCCATCGTCGCCTCCAGCGCGAAGGCGCCCTGGGGGTGTCCGGGCGCCCGGAACGCCGTGGCGGGCCCGGCATTGGTGAAGACGTCGTATTCCTCGACCTTCACGTTGGGGCACGCGTAGATGTTCTTGAGCGGACCCGAGGTCCCCGAGCCTCCGTTGGTCCCGCCGGTTCCGTGCACCGTGAGCTGGAGGGCCGTCAGGGTGCCGTCCCTCTTCGCGCCGGCGCGAATCTTCTGGACCGAGGACGGCCGGTTGCCGGTGGCCAGATGCTCCTCCTTGCGGCTCAGGAAGAGCTTGACCGGGGCTCCCGCCTGCCGGGCCAGCCGGGCGGCGGCCACGCCCTCGATGCGGGCGCCGAACTTGGCGCCGAAGCCGCCTCCCATGTACTCCGTGATCACCCGCACCTTCGACGCGGGGATCTCCATCGCCTGGGCGAGCTCCTCGCGCACCGAGAAGATGCCCTGGGTCGATGCCCAGACCGTCAGCTCGTCGCCCTCCCAGCGCGCGACCAGGCCGTGCGTCTCCAGGGCGGTGTGGGTCTGGACCTGCGTCTCGTACGTGCCCTCGACGATCACGTCCGCCTGCGCGAACCCCTTCGCCACGTCGCCGCGGGAGAACGCACGGGGCCCGAGCACATTGCCCTTTCGGGGCAGGCCCTTTCCGGATTCCTCGACCTCGCCGGCGGAGGACTTCGTCTCCGCCTTCCCGTCGAAGACCAGCGGCGCGGCGCTCTCCATGGCCGTGGCCATCGAGACGACGAAGGGGCGCGGCGCGTAGGAGACCCGGATCGCGCGAATCGCGTCCTCCGCCGCCTCCGAGGTTTCCGCGGCCACCGCCGCGATTTCCTGGCCGGCGAAGCGAATCTTCTCGCCCGGCTCGGCCAGGGTCAGCGCCGCGCGGACTCCGGGCATCCCTCGCGCCTGCGAGAGGTCGATGGACTGGAGGGTCGCCGCGGCGAGTGGGCAGCGGAGGATTCGGGCGTGCAGCATCCCCGGCAGCCGCACGTCGATCGCGTACTGCGCCTCGCCGGTCGTCTTGGCCTTCCCGTCCAGGCGGGGCACCCGGCCGCCGAGGATCGAAAACTTCGTCGACGGGTCCCAAGGCGCGGGATCGCCGGGCGCGATCGCGACCTCTTTGGTCTGGAGGCTGTCTCCGAATCCGAGGCGGAGCTTCTCGTTCATCTCACGCCTCCTCTTCCCGGGCCTGTCGAGTCGCATCGGCGACGCGCGGGTCTTCCCAGAGAACGTCCGTCGCGAGACGCGCGAGGGGGATGGACTCCGGCGCCGGGATCTCCGCCCGGACCCCCGCGGCTCGCTCGACCGCGTCGAAGACGTGGTTGTACGTCCCGCACCGGCAGAGGTTGCCGGACACCGCTTCCCGGATCTCCGTCCGCGAGGGCCTCGGGTTGCGGTCCAGGAGCCGCTGGCAGGAGAGGAGCATCCCGGAGGTGCAGAACCCGCACTGGAGGGCGTCCATCGCGACGAAGGCCTCCTGGAGGGCGCTCGGTCGGCCGTTTCCCGCGACGCCCTCGATCGTCGTGATGGCGCGACCCGCGGCCTCGTGCGCCAGCACCAGGCAGGAGCAGACGGTCTCGCCGTCGAGGAGCACCGTGCAGGCTCCGCAGGCGCCCCGGCCGCAGACGACCTTCGTGCCCGTCAACCCGATCCGTTCGCGGAGGGCATCGGCGAGCGTGACGCGGGGCTCGACGGAGAGGCGATGAAGGGCGCCGTTGATCTTCAACTCGAGCGGTGCCGGCCCCGGACCGAGGGGGCCTTCCGCGGCCGGCGGCGCGGCCTTGACCCCCGAGGCGATCGCCCCGATCAGAGTGCCGCGCACGAGATCGCGGCGTGTGAATCCGCTCTTGCCCTCGTCGGTCATGGGGCCTCCCCTCGGTGGAAGGATCATACGTCCGGATCGAAGCTCAACGCTTCTTGCGCGGCGCGGAGCCCTCCGGCCACGCGGGACCGGCGCCGCCGCCGCGGAGGAATCGGCGCAGCGAATCCCGCTCCTCGATCGCCGCGCGCCGGGCGAGGCTCCGGTGGCCGCCCGGGAGCGGAAGGAGGCGCAGCCTCGCGATGTCGGCCGACAGCGCGGCGTCGAAGGCGAGGAGCGCCCGCCGCCTCTCCGGCAACGGAAGGACGTCGAGGAAGGCCAGGCGCGCCAGCGCGGAGTCGTTGTGGCGCGGCAGGAGGGGAGGCTCCTGGAGCCAGCGGCGCAGCTCCCGGCGGCCGGCGGCGGTCAGCCGATAGAGGAGGCGGCGGGGCCCGCGGCGGGGCCCGAGCACCCGGAGCGTCACCCACCCCCGGCGGCGGAGCCGGGCCAGGACGGGGTAGATCTGGGAGAACCCTGCCCCCCAGGCGGGGTCGATCTCCTCCCGCATCGCGCGCGCCAGTTCGTATCCGGTGCGGGGCGTTTCGTTCAGGAGTCCCAGGAGGACCTGGGGAAGGGCCATCCGAGAACTATATCAAAGCAGATATAGATGTCCTGAGCTTCGGGCCGTTCGGTATCCTCCTCGGGGGGATGTCAAGGCAAAAAAATAGGGGGCCCGCAGGCCCCCGAGAAACCATGTTTGAATCGTAAGTGCTTGATTTACTTCTTTTTCTTCGTCGCCTTCTTGCTCTTCTTCGCAGCCTTCTTCTTGGTAGCCATTACGTCACCTCCCTCCCGACAGCCGATTGACAGCCCTCGAGCGAGATGCTAGTTTTTCCGCCCCCGTGAAAGGGCGTATCGCCTGGAGTCTGTCGCTGCCGAACGTTTGATGGGTCATACGCTCTTGTTTTCGATCGCCGGGTGGGCTGCAACCCATCCGGCGATTTCATTTTAGAAGTATCCCGGATCGACATACAAGAAATATTGCTTGCAACCACTTGACTTCATTGTGGCGTCCGAGGGGACACAAGTCAAGTCGAGCGGGCATCGGAGACGTAGAATCCCGGACGTGAGCTCCCCGGAAACCATCACCGTCGCCCACAGCCCCGACTCCGACGACGCCTTCATGTTCTATGCGCTCGCGGAGGGACGCGTCGACACCGAGGGCCTCTCGTTCATTCACGAGCTCTCGGACATCGAGTCTCTCAACCGGCGCGCGATGGCCGGAGAGCTCGCCGTGACTGCGGTCTCCTTCCACGCCTACGCCCACCTCGCCGATCGATACCTGCTGCTGCCCCACGGCGCGTCGTTCGGGGACGGCTACGGACCGGTCGTGGTCGCGCGCGAGGAGCGGTCCCGCGAATCGATCGCGTCCGGGGACGTGGTCGTCGCCTCTCCCGGGCCCTGGACTACCGCGGCGCTCGCGCTGAGCCTCTGGGCGCCGGGCGCGTCCACCCGCCCGATGCCCTTCGACCAGATCCAGGAGGCCGTGCTCCGCGGCGAGGTCCCCGCGGGTCTCCTGATCCACGAGGGCCAGCTGACGTTTCGCGAGGAGGGTCTGCGCGAGATCGTGGATCTCGGGCGGTGGTGGAAGGAGGCGACGGGTCTGCCGCTGCCCCTCGGCGGAAACGTCGTGCGCCGCGACCTCGGAAGCGAGCGCATCGGGCGGATCTCTCGCGCGCTGTCCCGCTCGATCGAATACGGCCTCGCCCACCGGGAGGACGCCCTCGACCACGCGATGCGTTACGCGCGCGGGCTCGACCGCGCCCGGGCCGACGAGTTCGTCGGGATGTACGTCAACTCCTGGACTCAGGGCTACGGGGACGCCGGTCGGCGAGCGGTCCAGACGCTGCTCGATCGGGGGTTCGAGGCGGGCCTCGTGCCCCGCGTCCGCGCCGAGTACGCCCCCGAGCCGTGAGGTCCGACCACCGGCTCTACGCCCTTCTCCTGACGATCCACCTGTCCGCGCTGTCGCTCGCTCTGGCCCCTCCGCTCTTCTTCGGAGCGGTCGTGGCGCCCGCGGTCTTTCGCGTCCTCCCGACGCGGGACCTGGCCGGCGCTCTCCAGAGCCCGATCCTGTCCCGTCTTTGTCTGATCGCGGAGGCGAGCTTCGGAGCCCTCTTCGCGACGTCGTGGCCGCTGACTTCGGGGGCTCCCCGGGCGATCCGCGCCCTGATGACCCGGCTCCCGGTACTGGGCTTCTTCGCGGCGATCGTGATCCGCGAGCTCCTCATTCCTCCCATCGACCGCATCCGCGCCGAGGCGCCGGGCCTCATCGACAACCTTCCGGCCGCGGATCCCGGCCGGATTCTCCTCGACCGATACCACCGGCTGGCCACGGGCTTCTTCACCCTCGAGATTGCGTCCGCGCTCCTGATGCTGATCGTGACCGCGCGGCTGCTGGCGTGGCGTCCGCCACAGCTGCCTTCCGCGGCGCCGGCGCCGGTCCCGAAGATCCTGGGCCTCGACTAGGCCGGGTTTTTCTTGGCCAGCGCGCGAGCCACCAGCACCGCGCCCGCGGCGACCAGCGCCCACGGCCACAGGCGCCAGGCGGCGTCGTAGAAGTCCTCCGAGAGGCGCAGATTCCGCGCCACGGCCGTGGCGAGCGCGAGTCCCACGAGCGCGACTCCCGGAGCCAGCGTGCCGGGCCTGCGATCCCGGCCGGCGGCGCGGTCGAGCGCGGCGGCCAGGAGCAGCCCCGCCCCGATCCCCAGCAGGATCGTCGCCCAGCCTGGCATCCAGCGCTCGAGCGGATCGCGGACGAGAAACGCGCATCCGAGGCCGATCAGGACACCCGCGGCCACCATCGGCCCGCGAAAATCGCGCATCGCCGAGACGAGGAACAGGATCGTTCCGATGAGGAGGAGGATCGGGCCGGGTCCGCGGAAGTGCAGGTGGCGCGCGACGAGGAAGTAGAGCCCCAGCGCCAACAGGGCGATCCCCAGGTTCAGGCTCCGCCGCTCCGTCCCGCGGGTGGATCTCTCGGTCATCGCTTCCTCGCAAGCGCCGCCGCGCGTTCGCCCGGGCCGGCCGCGCGATCCCCGTCCCACCGGTAGAAGCCCTCTCCCGACTTTCGGCCCGTGTGCCCCTCGGCCACGAGGGTCGTCAAGATCCGGGGAGTGCGGAACCGGTCCGCGTCGAGACCGGAGGCGAGCGTCTCGGCGATCGACAGCCGGACGTCGAGGCCCACCAGGTCGCTCGTCTTGAGCGGGCCCATGCGATGGCCGTAGCCGAGCTCCATCGCGCGGTCGATGTCCGCGGCGTCGGCGACCCCTTCCTCCAGCATCCGCATCGCCTCGAGGCCGAGGGCGACCCCCAGGCGCGAGGTCGCGAAGCCGGGCGTATCCGACACCCGCACGGCCTGCTTGCCGAGCGACTCGACGAGCTCGAGGGCCAGCGTCTGCGTCTGTGCCGACGTCTCCCGGCCGGCCACGATCTCGACGAGCGGCATCGCGGCCACCGGGTTGAAGAAGTGGATCCCGATGACGCGATCGCGGCGGCCGGTCGACTTCGCGATCCGGGTGATCGAGAGCGACGACGTGTTGGAGGCGAGGATCGTACGGTCCGGGCAGAGGTCGTCGAGCTCGGAGAAGACCATCACCTTCAGGTCGATCGACTCCGGCACCGCTTCGATCGCGAAATCGACCGCCGCGGCATCCTTGAGGCGCGTCGCGACCTTCAGCCGGCGGCGCGCCGCCTCCGCGCTGTCCGCCGGGATCCGGCCCTTCTCGATCGCCCGCGCCCAGGAGGACTCGACGTGCGCCCGGACTCCCCGCTGCGCCTCCGGGTCCGCGTCGAAGACGAACGTCTCGTGCCCCGAGATCGCGCAAAGCCCCGCGATCCCGCGGCCCATCGTCCCGGCGCCCACGACGAGAACGGAGGACATGGGGCGATTATATGGACGCGGCGTCCTCGAACACCCGCGCCGCATTGTCCCAGAGGATCTTCCGCTTCGCCTCCTCCGAGATCGGAAGCGCCAGAAACTCCTGGACGTTCTTCTTCATCGAGGCGACGCCGGGGCTGGGGTAGTCGGTCCCCCAGAGGCATCGGGGGGCGATCTCCTCGAGGCGGGGCAGGTACTCCAGAAGCTTCCGGGGCGGAATGCCCGAGAGGTCGAGGTGGACGTTCGGATGGCGGCGCGCCAGGAAGACGGCCGTCTCCATGAAGAGCGGGCGCCCCGCGTGGGCGAGGATGATCGGCAGATTCGGGAAGTCCACGGCGACGTCGTCGACCGCCATGGGATCGGCGAACCGGTTGCGGGCACCCGGGAAGATCGAGGTGCCGGTGTGGAACATGACCGGCCTCCGCCGCGCCTCCGCCGCCGCGTAGATCCTCTCGAGCCCCGTCTCCCCCGAGAGGTAGCCGTTGGCGGCGAAGAGCTGGTGGGGGGGATGGATCTTCAGCATCCGGATCTTCAGCTCGTCGAACAGGCGCTCCGTCTCTCCGCCCGGGTCCTCGCTCAATCGAGGGTTCACGGAGCCGACGGAGATCAGGCGCTCCTCGTGGCCGCGGACGTATCTCGCGACCCACTCGTTGATGGAGGAGTCGAAGCCCATGACCTCGGGGGCGACGTAGTTGATCAGGGCGGCGCGCTCGACTCCCTCGCGATCCATGAGCCGGAGGAGCTCGTCCGGCGTCGAGAGCGCGGCCTGGATCTCCGCCAGGTCGCCGCGGCCCGCCGTCATCCTCGCCCGGGCCTCCGGGCGCATCTGCTCCCAGGGTTGGACGTGGACGTGGCAGTCGAACACCCGCATGTGTCCGGACAGCGTAATGCAGCCGGTCGCCGGCCCAAGTCTGGTAAATTCGCCACAACGCCCATGGCTCCCGGAATTCGAATGCGCCCCCTCCTCGCCGCCGCGGCGCTCGCGTCGATCGTCGGGCTCTCGCCGGCGCCGAAGAAGGCCGCCCCGCCCACTCCCGTCCCGAGCCCCGTCCCGCCCGAGCGGCAATCGTCGTCGATCCACAAGGGGGCCGGATCCCCGGCGATCGCCCAGCGATACGAGAACCCGAGCATCCGCTTCTCCCGGATTGTCCGGGTCGAGGAAGTCGACCTGGACAACGACGGGACCTTCGAGGCGCTCGTGGAGGGGATCGGAACCGTCCGGTCGCTCCCGCCCGACGCGCCCGCGATCGGCTTCGTGTCCCGCGCGAGGCTGCCGTTCGAGAATCCCCTCCTGGCGGTCTTCAAGAGGAAGGGCAACGCGTGGGACCTGCTGCTGACCGCGCACCTGCCGCTGCGGTGCGGGCAGAGGGACGATCCCGCGAAGTGCGACGAGCTCGTGGCGTTCCGGAGCATCCCGTTCCGGTTCGACGACCGCAGGCAGGTCGCTCTCCAGATCCAGCGCGCCGGCGAGCCCCGGATGGTGGAAACCCACATGTATCGCCTGGACCGCGGGCGCCTCGACTCCACGTTCTCCTCGACGTTGCCACGGACGGGGATCGACGTCACGTTCGGGCCCGAGGGCGTCATCCGGAGGATCGCGGTGGACACCTTCATCAACCGCGAGCTTCCTCCGCGGTACCGGAGCTTCACGCTGGCGACCAACTACATCTTCGGCGAGCGCAAGTTTCGGATCCTCGCCGAGAGCATCGAGCCGGAGTGGAACGACCGCGAGGACCTGGATCTGTCCTACTGGGGCCTCGTGCACCAGTCATCCTTCGCGGGCGAGCTCGCCCGGCTCCAGGAGCGGCAGAAGAAGGCGGCGGCCGAGGCGCCGGCCACCCTGGATCCCGTCGAGCTCGTGAAGAAGCGCTTCCCCGACGCGCGGGACGTGCGCGTGGGGATCCGGCAACCCGGCGTCGCGGTGGTCTACTTCGAGCGCATCGGCTGCTCCGCCCACGTCGTCCTGTACCAGCCCCTTCGCCAGTGGGAAGGGGAGAAGAGCTACTGGGAGTTCGCCGTGATCCGATCGCCCGAGGAGCCCGCCTACGAATGCCTGGCCGAGCCTCCGCTGAGGGGAACCGCGTGACCTCCCGGCGACCCGGCCGAGAAAGAGCTTAGCCCGGGGCCGTCCGGGTGCGGCTCGCGGCGAAGGCGATCGCCAGCACCGCCGCGTTGACGCCGGTTCCGACGAGGACCGGATCCCAGCCGCGGAGGACCTCGGGAGCGAATCGGCCCGCCGCGGCCGTGGCTCCGCCCGCGATCATCGCGGAAATCGCGGCGCCTGGGGGAATCCGGAGCCGGCCGGGCAGGAGCGCCGCGAGCACCGGGAGGATCAGTCCGGCCGCGAAGATCGAGTAGCCGAGCTTCAGCGTCTGGAGGACGTTGCGGTCGAGCGCGAGCGCCGTCAGGAGGCCCAGCGCGCCGTAGACGGGCGGCATCGCGCGAGCCCACGCAATCGGCGTCGGGCGGCGCAGCAGCGGCGGGAGAAGGTCCCGCGCGGTGACGGCCGTGGCCGACAGCAGCACGACGTCCGCGGAGGTCTGCATCGTGGCGACCAGGGCGACGAGGACGACCGCGGCGAGCATCGGTGGGGCGAATCCGCCGACGGCGGCCGGCAGGACGCTCGCGGCCGCCATGGGCGGAAGCGCCTTGCGGGCGGCGAGCGCGATCGCGGCCACCGACAGGCCGAAGATCAGCTTCGAGCCCGCCGCGAGCAGCACGGAGCGGCGGGCCGTGTCCTCGTCCCGGCAGGAGAGGAGCTTGAGGTAGACGTCGCTGCCCACCAGGTGGGGCAGTCCCACGAGGACGAGCATCGCGAGCACGTCGCGGCCGGAGAACGTCGGCGAGGTCGGAAAGCCCCACGCTTCCGGCGGCAGGCCGGAGAGCCCGTGCGCGCGGGAGAGCGCCGACGTCAGAGCGATGACCGGGATTCCCAGCACCATCAGGCCGTACTGCAGAAGATCCGTGCGCACGACGGCGAACTGGCCTCCCAGGGACGTGTAGGAGACGAACACCGCGGTGGAGAGGAGGATCGCGGGCAGGGGAGACATTCCGAAGACGACCGTCAGTACGACCTGGGTCGCCTCCGTCAGGAGCGCGAACCACACGATTTCGGACACGAGCACGAGCACCGCGGCGGCGCGGCGCGCGGGCTGGCCGTAGTAGCGCCCGACGATCTCGGGCAGCGTCACCGCTCCCTCGCGGCGCACCCGTCGCGCGAGGAAGAGTCCCAGGAACAGCAGTCCGAGCACGCCGGCGAGGTCGAGCCAGAGGCCCACGATGCCGTGGGTGTAGACGAGCGCGGCCAGCGCGATCGTCGTCGATCCGCCCGTGGTGAGCGAGGCCATGCCCGTGAATCCCCAGAACGTGTCGAGCGAGCGGTCGGCGACGTAGTACGAGGCCTCGTCCCTCCCGGCGCGCCGGCGCCAGGCGATCCCGACGGCGAGCACGGCGATCAGGTAGGCCCCGAGCGCGAGGGCGGCGAGCGGCGGCACGGCCGCGATTATGCCGCGCTCGCGATATGCGATCCGAGCGCTTGGCCCGGGGCCGCCGATTGAAGATAATGGTCCGCCCATCTCGATCGAATGCGTGAACCCGATATCCGCCCCCGATGGATGGCCGTGCGCCGCGCGGCGACGTCGCTGCTCCTCGCGCTCGCCGCCGGCACGGCCACCGCCACCGACTTTTCACTCTTCCCGGACGACGTGCCCCCCTCGCACTATTTCGGCGGGACGTCCGCTCGAGGGGATTTTCCCGGCGGGCTGGCCGTGCCGTCGCTCTCGAGCGCGGCGGCCGCGGCGGCCGCGGCGGGCCCGTCGGACCATCCGCCCCTGTTCACGAAGGCTACGAGCTGGACCACGGCGGGGGTTCTCTCCGTGATCACGGCATGGGCGGCGCTGGGAGTCCAGAAGGACGATTACAACCCCTTCAAATTCACGCGGGAGAAATTCTTCGGCAGGGACACCTACGCCGGCGGAGCGGACAAGTGCTCCCACTTCATCCTGAGCGCGGCGCTCGCGCGGGAGCTGGGATGGGCCTATGAGGAGGAGGGCCAGCCACGGGACCGGGCGCTCCTGCTCGCCCTGGGCGTAACGGTCGTCTCCGGCGTGATCCAGGAGGTGGGCGACGCGTTCACCCCCTACGGATACGCGTGGGAGGACATCGTGGTCGATACGCTGGGCGGAGTGGCCGGAGCGGCGCTGAGCTACTACGACCTCAACGACCTGATCGGCCTCCGCTTCGGATTCGTTCGGGACGGCGTGAC
This sequence comes from Thermoanaerobaculia bacterium, assembly GCA_038224325.1. Lineage (GTDB taxonomy): Bacteria > Acidobacteriota > Thermoanaerobaculia > UBA5066 > Gp7-AA6 > DAHUXD01. The sequence continues at coordinate 32,166 of JBBRFL010000027.1, read as the reverse complement.
GCCGAATCCCTGCTGCAAGGACAGCCTGGGCGAGAACTACTCCCAGGAGATCTACAGCGGCGACCTCAAGCTGTCGGGCCTCGCCCGGCGCATGCATTTCCGTCCGGGCCCCGCTCGGTTTCTCCTGGTCTCGGCGACGTACAGCACCCGCGCCTACGGAACCATCCCGGCCCGTCCCGATCGGCAGCGAAACGTCGGGGTCGACGTGGGTCTGAACCTGCCCGAGATCCTCTCCGCGGTCGGGGTCCCGGAAACCACGTGGTGGGGAGCGGTCCTCTACAAGGCGTTGAATCTCTTCCGGATCCCGTTCACGTCCTTCGGGGTCCGGTACGACATGAACCACCGCAAGTGGCACGGCCCCGACACCGGGCAGAATTTCGACTAGCGGGCGGGATTCAGCGGGTCGGGTCCCGTCCTCTTCGCGATCTCCCGCGCCGCGGCTTCCATCAGGAGGGTGCCGATCGCGAGCGCGCGCTCGTCGATGTCGAACTCGGGAGAGTGGTGGGGCCGGAGCGGGCCCTCCTTCGCGCAGCCGACGAAGAAGAAGCAGCCGGGAACCCGATCGAGATACACGGACATGTCCTCGCCTCCGAGCGTGCGCGTCTCGGTCTCGACGTTCTCCTCGCCCAGGAGGCGTCGGGCGACGTCGATGACGACGTCCGCCATCTTCGCGTCGTTGACGGTCGCGCCGTTGACCCGCTCATATCGGATCTTCGCGGTGACCCCGCACGCGGCCGCGGTCCCGGTCACGATCCGCCCGATCTTCTCGGGGAGCGAGCGGCCCGTCGCCTCCGTGAACGAGCGGGCGGTGCCGGTCATCTGAACCGAGTTCGGAATGATGTTGAAGGCCGTTCCTCCGTGGACGCTCCCGATGGTCACGACCGCGGAGTCGAGCGGCGAGATCTCCCGCGAGACCACCGACTGGAGCGATTCGATCACGCGAGCGGCGGCCACGATCGGGTCCGTGGCCTCGTGCGGCGCGGCCCCGTGCCCCCCTCTGCCCTCGAGGTCGATCGTGAAGTGGTCGACGGCCGCCATGAGCGCCCCGCGATTCACGCCGATCATCCCCACGGGAAGAGGGTTCCAGAGGTGGAGCCCCAGAGTCGCGTCGACGCCGTCGAGCGCCCCGTCGTCCGCGCACTCCTGCGCGCCGCCACCCCCCTCCTCAGCCGGCTGGTAGAGGAACCGGAGTCCGCCGCGGGGCGGCTCGCGCACCAGGCGCTCGGCCACGGCCATCGCGATCGCCACGTGCCCGTCGTGGCCGCACGCGTGCATGCGCCCCGGCGTCTGCGAGGCGTAGTCCGCTCCGGTCGACTCCTGCAGCGGCAGCGCGTCCATGTCCGCGCGGAGCATCAGGCGCGGGCCCGCCGGACCGGCATCCGCGATCACGCCCGTCCGGCCGACGCCGGTCCGGGCCGCCAATCCGAGCTCCCGCATCCGCCCGGCGACGACTTCCCCGGTGCGGCGCTCCTCGAACGCGAGCTCCGGATGGCGATGGAGGTCGCGGCGCGTCTGGACCAGCCGGTCGAATTCCGGCCGGGGGAAGTCGGCGAGGAGCTTCTCGATTCGCGGCGGGAGCGATGCCACGCGCGGATTATACGAGTTGGTTATGTAGAATCCGATCGCCCATGACCCCTCTCCTGCCGCCCGAACTCGACGCGTACATCCGGGACCTTCTCCCCGCGCGGGACCCGGTGATCGCCGAGATGGAGGAGTTCGCCGCGAAACACGACGTTCCGATCGTCGGCCCGGCCGTCGGCACCCTCCTGCAGATCCTGGCGCGCTCGATCGGCGCGGACCGCGTCTTCGAGCTCGGCAGCGCGATCGGCTATTCCACGGCCTTCTTCGCCCAGGCGGTGGGCCGCGGCGGGCAGGTCTTCTATACCGACGGAGACGAGGCCAACGCGCAACGCGCCCGGGACTATCTGGGCCGAATGAACCTGCTCGACCGCGTCACGCTCCGCGTCGGGGACGCGGTCACGGCGCTCGAGGCCACGACCGGGTACTTCGACGTGATCTTCATCGACGTCGACAAGGAGGGCTATCCCCAGGCGCTCCAGGCGGCGGCCCCGCGCGTCCGGCGCGGGGGATACCTGCTCGCCGACAACACCCTCTGGTCGGGGAAGGTCGTGGACGCGGCGGTGAAGGACGCCGCGACCGAGGGAGTCCGGAGGTTCAACCGGAGCCTGTTCTCGCTGCAGGAGTTCCGGACGGTCATCGTGCCGCTGCGCGACGGGGTCGCGATCGCGCGGCGCGAATGATCGTGGCCGACACTTCGAATCTCCTGGACCGGTTCCGCGAGCTCGGGGAGCGGCCCGACCTCGACCTCTTTGAGGGAGCCCTGCTGATCTCGGCCCTGATCGAGCCCTCCGAGGACCTCGACGTCGCCCGGGGCACCCTGTCCGCCCTGGCCGCGCGCGTCTCGAAGGCGGCGGAGGCCGGGGAGGCGGTCCTCTCCGCGCTGCGCCGCGTCCTCTTCTCCGAGGAGGGATTCCGAGGAGACGAGGAATCCTACGACTCGCCCGCCAACTCCTCCGTCGCGCGGGTCCTGGCCCGCCGCCGCGGAATGCCGATCACGCTTTCCATCGTGACCGTGGAAACGGCGCGGCGGGCCGGGCTGACGCTTTCGGGCGTCGGTTTGCCGGGGCACTTCGTGGTCGGCGGCGCGGGGTTGCCCGAGGGCATCTTCCTCGATCCGTTCGACGGGGGCGCTCTCTACGACGCGCCCGATCTCGCTCGCCGGCTGGGGGCGATCTACGGGTCGCCGGTTTCCCTGGAATCGGACGTGCTGCTCCCCGACCCTCCGCGGGCGATCCTGTCGCGCGTGCTCAGCAACCTGCGGCGTTCCTACGAGCGGCGCGGGCGCTGGGAGGAGGCGCTCGAGGCGCTCGAGTTCGCGCGAGCGCTGGAGCCCGGGAGCCCGAGGCTCGCTCGCGAGCGGGGCCTGCTGCTCCTCCAGTGCGGACGGGCGGAGGAGGCCCTGCCGATCCTCGCGCGGTACGCGGAGACGGCCGAGGGGGAGGACGCGGAGACAATCCTTCGGGTGATCGCGGGACTCCGGGCGCGGTCCGGCGGCGCGGAGAGCCCGGAGACCGTGGAGAGCGCGGAGAGTCCGGAGGGCGAGCCCGCCCGCCGGATCTTCACGCTCGAGGAGGCTCGGGCGCTCCTGCCGACGGTCCGCGAGCGGACGGCGGAGGCGGTCCTGCGCTACGGCCAGCTCTCCGAGGATCTCGAGACGGAGCGGGAATCGGTCGTGCGGGAGTGGATGCGCGAGCTGTTCGCGCTGGGTCTCGAGATCAAGGGCCTGTGGCTCGTCGACTTCGACTCGGGCGCCGGGTACTACTGCTGGAAGTATCCCGAGCCCGCGCTGGACCATTTTCACGGATACGAGGAGGGATTCGCGGGGAGGCTGTCCCTGCAGTAGGGCGGCTCGACTCCTCTTACAGGGCCTTCCAGTCGATCCGGGGCGTCAGCGCGCGGACGAAGTCCTCGAGCCCCGCGCGATCCGCGGTGTCGAAGCGGTCCGTCTCCGCGGAGTCGACGTCGAGCACGCCCCGCAGAGACTCGCCGTCCAGGATCGGAACCACGATCTCGGAGCGCGAAGCCTCGTCGCACGCGATGTGTCCCGGGAAGGCCAGGACGTCCGCCACGATCAGCGTCTCGCGGCGCGCGGCCGCCGTGCCGCAGACTCCCTTCTCGAGCGCGATCCGCACGCACGCGGGCTTCCCCTGGAAGGGGCCGAGCACGAGCTCGCTCCCGCGCATCAGGTAGAACCCGCACCAGTTGATCCGGTCCATGGCGCCCCAGAGCAGCGCGGCGGCGTTGGAGAGATTGGCGAGCGAGTCCGTCTCGCCTTCCACGAGCGCCTCGAGGGAGCGGCGGAGATCGGCGTAGCGCTGCGTCGGAGAGGCGGAAGGATCCGCCGCGCTTCGGAACATCTCGCGATTCTATCCCTCCGGATCCGCGATGCGATCCGGGCGCTCCGGATCCCCGGCGCGATCCGGGCTAGGATCTCGCGGTGAACGTCCTGACGGGGCGGCGGCTGGCCATGTACGTCGGACTCTGCGCCGTTTGGGGCTCGACGTGGCTCGCCATCAAGATCGGGTTGAAGGATCTTCCGCCGCTGCGCTTCGCCGGGATCCGCATGGCGCTCGCCTGCCTCCTGCTCACGCCGTTCGCGTTCACGCGGATGGGAGGGAGAGTGAGCGCGCCGGAGCGGCGCTGGATCGCCTGGAGCGGTTTCCTCCAGATCGGAGTCTCCTACGCGTGCATCTTCCTGGCCGAGCAGTGGATCGACTCGGGCCTCGCCGCGCTCCTCTTCTCAACGTTCCCGATCTTCGTGGGCCTCTTCGCGCACTTCCTGCTCCCCGCGGAGCCGTTGACGCGGCGCACCCTGCTCTCGGCGGCCCTGGGCATCGCGGGCGTGGCGGTGGTCGAGGCCCCGGCCGTCCTGGGCTCGGCCTCGGGACACGGTCGGCCGATGATTCTCGGCGGCGCGCTCGTGCTCGCGTCGGCGATCACCTCCGGGTACTCGAACGTGATCAACAAGAAGCACCTCGCGGTCGTGTCCCCGATGCGCAACGTGTGGGGACAGACGCTGGTCGGGTCGGCGCTGCTCCTGTCCCTGGCGGCCCTCTTCGAGCGCGGGGCGCCGGCGCGGTGGAGCCCCGGCGCGGCGTGGGCGGTCGTCTACCTGGCCGTCGTCGGAACCGCGCTGCCCTTCGTCGGGCTGTTCTGGCTGATCCGCCGGGTGCCGGTCGCGGTCATCGGCACGATCCCCGTGGTCGACACGATCATCGCCGTGCTGCTCGGCAGCCTGGTCCTCGGCGAGTCCCTGTCTGCCCGGTTGCTGGCGGGAGGCGCCTTCATCCTCGGTGGAGTCCTGCTGGCTGCCACTCCCGCGCCATCCCCGTCCCGCTCACGATAGGAAGAAGAACGCGGTCGCGGCGATCAGGTAGAGGGCCAGCAGCTGGACTCCCTCGAACCAGTTGGTCTCCCCGTCGAGCGAGAGATACGCGAAGATCGCCGAGGACGCGAGCAGGGTGACCAGCTGGATGGACGGGAGCACGAGGTCCATCGGAGTGTAGAAGAGCGAGACCAGCACCAGCACCGGCGCGACGAAGAGCGCGATCTGCGTCGAGGAGTTGGCGGCGATCGAGAACGAGAGGTCGATGCGGTTGTCGGCCGCGAAACGGATCGCCGCGAACTGCTCGGCGGCGTTCCCGACGAGCGGGATCAGGATCAGCCCGATGAAGGACTCGGACAGGCCGGCGGAGCGAGAGAAGCCCTGGACCGACTCCACCACGAGCTCTCCGGCCGCGGTGGCGCCGAGGACCGAGCCGGCGAGCAGGCCCACCGTCGGTCCCAGCGGCCGCGCCCGCCGCGCGCGCCGCGGCCTGTCCGCGCGCTCCCGATCCTCGCGGACGACCCACACGTGGGCGTAATAGATGGAGGCCGCATAGGTCAGCAGGAGGAGGATCGAGACGCCGATCGAGACCTCCTCGCGCGCCCTGACGCTCGACTGCATGTGGGCGAACGAGGCCGGCACGACGAGCGCGGCGACCGCCAGGATCATCATCGCGGCGTGCCGCCCCGTCGGCTTCAGGGGAAACTTTTGCCAGCCGTGCCGGAGGCCGCCGACGAGGGCCGAGGCCCCCATGGTCAGGAGCGTGTTCGCGATGATCGAGCCGGTGATCGAAGCCTTGACCAGATCGACGAGGCCGCGGCTCAGCGCCAGGATCGTGATGATGAGCTCCGCCGCGTTGGCGAAGGTCGCCGTCAGGAGCCCTCCGAGGGACGGCCCCGCGCGGGCGGCGAGCTGCTCGGAGCCCTCTCCGATCCAGTGCGCCAGCGGGACCAGGGACGTCACCGCGCCGACGAACACGCACCAGTCCGGAGCGTGGAGCAGCCGGCACGCGATCGCGATCGGAAGCCCGACGAACAGGGCGTGCACCCAGCGCATGGCCGAATCTTACGCGTCGATCGGGCCGCGGCGCTCCTCGCCCCGGCCGGTCGCGGGCCGGGTCGGGTCGCCGAGTCGTGCTAGGAAGGAGGCTCCATCGCCAGCGTTCAGTTCACGGACGTCGAAAAGCGCTACGGCGGCGTTTCCGCGATCCGGGACCTGAACCTCGAGATCCTCGACCACGAGTTCATGGTTCTGGTCGGGCCCTCCGGATCGGGCAAGTCGACCGCGCTGCGCATGATCGCGGGCCTCGAGGACATCTCGAGCGGCACCATCACGATCGGCGGCAGGGTCGTCAACGACGTTCCGCCCAAGGACCGCGACGTCGCCATGGTGTTCCAGAACTATGCCCTCTACCCGCACATGACCGTCCGGGAAAACCTGGACTTCGGCCTGCGGCTCCGCAAGACCTCGGCCGCGGAGATCGCGAGTCTCGTGGGGGCGGCCGCGGCGATGCTGGGAATCGCGGGCCTCCTCGACCGCAAGCCCCGCCAGCTCTCCGGCGGCGAGCGCCAGCGCGTCGCGCTCGGGAGGGCGATCATGCGCAAGCCGTCGGCCTTTCTCTTCGACGAGCCGCTGTCGAATCTCGACGCCAAGCTCCGCGTGCAGATGCGGGCGGAGATCAAGAAGATCCAGCGGCAGCTTCAGACCACCACCGTCTACGTGACCCACGACCAGATCGAGGCGATGACCATGGGCTCGCGAATGGAAGCCTCATTCCGGTGCCGACCCCGGGAGGGCGAGGGCGGCATCGGGTGCGCGTCTCGATCCCGTAGGGGCGGCCCTTGCGGCCGCCCGCGGGCGGGGACGCGAACCCCCCCACCCCGCCCCTACGACTCACGGCTCCAGGTTGCTCAACGCAGCGCCGTGTGAACGGATCACGTCAGCGTAGAAGCGCGCGCTGGCCTTGGCGGTCCGCTTCTGGGTGCGATAGTCGACGCGGATCAGGCCGAAGCGCTTGGAGGTCCCCTCGGACCATTCGAAGTTGTCGAGGAGCGACCAGGCGAAGTAACCGCGCAGATCCACACCCGCATCGATCGCCCGATGCGCGGAGAGCAGGTGGTCGCGCAGGTAGGCGATACGCAGCGGATCCTCGACTTCGGCGCCGTCCGCGGGCGGCGTGTCCGCGAAGGCGGCGCCGTTCTCCGTGACGTAGAGCGGAATCGGGCCGTAGAGGTCGCGGACCCGGATCAGGGTCTCGGCCAGTCCCTCCGGATACACCGCCCACTTCATCTCGGTATGCAGGCCCGGCTGACGGACGTCCCGCGCCCCCGCCGGCCACGCCTTCCGGTCGTGCCGCATGACCCCGCGCTTGTAGTAGTTGACCCCGATGAAATCGATGGGCCTCCGGATCTGGTCGAGGTCCGAGGCGGGAAACTGCAGCCACGCCGGCCCGAAGATCCCGGGCAGCTCCTCCGGATAGCGCCCGAGAAGCACGGGATCCAGGAACTGCCGGTTCATGTAGGCGTCGGATCGCCGCGCGGCGTCCCGGTCTTCCGCGGATTCGGAGGCGGGGGACTTGGGCTCGAGGTTGACGACGAGCCCGATCCGGCCCGCTCCCTCGGCGCGGTGCGCGTCCACGGCCGCGCCGTGCGCGCGGAGGAGATTGTGGGAGACGATCGGCACCTCGAAGAGATCCTGGTGTCCCGGGGCGAGCTTGCCGTGCGCGTAGCCGCCGTCGGAGATGACCCAGGGCTCGTTGAGTGTGGCCCACGCCGAGACGCGCCCGCCGAGAGCGCGGAACAGCACTCGCGCGTAATCCGCGAACCAGTCCGCGACGTCCCGGTTCAACCACCCTCCCCGATCCTCCAGCGCCGCGGGCAGGTCCCAGTGATAGAGCGTCGGGAAAGGCTGGGTGCCGGCCTCGAGTAACCCGTCGACGAGGCGGCGATAGAAGTCGAGGCCCTTCTCGTTGACCCTCCCGGTCCCCTCCGGAAGCACGCGCGACCAGGAGATGCTGAAGCGATACGCCGTCAGACCGAGCTCCTTCATCCAGCCGACGTCCTCCCGCCAGCGCCGGTAGTGATCGCAGGCGACGTCCCCCGTGTCCCCGCCGCGCACGCGACTGGGCGTGTGGCTGAAGCGGTGCCAGATCGACGGCCCGGCGCCGTCGGCCAGCGGCGAGCCCTCGATCTGGTAGGCGGAGGTGGCCGCGCCCCAGAGGAATCCCGGCGGAAAGCGAAACGGAGGCACGCCGCTCTAGGACTCGAAGCGTTGGAAGACGGGGAGCCAGCCGCGGGTCAGGAAGTCCGACAGCGTCAGGAGCAGCAGGATCGCCAGCCACAAGAGCCCGCCGCCGATCACGAGCTGCATCAGCCGCCGGCTGTACTTGATGTGCATGAAGAAGAGCACGACTAGCGTCGCCTTGAACGCGGCGATGCCGAGCGCCACGACGGTGTTCCAGGGGCCGAGGTCGACGAACGACACCGCCGTGGTGGTGGCCGTCATCAGCAGGAGGATGCCGAAGACCGCGAGATAGATCCGCGGCGAGACGATGTGATCCGCGAGCTGCGTGTCTCCGACGCGCGAGTTCGGACGAAGGTGGAGATCGCTCATCGGAGGTGCCGCCCGATCAGGTAGAGCAGCGGAAACAGGAAGATCCAGACGATGTCCACGAAGTGCCAGTACAGGCCCGAGACCTCGACCGGGTTGTAGTAACCGGGCGTGAAGCGGCCGCGGTAGGCCATCACGAGCAGGGTCCCCATGATCCCGATGCCGACGATCATGTGCAGCGCGTGGAGGCCGGTCATGCCGAAGTAGAGCGAGAAGAACATCTCCGCGGCCGGCTTGTCGACGCCCGGGTAGCGGAAGCCCGGACCGGGGAAGAGGTGGTGGCGGATGTGGTCCATGTACTCGACGGCCTTGATCCCGAGGAAGGCGAATCCCAGGAGGATGGTGGCCGAGAGATACGCGAGGAGGGGCCGCCGGCGGCCTGTCGCCGCGCTGTGCACGGCCATGGCCATCGTGAGACTGCTGACGATGAGCACGGCGGTGTTGATCGTGCCGAGCAGGATGTCCATGTGGAGGCTGGCGTGAGCGAAGCCGCGGGGATCCTGCCAGCGGTAGACCGTGTACGTCAGGAAGAACCCGCCGAAGAAGAGGATCTCGGTGACGAGAAACACCCACATCGCCAGCGTCGACGCGTCGCGCTGCTGATCCATCGAGACGAAGTGATGCTGCAGCCTCGAGGCGGCGTACTCCTCGTTGGAGAGCGGCTCGGGCTCGGGCTCAGACAAGGGCCTCGACCTCCGTCTTCGGGCGGTATTCGTACGGCTCCCAGTCGACGACCGGGGTCTCCGGGAAGTTCTCCGTCGGCGGAGGCGAGGGGGTGCGCCACTCGAGGCCGGTGGCGCGCCAGGGGTTGGCGGGCGCGTCCTTCCCGTAGCGCATCGACCAGACGAGATAGGCGAGGGGAAGGACGTATCCGAACCCGAGGATCGACGCGCCGGCGGTCGACATGACGTTCAACACCTGGAACTCGGGCGGATACGCGTGGTACCGCCGGGGCATCCCGAGGTAACCCAGGATGAACTGCGGGAAGAACGTGAGGTTGAATCCGACGAACACGACGAACGCCGCGAACTTCGCGAGCCCCTCCGGGTACATCTTGCCCGAGATCTTGGGCCACCAGTAGTGGATGCCGCCGAGGTAGCCCATGATCGCGCCGCCCACCATGATGTAGTGGAAGTGCGCGATGATGAAGTAGGTGTCGTGCACGTGCACGTCCACGCCGAGCGAGGCGAGGAAGAGTCCCGTCAGCCCGCCGATCGTGAAGAGCCCGATGAACCCGAAGGCGTAGAGCATCGGGGTGCGCCACGAGATAGATCCCTTGTACATCGTGGCCGTCCAGTTGAACACCTTGACGGCCGAGGGGATCGCGACGAAGAACGAGAGCAGGGAGAAGAAGAGCCCCGCGTAGACCGACTGCCCGGACACGAACATGTGGTGGCCCCACACCAGGAAGCTCAAGACTGCGATCGCGACCACGGCGTAGGCCATGATCCGGTAGCCGAAGACGCTCTTCCGCGAGAAGGTGGGCACGATCTCGGAGACCACTCCCATTGCGGGCAAGATCATGATGTAGACCGCCGGATGCGAATAGAACCAGAAGAGATGCTGGAAGAGGACGGGATCCCCGCCCAGAGCCGGATCGAAGAATCCCAGGTGAAGGATCCGCTCCAGCGCGACGAGAAGCAGGGTGACGGCGATGACCGGAGTTCCGAGCACGAAGATGAGACTCGTTGCATAGTGTGACCAGACGAAGAGCGGCAGGCGAAACCACGTCATCCCCGGCGCTCGCATCGTGTGGATCGTCACGATGAAGTTGAGTCCCGTGAGGATCGACGAGAATCCGGTGATGAAGATCCCGATGGCGGCCGGAATCACGTGTGAGCTCGAGGAGACCGTGCTGTACGGGGCGTAGAACGTCCAGCCCGTGTCCACGCCGCCGTGCACGATGGCCCAGAGCGTAAAGAGCCCGCCCACGACGTAGATGTACCAGGACAGAAGGTTCAGCCGCGGGAAGGCGAGGTCCTTCGCCCCGATCATCATCGGGATGAAGAAGTTCCCCAGAACGGCCGGAATCGAGGGGATCAGGAAGAAAAAGACCATCACGATGCCGTGCATGGTGAAGAGGCGGTTGTAGGTCTCGGCCTGGACGAGGTCCCCCTCCGGCGTCAGCAGCTCGAGGCGAATCAGGAGCGCGAACAGGCCGCCGAGGAAGAAGAAGAAGGTGATCGAGGCGAGGTAGAGAAGCGCGATGCGCTTGTGGTCGCGCGTCAGGAGCCAGCTCCTCACGCCGTATCCGGCGGTCAGGTAGGACGAGCGGGGGGGCGTCGCGTCGAGGCGCGGAGCCGGTTCGGCGGACATGCTAGGGCTTCCTTTCCTTGGGTTCGGGTTCGGTTCCCGGCCGAATCGGCGCCGGCATGGTGTTGTTGGGAGGCAGCATCTGCGTGCCCGCGGCGGGACTGGGCTGCGACAGCGAGCGGATGTACGCGATCAGCTGGAGCACGCCCTCCTCGCCGATGAGGCCCTGATACGTCGGCATGATGGGCTGGAACCCCGCCACGAGGCGCGCCGTCGGGTTCAGGATCGACTCGCGGATGTAGCTCTCGTCGGCCACGATCGTGCGCCCGTCGGAGAGGCTGACCCTCCGGCCGAAGAGGCCCTCGAGATTGGGCCCCCGCGCCTGCGAGTCGGGGCGATGGCAGCTGTTGCAGGCGTGTTGCTGGAAGAGAGACGCGCCGAGTGCCGCGAGCGAGCCCGATCCGCCTCCGGCCGAGAGCCAGTTCTGGTAGGCGATCGGCTCCATGACGTCTACCCAGCCGATCATTTTGGCGTGGTTCGTGCCGCAGTACTGCGAGCAGAAGAGGTGGTATCGGCCCGTCCGCGTGGCCCGGAACCAGGCCGTGGAGTAGCGTCCCGGCACGACGTCGCGCTTCATCCGAAACGCCGGGACGAAGAAGCTGTGGATCACGTCCTCTGAGGTCATCGTGAGCTGGACCGCGCGGCCGAGTGGAACGTGAAGCTCGTTGATCTCGCGCGTGCCGTCGGCGTGCTGGAGCTTCCACATCCACTGCTTGGCGACGACGTAGACCTGGAGCGCGTCGTCCGGGGGGCGGTTCATGCGAAAGTAGATCTTCGCTCCCCAGAAGAAGAACGAGAGCGCGATGCAGAGCGGGATCGCGCTCCAGACGATCTCCAGCATGAGGCTCCCGTGGATGCGCGGCGGCAGCTCCTCCTCGGAGCGGCGGCGGTACTTGATCGCGAAGACGATCACCAGAGTCGCGATCAGGAGCGAGAAGAAGGCGCTGACGGCGATGAGATAGATGTACAGCGCGTCGACCTGCGACGCCATCGTCGACGCGCTATCGGGAAACAGCGGGAAGTCGGTTCTCACAGACTCCGCCCTCCGCCGGGGGCCTCGCGCAGGGCGCGCGCCGCGTCCCGCCTGCGCTCGCGCCGCCACATCAGCCAGAGGAAGCTTGCGAGGATCGCGACCGCGGCCGCGCCGCCCACACGGAGCATGTTCATGACGACGGCGCCGTAGCGGCCGACGCTCGGGTCGTAGTGGTAGCAGTAGAGCAGGAGCTGGTCCACGGGGTTCCCGATTCGCCGGCGGGACGCCTCGATCAGACCCAGCCTCAGGTCCCGCGGGGCGTAGTCGATCCCGAAGAAGTACCGGGAGAGCTTCCCCTCGGGGGTCGCGACGAAGATCGCCGCGGCATGAGCGAACTGCCCGGTGCGCGGATCGTTCGCGTAGCGAAATCCGACCGCCTCCGTCACGCGCTCGATCGAGGCCTGGCCGCCGGTCAGGAAGTGCCAGCCCTCGGCGGCGCGGGGCCGCCCGTAGGCGTCGATGTACGCCGTCTTCTTGGCCGCCGCGTCGCGGGATCTCTCGGATGGATCGAAGCTCACGGTGACGACCTGGAACTCCCGGCCGACGTCGAAGGAGAGGGTGCGCAGGGACGACACGAGGCCGTTGAGCACCTGCGTGCAGAGCATCGGGCAGTTGTAGTACGCGAGCACGAGGATCACCGGGGTCTCCCGGAAGTACTGACCCAGCCGCACGGCGCGCCCCGACTCGTCTTGGAAGATCGCGTCGAGGGGAAGCGGTGCGCCGAGCCGCTGCGCGATGCCGACGCCGCGGAGAATCGGAGGGCGCGTGTCGCGCGGCGTGGGCGCCGGCGGTGCGACGCCGGCGGCCGGGAGGGCCGCCACGCCCGCCCAGAGAGCGGCGGCGATCGCGATGGCGACGGCGATGGCGACGGCGATGGGCCGCCTCATCGCCGCCCGCTCTTCGCGGGCGGCGGCGCCGGCTGGGGAAAGGGCGTCGGGAAGGGCCTCCCGCCCGGAACTCCGGTCTGCACGATCCGGCTCATGGCGCTCTCGATCGGAATGCGGGCGATCCCGTCGCCGCGGTCGACCCAGCCGTAGCTCGACAGCCGCGCGTCCTCGGCGGCGCGCAGCGCGCGGCGCGGCTCGAGCGGCAGGGGCTCGAGTCGCGGCTCCGCCGGGGTCCGCTTCAGGCTGGCGGCGAGGGCGGGAGAGAGCGAGGGCTGCTCGGCGCGCGACTCGGCCGCGAAGAGGCGGAAGAGCCCCCACATAGCGAGGGCGGCGGCGACGCAGCCCACCGTGAGCCAGAACCCGAAGCCGACGATGAACGAGACGCGGACGTCGCGCTCCTCGCGTCCGACGCTCGCGTGGACGGACGAGTCCGGCTCAGTGGGCCGCATGTTCGATCGCCTCCGCGAGATCCGGATCGTTGCGGGGAAGGAGCGGCCGCTTCAAGAGCTGCCAGAGGAAGACCCAGAGCCAGAGACCCCCCAGGCCGACCCACGCCGCGAGGTCGAGCCAGTGGACCGCGAAGCCCGTCGGCGTGAAGACGGGCCGGACCAGCCAGAAGAGATCGACTACCCGCATGCCGACGACGAGGAAGGCCACCGTGGCGAGGATGCGCGGATTCCGGTTGGCGTCGGCCGGCAGCAGCAGGAGAAACGGCAGCGCGAAGTGCAGAAGGATGAGGGCGACGCCGATCCACCCCCAGCCGCCCTGGAGCCTGCGCAGGTACCAGGGGATCTCCTCGGGGAGGTTTCCCGCCCAGATGATGAGGTACTGCGAGAAGGAGACGTAGGCCCAGAACATCACGAACGCGAGCAGCAGCTTGCCCAGGTCGTGAAGGTGCTCGCCGCTCAGGAAGCGCGAGAGAGGCTCGTACCGCGCGAGCAGGATCGTGACAGCGGTGACGAAGGCGAGGCCGGAGAGGGCCTGTCCCGCCATGAGGAGCACCCCGTACATCGAGGAGTACCAGTGCGGCTCGAGCGACATCAGCCAGTCGATCGACCAGAACGTGATCGTCAGGCCGTACACGAGCAGCCCGGCGCCGCTCAGAAGTTGCAGCCGACGGACCAGCCCGGGGTCGGGCGCGCGGTCCTCCTCGCGCGACCAGCGGTTGAGGAAGTAGGCGAGCAGCAGCCAAGCGACCGTGTAGGCGACCGCGCGCCCCAGGAAGAAGCCGGGGTTGAGGTAGGGCGCCTTGTGCCGGAGGATCGGGTCGCGCGCGACCTCCTCGGGGCGCGCCCACGGGTACAGGATCTTCAGCCCGAACGCCAGGGGCACGAAGAAGAGCGCGACCAGGGGCAGCGTCCGCGTGGCCGACTCGAGGGGCCGGCGGATGGGCACGCCCCAGGCGCCGCCGGTCACGTAGCGCAGCATCAGCACGGCGAGCGAGCCGAGCGCGATGCCGGCCCAGAAGACGAACGCGAAGAGATAGGAGCGGAAGAACTGTACCGGCGTGAGAAACGCCCCGGCCGCGCAGGCGGCCGACCCGACGATCCCGGCCGCCAGCAGCGGCCGGCGCAGGCGCAGGACGGCGGCGGTCAGATCGGCTCCCGAATTCATGGCGTCTCCGGGGCGCGGTCGGAGATCGGGAACGGCGCGGGGGCGGCGGTCGGCGCGGGCGGCGGCTGGAGCTCCGCCGGGGCGCTCGCGAGCCGCGAACGCTCCTCCGGCGGCAGGGATGCTGCCGGCGCGTTCTGCGAGAGCTGCAGGGCACGCACATACGCCACGATGGCCCAGCGGTCGGCGACCTCGATCTGCGACGCGTAGTCCGGCATCGCCCCGAACCCGTTCGTGATCACGTCGTAGAAGTGTCCGACCGGCTCGTCGCGCAGCCGCTCGATGTGGAACGACGGCGGAGCCCTGTAGCCGCGCCGGACCACCATCCCCTGGCCGTCCCCCGTGCGGTCGTGGCAGGGCGAGCAGAAGATGTCGTACCGCTGTCGGCCGCGCGCGAGCATCGCGGCGTCGACGCGGAGCGGAAACGCGGTCACGAGGGCGCCTCCGCTTCTTCCGGTGAAGATCCGCGAGTCCTCCCGGAGGGAGCCGCGCGCCACGGTGCCGTCGGGCAGCGGGCGGGCCTGGCGCTGGTCCGGGAAGAAGTCGCTGCGGCGCAGGTCCTTGTACTTGGGCTGGTCGTACATCTCCTGCCGGCAGCCGGCGGCGAAGAACGCCGCGATCGCCGCGACCGCCGCGAGGAGCCACGGCGACGCCGCGCGCCTCGCGCTCATTCCTCGACTTCCACGATGTCGTGCGCCCCGAGGCTCTCCAGAAAGCGGCGGCACTCCGCGAGCTCGAACTTGGGGTCCTTCGCCTCGATGCAGAGAAAGAAGCGGTCGCGGGACGCCAGCGCGAAGCGGGGGGCGTTGAACACCGGGTGATACGGCATCGGGAGGCCGTTCATGCCGAGCATGCCGAAGACGGCCGCGAAGGACGCGAAGAGGATGGTCAGCTCGAAAGTGATCGGGACGAACATCGGCCAGCTCGCCAGGGGCTTTCCGCCCACGTTGATCGGGTAGTGCACCGCCGAGGCGAACCACTGCATGAGGAGGGCGGCGCCGCCGCCGAGGACCCCTCCGAGCAAGACGACGATCGGGAGTTTCGTGCGCCTGAGGCCGAGAGCCTTCGGCATCTCGTGGATCGGAAACGGGCTGTAGGCGTCGATCTTCCGATAGCCCTCCTCGCGCGTCCGTGTCGCGGCCCTGACGAAATCGGCGACGCTGTCGAACTCGGCGATCAGCCCGTAGAGCTCGGCCCCCTCGCGGATCGGCCTCACCGGGGAGTTCGCCGGCGGCAGGCTCATACCTCGCCCTTGAGGCGCCCCGGGGCCGCGTGCGGCTCTCCGGGCGGCTCGGCGTCCGGCACCAGCGTGCGCATCTCGAAGATCGAGATCATCGGCAGGAACCGGATGAACAGGAAGATCAGCGCGAGGAAGAAGCCGATCGTGCCGATGAAGGTCGACCAGTCCCACACCGTGCCCCGGTACATGCCCCAGGACGACGGCAGGAAGTCGCGGTGGAGGCTGGTGACGACGATGACGAATCGCTCCAGCCACATCCCCGCGTTGACGACCATGGCCACGCACCACAGGATCCACGGCGTCGAGCGGATGCGCTTGAACCAGAGCAGCTGGGGGGTGATGACGTTGCAGAGCATCAGCGCCCAGAAGTAGGAGCGATAGGGGCCGGTCAGCCGATTCCACTGCGAATACGCCTCGAACGTATTGCCGCTGTACCAGCCCAGGAAGCCCTCGATCATGTAGCCGTACGCGACGATGAGCCCGGTCGCCAGCATGATCTTGGCCATGTTCTGCAGGTGCCGCAGGGTGATGAACCCCTCGAGCCCGTAGACCGCCCGCAGCGGGATCGCCAGCGTGAGGACCATCGCGAAGCCGGCGAAGATCGCTCCCGCGACGAAGTAGGGCGGGAAGATCGTCGAGTGCCATCCCGGGATGATCCCGATCGTGAAGTCGAAGCTGACGATCGTGTGCACCGAGATCACGAGCGGCGTGGCGAGTCCCGCGAGCAGGAGGTACGCGACCTCGTAACGGTGCCAGTGGGCCGCGGAGCCCCTCCAGCCGAGCGAGCCCATGCCGTAGAGGATCTGGAAGAACTTGCGCTTCGCGCGGTCGCGCAGCGTCGCCAGGTCGGGGATCAGCCCGACGTACCAGAAGAGAAGGGACACCGTGGCGTAGGTGGACACGGCGAACACGTCCCACACGAGCGGGCTTCGAAACTGCGGCCAGAGGGCCATCGTGTTGGGGTAGGGGAGCAGCCAGTACGCGAGCCACGGCCGGCCCAGGTGCAGCAGAGGAAAGAGTCCCGCCTGGGCGACCGCGAAGAGCGTCATCGCCTCGGCGAAGCGGTTGATCGACGTCCGCCAATCCTGGTGGAGCAGGAGCAGGATCGCCGAGATCAGCGTCCCGGCGTGGCCGATCCCGACCCACCAGACGAAGTTGACGATCGCGAACCCCCAGCCGACCGGCACGTTCACGCCCCAGATCCCGATCCCGCGCAGGAGGAGGTAGCCGATGGCCGCGAAGAGCCACAGCGTCACCGAGAACGCCAGCAGGAAGCCGACCCACCAAAAGCGGGGCGTGTGTTTGGCCAGGACGATCGCGGAGATCTTGTCCGTGACCGACGCGAAGGTGTGGCCCGGCTCCAGGATCGCGGACGAGCGGGGGTCTTCGGCCGGCGGCGTGCTCACTTCTGTCCCGTCTCGGTGTCGAGCTGCGTGTGCGGGAACGCGGTGCTCACGGGCTGCGCGAGCGAGGGGTTGGGGTTGCGGACCGAGCCGAGGTACGTGGTGCGCGGGCGGGTCCCGAGCTCCGCCAGCAGGGAGTAGTCGCGCGGGTTCTCCCGCAGCCTCGCGACGCGGCTTCCCTTGTCCGCCAGGTCGCCGAACACGATCGCCTCGGCGGGGCAGGCCTGAGCGCACGCCGGCGTGATCTCGCCGTCGCGGACCTTTCGGTCGTCGAGCTCCGAATCGATCTTGGCGCCGTTGATTCGCTGCACGCAGTAGGTGCACTTCTCCATGACCCCGCGCCAGCGCACCGTCACGTCGGGGTTGGCGAGCATCTTCATACTCGGCGCCCGGAACTGCGTGCCGTAGTGGTAGAAGTTGAAGCGGCGCACCTTGTACGGGCAGTTGTCCGAGCAGTAGCGGGTACCCACGCAGCGGTTGTAGACCATGTCGTTCAGGCCTTCCGCGCTGTGGACCGTGGCGCCCACCGGGCAGACCAGCTCGCACGGCGCGTCCTCGCAGTGCATGCACGGCACGGGCTGGAAGAAGTGGCGAGGGTTTGCCGGGGCGCCGCCGTAGTAGTGGTCGATCCGGATCCAGTGCATCTCCCGCCCGCGCCGCACCTGGTCCTTGCCGACGACCGGGATGTTGTTCTCCGACTGGCATGCGAGCACGCAGGCGTTGCATCCGACGCAGGCGGAGAGGTCGATCGCCATTCCCCAGGCGTACGTGTCCGAGGGCCGCGGCGGATAGAGCGACAGGCCGGGCCCCGGCTCCTCCTTCTTCCCGCCCGAGGGGTCCTTCTCGAAGTCCGCGAGGTTGGTGGCGCGGACAATGTCGCGGCCCTCCATGTTCTGGTGCATCTGGGTGCACGCGAGCGGATAGCTGCGGCCGGTCCTGTGGACCTCGAGGCCGCCCCCGGACCACAGCGCGTCCGAGCGCCGCAGGCGGTACGCGTCGAACCCCGACCCCTTCGCGACGCGGCCCGCGCGCGTTCGCCCGTATCCGAGGCTGAGCACGACCGTGTTCTCCGGCAGGCCGGGCTCGACCCAGGCGGCGGCCTCGAGAGACCGGCCTCCGAAGGAGAGCGCCACCACGTCCTGCTTCTCGATCCCGAGCCTACGGGCGGCCTCGAGCGAGAAGAGCGCGGCGTTGTCCCAGGTCAGGCGGGTGATCGGGTCCGGCAGCTCCTGAAGCCACCCGTTGTCGCCGAAGCGCCCGTCGTAGACCTTCGCGTCCGTGCGGAACACGAGCTCCAGTCCCTCGGCCGCCGCGGGACGCGGCGACGGCGGCGGGACCGCGCCCGCCGAGACCGAGATCCTCTTCTCGGGCGAGGCCGTGCCGGGGATGAGCCCGTCGTGGAGCGCGCTTCGCCAGGCCACCTCGAAGTCTCCGCTCATGCGGTCGCGCCAATAGCGGCGGACGATCTCGTATCCCGACGACTCGGGCAGCCCGGAGAGCGCCGCGACGACCTCGTGGACGGAGCGGCCGTCGTAGAGCGGCGCGATGAGCGGCTGCACGATCGACGCCGTGCCGTCGAACGCGCGGGCGTCGCTCCACGCCTCCAGGAAGTGCGTCTCGGGAACGTGCCATTGGCACGCGGCGGAGGTCTCGTCCTTGTAGAGCGACAGGTGGATCCGCGACTTGACCTTCGCGAGCGCCTTGCCGAACTCGAGATCCGCGGGCGCCGTGAACACCGGATTCCCGCCGAGGATCAGGATCGTCGAGACGCGGCCGGCATCCATTTGCGCGCAGAGCTCAGCGAGCGCCCCGAGCTGGCTCGACGGGAGCGCCTCGACCGGATCGATCGCGCGAAGGGTCCGGCCGAAGTTGCCAAGCGCCGCGTTGATCGCGTGTCCGAGTGCGTGGACCGCAGGTGGCTGCTCGGGCCCGACCAGGACCGCGCTGCGCCCCGCGCGCCCCTTGAGGTCGGCGGCGAGGGCGGCGACGAACGCTCCCGCCGGCGTCGCCGACGCCGAGCGGCTCCCGGCCGAGCCGGCGCCCACCTCGACCCCCACGGCCGCCGCGATCTCCCGCGCGACCCCCTCCAGCGCTCCGGCCGACACCGGGAGGCGGTGGTCCGCGTTCGCCCCCGTGACCGTCGAGGCGGTCTCGACGACGTAGAGCCGGTTCATCGGCCCGCCCTCGGGCCGCCGGCGCCGCGCGAACTGCCGGGTCATCGGCAGATGCGCCGGGCCGCAGGAGAGGAAGTCGGCGCCGAGCGACAGGATCACGTCGGCGTCCCGCAGGTCCGCGACGATCTCGG
Source organism: Thermoanaerobaculia bacterium (assembly GCA_038224325.1). GTDB lineage: Bacteria > Acidobacteriota > Thermoanaerobaculia > UBA5066 > Gp7-AA6 > DAHUXD01. Next base: position 12,859 of record JBBRFL010000027.1, on the reverse strand, counting down.
CGTCCTGGCCGAAGGCGAGCCGGGCTCCCTCGCGGACGTTGTCGCGCCCGGCCGGCTCCCACTGGATCCAGCGCGCGCCCGGAAACGCGGCGAGGAGGGACTCGAGCTGGGACGCCAGGGTGGGCGAGGAGACCGTCTCGGTCAGGATCCGAAGGCCGGCCCCGCCGTTCGAGCGCTCTTGGTCGGCCGCCACCCGGGCCGCGGCCAGGAAGGCTGCCCAGCCGCGGATCTCGTCCAGATACTCGAGCGTCTGCGAGCGGTCCGGGTCGTAGAGCGTGTAGAGCGAGGCCTGCGAGAAGAGATCGGTCGCGCCGAGGCTGGCGGGATGCAGGGGATTTCCCTCCACCTTGGTCGGTCGGCCCGAGTGGCTCTCGACGAGCAGCCCGGTCGCGAGGCCCGATACGGTCATCGCCGTCGCGAAGAAGAGCGGCCTGCCCCCGGGAACGATCTCCTCGGGCTGCCGGACGTAGGGGACGATCTTCTCCGTCGGCTGGCGCGTGCACGCGGTCAGCCCCCCGAGCGCGAGGGACACCCCCATCAGCTTCAACAGATCCCGGCGGTCGAATCCCTCCCGGGCGACCGCGTTCTCGTCGCGCCGCAGCATCGCCTCGAACTCGGGCGTCCGCGCGAGCTCCTCGAGGCTGCGCCAGTAACCGCCGGCGCGCTCCCGCTCCAGGCGCCTCCGCAGGCCGTCGAGATCGAGCGACGCCGGCTCGGCGCCTCCGCCGTCGTGCGCTGGCAGGAGCCCTCCGGTCCGGCTCATCGGTGGCACGTCGAGCAGCTCTCGAGCACCGCTCGGCTGCGCAGGTGGTATTCGTCGACGAGCCGCGGCCCGAGCGTCGCCTGATCGACGGCCGGCACGTACCCCATCTCGAACACGGCTTCCCTGGGGCGGATGTAGCGCTCCGGATTCCGGTGGCACTCCAGGCACCACGACATCTGCAACCGCGCGGCCTGCCGGACCAGGGGCATCTGATCCACGCGGCCGTGGCAGGTCTCGCATCCGATGCCCTTGTTCACGTGGATCGAGTGGTTGAAGTACACGAAGTCGGGTAAGTCGTGCACGCGGGTCCACTCGATCGAGCGGTTCGTCCGGAAGCTCTCGCGGACGGGCTCGAGGTAGGGGCTCTGCGCCCAGATTTGGGAGTGGCAGTTCATGCACGTCTTCGTGGGAGGAATGCCGGCGAACGCGGCCTTCTCGACGGAGGTGTGGCAGTAGCGGCAATCGATCCCGATCGCCCCGGCGTGATGGGCATGGGAGAACTGGACGGGCTGGTCGCGCGCCACGTTCTGCTGGGTGGTGTAGGGCGACGCCTCGAGATCGTAGAGGAGCCAGAGGAGCAGCCCGAGGATGAACACGGCGCCGAACGACGACACCCGCGAGATCGTATTGGTGCTGCGGTGGAAAATCTGAGCCATGCGCGCCCGCGGTCGCGACTATATTTCAAGTGCCGGAAGCGCCGGATTCACGCGTCCCGGGGGCCGTCGCCTTCGCTGCGCTCGGGGGCTGCGCCCGGAGGGCGCACCGGCTCGTGGCTCGGCCGGATGCGGCCTCGACCATGAGCTTGGCCCCCGCGCTCCGCTCCGGCTCCCGCAACGCGAGTCGTTTCACTCGCCCTGGCTCGCGAAACTTGGTCGCGTTGCGGGCTATAGAGCCATCGCGGGTTTCGACTTCCGTTCGGCTGTCATCCTGAGGAGGGAAGCGACGAAGGATTCCCTGTTACTCGACCGAGACCATCGCAATCGAGCTTGGGATCCTTCGCTTCGCTCAGGATGACAGCGTGGCGATCTCCCGATCGCCCCTGTCTCGCTTGACGGCAACGTCTTCACAGGGGCGGGGCTCGACCCCGCCCGCTTCGGTCCAAATGAAAAGGGCGGCCGTGAAGGCCGCCCCTACTTCTCTGTTGAGCCGAACTTACGCGTTGAACGACTTGCCGCAGCCGCAGCTGCCGCCCGTGGCGTTCGGGTTCGTGACCGAGAATCCCGCGCCGCGCATGTCCTCGACGAAGTCGACCTTCGCGTCCTTCAGGTAGGTCGCGCTCTGGGGATCGACGACGACCTCGATGCCGCCGGTCGCGATCACCGCGTCGCCCTCTTTCTTCTCGTCGAACGTGAAGCCGTACTGGAAGCCGGAGCAGCCGCCGCCCTGCACGAAGATCCGGAGGGGTTTCCCCGCGGAATCGGGCATGGTGCCGGAGAAGTATTTGACCTTGGCGATCGCCGCCTCGGTCAGCGACAGGAGCGGTCCCGTGGATCCCATCGTGATCGGGGTGGGCGTGGAAGATTCCGGTATGGACGACATTATGAAAGGTCTCCTCGAAAGGGATTATGGTCTGGCGCGGGCCCCCAACGCAAACGGCTCAGGAAGCCTTTGCGAGAGAGGAGTTTGCGGCAAGGAGCGAATCGATCCAGTTCCACGTAGACGCCACCTGGGGAGGCGGGGTCAGGAAGGACACCTGCTTCTCCGACACCTCGAAGTCCACGACCTCGGGCAGGGGAGCTCTCTCCCAGGCCGTCCTCAGGGTGCGGCACTCCTCCTCGAGCAGGGGACGGCTGAACCGGCCGATGGCCAGGCGCGTGCCGCTCACCTCGAAGACCGAGCGCATCGAAACCTGCGCCCGCGCGGGCCGTTGGCCCCGACGCGACGCATCCATCAGCGAGCGAGCACTTCTTACTGCCACGTCCGAGATAACAGCAAGGGACGTGCCACCATTCCAAGCGTCCGGCGCCCTACCCACCACAACACCTTGTGTTTTCCCTTGACTCCATATTCCCGCGGGTCTTAGGCTCAAGGGCAACACTGGCGGTTTCTCCGCATCGCTGGGAATCGACCTTCAGGCGGAGCATTTGCGTGGGCGAGGGGAAGGGAGGACGGGGGATGAGTTCGACGGAAAAAGGGGTTCAGGAGCAGGTTTCGGGGAAGGAGCGCGAGACGCGGCAGGGCCTGTCGGGCCTGACGTTTTCGCGTGTCTATTCGGACCCGTCGGTCTCCCCGTACGACGCGATCGAGTGGGAGCTGCGGACGGCTTCGATCGTGTCGGAGAAGGGGGAGACGATCTTCGAGCAGAAGAACGTCGAGGTTCCGAAGTCGTGGTCGCAGACGGCCACCAATATCGTGGTCCAGAAGTATTTCCACGGACGCATGGGATCCCCCGAGCGCGAGACCTCCGTGCGGCAGCTGATCGAGCGCGTCGCGGGCACGATCACGGGCTACGGCGAGCGGGGCGGCTACTTCAAGACCGCCGCGGATCGCGACGCCTTCCACGACGAGCTCGCTGCGATCCTGGTCAACCAGGTCGCCTCCTTCAATTCCCCCGTCTGGTTCAACGTCGGCATCGAGAAGGCCCCCCAGGGCTCGGCCTGCTTCATCAATTCGTGCGGCGACTCGATGGACTCGATCCTCTCGCTCGCCAAGACCGAGGGCATGCTCTTCAAGTTCGGCTCGGGCACGGGCTCGAACCTCTCCTCGATCCGCGGCTCCCAGGAGGGCCTCTCCGCCGGCGGCACGGCCTCCGGCCCGCTCTCCTTCATGAAGGGCTTCGACTCCTTCGCGGGCGCAATCAAGTCGGGCGGCAAGACCCGCCGCGCGGCCAAGATGGTCATCCTGAACATCGACCATCCCGACATCGAGGAGTTCATCCTCTCGAAGGCCAACGAGGAGCGGAAGGCGTGGGCGCTGATCGATGCCGGATACGACGGCTCGTTCAACGGCGAGGCGTACGCGTCGATCTTCTACCAGAACGCGAACCACTCGATCCGCGTGACCGACGAGTTCATGGAAGCCGTCGAGAAGGACGGCGAGTGGCAGACCAAGGAGGTCCTGACCGGGCAGCCGTTCAAGACCTACCGGGCGCGCGAGCTGATGGCGAAGATCGCGGACTCCGCGTGGGTCTGCGGCGATCCGGGCATGCAGTACGACACGACGATCAACCGCTGGAACCCCGTCAAGGCCACGCACCGCATCAACGCGTCGAACCCGTGCTCCGAGTACATGTTCATCGACGACAGCGCGTGCAACCTCTCGTCGTTGAACCTGATGAAGTTCTTCAACGTCGAGGACGGCTCCTTCGACGTGCCGACCTTCCGGCACGCGGTGGACGTGATGATCACGGCCCAGGAGATGCTGGTCGAGAACTGCTCCTATCCGACGCCGGCGATCGCGGCGAACTCCCACAAGTTCCGTCCGCTCGGGCTCGGCTACGCCAACCTCGGCGCGCTGCTCATGGCCGCCGGCGTTCCGTACGACTCGGACGAGGGGCGCGCGCACAGCGCCGCCATCACCTCGCTCATGTGCGGGCAGGCCTACGTCCAGTCCTCGAAGGTCGCCTCCCAGCTCGGCCCGTTCGCCGGATACCCGCCCAACCGCGAGGCGTTCCTGGACGTCATCGGCCTGCACCGCCACGCCGCGTACGAGGTGCCCGCGAAGGGCGTGCCGGCGGAGCTCTACAAGGCGCAGATGGCCGTGTGGGACGAGGCGCTCGAGTACGGCACGCAGCACGGCTACAAGAACGGGCAGGTCACCGTGCTCGCGCCGACCGGCACGATCGGCTTCATGATGGATTGCGACACGACCGGCGTCGAGCCCGACCTCGCGCTGGTGAAGTACAAGAAGCTCGTCGGCGGCGGCACGATCAAGATCGTCAACCAGACCGTCCCGCTCGCGCTGAAGCGCCTGGGCTACGGCGAGGACGCGATCAACACGATCGTGGACTACGTGGACGAGAAGGGCACGATCGAGAGCGCGCCGGGGTTCCTCTCCGAGCACCTCCCGGTCTTCGACTGCGCGTTCCGTGCCCTGAACGGCACGCGCTCGATCCACTACTCGGGCCACGTCCGGATGATGGCCGCCGTCCAGCCGTTCCTCTCCGGCGCGATCTCCAAGACCGTGAACCTCCCGCCGGACGCCACCCCCGACGAGATTGCGGGCGTTTACATGGAGGGCTGGAAGCAGGGCCTGAAGGCGATCGCGATCTACCGCGACGGCTGCAAGCGCACGCAGCCGCTCAACACGGCTGCGTCGAAGAGCGACACGAAGTCTCCGACCGCGCGGGGCACGCTCGAGTACGTCGGGAAGGCGACGCCTCCGGTCCCGACGCCGTTCCGCCGCAAGCTCCCCGACGAGCGCCGCTCGATCACGCACAAGTTCAACGTGGCCGGCCACGAGGGCTACGTCACGGTCGGCCTCTTCGAGGACGGAAAGGCCGGCGAGATCTTCCTGCGCATGTCCAAGGAGGGCTCGACGATCTCGGGCCTGATGGACGCGTTCGCCACGGCGATCTCGCTGACCCTCCAGTACGGAGTACCGCTCGAGGCGCTGGTCAACAAGTTCACCCACGTGCGCTTCGAGCCCTCGGGCTTCACGAAGAACCCCGAGATCCCGATCGCCAAGTCCCTGATCGACTACATCTTCAAGTGGCTTGCGTCCAAGTTCATGAGCGCGGAGGAGAAGAACGCGGTGGGCGTGATCGCGCGGGACTCGTCGGAGACCGGCCCGGTCCCGGTCACGCAGCAGTCCGTAGCCGCCCGCCAGGCGGGAGGAGAGACGGTATCGAAGCTGCTGTTCGAGACGTCGGCGGATGCGCCGGCGTGCCACGAGTGCGGGTCGATCATGGTGAGGTCCGCTGCGTGCTACAAGTGCATGAACTGCGGCGCGACGAGCGGGTGTAGCTAAAGAGTCTTCAAAGGGGTGGGGCCGTTTCTGAGGCCGTTGCGGGCGCCGAAAGGCGCCCGCAGCTTTAATATCAATAGTTTAAGGGCTGCTTTACTTCTCAGCTCGGCTTAGGTATGTATACCTAAGCCGAGCTGAGGAGATTTCGAGTAATTGCGCATTCACACACCTAGGTATATATACCTAGGTGTGAGAATGTGGATCTCGAACGCCGAGCGAACTTTAGAGTCCCAACCGACCTTGGTTTTCGCCCAAATGCAGCTCCTTCGGCTGATATCGAACGCGAGGAACGACTGGAGCGCACCGACTAGCTCTACCCCAACCCAGCTACTCGGAAACTTGGTAGAAGCCGCAACTCTGAAGGCCCTCAGAATCAAGCCACCTGCTGGGCCTGCCCTGATCCGTTACGCATTCGGAAGTGTGTCTACCTATTCGGTCGCGATTTCGATTCGAACTGGATCCTACTTGTCTCACGCCAGCGCCATGGTCCTGCACAATCTCACCGAACAGGTGCCCGCGGTGATCTACGTTAATAAGGAGCAAAGCGATAAGCCCTCCGGCGGGAACTTAAGTCAAGAGGGTATCGACCGAGCTTTCAGCAGGCCTCCGAGGAGATCGAACTATATTTGGACGTACGAGCAACACAAGATTTTGCTAGTGAGCGGAAAGCAGACGGGCAGGTTGGGTGTAATTCCATTCGTCGTCGCCGCGTCGGAAAGGGTCGACGTCACGAGCCTGGAGCGTACTCTAATTGACCTCGTTGTCCGGCCCCACTATGCCGGTGGAGTTCTGAACGTGCTAGAGGCATTCAAAGCAGCACGTGAGCGCGTATCGCCTCCTCAGCTGGTTGGCGTCCTTCGGCAGCTCGGCTACGTTTACCCATACCACCAGGCCCTGGGCGTCTACCTTGAGGCCGCAGGCTACCCCGACTTCCTACGCCAAGAGCTTCTTAGCATGGGGACCAAATTCGACTTCTATCTGACGTATGACATGAGGGAACGTAGCTATTCCCCCACCTGGAGAACGTTTATTCCAGCAGGCTTTCCAGCCGGCGGGCAAGCGCACTGACAAACTGGCAGTAGAAGTCGAAATCACCGAGTGGCGCACCCACGCTAAGTTCAACTTCGGGCCAGTTGGATCGATGGAAATCGGCGTGCTCTTGTATCTGTCGGAGGAGTCGTATGGGCACTTCTTTCGCTCGGAAGCTGGCGCTCACGAGGTCTCGATTTGGCTGAGTGGTCAGGTCGATGCTGGCCTCGGTACAAATCGCATGGATGTCGTAGAAATCGCGCGCTCTCGGTGTGTGATTCCGATTATGCGGATAGTCTGGCATTTGCTGACAAATAGCCCGTAGCTTCTCTGCTGCGATAAGAGCCGGCGTGTAGACAACCACTCGTGTCTCGCCGCAACCAATTTCTTGCAAGCTTCCAACGAATTCATGCTTGCTGATCTGGACTCGGATACGTCGCTCCTGAAGAGGTCCGATGACGGTCGCTGTTCTGCGTCTCTCTTCGACTGAGGTTGCTGATGCTTTTAGCGGAATAATCTTGAACACGGCTTCGTATCCTCCCCACCATTCCGGAGCAATCCCTAGGTCTCGTTTCTCAACACGTTGTTCACGGGTAGGGTCTGTTGCCCATCTGGGCCCAGACGGTGAGGCTGGAGGTGTCTAACGCCACCGTCTCAACGAAGGAGCCCAGATGGAGCTTCACAAGAATGCCCGAAGTTGCCCTGCCAGTCGACTCGTGCTGGTTGATCGAATACTCGGAGGGATGCCCGTGACCGGGGCCGCCTCGGCGGCCGCCATTTCGAGACGGACGGCCTTCAAGTGGAAGCGGCGCTATAAAGAGGCCGGCGAGGCGGCCTTGGTTGATCGCAGTTCTCGGCCCCATCGGATGCCGCGCCAGGCCCATCCCGATCGAGTCGAGGAGGTGATCCGCCTTCGTCGGCGCCGCTACACCGGTCCGCAGATCGCCGCCCGCGTGGGCCTGTGTACGGCCACGGTCGCTCGTATCCTGGGCCGTCACGGCCTCTCTCGGCTCAAGAGCCTCGAACCCAAAGAGCCCGATCGCCGATACCAGAGGGAGCATCCCGGCGAGCTCATCCACGTGGATATCAAGAAGCTGGGCCGTATCGGCCGCGTCGGTCATCGCATCTATGGAGACCGCACGACCAGAGTCCGTGGCATCGGATGGGAGTTTGTTCACGTGGCCATCGACGACGCCTCTCGTCTTTCCTACGCCGAAGTACTCCCCAATGAAAGATCCCCGTCCTCCACCGGCTTTCTTAAACGCTCAGTCGCCTGGTTCCAGAGCCGCGACGTCCATGTTCAGTCCGTCATGTCCGACAACGGCTCCTGCTACGTCTCCCACAGGTTCAAAGCCACCTGCCAAAAACTCCAGCTGCGCCATCTACGAACTCGCCCCTACCGCCCTCAGACCAACGGAAAAGCCGAACGCTTCATCCAAACCCTGCTGCGCGAGTGGGCCTACAAAAGACCCTACCCAACCTCGATCCAAAGAACCGACCGCCTGCCTCGGTACCTCAACTACTACAATCTCAGGAGACCTCATGCCTCACTCAACAAACGCACCCCTGCCCAGCGCCTCCGGGAACAACCTCTTGAGAACTGACAGCTAGGGGCCGCGTCGGTTTTCGGGAGAGTTGAAAGTCAAACACCTGATAACCGACGCTTTCAAAGGATCGCGTGAGGCTCGACTCCATTACCCCGGCGACTTGCTCAAGGGCGGGCAGATCGTCGGCGATAGACAGATCAACATCGAGTGAAGGCCGATGACCAATCTTGTGGAGACGGAGTGCATTCCCACCCTTCAGCGAGAACGCGTATGGGAGGAGCGCATCGCTGAACAGAGCTTCGATAGCGGCAGCGCGAATCGCATCGAGCATCCTGATAAGCGTAGCGCATGGAGGTCGGCCCATTCCCAACGCGTGACGAGAAGGAAGGGGTCAAACCTTCTCCAGAGCGGCCGTGACTCGTCAAGCCTCCACGTGAGGTTTCGCATCGTCTCCTTCGGTCCAGATTCGGCGGCGAGTCGAGGAAGGGGGGACCCAGGCTTCTCTTCGTGGTCGCTGGGCGCCACAGGATGTTTTCGGAAGAGCCGTTCGCAATCTGATGAAGCGGGGTCAAGCCCCAGGACTGACTCGCGATCCGGCTGCTCCGAAGCCCCTTTATCGACTCGTCACAACTTGGGTGGTTGATTAGCCCTGGACTCCAGCTCTCCCAGGGAATCCCCTTATGTGGGGACGTTGAGGCCCAGAATTGGAAGTATTCTGTTCCATTCGCCGATAACCTTGGCGGCCAGATCGGCGGCCATAGTTACGCTGTCGTCTTCGTGCTTGAGATACCGCAACTGCCTCGGACCGCTCCCGATTCGAAGCTCGGTTCGAAACGAAACGAGAGGAGGTCCGGTCCTATCCTTTCGGAATTCTCCTCTCCTATGCTTAACGGCGTTGGCGAGGTCGCCGACAGCGCTTAGGATTTCGCTCTGATTGACCTGACTTTCGACGGAGTTTGCTCTCAGGGGCGCCGACTCGTCGTTCTTTATCCAGTCCTTGAGGTGCCAGGCGTCCTGGAAGAAGTGGAACATCGGGTCATCATACAGGTCCGTGTTGTTGTCGGGCGCGTCGAGAAGAGCTTGATAGCTGCGCAGCATCCTCCGATATTGCATCGTCCAGTCATAGAGGAATAGGCTGTCAGTAGGCGGAGTCGTGGCCATAGGAATGCCGCTTCTACCCCTTAGGGTATGACTGGCCAATGAGTCGGGTCAGTCTGACTGGTGGCATTACGGTGACAGGCTAACCTGTCTCTGTCGCGCGCGGCTGGCTTCGCCCGGAAACGAGCAGGCTCTCGGATTTGATGGCTACCGAACCTGCATCGTGGCCCAACGTTAGCGCGGCAGTGCGTAGCCCCTACACCCGCCTTTCGTACGTGATCCGGAAAACCGCATCCGTGAACCACCTCTTGAACGACTCGTTGTCCATGAATTGTTTGAACAGCTCGGTATCGTCCTTCAGCACCGCGGTCATCACTCGCTCCAACGCCTTGTCGTGTTCGATTCGGGCGTTCTGTTTGTCCGAGTTCTTCTTCGCATTCTGGTAGGCCGCATCGGCCGCGACGCGGCCGGGGATGTCTTCCGTGATCAGCTTGTCGACGCGGTCCTTGTCGCCCCAGGGAATGTTGCCGAACTGGTCGTTGAAGGTCTTGAGAATATTCGACAGTCGGTCCAGCTCGGGCTCGGGCTTATGCCCGCCGCCGGTGGTCGGCACCGGCTCGATGTCTGCGTCCGCGTCGGGAAGCTGAATCCTCGCGGCAGCCTGCTTCTCGACCCGGTAGCTGTCCATGTCGATGGCTTCGAGAATTCCCTTTGAGAGGTCGTCCTCCACGGGCGCCGGCAGCTTGGGCACGAGGAACGTGAGAAAGATCGAGAGCTTCTCCCACGCGGCGTTCGTGTAGGGCAGGATCGAGGACAGGAAGCCGTACGTCCGCAGGAAAGCCTTGGCCTTGCCCTTGAAATCCACCTGTCCATCCTCGTCGAGCCGCTCGCGGTAGTCGGCGACGCAAACGTCGAGGATGGGGTCGAGCCGGTCGCGGTCCGCCCCGCCCAGGTAGAGCCCGGCGAGCTCCTCCACCTTCGCGTCGGCGTACACCTGGTAGCCGTCCAGCGCCGCCTTCAGGTCGTGCAGCTTGTTCGGGTCGGTCTCCTCGGCCAGGATCGTCGTGCGGTAGTAGTCCGCGAACGCCTCCTGGATGGTGTCCGAGTCGTTCATGAAGTCCAGCACGAAGACATCGTGCTTCTGCGGGTGCGCGCGGTTGAGCCGCGAGAGCGTCTGCACCGCCTTGATGCCCGACAGCACCTTGTCCACGTACATCGTGTGGAGCAGCGGCTCGTCGTAACCGGTCTGGAACTTGTCCGCGCAGATCAGGAAGCGATACGGATCCTCCTGGATCCTGTCGGCGATCTGGCTCGACGGGAAGCCGTTGAGCGAGGCCTCCGATACCCTGGCGCCGCCGTACTCGTGCTCGCCCGAGAAGGCGACGATCGGCTTGTAGCGGCTCTTTCGCTCGACGAGGTAGTCGCGGATCGCGTGGTAGTACTGGATGGCGCGCTCGATGCCGCTCGTCACCACCATCGCCCGGGCCTCGCCGCCGATCTTGTTGAGCGCCAGGACCTGCTCCTGAAAATGATCCACCATGATCTCGGCCTTGAGCCGGATGGCGTGGTCGTGGCTTTCGACGTAGCGCCGGAGCTTCTTCTTCGCCCGCTTGGTGTCGAACTCGGGATCGCTTTCGACCTTCTTGACCAGCTTGTAGTAGCTCCCGACCGGCGTGTAACTCTTGAGCACGTCGAGGATGAAGCCCTCCTGGATGGCCTGCTTCATCGTGTAGCTGTGGAAGGGGCGGTGCCTCGCCTTCCCGTCGGCTTCCGGATCGGCCGCGCCGAAGATCTCGAGCGTCTTGTTCTTGGGCGTGGCGGTGAAGGCGAAGTAGCTGGCGTTGGGCAGCAGCTTCTTGGCCTCCATCAGCCGGTTGATCGTGTCCTCGAGGGTCTCGTCGTCCTCCTCCGCTCCGTCCTTCCCGAGCGCCATCGACAGCGCCGCCGAGGTGCGGCCGCCCTGGCTCGAGTGCGCCTCGTCGATGACGATGGCGAAGCGACGCCCGCGGTGCTCGCTGCCGATCTCTTCGAGGATGAACGGGAACGTCTGCACGGTCGTGATGATGATCTTCTTGCCGGCCTGGAGGAACGCGGATAGCTGCCCGGTCTTGCTTCCAGTGGTGCCCGTCACGGCACCGACGGTCGCGCCGACCTGGGCGAACTGCTTGATCGTGCCTCTGATCTGTTCGTCGAGGATCCGCCGATCGGTGACGACGATGATGGAGTCGAAGACCGGGACGGCATCCTTCTCCAGTCCGATGAGCTGGTGCGCCAGCCAGGCGATGGAGTTGGACTTGCCGCTGCCGGCCGAATGCTGAATCAGGTAGCGCCGACCCGCGCCGTGCCCCGCGACGTCGGTCAGGAGCTTGCGCACCACGTCGAGCTGGTGGTAGCGCGGCCAGATCTGCACCGCTTTCTTCTTTCCCGTCTTCTCGTCCCTGGTCTCGACGACCTGGGCGTAGTTCTCGAGGATGTCGGTTAGGCCCTCACGGGTGAGGACGCGCTTCCAAAGGTAGTCGGTCTTGAGGCCGTCCGGATTGGGCGGATTGCCCGCCCCGTCGTTCCAGCCCCGGTTGAAGGGCAGGAACCACGAGGCCTTGCCCTTCAAGTGCGTGCAGAAGCGGACTTCGTGTTCGTCCACCGCGAAGTGCACGACGCAGCGGCCGAACTCAAAGAGCTTCTCGCGCGAGTCCCGGTCGCGCTTGTACTGCTCGACGGCGTCCTCAACCGTCTGCTTGGTGAGGCTGTTCTTGAGCTCGAAGGTGGCTACCGGCAGGCCGTTGATGAAGAGGCCGACATCGAGCGCGCGCTGGGTCTCGTCGCGGCTGTAGCGGAGCTGCCGAGTCACGCTGAAGCGGTTGGCCGCATGGAGCTCGGCGGCCTTAGCGTTGCCCGGCGAGGGCGTGCCGTGAAAGAGGTCGATCTGGTGCGGCCCGTGTTTGATCCCGTGGCGCAGCACGTCGATGGTGCCCCGCTTAGTGACTTCGCCTTGGAGGCGGGCCAGGAATTTGCACCGCGTGGGGCCGTCCTGGCCGAGGTCGAGCGCCTCGGTCGCCTCGGGCTGCGTCGCGCGCAGGAAGGCCGAGAGCTGCGCTAGGTCCACGCAGTACTCCCGGTCGTAGTCCTGGGGCGAACCGCAAATCCAGCCTGCCCCGTAGACCGCTGGCCGCTCCCCTAGGACGTTGGCCGTGCCGCCACCCGGATCGCAGGCCGCGCCGGTCAGCGCCGTGCAGATCAGCCGCTCCAGGCCGCGTTCGGAGGTGTCGGTCGTCATGCCTCGGCCGCTTCGGAAATCTCGTCGTCTTCTTCAGCCGCCCCCTCTTCGAGGTCCGTCTCGGCTTCGACGCCGTCGAGGGGCTCCGGCTCCTCCACTTCCTCCGGCAGCAGCGCTGCCGCCTTGCGCACGTCGAGCTTGCCGGTAACGACGTCCGCGATCAGACGGGTGCGGTATTCGCGCAGAAGGGAATTCTCCCGCTCGGCATCGTTGACGGCCAGGTGGAGTCCGCGCGTCCCAACG
>JBBRFL010000026.1:0-45603 GCA_038224325.1 Thermoanaerobaculia bacterium | reverse complement strand
CCCACGCGCTCGGGGTGTTCCAAGACCAATGAGAGCAGGCGGTTGTTGCGCCTCCGGCGCACGAAGTGCTGGTCCACGATCGCTCCCGGCAGCAGGTCGAAGCCCTCCGCGGTCACCACGTTCTCCCGCGCGATCGTCATGTAGGCGTCGCCCGAGTCCTTCTCGGGCGGCCGGTCGCCGCCCGGCTTTCGTTCGTCGCCCGTCAACATCGGCGTCGTCATCACGGCGGCGCCCGCCGAGGTGCCTCCGACCACCGCCCCCTCGCGGAACCGGGCGCGGATTGCCTGCTCGGTCCGCGTGCGTCGGAGCGCCGCGGTGAGGCCCGACTGATCGCCTCCGCCGAACCAGATCCCCGTAGCCCCGTCCAGCCGGCGAGCGGCGGTCTCGGTGTCGGCCTCCGAGTGGGTCAGGACGATGCGTTCGGCTCGGGCTCCGAGCTTGCGAAAGTACGCGGCCATCTCGACCCCGGCCTCGGGATCTTCCGAGGCCATTGGGAAGATCACGATTCGCGCTGCCGCGGGCCCCCCTGCGAGCGCGAGGAACCGTTCCAGGATCGAGTCGGGAATGGGCCCGCCGCCCACGATCAGGAGGTGGCCTCGAGCCTCGCCTCCCCGGGGAGTCGTCGCGAGAGACGACGCGGCCGTCGCGCAGGAGAGCGACGCGGCGGCGAGGAGCGCTCCGGCCGCCGCTCTCCAAGAATCCCGCCAAGAATTTCCCATGGGTCCTCTCTTTGACCGCTGGTCAACTCCAGAAAGTCGTTCGCGCGCTCCGCGATTTTGAATGGGGATTTTTGTGGCCGAGGAACGCGATTGGTCTGGACCTCTTCCGCTCAAACCGCGATAGCATACTTACAACGATCACCCGGAACGGTTCGCAGAATCGAATCGAGGTGCTTCCCACGATGGATCGGAAGAGTCGCAGGCGGCCGCGTGATTCCAACTCGCAATTGAGGAGGTTGCCCATGTGGAGGTCCTTCCTGGCTCGAGTGCTCGTCTGGTTCGTGGCGCTCGCGGGCCTCGGCCTCTACGCCGCGGCGCAGACGAACACCGGGAACGTGTACGGAACCGTGACGGACGATCAGGGCTCCGCGCTTCCCGGCGGAACCGCGACGCTCACGGGCCCCCTCGCACCTCGCATCACGTCCGTCGACGCGAGCGGACAGTTTCGCTTCCTCAAGGTTTCCCCCAACAAGTACTCCGTCGTGGTGACGATGCCGGGCTTCACCACGGTCACGCGGGAAAACGTCGTCGTCACGCTCGGCAGGGACACCAACGTCGACGTGAAGATGCGCATCTCGAACGTCCAGGAGAACGTCGTCGTCTCGGGCGCGACCCCTCTGATTGACACGCGCAAGGTCTCCACGGGGGCGACCTTCTCGCGGGACGAGCTCGCGGACATCCCGACAGCCCGGGACATTTACTCCCTGATTCAGCAGGTCCCCGGCGTTCAGCTCGACCAGGTCAACGTCGCGGGAAATGGAAGCGCCGTAGCGGGCGGCCCGGACTTCGTCAACAAGGGCTCCTCGAATGTCACCTACCTGATCGACGGCTCGACGGTCACCGACAACACGTACGGGAACCCGGACCGCGGCCAGAGCGGCGGAACGAACACGTTCTTCGATTTCGACACCTTTCAGAACGTGGAGGTCACCACCGGTGGCTCGCTCCTCGAGCTCCAGAATCCGGGCGTGCAGATCAACGTCGTCACCAAGCGAGGGACCAACGAGCTGAAGGGGTCCGCGCGATTTCTCTACGCCTCCCATGCGTGGCAATCCAACAACACTCCGCAGGAGGCGATCGACCAGGGCCTCCAGACCAACAGCACGCGATTCATCCGCGAGTACGGGGCGGAGGTGGGCGGGCCCATCGTGAAGGACAAGCTCTGGATCTGGGCGTCGGGCGCTCGCCAGGACATCTCTCTCGATGTCGCGTCGGACGATCCGGCGGCGAAGGGGTTCACGAGCTCGGTCAAGCTGTCCCCCTGGAGCGCCAAGCTGAACGTCCAAATCTCTCAGCCCAACTCGATGAACCTCTACTTCAACCGAAGCGATCGTTTCGAGACGGGCCGCGGCGCCGGGGCGGACCGTCCGCCGGAGACGCGCACGACCCTCTCCATCCCGACGAATTTCTACAAGCTCGAGGACAATTACGTTTTCTCCTCGAGTCTTTTCGCCTCGCTGTTCGTGAACTATCAGAAGCCGGACTACACGTCGCTCCCCAACGGCGGCCTGGACGTCCAGCAGGACTACTACGATTTCCAGTACCACAACAGCTACGGGTACTACTTCGCCAAGGACCCCCAGAAGCAGGCCAATATGCAGGTCTCCAAGTTCTTCACAACCGGCAAGCTCAACCACGAGCTGAAGGTCAGCTTCAACTACCGCCAGCAGATCGCGGACTCGGCGACGGGCCTGCCCGGCGATCAGCTCCTCGGGAACTTCTACTCCTCCTCCTCGGCCTCCGCCGCGATCACGGGGGGCGTGCGCACGACGTACAAAACCGAGTACTGGACGGGCACCATCGGCGACACCATCACCGCCGGGAACCTCACGGTCAACGCCGGGGTCCGTTACGACTACCAGCGGGGCAAGAACATCCCGGGCTATCGGCTGGCCAATCAGGACTTCCCCCTCATCGTTCCCTACGTCGCCTTCCACGGAAATAAGGGGTGGCCGTTCGCCTATAAGAACGTGGAGCCCCGAGCCTCCGTCAGCTACGCCCTGGGCGAGAAAAAGAACACGCTGTTACGCGCCTCTTACTCTCGGTTTGCCGACCAGCTGGGGTTCATCGTCTACCAGTTGAGCGGGGTGCCGATCACCTCGGGGGCCTACTACGGCTGGCACGACACCAACGGGGACCGCAAGGTCCAGCCCGGAGAGATCGATCTGAACGATTTCCGGGGCTTCTACAACGTGGACCCGAGTGTCGCCCCGACCCCGGCCAACCGATTGGCTCCGGGCTTCAAGACGCCGACCACCGACGAACTGACGGGCGGCATCGATCAGCAGATCTCGGACGATTTCGCGGTGTCGGCGACTTATACGTACCGGAACCTGAAGGACATCCAGTATCGGGTCCCGATCGGGACGACGGGGACCAACTGGGTGCTGGCCGGGAATGCCAACGGCACGGGCGTGGCGGACAACGGCTTCACGCTTCCGTTCAATGAGCCCTACTACGGCGTCGGCACTCCGGACGCGCCGTCCGGGGACCTGTTCCTCAATCGACCCGGGGCAACGCAGAAGTATCACGGGGTCGAGGTCTCGGCGGTCAAGCGGCTATCCCACAAGTGGATGTTGCGCGGGAGCTTCGGGTACCAGGTCAACCGGAACCACCTGACCGCGGCCTCCATCCTGGATCCGAACAACCGATGGAATCTCGGCGGTCAGAACGACAACGGAGGGCTGGCCACGGGCTTCTCGTCCAAGTCCTTCGTCCAGATCGGCGCGAAGTGGCAGTTCAACGTGACGGGTCTCTACCAGCTGCCCGCGGGGCTCAACCTGGCTGCGAACTTCTTCGGGAGACAGGGGTATCCGAATCCGTATTACGTCCGCACGAAACCCTTCGACTCCGGCGGCTACCGCCCCCGCATCCTCATCGACAAGATCGATACGTTCCGGAACCCGAACGTCTATCAGCTCGACCTTCGGCTGGAGAAGACGTTCGCCCTCGGTCCGGTCAACATCGTGCCGACGGTCGAGCTCTTCAATGCCACCAACAACAACACCGTCTTGCAGCGCTACCAGAGAGTCGGCAACTACAACACGGACGCGGGGTTCGTCCAGGACAAGTTTTTCAATCGGATCGAAGAGATCCAGTCCCCGCGCATCCTGCGCCTCGGAGCGCGGATCGCGTTCTAAGTTCGGGTTTCGACGTGCTCTCGAGGGCCCGTCCGGGAATTCCGGGCGGGTCTTCGGTTTTTAGGCGGGCATGAAGCGCGGTCTCTGGCTGACGGGTTGTCTTCTCGCCCTGTCCTTCTGCCGGCGAGAGGCCTCGATCTCGACGGCGGCCCCCACGCCGGGCCCGCGCGTTCGTCGGGACGTCGTGCTCATCACGATCGATACGCTGCGCGCCGACGCTCCGAGCTTCGACGGGAATCCCCGCGGAACGACTCCCAATCTGGACCGGCTGGCCTCCGAGGGCCGGGTCTTCACGGCCGCTCACGCGCACAACGTCATCACGCTTCCCTCGCACACCAACATCCTCACGGGCATGTTTCCGTACATGCACGGCGTCCGCGAGAACGCGGGATTCAAGCTCTCGCCGAAGATGCCCACCGTCGCGACGAGGCTCAAGGCCCGGGGATACGCCACGGGCGCCTTCGTGGGGGCGTTCGTCCTGGACTCGCGCTACGGTCTCTCCCGCGGATTCGACGTCTATGACGAGCTCTACCGGCACCTCGACGAGCAGCTCGACTTCAACATCCAACAGGCGCGGGCGGAGGACGTGGTCGCGGCGGCCCTCGCGTGGTTCCGGGAACAAGCGGGGAAGCCGCGCTTTCTTTGGGTGCACGTCTACGATCCGCACGCCCCCTACGATCCGCCGGCGCCCTTCAACGAGAAGTACAAGGACGACCTGTACCTCGGGGAGGTGGCCTACACGGATGCGTCTCTCGCACCTCTGCTCGAAGCGGTCCGGTCCGTTTCGCCCGAGCCGCTCCTGATCGTCACGGGAGACCACGGGGAGGCACGTGGCGATCACGGAGAGCTCACACACGGTCTCTTCTGCTACGAGGCGACGCTGCACGTGCCCCTGATGGCGTGGTGCCCGCCGCTGATCTCGCCCGGCCACGATGCCATTCCCGCGCGGCACGTGGACATCCTGCCGACGATTCTGGAAGCGATCGGAGAGCCGCCGGCGCGGGACCTTCCCGGCCAGTCTCTGGCTGCGGGCCGTCGCAAGGAGGCCATCGAGGGCAGCTACTTCGAGGCGTTGACGTCCGCCTTCAACCGGGGTTGGGCCCCGCTGCGCGGACTTCTCGGCGGAGGACAGAAGTACATCGACCTGCCGATCCAGGAGCTCTACGACCTTCCGTCGGACCCGGGCGAAGCCCGGAACCTGGTGGACGGACGACCCGATGCGCTGCGCCGGCTGAGAAAGCGGCTGCTCGAGCTGCCCACGGCGGCCAACGACCGGGGAACCGTGGGGTCCGAAGAGGCGACCAAGTTGAAGAGCCTGGGCTACCTCACGGGATCGGCCGAGATGAAGCCATCGTACGGTCCCGCGGACGATCCGAAGACCCTCATCGAGGTCGACCAGCAGATGCACCACGTCATCGATCTGAACGAGCGCCACAAGTTCGACGAGGCGGTCCCGCTCGCTCGCCGGATCGTGAAAGAGCATCCGAAGATGAAGATCGCATACGTCCAGTGGGCCGTCGTGCTCCAGGGCAAGGGGGACCGGGAGGGCGCGATCCGCGTGTACGAAATGGCGACGTCGAGTGGGGCGGGAGGCGAGAGCATCGACCGGCGACACGCTCTTCTGCTTTCCGAGGTCGGCCGTCCCGCGCAGGCCGTCGCGCTCCTGTCACCCTACCGCGAAAGCGACGACCCGGAGACCCTGAATGCCCTGGGGATCGCCCTGGCGGATGCGGGCAAGGCCGCCAACGCGTTGAGCGTCTTTTCCCGCGCGATCGAGATCGATCCGGCCGGCGCCGACGCCTATCAAAACATGGGCATCGCGCTCCTGAAACTCAATCGCGCGGAGGAGGCCCGCAAGAACCTCGAGACCGCGCTCTCATTCGGTAAGCGGCACGCGCGGGCGTGGAACGCTCTGGGCGTCGCGTGGATGCAGCTGGGCTCGCCCGAAAAGGCGATCGGGGCCTGGCGGCACTGCGTGGAGCTGAATCCGGAGCAATACGACGCGCTCTACAACATCGGTCGAGTCGCGGGACAGCTGGGCGACTGGAGGCAGGCTCGCGAGGCCCTCGAGCGGTTCGCCGCCACGGCTCCTCCCGCGCAATACGCCCGGGACCTGGCGCAGGTGCGAGGAGCCCTGCGCGACATGAACCGCAGCGGCGTCTAGGGGACGGGCCCCCGTCGGAGCTTCGTCCCCGCCGTTCTGACAGAATCCGTCCGCATGAAGCGAGCAGAGGTCGGCCTCTGTGTCGGATTCGCGAGCCTGATCCTCCTCGCGCTACCGTCGCCCCCCGCTCCGCCGGCCGCGTCCTCGGTGCTGATTTCCGGCGCGCGGGTCGCCGATGGGACGGGCGTGCCCTCTTCGGTCCGCGACGTGCGTATCGAGGGAGATCGGATCGCGGAGGTCGGGTCGCTCAAGCCCCGCAAGGGCGAGCGCGTCATCCGCGGGGCGAGGCTCGTCCTGGCGCCGGGATTCATCGACGCGCACAATCACTCCTCCGAGGGGCTGCGGGAGGACCCGCAGGCGGAGACGCAGGTCTCCCAGGGAATCACGACCGTCGTCCTCGGGCCGGACGGCGACTCGCCGTGGCCGATCGCGGAGTATTTGAAGGCCTTGCACGACGCGCCGCCGGCGGTCAACGCGATGACGATGGTCGGCCACGAGACCGTGCGCAGCCTCGTCATGGGGAAGGACTACAAGCGCGCCGCGACTCCCGAGGAGATCGCCCGGATGGCCGAGCTGGTCGATCGGGGGATGCGGGAGGGAGCGCTGGGACTGTCGTCGGGGCTCGAGTACGACGTCGGAACCTACGCCTCGACCGACGAGCTCGTGGAGCTGTGCAAGGCGGCCGCGGCGCACGGCGGTTTCTACATGACGCACGTCCGGGACGAGGCCGACAAGGCCTTCGTTGCCTTTGCCGAGGCGATCGAGATCTCCGAGCGGGCGGCCCTGCCTCTGCAGATCTCTCACATCAAGCTCGCCACCGTCGGCGTCTGGGGCAAGTCGAAGGAGGCGGTCGCTCTGTTCGACCGGGCCCGCGGCCGGGGCGACGACATCACGGCCGACTGCTATCCCTACGAGGCATGGCACTCGGACCTCTACACGCTGGTTCCCAACAAGCAGTATTCCGACCCGGTGAGCGTCGAGCGGGGCCTTCGGGACGTGGGCGGGCCGGCGCGCATCACGATCACCGCGTGCAAGGCGCATCCCGGGTACGCGGGCCGAAACCTCGAGCAGATCGCGAGCGACGAGGGGATCACGGCCGTTGAGCTCTTCATGAGGATCATCCAGGATGGCGGGGCGGCAGTGATCGGCCACTCCATGACGGAAGAGGACGTCCTGACGTTCTACCGGCAGCCCTGGGTCATGGTCGGCAGCGACGGCGGCATCGCGAACGATCACCCGCGAGGAGCGGGTACCTTTCCGCGGGTCCTCGGGCGGTTCGTCCGGCAGAAGGGCCTCTTCTCGCTGGAGGAGGGGATTCGGAAGATGACCTCGCTGCCGGCACGTCGCCTGAGCCTCTCGGATCGCGGAAGGATCGCGCCCGGCATGAAGGCCGACCTCGTCCTCTTCGACCCGGCTACGGTGATCGATCGCTCGACGTTCGAGGAGCCGCGGAAGCTCTCCGACGGCATCGTCTGGGTGGCGGTCAACGGCCAAGCCGTGTGGGAGAAGGGCAAGGCGACGGGCGCGCGCCCCGGTCGCGTTCTGGTGGGGCGGGCCGCCGCGCAGTAGCCCCGCCCGCTGTAAAATCGCCGGGCTTGAATTCGAAAACCTCCTCGAAGCGATCCGCGGTGTGGGGATTCCTGCTGGCCGCGATGGCCGCTGAGGCGGCGGCCGCCCCGGCGACGCCGATCATCGCGGAACCCTCGGTCGACAACCAGGTGACCAACGCATACGACGTCCACATGGTCGCGGGCCCCTTCTCGGGCTCGCCCGGAGAGAGTCACGCGTGCAGCGACTGGGAGATCCGCGCCGCCGTCTCCGATGAGCTCGTCTGGAGCGCGTCCTGCGTCACGGGAACGCTGAAGGTCCACATCCACCTGGGGGATGGTCAGTTCGCCGGCTCGCTCGCGGGCCACCACGAGCTCGCCTTCAGCGGCCGGTACGAGGTGCGCGTGCGGTTCCTCGGGGATGGGCCTCCCGCCGGGTCGGACTGGAGCGCCTGGGCGGAACGGCTCTTCTCGACCGCCGCCGCGAACGCCGTCGAGCCCCTCATCCTGTCCGACGCCTCGGCGGTCCCGACGCCGCGATGGCAGGACGATCTCGGGCACGACGTCGTCCTGCCGCCACGAGCGGGTCCCTCCGACTCCGCCTCGCTTCGCATCGAGGTTCCGGGCGCGGGACCCGTTCTCGCATTCTCGGGCTCCGACGGGGCCTCTAACCTCGTCGGGAATCCGCCGGCCCTTTCGACTCACGGACCGGTGCACGTGTACTGCGGCTCGGGGAGCGGCTCGCTCTCCCTTCCCGCATCCCGCGTCCGATTCACCGACGGAAGCGGGCAGGATCGCGCGATCGATCTTCCGCCGATCGCGCTGGCGGCGGGGCAATCCGCCGGGTTCTGGGTCGATGCGATCGGCGACACGTTCTCCGGCGATGCCCTTCCCGCGCCGGGCGCGGCCCCCGACTTCACGACCCAGGTCGCCGCCGCTCCCGTTCCCTGGGCGATCCGCCAGCCGGGCTATCGCATCGACCGGTTCGCCTCCGGCCTGCAGCTCCCGGTCAACATCGCGTTCCTGACGAATCCGGGCACGGGCGCGGACGATCCCTTTCTCTACGTCACCGAGCTCTACGGATCGGTCCAGATGGTCACGCGCGCCGGCGCGATATCGCCCTATGTCACCGGCCTTCTCAACTTCGATCCCACCGGCGGATTCCCGGGCTCGGGGGAGAAGGGCCTGACGGGGATCGTCGTCGAGCCCTCGTCCGGCGACGTGTTCGTCTCCGCGGTCGAGGCCGTTCCGCCGGTCACCGACAACCACTTCCCGCGCGTGATGCGGCTCCACAGCGGCGACGGTGGGAGGACGGGCACGACCCGGACGACGATTCTCGACTTTCCCAACGAGCCCGTGGGTCCCTCTCACCAGACCTCGAATCTGTCGATCGGGCCGGACGGGAAGCTCTACGTGCACATAGGAGACGGCCAGTTCACGACGCCCGCCGAGGACCTGAGCTCGGTTCGCGGCAAGATCCTCCGGGTGAACCTGGACGGCTCGGCGCCCCCGGACAACCCGTTCTATGACGCCGCGGACGGAGTCACGGCGACCGATCTCGTCTTCGCCTGGGGGTTTCGCAATCCCTTCGGCGGGGCGTGGCGCGCATCCGACGGCGCGCACTGGGAGGTGGAGAACGGCCCCAGCGTCGATCGGCTGGCCAGGGTCGTCGCGGGGCGCAACTATCTTTGGGACGGCACGGACGCGAGCATGTACAACTTCGCGGCGTACGTCTGGCCCGTCTCCCCGGCGCCCGTCAACATGGCCTTCATCCAGCCGTCCACCTTCGCTGGCAGCGGATTTCCCCCGGACAAGATGGATCACGCGTTCGTCACGGAATCGGGTCCGACGTACGGCCTGGGACCGCAGGCCCTCGGAAAGCGGATCTCCGAGTTCGTCCTCGACCTCGACGGGAACCTCGTGAGCGAGCCAATTTCCCTGCTCGAATACGTCGGCGACGGCCGCGCGACGGCGACGGCCCTGGCGGCGGGTCCCGACGGCCTATACTTCGCGGACCTTTACGAGGACTTCGGCGCGGCCTCGCCGACCGATCGCGGAGCCAGCGTCTTCCGAATCCGCTACACGGGCATCGCCGACTTCTCCGCGGATGAGACCGCCGGCCCCGCGGGGATTTCGGTGACTTTCCAGGACCAGTCCGACGTGCCGGCGCCGAGCGCCTGGCGCTGGGACTTCGGCGACGGCGCCTCGAGCGACGAGCGCAACCCCGTTCATCGATACGAGCTCGTCGGGAACTTCGACGTGCGGCTGACGGTGTCGGGCGCGGGAGGCGAGACCGCGCGTCAGAAGGCGGGATACGTCGTCGTCGGACCGGCGTCGAGAGCGCTGACGGCGTTGCCTCCGCCGCGTTCGAGCCCCCGGGTGATCGACCCGCGGCCATAGGGCTGCTATATCGCCGGCATCGCCGCGTCGTTAGAATTGGCCCATGAGGCCTCCCCGCACCGACGCGGACCCGGAAAGACGCTCCGTCTGGCGATGGGTGATCGGCCTGTCCGCGGGTCTCGCGCTGCTCCTGGTCGTGGCCGCGTTCGCGAGGCCCCGGCAGGTCCCCGTGCAGGTCACCCGGGTCCAGCGGCAGGACCTTCTCGTTCCCGTGCAGTGTGACGGGACCCTCGAGCCGCCCCCGGGAGGCGAGCTGCGATCGCCGGAGGCCGCGACCGTGGCGGAGCTTCTCGCCCACGAGGGCGATCGCGTGGAGGGCGGCGCGCCGCTCCTGCGCCTGGAGGACCCCGCGCTTTCCCAGTCCGCGATCGATGCCCGTTCCGAGGCGCTGCGGCTCTCGTCGGAGCGCGCGGGCGCGCAAGCGGAGCTGGCCAATCTCGAGCGGGACGAGAAGCATCTTCGCGAAGTCCTCGAGGGCGACACGCGACTGCTCGCGGCGGGCGCGATCACGCGGGCGGCGTACGAGGCGGATGAACGCGCCGCCGCCGAGGCGACGGAGAAGACTCGCGCCGCCCGAGCCCGCGCCGGGGCGTTCGAGGGGCCGCAGTCGCGGCTGGCGCTGGCCGAGCGCGCGGCCGCGGACCTTTCGCGACGCGTCGAGGCGCTGACGTTCCGCGCTCCGCTGCCCGGGGTGGTCTACGGTCTTCCCCGGCGCGCGGGCGAAGCGGTCGCCGCCGGACAGGTCGTCGCCAACGTCGTCGATCCGGAGCACCGGCGCGTCCGGGCCCGCGTGGACCAGCCCGACCTCCCCCGCATCGCCGCCGGTCAGAGGATGCTGGTGGGCTTCGACGGCCTTCCGCGGGAGCGCTGGGAGGGGAAAGTCGCATTCGTCGCCCCGGGGCTGCGCGAGGTCGGCGGCCGCGAGGTCGGCGAGGTCGTGGGGGATCTCGCGGACCCGCGCAAGCGCCTGCCCACCAACGCCGCCGTCGACGTGCAGATCGTGACGGGGGAGAAGAGCGGGACCCTGGTCGTGCCCCGAGCGAGCGTGCTGCGCGACGGCGAGCGCCGCTACGTCTACCTCCTGGAGGACGGGAGGGCGCGGCGGCGGGACGTACAGGTCGGCCTCTCCGGGTTGAACGAGGTGGAGATCCTCGGTGGCCTGAAGGAAAAGGACTCGGTGATCCTGCCGGGGTCCTCGGCGCTTTCGGAAGGGCTTCGGGTGCGCGCGACCCGGGCCTGAGCCCTCCCCCATGTTCAGCCGAGAAGTCCTCGAGATGGCGGTCGACCGGTTCCGGAAGCACCCGGTCCAGACCTCCCTGACGCTGGCCGGGCTCGTCGTGGGCACCGCCTCGATCATCTTCGTCGTGACGCTCGGCCTGACCGGCCGCAGCTACGTGCTGTCGCAGATCGAAGGCGTGGGTTCGCACCTGGTCTGGGCGAACTACCGCGGCACGATCACGTCCGGCGTCTCGCGCCTCCAGGACGACGTCATGACCGACATGGACGTGAAGGCCATCGCCGCGCGCGGGGATCTCGTCGCCGGCGCGACCGCCACGACGATCCTGCGCGGCACCGTCACGGTCCAGTCCCAGGCGCAGACCTTAACGATCCTCGGCGTCATGGCGAACTACCCGGCCGTTCGAAAAAACACCCGGATCCTGCGGGGAAGGTTCATCGACGAGGACGACGCGCTCGAGCGCGCCCGGGTGTGCGTCGTCAACCGCGATCTCTACTCCCGGCTCTTCGGAAACCAGCCCATCTCGACGCAGACGATCCGAACTCTCGGGACGACCTTTCAGGTCATCGGCGAGTTCGAGGAGCCAGTCGACACCCTGGGACGCGGCGACGTGGTTCCCGAGACGATCCTGATCCCGGTCACGGTCGCCTGGTATTTCCGGCCGAACCGGGAGGTCAAGACGATCTACGCGGAGGCCCGCGACTTCACGGAGCTCCCGGCGACGGTACGCGCGGTGGATGAGATCCTGCGCGAACGGCATCGCCCGGGGTCCGTCTACGAGGTCGAGAGCATGACCACGGTCGTCCGGCTCGCGCACGCGATCTCCGCGGGGCTCATCATCGTCTTCGTCCTGGCCGCGGCCGTGTCGGTGATCGTGGGAGGAGTGGGGATCATGAACATCCTCCTGGCGTCCGTCGAGCAGCGCACCCGGGAGATCGGCGTGCGCATGTCGGTGGGGGCGCGCCGCCGCGACATCCTCGGACAGTTCCTCTTCGAGGCCCTGGCGCTGGGGATGGCGGGCTCGTCGATCGGGGTGATCCTCGGACTGGGCCTGCCCTACGTCTCGCGACTCTTCGTGCGCGGAGTGGCGATCCACATTTCGATTCTCTCGGCCGTCCTGGCCTTTGTCTTCTCCTGCGGGGTCGCGGTCGTCTTCGGCGCGGTGCCGGCGTATCGCGCCTCGAGCTTGAATCCAGCGGAGGCGCTTCATCATGAATGACCGGATCGTTTCGATTCTCGTCGGCACGGGCATCGTCGCGTTCGGCTTCGGAATCGCCCGGCCCGCGCCCGCCCAGGCTCCGGCATCCGAGGCGCTGACGCTTCGGCGAGCCGTGGAGCTAGCACTGGAGCACGCGCCCCAGCTCGCCGCGATCCGCGCCGCGCGGGAGGGCGAGCGGGCGTCCGCGGATCAGGCCCGGGACGCCTTCCGCCCCTCCGCCTGGCTGAGCACGAGCCCGGGATACACCTACGGCTTCCCGGGGCTCGTCGCGGGACGCGTTCCCTCGATCGCGGCGCTGGAGATTCGCCAGACCATCTACGATCCGAATCGCCGTTCCGAAGTGTTCCAGGCGCAGGCGCGGGCATCGGACGCGGAGGGCGCGCTCGAACGCTCCTGTCACGACACGATCGAAAAGACGATTACGGTGTACGCCCGCTCCTGGGTGGATCAGTCGCTCGCGGATGTCGCGCGCCGGCGCACGGATGCCGCCGAGACGATTCGCAAGCGCGTGGAGGCGCTCGCGCTCGAGGGCCGCCGGACGGACCTCGACCTGGAGCGGGCCCGTCTTCAGGGGGCGCGCACCCGGCAGAAGCTCTTGAACGCCGAGTCCGATCGCGATCTCGACATGCTGGAGCTGAAGCGGCTGATCGGCTGGCCCGGCAGCGCCCCGATCACGCTGTCCGACCCCAACCCATCCCTCCCCGACCTGAGCGGTTCGGACAGCCTCGCCGCGGCGCTCGCGGCGGACCCCGAGCTGAAGTCGCTCTCCCTCGAGGTCGAGCTTCTGGGCCGCTCCGCGAGGCTCGAGTCCAGGACCTGGGCGCCCGTGATCGAGGCGTCGGCGCAGTACCAGCGCCTGGCGATGTTCAACAACTGGGACAAGTACTACCTGACCTTCACTCCCGATTCCGTCGCGGTCGGCGTGTCGATCGTGCTGCCGCTCTGGACGGGCGGGCGCCTCTCCGACGGGGCGCGGCGCGCGCGGGCCCGGCTCGAGCACGTGGAGGCGCAGCGCGCGGCGCGGGAGGCCGACCTGGAACTGGCGGTCCGCCGAGCCGAGGCGGACGTGGCCCGTTCGACGGCGGAGAAGAGTCTGTCGCGGCGGTCCCAGGGAATCGCGGAACAGGCCCTGAGCGCATCGCAGATGCTGGTCCGCGAGGGCCGCACGGAGCTGTCCGACCTCGACGAGACTCAGCTCAGCCTGGCCGAGGCCGACGAGGAGGCCGCGCGGACCGGCTTGAGCGCCCTCCTGGAAAGGGCGCGGCTGCTGTCGCTGCGCGGGGAGCTCGCCTCCGCACTGCTCGGCGCGGATCCCCCGTGCGCGCGGCCGTGACCGGCGCATCCGTGAGGATCGATCAACGCGGGGGAGCGGTGGGAGTGGGGCGGACCTCCATGCCGGCGGCGGCCGCGTTCTGGTTGGCGGCGAGCAGCTTCGCCAGGACCTCGTCGTAGTAGGGCTTCTCCCGAAGCCCCGCGTACTTGCCCGGGAAATAGGCGAGCGTCAGATCCGCCGTCGCGCCCGCGTTGTCGAAGTTGTTGAGGACCACGGCCATTCGCTGATCGTGCGGCAGGCGGATGTTGTCGATCATCGGGAAATCGAAGTATCCCAGCCAGAACTCGGTGGACGTGGTGTCGACGCTCTCTTTTCCGGCGGTCCGCACGGTCACGCGGAGCTGAATCTGCTCCGTCGCGGGATCGGCGCCGAGAATCTCGAGCTTGAAGTTTCGGCGGATCCCCTCCACGGCCAGCTCCTTTTCCACGGCGCCCGCGTTGGCGCCGTCTCCCGAGGGAAACGTCAGCGTCTTCCAGTTGACGGTGGCGTCGAAGGTCTTCCCGCCCTCCTCGATCACCAGCATCTGCTTCTTGATCACCTCCTCGGCCACCCGTTGCAGCCTGGCGGCGTATTGGGCTCTCTGCGGGCTCTGACCGATCTCCCGGGCGATGTGCAGGAAGAGGGGCTTCAAATTGAGCGACTCGTGGAAGTTGTAGACGAGCAGCTCGAGGTTCAGGAGCTTTTGCTCGAGGGTCGAAGTGCCGGCGCGAAGGAAGGAATTGATGATGGAGGTGAACATGTCCTTGCGCAGAGCGCTCTCGGACTCCTCGCGCTTGCTCGTCAGCTCCGAGTAGAGCCGCGCGTTCGTCTCCGTCGTCTGCATCCGCTCCCGCAGGATCGCGTCGCGCCCCTCGCGCTCGCGCAGGTAGCTCGACGTCCAGAAACCGAGGATGGCGACCGCGAGCGCGGTCAGCAGGCCACCGACGGGTTGGAGGACGATCGAGATCTTGTCCCACCGGTCCCGACGCGGGGGAGTGCCGTCCCGCCCCCCGGGATCTACTTGCGGGAGAGCGATGACTTGTCTCCCTCGGTCTGGATCGCGAGATCGTAGCGACTGGGCTTTTCGTACAGGGTCACCGGCAACGTGAGACTGGTGCCCTTGTAGTCGACCATGACCTTGCATGGCCCGGTGGCCGCGACCTTCAGGCTATAGCTCCCGAACTGATCCGTCGCGATCGCGGCGTAGACGCCGCCGCAATCGAGCTTGAGAGTGGTCCCCTTGGGAACCGGCTTGCCGGCGTCGCTCAGGGTGCCGTGAATCTCGCCCGCGAACGCCGTAGCGGCGAGGATGAATCCGCAGACCCCCAGAATCGATCTCCTGTGCATGGCGCGCCTCCTTGCTGATGAAACGAGAAAGAGGCGCTCGCGCATTCCGGGTCCGGAGACCCGAGCCGACCGCGCCTCCGCATCACGCCAGATCGTTGACTAGTTAGGCGATTCGCCGCCCGCGCACCACGTGGAAGATGAACGAGATCAGGGCGAGGACCACGAGGATATGAATCAGGCCCCCCGTGACGTGGAACGCGAACAAACCCAAGCCCCAGAGAACCAGCAGGATGAGTCCGATCGTCAGCAACATGATTTTCTCCTCCCCCGTGGGGAGAAAGCAGGATTCGTGCCCGAAGCCGTCGCACCGCGGCTTTCCCCGGGGCGCCCATGATTCCGAAAAGTTGGCGGGACGTATCATTTGTCCGCTCCCCATGCGCAAGCTCGCCCCTCTCGCGAAAATCGCCGCCGCCTTCGCCGTGGCCTCCATGGCTCTGCTCGCGGACGAGATCCCGGGCTATCGCGGGAGGGGCACCACCCTGTTGCCCAACGGTTGGCGGATCGCGCCGGCGGGGCGCCACGTCATGGTGGGCGACCTGCCGCTGGCGATGCTGATTTCGCCCGACGGGAAGTGGGCGTTGATCTCGAACAACGGCTACGCCAAGCCGTCCCTGACGATCGTGGACCTGAGCACGCTGTCCGTCATGGACAAGACCGAAGTCGCGGACGCGTGGCTCGGCCTTGCGTGGCACCCGGATCACGAGCGCGTGTTCGCCTCCGGCGGCGGAGACGCGACGGTGCGGGAGTTCCGCTGGACGCCCGGCAAGCTCAAGCTCGCGCGGACGTTTACGGTCGGGAAGTCGATCAAGGAGGGCTTCCTGGGAGGCCTCGCCGTGGCCCCGGACGGCGGCCGGCTCTACGTCGTGGACGTCCTCGGAAAGCGGCTCGTCGCGATCGACCTGGCCTCCGGCGAGGTCGCCACGAGGGCCGATCTCGCCGCGGAACCCTATGCCTGCGCCGTGTCGGCCGACGGCTCCCTTCTCTTCGTCTCGCTCTGGGGAGGGGCGAAGATCCTCGTCTTCGACGCGGCCACGCTGCAACCGCGCGGGGAAGTCCCCGTCGGCGAGCATCCGAACGCCATGGCTCTGTCTCCCGACGGGGCGCGCCTCTTCGTCGCGTGCGCCAACACGAACTCCGTGTGGGCCGTGGACCTCGCGGCGCGGTCGGCGACCGAGCAGATCTCCGTCGCGCTGTCCGCCGCACTTCCGGAGGGCAGCACTCCGAACGCTCTCGACCTGTCGCCCGACGGTCGAACGCTGCTCGTCGCCAACGCCGACAACGACACCGTCGCCGTAGTGGACGTGTCGAAGCCCTCCCACGCCCGGGTGCGCGGATGGATTCCGACGGGCTGGTACCCGACGGGAGCGCGGTTCTCGCCGGACGGCCGCCACATTCTGGTGCTGTCGGGGAAGGGCCTCGTCTCGATGCCCAACCCGCGGGGGCCGCAGCCCGGAGCGGAGGGCGACCCGTCGCAGTACGTCGGGGCGATGCTGACGGGCTCGCTCTCCATCCTGCCGGCGCCCGACGCGGCGGCGCTGGAGGCGTTCACGCGCACGGTCCAGCGCGTGACCCCGGGCGGCGCACGCTCGCAGCCGGCGCCGGCTCGCGCCCCGCGGTCCTCTCCGATCGCGCGTCGCGCGGGGAAGGAGTCGCCGATTCGCCACGTCTTCTACGTGATCCGCGAGAACCGGACCTACGACCAGATCCTCGGAGACATGCCGAACGGAAACGGCGACGCGAGCCTCTGCCTCTTCGGAGAGGACTCGACGCCCAATGCGCACGCGCTCGCCCGCGAGTTCGTTCTCCTGGACAACTTCTACGTCAACGCCGAGGTGAGTTACGACGGCCACTCCTACTCGACGGCCGCGTATGCCACGGACTTCACCGAGAAGGTCTGGCCGATGAACTACGCGGGCCGCGGCGGGAAGTACCTCTCCGAGGGGCGCGGCGAGATGCGGAATGCCTACGGGAACGTCACGGCTCCCGCCCGGGGCTACCTGTGGGACGCCTGCGCGCGGGCCGGCGTGAGCTTCCGGAGCTACGGCGAGTTCGGACATCGGGGAGAGACCGAAGACGACTCCGGCCAGGGAGCGGTCGTCGCATCGGTGCCGGGCCTCGAGGGGCACATGAGCCCCCGTTATCCGACGTGGAACCTCGCCATCCCGGACGGCCGGCGCATCGACGCCTGGCTCGAGGAATTCCGAGAGTTCGAAGCCAATGGCAAGCTGCCGCGGCTCTCGATCTTCCATCTCCCGAACGATCACACGGCGGGCACGCGCGCCGGGTCGTCCACTCCCCGGGCGATGATCGCCGAAAATGACGTCGCGCTCGGCCGGCTCGTCGACGCGGTCTCGAAGAGCCGCTACTGGAAGGAGTCCGTCATCTTCGTGCTCGAGGACGACGCCCAGGACGGGCCGGACCACGTCGATGCGCATCGCTCGGTCGCGTTCGTCATCAGCCCGTATTCGCGGCGCGGCGGGCTCGACTCGACCCTCTATACGACCGCCTCGATGCTTCGGACGATCGAGATGATCCTCGAGCTGCCTCCGATGAGTCAGTACGACGCGGCGGCGACTCCCATGTTTGGTTCCTTCACGAGCCGCCCCGACGCGACTCCCTACCGGGTACGGCCCGCACGCGTGCCGCTGGACGAGAAGAACGATCCGAAGGCTTACGGCTCCGAGGCGTCGGCCGCGATGGACTTTGACGAACCGGACAGGACGCCGGAGCTCGAGTTAAACGAGATCGTCTGGCGCTCGGTGCGGGGCGCGCAATCGCCGATGCCGCCTCCGGTCCGCTCGGCATTCGTATCCTCGGAAGTCGACGTCGACGACTGATGCAGCCGCGGAGCGGCGAGGCCCCATCGGCCATCCGCGCTAAAAAAAGCCGACCCGTTGTTCGGATGGCAACTTGAAGAGATGTCAGTATTTTCGACGCTCAGGCCTCCCGCGGAACTCTTCTGTGCCAAGTGACTGATTCAAAGAGACTTCCACTTGTTCGATTGGCCATCGCGCTTGCTCTCTATTGGGCACCTCGTCCCCGGTCCTCGGCTCCGGCGACGCCTGCCGAATGAGGGAAGTTACTGCGAGGCGCGACATGCCCGAGACGCTGGCAAGTTGGAACGGAGAGCGGAGGAGGTTTACGAGATGACCGTCCCCCGGTTTCCCGCGGCTCCCAAGATCCTGCTCCTCCGTGGTCGACCCGTGATTCTGCCATTGCCGCCGCACGGAGACGTCCACGAATGATGCATTCGAATCAGGTCTCGCCAGGTGCGCGATGCGCAGAATGGCATCCATGGACATACATGACATGTACGAGAGTCCACCGGCCCTCAACAGGCCGTCGCTCGCGTTCGGAAGCGCCGGAAGGCGCTCTGCGACGAAGACCCAATGCGCTTGAGCTGCCGCGACCCATCTGGGCATCTTCCGCGGCGGCTTCCGGAACCTGTCGGACCACGATTTCGCCCGGCGCTTCGCCTGGATTGCTCGAACCCGGCCGGGGGCCAGCCGTCCTGAGCTCGAAAGGCTCGTGAGTCTCTATCACCTCGGGCGCCAGCAGGTCGCGGGCGCCGAGCTGTGCTGCGACGTCGAGATGCGCGACTACTGCGCCTGCGACGGGCTGTAACATGTTCGACAATCCGGCGTTCGAACGTCTCTGGGCCGAGTTGACGGGAAAGATCTCGTGATTCGGAAGGACTTTTCGCTCTCGTAGGAAGGAGGACCTTGGTGGACAGCTCCAAACGTGCCCTTTTCGTCGTGTTCGGGGTCATCGCGGGATATTCGCTCATCGGAGGCGGCGCGCGCACCGCAAATGCGGTTCCGGCTTTCTCCCGGAAGTACCACACGTCCTGCCAGACCTGCCATGCGATCTTTCCCAAGCTCAATCCTTTCGGCCAGGCGTTTCGCCTGAACGGCTACCGCCTGCCGAACGAGACGGACGAGCAGATCAAGCAGATCCCGGTTTCCCTCGGGTCGGAGGCCTACGAGAAGCTCTGGCCGGCGATGGTGTACCCGAGCACGCTCCCCGGCAACGTGCCCGTAGCGCTGAACGTCAAGATGGCCGACCTCTACCAGTCGAGCCAGGAGGACACGGGCCGCCAGATCGTCAAGAACGACTTTCAGCTCCCGCAGGAAGTCAACGTGTTCGCGGCCGGCACGCTCGGGAAGCACGTCAGTTTCTTCAGCGAGCTGACCTTCGCCGAGCGCCCGGACGGAGGATCAGACGTCGAGATCGAGCATGCGCGACTCGACTTCATTTCGGCGTTCGGGCCGGACCACCTCTTCAACTTCCGGGTCGGGAAGATGGCGCTGAACGTGTGGGATGGATTCCAGGAAATGTGGATCATGACCAACAACGGCGTCGACACGCTCTTTGCCTTCAACCCCATCGGGTTCAGCGGCGGAACGGGACTGGCCGACAGCGGCGGGGGGGTGAGTCTTCCGGCGCGGGCGCGGGCGATCGAGATGTATGGCGTCGCCGCGCACCGGCTCTTCTACACACTCGGCGTCGACAGCCCGATCGCCGTCGGACCGGGCGGGCCCCTGGGCTCCTTCGCGAGCAGCAACAAGAAGGACGTCTACGCCCGCGTGGACTACAAGTTCGGCGGCATGGGCTTGGACGGCGATACGACGGGCGTCACGCTTCCGCCCGAGAACTGGCGCGAGACCTCGCTGCGCGTGGGCGTCTTCGGATATTCGGGGGGAGGCCCCGGAATCGACTTCCCGGTCACGAGCCCGGACGGGCAGGAGTTCAACCAGCAGGACGTCTCGTATCGGCGCGCCGGGGTCTATGGCTCCGTCTACTGGGGCGACCTGAACGTCTTCGGCGTGGCGCTCCACGGAAAGGACCGGCTGCGTCTCTTCGACCCGGCGACGGCAACGGCCCTGTCCACGAGGAACACGACCTACGATTCCTGGTTCCTCCAGGCGGACTACGTGATCGCCCCGCCCTTCCAAGTCTCCGCCCGGTACGAGCAGCTGCGGGCGGCGGACCCCGCCGTGCCGCTCCTGAAGACCTTCAACGCCAACTTCAGCTTCCTCGCCTACGCGAACATCAAGTTGATGCTCGAGTACAACCGCGACCTTCAGAACTCTCTCAACTACTCGATCGCCGGCGTCCTGCGCGCCGCCTTCTGAAAACAAAGGAGTGCCTCTCATGCGAATCTCTCTCTTCGTCCTTCTCCTCCTGGCCGTCGCCCTTCCGGCCTCCGCGGGCGACGTCCACGGCAAGGTGGTCTGCAAGGGCGCCCGCGACTGCGCGGACGCCGTCGTATATCTTTCCGCCCCTCCCGGAAAGACGTTTCCGGCGCCCAAGGAGCACGCGAAGATCGATCAGAAGAACCTGATGTTCACGCCGCACGTGCTCCCGGTGCTCGTCGGAGCGACCGTCGACTTCCTGAACTCGGACACGGTCCTTCACAACGTCTTCACCCCCGACGCCTGCGCCGACAAGTTCAACCTCGGCACGTGGCCCCAGGGCGAGAGCAAGAGCTACACATTCAAGAAGGAGTGCTCCGCAGTCCTTCTCTGCAAGGTCCACCCGGAGATGGAGGCGTACGTCGTGGCCCTTCCCACGCCGCACTTCGCGGCGGCCCAGGCGGACGGCACCTACCGCATCGCGGACGTGCCGGACGGTAGCTACACCGCGAAGGTGTGGCACCCCAAGCTGAAGACGTCCGGAAAGCCGGTCACGGTTTCCGGAGCGACCGAGGCCAACTTCGAGATCGCCAAGTAGCGGAGAAGAGGTCGAATCCGTGTTCGCAAACGACGTGACCTCTCCGAGGATCGCGATCGTCGCAGCGTTCCTCTTCGGATCGGGGACGGCTCGTCCTGCGGTGGCCGTGCCGCAGGATGCGTCATCCCTTCGCGCCTCGCAGTCTCAATCTCCGCACGTGACCGGCGTGGAGGGCCCCAGCAACTTTCATCGTCTGAGCCTCCCCATCGAGTCCTCCGCAATGGGGCGCACGGGACTCCTGGGGCCGCCGCCCGGGTCTCGAGCCGCTTCCTCTCCAGAGCCTTCGTATTCCGAGTCGATCGTCGGGTCCGCGACTCTTACCGGCGCTGATCTCTACCGCCTCAGTTGCCGGTCGTGCCACAGGGAGGACGGCAGCGGCGCTCCCCCCGAAATCAATGGCCTGCTCGGCCCGGTGCAGGCGACATCGGCGGCGCTGATGGAGCACCGCATGAAAGAACGCGGGCGGCCGATCACCGCGGCCTTCGCGCGCGAACTCGCCGCGGGCTCCATGAAGGACCTGATTCATCGTCTCAAGGTCGGCGGCCAGAAAATGCCGTCCTTCGCCTATCTCTCCGATCGGGAGGCGGAGGCCCTGATCGGATACCTGAACCAGCTCGCGGGATTGCCAGTCGCGCGGAGGGAGCAGACGGTCACGGAGTCCGCCGCGCGCGTCGGCGAGCTCCTGGTGAAAGGCACCTGCCATATTTGCCACGACGCGACGGGGCGCTGGCCCACGCCGGAGGAGCTTCTCCAGGGCGTCGTCCCGCCGATCGCCCGATTCACCGCGGAAAGGACGATGCCGGAGATCGTCCGGAAGGTGCGCCACGGCGCACCCGTCGAGATGGGCCTCGTGCCCTTCCCCTATCGGGGCCGGATGCCGGTGTTCGACTACTTGCGCGACGAAGAGGTCGTTTCGGCCTACCTCTACCTGATGACCTACCCTCCCCGGAACGCGAGCACACTCCCGGCCCCGCCGAACTGATTCCTGCCCGGGGATCCGCCGCGACTCTTCAGCGGTGCGTTTCGAAGTCGAGCACCTCGAGGGCGTGGGCGTAGATCGCGTCCGCCTGCTCGGGGCTGTTGCCGATCGCGGTCAGGCCGACCTTTCCGAATTGCGACAGCGCGCCGATCATGTGGAACAGGACCCCCGTCTCGGTGCCGTGGTTGTAGTGCAGCCGGTTGATCGTGGTGATGTCGATCAGGTCCTCCGGGCACAGGCCGCGGTAGGAGTCCGACGTCAGGTTGTCCGTCGAGCGGTAGAACTTCGCCAGGCCCCCCGCCGACAGGAAGGACCCGGACTCCGAGTCCAGATGGCCCCCCGTCAGGAACTGGAGAGCGAGGAACGGGTGCGTCGTCCCCCCGATGCGCAGGTTGATCTCGAGCGCCCGCAGCTCGAACTCGTCCTTGCTCCGATGCCGCCCGACGAGGAAGTCGACGCCGAATCGGCTCACAACGCCCTTCTTCGCGAGGACGGCTCCGACCGCCTTCGCGGCGTCCTGCACCTTCCGGCGATACGCTTCGGCCGCGGGGAAGCGGCAGCCCAGGTACATCTGGCTCGAGGGGCCGCCGAGGATCTGGTCGTGGGTCGAGAGCAGGACGACCTCGCCGTGGGGGTCGATGCGCAGCTGGGCGCTCGGGGACGCGACCTCCGGGTACTCCAGGTACTCCTCGACGATGCCGCCCATCTCGGCGAACTTGCGGAAGTAATGATCCTGCGTCTCGGTTGGAACGGCGAACTTCAGTGTGGCGAGGGCGTCGCGGATAGCGCCCCGCCAGGCCACCTTGGGATACTGGAAGATCGCGTTGCCTTCGCCGGAGAAGCTGTCGTCGAGCTTGATGACGGCGCGGTGAATGCCCGGCAGGCGTTCCTGCAGCTCGACGAGCGCCGCCAGGATGTCGTCCTCCGACCGGAGATCCTCGACGCCCTCCGGCGCCGGGACTTCCGCCTCGCGGAACACCTTCCGGCTCCCGGACTTCGTTCCCAGGGAGCTCAGGGACGGATCGACGCCGTTGAGCGGGATCCCCAGCAGAACGGCTAGCTTCCGCTCGAGGGGCGTCGAGTTGAAGACGGTCATGTACGCGCGCGACGTGTTCGCGATGCCGTAGCGGATCCTCTGGATCAGGCGGGGCCTCTCGAGGATCTTCTGCGTAAGCGATTTCGGCGACGCGTCGTCGGCGCACAGCAGCGTCAGGCGCGCACGCACGTGGCTTGCCGGGATCCCGACGAGGAGCTGGAAGTAGTACTCCAGGATCAGCGGGTGGATCGGCTGGGACGTGACGTAGACCATGCGGGCCTGCGGATTGCGCAGCCGGATCAGGAGAAAGAGGAGGCGCTCCTCGTAGAAGCTCGCGCCCTCGAGCTTCGTCAGCTCGGACTGGTCGAGCGTCAGCGACGGGATCACGACGGATGTGTACGGCTCCTCCGCCCGGGCCGAGAGCGCGCTCCACATCTCGAGGAGACCGGGCTTGAGCCGCTCGAACTCGGCGATCTCCTGCTCCGGAGAGATGTCCTTCGCGAAGGGAGGCTTCGGAATCACGGGCGGATCTTAGCCCGCCTCGCCGAAGCAGCCAGTGATGCATTTGACTCACTTGAAACGGGTGGTTCGAGGGGGAGATATCATCCAGGACAGTCTCGCCGAGCCAACACCCATGTCATCAACCGTAGACGTCCTCGATCGGATCGCGAAGAGCGCTGAAGCCGTCTTCGCGTTCGATGCCAACGACCTCGTCATACTCTGGAACAAGGGTTGCGAGAAACTGCTCGGACGCCCCGCCTACCAGGTGCTCGGCAGACACTGCTACGACATCCTCTGCGGTAATGACGTCTTCGGGAACATGTACTGCTGCCCCAACTGCCCCGTCAGCGTCCAGGCGCGCACCCAGGCGAATGAACCGGTGAAGCGCTTCGAACTCGACGTGCCGGCCGGCGGCGTCCGAAAGCGCCTCGCCATCACCACCTTCGCCGTCCCGGGCTCTCGTCCCTCGCTGGCGACCCTCGTGCACGTCCTGCGCGAGCCTGGAACGCAGGCTTCGCCGCTCGAACACGAGCTCGCCGAGGCCACCACGGACCGGCCCGAGCCGCGCGCGAAGGCCCGGACCCCCGACGGCCAGCTTGCCCGGCTGACCAATCGCGAACAGGAGATCCTCCGGAAGATGGCGAAGGGGCTGCCGACCTCGGAGATCGCCGAGCAGCTGTTCATCTCGCCGGTGACCGTTCGCAACCACATCGCCAAGGTCTTACAGAAGCTGGACGCGCACACGAAGCTGGCCGCCGTCGCGTTTGCCTATCGCCATAATCTCATCTCACCCGAGCCGGTGCCGTCCTCGTCCCGCAACGCGTCCTGATCTCCGCGCGGGTCTAGCGCTTCAGTCGGCAATCGCCCGATATTCCCGCATCGGCTTCGTTCCGTCCGAGGCTTCGATTTGGAGAACCGCCTCGGCGCCGTCCTCGTCGATTTCCAACCACGCTCGCCGGGGAGCTCGCACTGGATGCTCGAGGTGGTCACCGGGCTTCCCGAGCACGACGCCTGGGAAAGGAAGTCCACTCGCTTCGACCTGCGCCCCGAGACGGTCCTCCAGGACCGCGACGGTCGCCAGCCCGACCAAGTGCCGACGGCTGAACTCCTCGAAAAACGAAACCCACTGCTCTCGAGAAATCTCACGAGTCTTCATCACGACGCCTTACGTTTCGGATGCTAAAGCGACCGCCGCATCCAAATTGGTACGAATGCATCAACGCACGCTTCTGCGCGTTGCTATGCAGGGAGGGTGGGCCGGGCAATGAAGGTCATGGTGGCCACCGACGGCTCTCGGAGCGGCATCGCCACGCTTCGCTTTCGACGCTGGCGCGATGCCAAGTTCCATCGAAAGTGGAAGGCCGAATTGGGACAGAGCACGCACCTGACGCGCTCTCAGATGGAACGGTTCGTCAACATCTGGCAGCTCTCGGAGCAGATTTGCTGCCGCGTAGGCCCCGCGTGCGACGCGCAGACGGTCGCGCATGGCCCATGCCGCGGCTGGGACGAGTTTTCGGACACGACACCGGTGCAATACTGCAACGAGATTCCCGAGTCGAACGTGGTCGTCGCCGGACGGCTCGGCTGATCGCCGGGTGCTTGGGGCATCAGGGCGATCCGCGGGGCATCGCCTATGATTCGATCGCGCGCGATGCCGATCACCGTCCGAACCCCCCGCGGGGCAGGTCCCGCCCACCTCACGATCCTGGGAGGCGGACCTGCCGGTCTAGGCGTGGCGTTTTACGCGCATCGCGCCGGCCTTCCGTTCGTTCTCCTCGAGGGCTCGTCGGAGCTCGGCGGAATGTGCCGCACGATGCGCTGCGGCGAGCACCTCTACGACCGCGGGGCGCACCGGTTCCACGACCGAGACCCGGAGGTCACGCGCGACCTCGTGGAGCGGATGGGCGACCACCTCGTGCGGGTCGACGCGCCGAGCGCGATCTGGGACCGCGGGCGATTCATCGACTTTCCTCCCACTCCGCTCAACGTGATGTTCGCCTACGGCTTTCGCGAGGCCGGTCGTATCTGCCGGGACCTCGTGCGCTCCGGCCTGCGCCCCCGGCGACGACCCGCCGTCACCTTCGAAGAATTTGCGGTGAGGCGCTTCGGCAAGACCCTCGCGCGGCGGATCCTCCTGAACTACTCCGCGAAGCTGTGGGGGCTACCGACGGATCAGCTCTCCCCGGACATCGCGACTCGACGGCTCCAGGGGATGACGTTGCGCTCGCTCCTCTACGAGCTCGTCTTCCCGGGCGGCAAGACCGAGCACGTCGACGGCAGCTTCCTCTATCCCCGCCGGGGCTACGGGCAGATCGCCGACGCCCTCGTGCGCACGCTGCCCGCCGAATCGCTCCGCACGGGCTTCCCGGTCACGGCGGTGGATTGCGAATCCGGCTGGCTGAGCCGGGTTCACTCGGCGGAGGGTGGGGCGCTCGATGTGGGCGACCGGATCGTGTCCACGCTTCCGCTGCCGCTCCTGGTGAGAATGCTGGGTGACGCGATGCCCGACGCGGCGCGGGAGGCGGCGGCGCGGCTTCGCTTCCGCGACGTGCGCCTGCTGTTCGTGCGCCTGCGATCGGCGCGCATGTCGGGCAAGGCGTCGATCTACATCCCGGACCCGGAGTTCTGCATCAGCCGGATCTACGAGCCGCGGAACCGGTCGGCGGCGATGGCGCCGGAGGGCGAGACCGCGATCGTCGTGGAGGCGCCCTGTTTTCCCGGCGACTCCATCGCGCGGATGCCGGAAGAAGACTTCGCGGCGAAGGTCCTCGGTGAGCTCGCCGCTCTCCGCCTCGTGAACCCGGGCC
This sequence comes from Thermoanaerobaculia bacterium, assembly GCA_038224325.1. GTDB lineage: Bacteria > Acidobacteriota > Thermoanaerobaculia > UBA5066 > Gp7-AA6 > DAHUXD01. Next base: position 19,462 of record JBBRFL010000026.1, on the reverse strand, counting down.
AGGTCATCGAATTCCGCCACCACTTCATCGCCAACGCCTATCCCGTCTACACGAGCGCGTATGACGGCGACGTGCGCGTGATCCGGGAGGCCCTGGCCCGCATCCCCAATCTGGAGACCATCGGTCGCGCAGGACGATTCGTTTACAGTCACCTCCACGACCAGCTCCGGTTCGGGAAGGACTACGTCCAGACTCTCGTGGACTCGCGGAGCGCCCGATCCGCGCGCGCGTGATGCTCCGGAGGCGAGGCGACGGGGGAAATCCGTTGCCGCGCGCGACGTTCCCCGCGCTCGCCGCACGCGCGATCCTCGCGGCGGGAGGGAACCGTGAGGATCCAGCCGACCGGGCCTGGGTGATGACGATCCTGACGCCGCCCGAGCTCGCTCTCTGGAATGAGCAGTCGAAATACGATCGGCGCCACGCCGTGCGGGTCGCTAAGAGAGTCGAGCGCAGGCTGGCTCGGACTCGGTACGGGGGCGACACGCGATGGCTGAGCGCGGCCCTGATGCACGACGTCGGGAAGATCCGATCCGATCTCTCCCTAAGCGAGCGGGTGGTGGCGACGCTGGCGAGCAAGTTCGTGGGAGTGACGACCGCTCGACGATGGGCGCGCTCTGCGGCCGGCCGGAAGCGGCGAATCGGCATGTACCTGATCCACGCGGAGATCGGCGCGGAGCTGATCCGGGCCGCCGGCGGCCGGGACGAGGTCGCCGCGTGGGCGGAGGTTCATCAGGGAGACAGGGACTTCGACGGTGCGGGAATTCCGTCTCCCGTGGTCGAGGCTCTCGTCGAATCCGATGAGGGCTGAGACGCCGGCCGGCCTCTCGTCGAGGCCGGGCGAGCGCGCCGGATTCCCGAACGCCGCCATCGTGGCGGCGGCTCTGACGGTGGCCGCAGCGATTCTCTCCATCCAGCTCCTCGTGCCGCCGGTCGTGGGGCTCGCGGACAACGGCGACTACCAACGGGTGATCGGCTATGCGGGCTTTCAGCACACGACGGCGGTCGCCGCCGAGCGCTACTTCTCGTTCCTGCGGACGCGATACGCCATCGTGGCGCCGGGGTGGTTTCGCGGCGGCTACCATTCCTCGGAGACGCTTCTCGCCTTCGTCGCGAGGTTCGCGCACGCTGCCGTCTCGAGGGAGCCGTTCTTCGACATCCGCCTGCTCGGCGCGATGCACGCCGCTCTGCTTCTCCTCGCGCTGGCCGAAATCCTCCGGGCGTGCCGGGAGCTCGCGACCCCGACCCAGGCGCTGGTCGCCGCCCTTCTCGTGTTCGTGTTCACCGATGTCGGCTACGTGGCCCCGTTCAACTCGTTCTACAGCCAGACCGCATCGCTCCTGTTTCTGCTCTTGACCGCCGCGATCGCGGCGGAGGCCGTCCGCCGGGGGCGGCTGTCCGGCGGATGGCTGCTCGCCTACTTCGGCTGCGCGGTTCTCTTCGTTGGCTCGAAGCCGCAGGAGAGGCTCGCGGCTCCTCTGCTGGCCCTCTTCGGCATGCGCCTGGCGGGAGTGACGTTCCGGGGCGCGTGGCGGCGCGCCGCCGTGTGGCTCGGGATCGGGCTCTGCGCGTTCTCGGTCTGGTACGGGCGGCACACGCCGTACACGCTGCGCGAGGCGACGATCTTCCAGGTCGTCTTCGACGATCTGCTGACTCACTCCTCCTCGCCGGCCGCGGACGCCGCCGAGCTTCGCCTGGATCCGGAGTGGGCGAAGTACACGGGCTCCAATCCGTACGCACCGGACTCGCCGCTTCTCGATCCGGCGTTCCGGACGAGCTTCCTGCATCGGATCGGGTACCGTCAGATCCTCCGCTTCTACGTCCGGCATCCGGCCCGACTGCTGGGGCGCGTCGAGCGGGCATCGCTCCAGGCGTGGTCCCTGCGGCCGACCTTCGGCAACTTCGAGAAGTCGCCCGAGCATCCGGAGACTCGCCTCGCCACCCGGTTCTCCCTCTGGAGCCGAATGCGCGGTCGGCTCGGAGCGCATGCTCTGCTCTGGATCGCGATGCTCCTCGGGGGAAACCTGGCGGCGGCCCTCGCGACCTATCGGGGCTCCGCTCCGAGGAGCCGGCGATTTCGAGAAGGCCTCGTTCTGGTGGTCCTCATGGCGGCGCTCGCCTTCGCCGTCTGCGTCCTCGCCCAGGCACCGACGGACCTCTCCCGCGCGCTCTACACGTACCACGCGCTGTGCGACCTTCTCCTGATCGCGGACGCGGGTTGGATCGCGGAAGCGCTCGCCCGCTCGCCGAGCTCTGAAAAGGATGGTGCGCCCGGCACGATTTGAACGCGCGACCGCTCTCGTGGTGAGGTGGAAGGGACGGCTGACCGCCGAGCGATACGCGCCCGGGATCGCGTCGCAGACGCCGATCGAGAGCGGGTCCATGACACAGCGTCAGCACGCCGGCGCGGGCCTGGCTGGCCGACCAGCGGCCGATCTACGGCCGCTTCTTCTGGATCAACGGCGAGGGTGAGCACCCCGTAATGAGAAACGCTTGCTTCATGCCGGGCGCCGGCGGACAGAAGACGATGATCATCCCGTCGCACGACCTCGTCGTCGTGCGGCTGGGGTACTTCAAAGGCGCGAGCGAGGGCAACAAGAGGCCGCCGGAAACTGGTCACCGCCCGCGATCGAAATCCGCAATCAGGACGGATCCCGTTTCAGCCGGATCTCGACTCTCGATCCGCAGGCCGCGGCCCATCGGAGCAGGAAGTCGACGGTCGCGTTGCTCTCCCATCGCTCCGCTTGCGCGACCGCCTGCTGAGAGCAGCCGAGTCGCCGGGCGAGCTCGACCTGCGTGAGCCCCTCCTTCTCGCGCGCCAGCCGCATCACGTATCCGACGGGCTGCCGTTCCCACGAGGGAAGCCGGCTCCAACCTTGGAGCGCCTTCCATTCCGCGAACCTCCGGGGCCTGCGGCGAACGAGACCCTTCGGAAGCTCCGCCAGGAGCGCGCGCTTGGGCGAGAGATACCGTTTCACGGCGCTTCGCTTGCCCATGCTTCTCCTTTGCAGAGGGCGGCTTTGGCCCTACCAGCCGGACGATCTTGCCAAATTCCGGAACGCCTTGGTCACAAGATATATATTGTAAAAGCAAACCGGACCGACCCCGACCCGCTGCGCGACGATAGCGAGCAGCTAGTCGCAGCCGAGCGCGAAGGCTAGCGCGGCGCAGACTTCGCTCATGCGACGCGGGCTCAGCTCGGTGAGTCTCCGCCCGAGGCTCTCCTGGCTCACGGTCATCACGTTGTGAAGATTCGCGACGCAGGGTTGCTTGAGTCCGTCTTCCGGGCCGAGCACGACCTCCGAGGGCACTCCCCGAATCGTGGAGGTGATGGGCGCCACGGTGACCCGGGAAAGATAGGGAATCGCGCTCCCGCGCGTGAGGATCAGAACCGGGCGCTCCTTGTCCGGAGGCGGAAAGCGGACGAGGCGAACCTCGCCTCTCTCTATCGGTCCGGCCAATCCGCCACCTGGTCCCACGCCGACGGCTCGTCGATTGAATCGGGATAGCGGGAGTAGCCTTCCCGGTCTCGCTTTTCCCGGTCCCGCAGCTCCAGCCGTTTCAAATACGCCCGTAGAGCATCGCGAAAGAGCGCGGATCGGTTGGTCTTGAGCTTGCGGGCCGCCTTATCCGCCGACTTGAGCAGCTCCGCCTCCAACACGACCTGGATCGTTTCCATCATGTTGAGTCTAATCCACAGTAGACTCAACAGTCAATCGCGAATTTCGGTGAATCCATATGTGCAGACCCAGGAGCCCCCCTTGCAGCCTCCGGGCGCTTGCCAGGCGACAACCCCACCGAGTCGGCATGCCCGGACGTTTTGCCGCCAACGCAGCGATTCAGCGTTGACCCCAAGCCCCGTCGCGTGCGCTCATGGCCCGAGAAGCTCCCGAAATCGGCTATGACTTCGCGGAGAGGTTTGCTCAGGTGATCGGAGGAGATGAGAAGTTTGCTGCCGGCGTCGCCAACGATGCACCCGATCCGGACATCGTGTTCCGATCGCTCACTCCGGAGCGCGTAGCCGCGGTGGCGGCGACTGAGCTTGGAGTCTCGCCAGACCATCGATTCGATTGGCGGCTGCGAGCGATAACCGGATACGTCGGGAGGCAACGGTCCCTTGACGAAGACGGCAGCCTATTTCGGAAAGCACGGCACAACCCCTCGTCCGCGATGTCAGGCAGCCAGGAAGCTGAACTCGCGGAAGAAAGCTCAACCGGCAACTCGTCGAGCGGGTCGCCGGACACCCCGGCAACGCAGCGATTCAGCGTGGACCCACTTTAAGCGCGAGCCTCGGCCACGGTCGCCGCTTCGAGGTGCAGGGTGTTGCTATCTGACCTAAGATACCTGGCCGATTGGCAGACCGTTTCACGATTGACCTGACGCCTCGGACGGCCCTGGTGACGGGCGGCTCGCGGGGGATCGGCCGCGCGGCCGCGGACCTGCTCGCCCGCGCGGGGGCGCGAGTCGCCATCAATTACCGGAGCGACGAGTCCTCCGCCAACGAGGTGGTGCGAGAGATTCGCGCCGCGGGAGGGGAGGCGATGGCGCTCGCGGGAGACGTCTCGAAGTTGGACGAGGCGCGGCAGCTCGTGCGCGACGTGGTGAAGGCGTGGGAGCGCCTCGACATCGTGGTCAACAATGCGGGGATCTGGGAGGAGGACGTGGCGGGCCGGGGAGACCTCGAGGTCTGGGACCGCACCTACGCCGTCAACCTTCGCGGGGCCTATCTCGTCACCGACGCCGCGGTCCCGCACCTGATCCGCCACGGCGGCGCCATCGTGTTCGTGTCGTCCTCCTCGGGGCAGGAGGGCGAGGCCCGGCACTCCGCGTATGCGGCTTCGAAGGGGGCGCTGATCTCGTACACGAAGTCGCTGGCCGCGGAGCTGGGCCCCCGCGGCGTGCGCGTCAACTGCGTGGCCCCCGGCTGGGTCGATACGGACCTGTCGGCGGCGGCTCTGTCCAACGCGGCCCAACGGCTGGAGATCGAGAAGGAGATTCCGCTGGGCCGTGTCGCGTCTCCCTCGGAGGTCGCGGGTCCGATCCTGTTCCTCGTCTCCGACCTGGCGCGGCACGTCCAGGGCGAGGTCCTCAACGTCAACGGCGGGAGCGTGCTCGCGGGCTGACCGCGGCCGAGAGCGGATGGTTGGCGTGAAACTCCCCGGTATCCGCAGGTCATGACCGGTGTCCGCCCGGCGGAGCGGAAGGACGCGGAGGCATGGCTGCGAATGCGCCGCGCCCTGTGGCCGGAGGGTTCGGAGCGAGAGCATCGCAAGGAGATCGAGCAATTCTTCGCAGGCCTTTCACGGGAACCCCTCGCGGTCCTGGTGGCGTTCGATTCTCGGGGCGGCGGCGGCATCGGTTTTGCGGAGCTCTTCATACGGCCTTGTGCGGAGGGTTGCCAGACGGACCGAGTGGCGTATCTCGAGGGATGGTTCGTGGAGGAAGACGAACGCCGCCGAGGTGTCGGGCGAGCCCTGCTCGGCGCCGCAGAGGCGTGGGCCCGTGCCCGGGGTTGCACCGAGTTTGCCTCGGACTCACAACCAGCCAACGCGGTGAGCGCCTCGGCACACCGCGCACTGGGGTTTGACGAGGTCGGCACTCTCGTCTGTTATCGGAAGCAACTGTGAAACGCGAGATGAGCGGACGGGTTCTCGCCGCGCGAGCTCTGGCTATCACCGCCGATGCCGTTCAACTCGGGCTCATCCCCCTGTTCGTCGGGGGCGCCACCTCGGTCATCAACGATGCCCTCGATGTGCTCGTCGCCATCGTGATGTTGGCCCTCGTCGGATGGCACTGGGCCTTCCTGCCAGCCTTCCTGACCGAGCTCGTCCCGGGGCTCGATCTCGTTCCGACCTGGACCCTTGCGGTATTCGTGGCAACCCGGCGGCCCGCGCAAGGCCAGCCTCGCTCGAACTCTCCGGCGGGGGGTTAGACCGGGGTCCAGAGCTTCGTTGCACTCGCGACCCACGCACGTCAGTCCACTCATCGAGGTTCGATCCACAGACCTCGACGCCGCTGCGGCGGGTCGTCGAGAGGTGCCTGGCCAAGGAGCCCCGGCAGCGCTATTCCTCGACGGACGACCTGGCGCGCGTTCGCCTTCCAGGATCGCTTCCTTTCGACCCAGGAAGGCCAGAGCGAGGCCGAGGAGCAGATACCGTTGCGGTTCCCGAGGATTGCTCGAAGCTGCTCCTCGAATGCCTTGCAGAGTTCGAGGATTCTCAACCGGGTGGGTCCCCCAGAGCTTTGAAGACGGTTTGCTAGGTCGTCCGGTTGCCTTATAGATTCAAGATTATAGATACGTCGATCCCGCTGTTGAGGGTTCGCAAAAGGGTGCTGGCCGGTTTCGGTCCCGGAGTCTCGAGCGGTTGTTGGGCCCGAGGAGGGGACAACCCGGGAATCGCCGGGCTTGCGGCGCTGTTTTCGGAACGAATTGTTTCGCCCGTCTGTGAGAAACTGGCAACCTGAGGTAAGCATCAAAATCAACATGCGTGGCTTTCGGCTCCGGGTAGTTCTGGCTTCCCTGTTATGCCTGGCGGTCCTGACCGGACCTCTGGTGGCCTCTGTTTGCACGAACTGCTGCCCTCAGACTAAAGGGCGGGCCTCGGTTGTTACACCCCCCGCCTGCTGCGGAAAGTGCGCGACGACCGTAGAAAAGGCTCCGGACCCGGCCTCCGCAGCGACCAAAAGGGCAATCTCTGATCCGAACCCAGGCTTCCCATCAGTCCAGCCGCCGTCGCTGCCTGCGCTGACCGAGACTTCACGTAACTTCGCCTCGCCCATCTCCAGCCTCCGCCCCCAGCCTCCCACCCTTCCGGCACCACTGCGCCTCTAGAACTCCCTCTCGTCGTTTAGGTTCACCGGACCGGGACTGGCCCGGCCCGAGAGAGGGAGCTTCACCATGCGCTGGTTTCGACCTGCATTGATCATTTTCCTTTTCGCAGTGTCTGCACGTGCGGACGAGGGCTGGAAAGGCCTGCTGACGACGGCCATCGAACGAGCCGCCGCTCAGAACCCGTCGATCGCCGAGATGGAGTCTCGGATCGAGGCCGCGCGCCACCGTATCGGTCAGTCCACCGCGCTGCCGGATCCGGACATCGAAGTGGGAATCCAGGACATCCCGCTTTCCAGCTTCTCTCTCCGGCAAGACGACTTCACGATGGAGAAGGTGACCGCGCGGCAGAGGATTCCAGCCGCCGGCAAGCGCGCGACCCAGAAGAAGGTCGCCGAGGCTGATCTCGCGTCGGCCTCCGCCATGCACGTCGATCATGTCGTGCGGATAGCGGCTGAAGTCGCAGACACGTTCTTCGGCGTGGCAGACCTCGACGCGCGGATCGAAGTGCTCGAGGGGAGCCGCGAGCGTTTGAAGCGAGTGGGCGCCTCCGCCACCGAGCGATATCGTGTAGGAAAGGGCGCGCAGGCCGACGTGCTGCGTTCGAGCCTCGAGGTTACAGCCGTCGAGGAGCGGCTGTTGGGACTGCGCGGAGACCGGCGGATCCTGGCGGCTCGTCTGAATGCGTTGCAAGCCTTGTCGCCGGCAACTCCCATTGAGCGCATTGCGATCCCGGAGACAGACCCCTCGGTTCCGGCCGCAACGCAACTCCTTCGCGAAGCGCAGGTGAAGAGTCCTGCCGTGGCCGCCGCGGAGGCCCAGATCCAGATGGCCCAGGAGCAGCTCACCCTCGCCCGTCTCGAACGGCGGCCGGACTTCACGGCGATGGCGTACTACGCGCACCGCGTGGACTTCGAGGACCTCGCCGGAGCGTCGGTCGCGTTGAATCTTCCGTTCTTCCAGCCAAGGCGGCTGCGGGAGAAGCAAGCCGAAAAGGAAGCGGAGCTTTCGGGGGCGCGCGCGAACCTCGAGATGGTGAAAAATGAGATCCGGCGCGGTGTCGAGGGGGCCTACTCGGATCTCGACCGCTCGATAGAACAGGCGCGGCTCTACCGCGGCTCGATCCTGCCGCAGGCGGAGACCAATGCCAACGCGGCGAGGGAAGCCTACACGGTCGGGCAGATCGATTTCCTGACCTATGTGCGCGCGGCGCTCGACCAGGATGCATATGAGGCGGAGTACGCAATGCGTCGCGCCGCAGCCTGGCGCGCCCTCGCCGCGCTACAGATGGCCTCAGGATTGCCGCTGATACCGGGGACTCCGGTAGCAGGAGAAATCCATGTTCAGAACTAGTCGGGCGTCGTTCTTACGGATCGCCGCGGCAGCAAGTGCGGTCGTGACCCTGGCCGGATGCGGTAAGAAGACCGGGCCGAAGCCAACCTCTGCCGCAGCAATGCCGACGCCCCCGTCGGTCGCCTCCGGACGCGAGGTTCTCTACTGGTACGACCCGATGGTCCCCGGCTCCAAGTTCGACAAACCCGGAAAGTCGCCCTTCATGGACATGCAGCTCGTGCCGAAATACGCCGACGAGCCGGGCGGCGGCGCTACGGAATCGGCGGCTGCGGTGACGCTGTCACCCGAAGCGATCCGCGCGACGGGAATCGCGACCGTCCCTGTGACCCGCGAAGCACTCTCGCGGGTAATCCGGTCCGTCGGCTCAATCGAGATCGATGAAACGCGGCAGGTCCGTGTCTCGGCGCGAGTCGCCGGGCGCGTTGAGAGGCTCTACGCCAATTTTACGGGCCAAGCGGTCAAGTCTGGGGCGCCGCTCTATGCGCTCTACAGTCCCGAGCTCATCGCAACGCAGCGTGAGTACCTGCTCGCCATCCAGAACCGCCAGCGGCTCTCGGGCGGGACCGCCGAGGCGATTCGGTCCGGCGACGAGCTCCTGGCGGCGTCGCGCGACCGGCTCCGGCTCTGGGGGATCGGGCCGGCACAGATTGCAACGCTCGAGAAGGGCCGGGAGCCCTTGCTGGCGTTGACGTTTCCATCTCCTATCACGGGAACCGTCCTCCAGAAGATGGTCGTCGAAGGCCAGTACGTCGCCGAGGGAGCCGAGCTGTACCTCCTCGCGGATCTCTCCAGCGTCTGGCTCGTGGCGCGAGTCTATGAGTACGAACTCGGTGGCCTCGAAGTTGGTCAGCCGGCCGAGATTAGCGTTTCATCGCTGCCGGGGAAGAATTTCCACGGTCGGATCGCCTTCATCGAGCCGTTGCTAGATTCCGAGACGCGCTCTGCCCGCGTGCGGATCCCGCTCCCGAACCCGCGTGGGGAATTGAGGCCCGGCATGTTCGCCGACGCGAAGCTCGAGATGACCGGCGTGCCGGCTCTCGTCATTCCACGCGGAGCTCTCATTGACACGGGAGCACGCCGCGTCGTCTACGTGGAAGCTGCCCCCAACAGCTTCGCACCCCGCAACGTCAAGGTCGGCTCCGGCTCTGGCGACCGAGTTGCAGTTCTCGAAGGGCTGAAGGAGGGAGAGAAAGTCGTAGCTGCGGCGAACTTCTTCATCGATTCTCAGGCGCAGCTTTCGGGCGGCGCATCTGTCCAGTGGAGTGGGGCGCTCGACGTCAAGGAGAAGCCGAAAGGCGAGCAGCCATGATCAGCCGCGTCATTGATTTCTCCCTCAAATACCGCTTCTTGATCCTGGGGTTGGCAATGCTCCTGGTAGCCGGGGGCATCTACACGGTCAAAACGAATCCGGTGGATGCGATCCCTGACATCTCCGAGACGCAGATCATCGTGTTTGCCGACTGGCTGGGCCGATCGCCCCAGGAGGTCGAGGATCAGGTGACGTATCCGATGGTGGTCAACCTCCAGGGCCTGGCCGGCGTCAAGGCGGTTCGGTCGTCCTCGGCGTTCGGCTTTTCCATGGTCAACGTGATTTTCGAGGATGGAACGGACCTCTATTTCGCGCGCACGCGGATCCTGGAGCGCCTGAACCTCGTGGGGTCGTTGCTTCCCAAGGGCGTTACGCCCGTGCTGGGTCCCGATGCCTCGGCCGTGGGTCAGGTCTTCTGGTACACGGTTGAGGGGGAAGGCAAGGACCCGGGAACACTCCGGGCGATCCAGGACTGGTACGTCCGCTATCAGCTGAACTCCGTTCCGGGAGTCGCCGAGGTCGCCTCGATCGGCGGCTTCGTACGCCAGTACCAGATCGACGTCGATTCGAACCGGTTGGCGGCCTACGGCCTGACGATTCGGAACGTGGTCGAGGCCGTGCAGATGAGCAACAACAACGTTGGCGGCAAGGTCCTCGAGCAGGGAGGCCTCGAGTACATCGTGAGAGGGCTCGGACTGATCCATGACGTCTCCGACGTCGAGAAGATCGTCGTCACTGCACGCGGTGGCACCCCGGTTTATGTGTCGAACCTGGGAACGGTGACCCTCGGCCCGGAGTTCCGGCGCGGCGCCCTGGAGAAAAACGGCAAGGAGGCGATCGGCGGCGTCGTGACGATGCGCTACGGCGAGAGTGCGCCGGTCATCATCGCGCGCGTCAAAGAAAAGCTGGTCGAGCTCTCGAAGGGCCTGCCGCCCGGCGTGCGGATCGTTCCCTTCTACGACCGGTCTGCCCTGATCGCGCGGGCGTTGGGAACGCTCAGGAAGGCCCTTTTCGAGGAAATCCTGTTGGTGACCCTGGCGCACATCGTGTTCCTCCTCCACTTCCGGTCAATCCTCATCGTGACCTTGCCTCTGCCGCTGGCGATTCTGACCTCGTTCATCCTGATGCGGGTCTTCGGGATCACCTCGAACATCATGTCTCTCGGTGGCATCGCGATCGCGATCGGCGTGCTCGTAGACGCTGCCATCGTCATCACCGAGAACGTCTTCCGGCATTACGAGGCCGACGCCGGTAAGAAGCCGGTCCTCGAGATCGTTCGAGACGCCTCGAAGCAGATCGGCCGGCCCATCTTCTTCTCGATGGTCATCATTCTTCTCGCCTTCCTGCCCGTGTTTTCTTTGGCCGGCGAGGAAGGCAAGCTCTTCCATCCGCTCGCCTTCACGAAGACCTTCGCGATGATCGGAGCCACCGTTCTTTCGATAACCCTCGTTCCCGTACTCGCCACGTTTCTCGTGCGCGGCCGGGTCCACCGTGAGGAGGACAATCCCGTAATGCGCTTGGCCCGGCGCATTTACCAGCCCGTGCTCGCGGGCGCGCTCCGCCACAAGCGAAAGACACTCGCCATCGCAGCCAGCCTCTTTGTCGTGAGCCTGGTGCTCGTGGCAGGCGCAGGAGTCCTGTTGACACCCGTAGCGGTGCCGTTGAGCATCCTTGCATCGACAACAGATGATGTACGGATGAAGGCGCTTTCGGACCGAATGGCCGAGACACAGGGGTGGCTGAACAGTCACCTGACTCCCGGGATCGGCAAGGAGTTCATGCCGCCTCTGGATGAGGGCACGCTGATGTTCATGCCGGTGACCTCAAACGCCGTATCGCTGACGCAGGCGATCGACATTATGAAGAAGCAGGACGCGATCTTGCGTACGTTTCCCGAGGTCGCCTCGGTCGTCGGCAAGGTCGGGCGAGCGGAGAGCCCGCTGGACCCGGCTCAGATCAACATGTACGAGACGCTCGTGGAGTTGAAGCCCCAGAACGAATGGCGACGGGGAATGACCAAGGAAAAGCTGCTCACCGAGATGACGGAGCGTTCTCAGCTTCCGGGCGTGACGACGATCTGGCAACAGCCAATCCGCAACCGTATCGACATGCTCGCCACGGGTATCCCCACGCAGGTGGGCGTGAAGGTCTTCGGCCCGGATCTGGGCGTCCTCCAAAAGAAGGCGAACGAGATCGCCGCCACGATCCGACCGGTGCGGGGCTCCGCCGACGTCTATGCCGAACAAATCCTCGGCACCCCGTACCTCGAGATCCAGGTCAACCGAGAAGCCGCGGCACGGTATGGCGTGCGCGTCGGAGATGTGCTTGACGTCATCGAAACGGCGATCGGCGGCGAGAATCTTACGACCACGATCGAGGGACGGAACCGCTTCCCCGTGCGGGTCCGCTACAGCCGCGAGCTTAGAGACGACATCGATAAGCTCGGTCGGATCCTCGTACCGGCGATGGGCTCGGTGCCGATGCAGTCAGCTCAAGTAGTAACTCAGATCCCGCTAGCTCAGGTTGCGGATATCCGCGTCCGGCCGGGGCCCTCCATGGTGTCCTCGGAGAACGGGCTCCTGCGTGAGCGGGTGTTCCTAAACGTCCGTGGCCGCGACGTGGGCTCTTTTGTTGACGAGGCCAAGAAGATCGTTGAGAAAAAGGTTTCGCTTCCGCCAGGCTACTTCGTGCAGTGGTCGGGACAGTACGAGAATCAACTCAGAGCGAGGAACCGCCTGGCCATGGTCGTGCCACTGTGCTTCGTCGTGATTTTCATCCTGCTCTACGTGACTTATCACTCCGCCAAGGAGGCGGCGCACGTCATCCTCGCAATTCCATTCGCCCTCACGGGGGGCAACCTGCTTCTCTGGCTGCTCCACACGTTGGCGATCGCGCACGGATGGAAAACCGAGTTCCACATTAGCGTAGCGGTGTGGGTTGGCTTTATCGCTCTTTTCGGCACGGCTGTGCAGACGGCCGTCGTGATGGTCGTCTATCTCGAGGAGGCGCTCCATCGCAAAGCGGCGGCCGGACCTCTGACGCGGGACTCCGTGCGAGAGGCAGCGATGGAGGGCGCAGTGCTGCGCCTGCGACCGAAGCTGATGACGGTCTCGACCGTCGTGATGGGACTTCTTCCCATTCTGTGGTCCACCGCAACAGGATCCGAAGTCATGAAGCCGATCGCCGCTCCGGTCCTGGGCGGCATGGTCAGTTCTCTATTCCACGTTCTGATCGTCACACCCGTGATCTGGACGTGGCTGAAGGAGCGGGACTTGCGAGGGGGTACGCTTGAGGTCTCAACGGTGAGTGATCTGCTCAAGGCTTAACGGAAAAGACGGAGCGCGAGGCACTCCACCAGCGACGAATTCAACAACCACTGTTTCGTCGAAATGGACCTGACGAGCTATGGCATTAACAGTCTTTGGAGACTCTTGGCGGTCCACCGTCTGCAAGTTCCTGCGATTTGCGGACGAACTCGTTGGAAAGAATGGTGCGTCCGGCGCGATTCGAACGCACGACCTTTAGCTCCGGACAGCAGGACGGAGAGGAGCCGACGACACCGGACAACAGTTTATGGTAGACGGCTCAACGATCTTGCTCCCGGCGTCTGTCATGGACTTTCGAGGGTTCTCACCAGGACACGGAGAAAACACGGAGCCGAAGCCAGGGCATCTTAGGTCTCTTCCTTCGACGCAGGGTAGAGCCGCTCGAAGTCCGGGTCGCCGTGTAGGCTCGCGAGGTCGGGGTCGCGGCGGGTCCAGTCAACGTCCTTGAATCCGGCATCCCACGCCTTCCGCAGCGCGTCGACCGCCTCGGCCCGCTTGCCGAGCTGGGCGAAGGTACAGGCGGCGTTGTACAGCACGGTCGCTTCGTCCGGTCGCAGCACCATCGCCAGGTTCGCCTCGCGGATGGAATCTTCGACGCGTCCTTCCTGGGCAAACATGCCGGCGCGCAGGATCCGCGCCCGCGCGTCCTCCGGCACTTCGCGAAGGTGTCTCTCGAAGGCCTGCAGGAGGCGTAGCCGGACGTCGCGCCGGGCCTCTTCCCTGCCCAGGGCGCCGAGCGCGTTCATGATCGGGATGTAGACGTTGTAGTCGGTGTCCGCCGCCTCGATCGCCTCCTCCGTGAGCGCGGCCACCTCGTCGTACTTTCCCGACGCAAACAGCGTCCGCAGCAGGAGGTAATACGCTCCCTCGCAGTCGCGTTTGCGCGAGATCGCGGCTCGAGTCAGCCGCACGGCGTCCTCGTACTTGCCGCTCGCGTAGAGAATCCAGCCCTGTGAGATGAGCACCTCGGGGATGTCGGGTGCGAGGGCCACGGCGCGCAGCGACGCCGCCTGGGCGCGTTCCATCAACCCCTGCCCCTGGCCAGACCAGTACTGAGCGTGGGCGCAGCCGTTCGCGATCGCCGCCCAGGCGAGGGCGAAGTTGGGATCGAGCTGGACCGCGTTCTCGAACATCTGGAGTGCGAACTCCATGTCCCGGGTCGTGCGCCGGCGGGCGTAGCTGCGGCCCCGCAGGTAGAGGTCGTAAGCCTGGAGGTTATCGGTCGGCTTGGCCGCGAGCGCGGCCTGCTCCTGCGGAGTGATTCGAATGCGCAGCGCCTCGGCGATCTTGTGCGCGATCTCGTCCTGCACCGCGAAGATGTCGGACATCTCGCGGTCGTAGCGCTCCGACCAGACGGGGAAGCCGCTCGCCGCATCGACGAGCTGGGTGTTGATCCTCAGTCGGTTCCCGGCGCGGCGCAGGCTTCCCTCGAGCGCGTAGTCGGCCCGCAGTTGCCGGCAGACATCCGCCGCAGTCGAATTGTGGTCGCGGAAGGCGAGCACCGTCGTGCGGGGGAAAACGTTCAGTCCTTTGATTTTCGAGAGGTCGGTCAGGATGTCCTCGGTGATACCGTCGCGCAGGTACTCGTCTTCCTTCACTCCCGAGAGGTTCTCGAAGTAGAGGACGGCGATCGAGCGCTCCGCGCGCTGCGCCGGTGTCTTCGAGTCGGCGATTGCGGCCGGCCCCGACCGGCTCCCTTCGAGCTTTCGCCGCAGCCGCAGGAGGTCCGTCTTCAGCTCCGTCGCGGTTTGGTAGCGAAGGCTGCGGTCCTTTTCGAGGGCCTTCTCCAGAATCGGCTCGAGCGCCGCGGGCATCGCCGGATTCGCCTCCGCGAGCGGCCGCGGGTCGCGATTCAGGATGGCGTCGAAGACGACCGCCTGCGTGTCCCCCTCGAAGGCGCGATCGCCGGTCGCCATCTGGTAGAGGATCGCGCCGAGCGAGAAGATGTCGGTGCGCGCGTCGGTCGTCAGGCCGCGCGCCTGTTCGGGCGACATGTAGTGGACCGTGCCGAATACGGTTCCCGCAACGGTCAGGTCGCGCGGAGGCGCCGTTGGAGAGGTCGTCGCCGCGTTCGGAGCGTCCGCGTGCTCGAACTTCGCCAGACCGAAGTCGAGGATCTTCAGCTGGCCGCGCAGGGTCACCATCATGTTCATCGGTTTCAGATCGCGATGGACGATTCCCCTCGCGTGCGCCGCTTCGAGTGCGTCGGCCATCTGGATGCCGAGATCGAGCAACTGCGCGATCGGCATCGGCCCCGCGGCGAGTCGGCTCGCGACGGATTCTCCTTCGACGAGCTCCATCACGATGAAGGACTGCCCCGCGTGTTGCTCGATGGCGTGCACGGTGCAGATGCCGGGGTGGGTCAGGGCCGAAGCCGCTCGCGCCTCGCGCTCGAAACGCTCCAGCATCGGCGCGTCCTTCGCGAGTGCCGGCGAGAGAAACTTCAACGCAACATTCCGACGGAGCCGCGTGTCCTCCGCCTCGTACACCACGCCCATTCCGCCGGCACCGAGCTCGCGCACGATCCGATAGTGCGAAACCAGTGTTCCGAGCAAGTCTCCTCCTCAGGAAGCGGCGACTTTACCGCACGCTGGTCCCGCGCCCGTTACGGCCGGACGCAGGGAGGTCGGGAAGGAGTTCATACCGGGCGACCCGACCGGCATCGCGAGCAGAGGCCCCTCGGCGATCTCCGCGGACGGGACCATCATGTTCCTCTACGCGCACACCCTCCCCGACCTCTACATCGCGGAGGGCCTGAAGTAGCTTTTTGAGGGTTCCAGCTTCGACCCGCTGCGCCAGGACCCCAGGTTCCAGAAGCTCGTCGCCGGGAAGTGATTCCGACGAAGGATCCTGAAACAGACCCGTTCAACGACGGCGAATGGCGTGGTACAGGACGAGGACGACCACAGCGCCGACGACTGCCACGGCGACGCTTTCGAAATTGAGCCCGCTGATTCCTGGGACTGGGTGCACGCCGGTAAAGTGTCCGTAATTCTTGAAGAGCCACCCGCCGACGACTGCGCCGATAATGCCGAGGAGGATGTCACCGGCGATGCCCTCGCCTCGATTGTTGACGATCTTGCTAGCGATGAACCCCGAGATCAGTCCGAGGATGATCCAAGCGACGAAAGACAAGGTATTCCTCCTTCTTCGACTGCCACTAATTCGATGCACGAGATCGGAACGGGAGTTGTCACGGGTCGCAAGTGTATGCCTACTCGGGGTTCGGGCCCCGGCTACATGAAGCGGATGGCACCCGCCTTCTTCGTCGTCGGTCTCGAGGACGAGGGTGAGACGAGACGGCAGGAGCTGGCGGCGGCGATCCAGACCGGCAGGCTCGCGGACGGCTCGCCGCTGACCCCGGAGATTCGCGCCCAGAAGGAGGACCGCCTCGCGAGGCGCGCTGGATGCCCTCGATGCCGGCGAGATCGTTCCGGGCCAGGGGCCGGTGATGCACGACAAGGCATATCTGCGCCGGACGATCGAGCTCTTCGCGGCGGTGATCGACCAGGTGCACGGGGCCCTCGAACGCGGAGCGATCAAGCTCGAGCAGGTGCAGGCCGCGGTCGATGTCGGCGGCATCGCCCTCGCCTACACGCCGGGCGCCCCGCTGAGCGAAGACTTTCCCCTCTGGTTGACCTTTTTCACGAAGAAGGCGATGCAGGAGGCGCTCGACGGGGCGGCGGGAGAGAAGTAGGTTCCAGGTCCAAATCCCCCTCGATTGATCGCTGGGACATCTCAAACTGAACGCAACTAGCTATTGGACGGCGCCGACATCGGCCGGACATGCTGTCCATGGCCGAACCGGTCCCCAGGGATGGAGCCGGCACGGTGTCATCTGCGATTGCAGGTGTCGAGATCCTCACGCGGTTGGCAAAGAAAGAAGGAGCCCATCATGTTGAACTTGGAAGACAAAGATGAAGTGACGGCAACCACGCCGGTAGCGTCGGGAACGCCGGGTTCGCATCCGCTTGGTACCGGAACGGGAGCCGCGGGCGGCGCCGCGACCGGCGCAGTTGTTGGCGCGCTTGTTGGCGGTCCCGTCGGGGCGGCCGTCGGAGCCGCCGTGGGAGGCGTGGCCGGCGCTGCGGCCGGGCACAAGGTCGCGGAAGAAGTGAATCCGACAGGACAGCCGGGCACTCAGCCGGTCGGCACCGGAGTGGGAACGGCGGGCGGCGCGGCTGCCGGCGCGGTTGCTGGAGCAGCCCTGGGTGGTCCCGTCGGCGCGGTCGTGGGAGCCGCCGTGGGCGGCCTGAGCGGCGCTGCGGCTGGACACAAGGTCGGTGAAGTGGTCAATTCGGATCCCAAAAAGCCCTGAGAGCTCTCGGGACAACGTGAAGTAAAGGGCTTCCCTGGGGTCAGACATCTGCCGCAAAGGCAGGCTGACCCCGGGAGCTTCTCGGTGACGCAGGAAAGTAAGTACCCCATCAACCAACCAATTCACCCGGTCGCGGGTCGAACTCTGCGCCACTGGACCGTCGACGGCCGGGAGTTTGTCGGGGGATCCCAACGGCCTGCCCCGGCTCTGCCTTATTCGGAACAACTTGTCGGTGCCCCGTTTCACTCCTCGCGCCAAAGCTCGCCCGAGTCAAGTCCGAGCTCGCCCGCGTCCGCTGACGTCACCCCCGGAGCGCGTCGTGCGACCGGTAGCGACCGGGCCAGAGTCCAGGATCCGAAGTGGCCGACTATCGGCCGGTCTGCGCGGGGCCGCTGTTCGAGGTTACGCTGCGCTGCCCGAGGAGCTCCCGGAATCGGCTATGACCTCGCGGAGACGTTTGCTCGAGTGATCCGAGGAGATGAGAAGTTGCTGCCCGCGTCGCCAATGATGCAAAAGATCCGGAAGTCGTGGTCCGATCGCTCACTCCGGAGCGCGTAGCGAGCTTGGAGTCTCGCCAGACCATCGCTCCGATTGGCGGCTGCCGGAACGCACGGAACAACTCTCGTCCGCGATGTCCGCCGCCTGGAAGCCGAACTCGCGGACGAAAGCTCAACCCGGCAACTCGTCGAACGCGTCGGCCGACACTCGGCGATGCAGCGCAGCGATTCAGCGTTGACCCCGTTTAACCCTCGGCAGGAACGTGGCGTCCGTCACCCGGAAGTCGTGGGGGACCTCGGAGACAGCTCTCGTCGGAACTCTTCGAACCTCGCCTTCATGCCTTCTCCGATCGACCAGGTTCGGATGATCTCGAGATCGACTCGATTGCGTCGCGCGATCTGGAGCGCGGTCTGGAGGCTCTGCCGGTCGTTCCAGTGGTAGAAGGCGGCGAGTCGATCGCGGCACGAGTCTGTTGCAGAGAGCGCCAGGATGCTCTGTCGGCCAACTCGCGCCTCGACCGGCCTTATTCGGATGTCGCGCCCAATCGACAGAGGCCCGCGAGGGAATTCGATGAAGAACCGGGAAGCGGGATGAACGTAGTGATCTCGCTTGCGCGAGAAGCCGATTTCGGCCAACACCTCGTCGAGCCGTTCCTGAGACGGTGACGACTCGAGGATGAAATCCAGGTCCTCGGACTGGTACTCACCGCCCGTGTGGATGACTGCTGCCGCGCCGCCAGTGAGCACCGCTCGGAGGCCGGCCGCTTCGAAAGCGGCGGCCACGGCGCCGGCGACTTGCTCAAGTGAAGAATCGCTGTCGATCTTCACAGCCGCTTGCCCGTCCGCCTCGGCCTTTTCCGAAGGCTGTCGATCCGGTTACGTAACTCTGTCTCCGGCTCAGCGAGTCGGTTCAGATACGTCCGAAGCTCCGCGAGGGCGAAATAGCGAGGATTGAGCTGGTAGAGCCTGGTCCGCCCGGCGGACCGTGCCGCGACGAGCCCATCCTTCTCCAGGCTTGCCATGGCCTGCAGGACACCGTTGATCGGCTCGGAGAGCAGCCGGCCGATCTCGCGGGGAAAACTCTCGTCGAGTAGAGCGAGGGCAACCAGAGCGCGCGTGCGCGTCTGACCTCCGAACGGCGAGGAGCGTTTTACTCTGACCATAAATTATGATCATATGACCAAATTTCTTGGTCGTTGTCAAATAGGCTGGGAGTGGGGTCAGGAGTGGGTTGGAGTCGGTGGTGCTGACGACGTAGCGCGCCCCGCAGGTACTGACCCCAAGCGACCCGATGCGCGCTTACTTCGCCTCGACGATCCGCGCGATGACCTTCGGGTCGGCGGGCAGGAGCCCGACTTTTGACAGGCGTGGCGGCAGCTCACGGAATTTCGGGTAGAGGCGATACGCCTTCGCGAAGACCGGCAGCGAGTCGTCCACCTTCCCCGTGTTCGCCAGGGCGACCGCGTGCCAGAAAGCCATCTCGGCGAAGTCGGGAGCGAGCGCCTCGGCCGCGGCGTAGGCCTTCACCGCCGCGGCGTCATCCTTCTTTTCGAAGTACCGATCGCCCTCGTTGCCGAGGTTGTTCGCGCGCTGCAGCGTCACGAGGCGCCTCAACTCCACGAGCGGCTGCGGGCTGTCCTCGACGCGCAGGTCGAAGATCTTGTCCTGCCAGGGCTTCCCGCTCGAGACACCCTTGACCACGAGGATCGCGGCAGACTGCATGCCGCGAATGTCGCCGCCGGCCGCCTGCGCGGCCTCGAGGGCCTGGAGCATCCGCTCGGCCAGATCCCCGCGCGCTGCCTCGAACGCCTTCGCCATCGCCGGCCAGATGGT